>NZ_CP063373.1:8469696-9214392 GCF_015160855.1 Streptomyces ferrugineus | reverse complement strand
AGTGGCGGGGCCTGCTCGGCCCGGACCACAACTCCTAAGACACCACAGGAGCAGTAGTGAGCAAGCGCAGCAAGTCTCTCCGCGCTGCGGACGCCAAGGTCGACCGGGACAAGCTCTACGCCCCGCTCGAGGCCGTCCGTCTCGCCAAGGAGACGTCCACGACCAAGTTCGACGGCACCGTCGAGGTCGCCTTCCGTCTGGGTGTCGACCCGCGTAAGGCCGACCAGATGGTCCGTGGCACCGTGAACCTTCCGCACGGCACCGGTAAGACCGCCCGGGTCCTGGTCTTCGCGACCGGTGACCGTGCCGAGGCCGCGCGTGCCGCGGGCGCCGACATCGTCGGCGCCGACGAGCTGATCGACGAGGTCTCGAAGGGCCGCCTGGACTTCGACGCCGTCGTCGCCACCCCGGACCTCATGGGCAAGGTCGGCCGCCTCGGCCGTGTCCTCGGCCCGCGTGGTCTGATGCCGAACCCGAAGACCGGCACCGTGACCCCGGACGTGGCCAAGGCCGTGACCGAGATCAAGGGCGGCAAGATCGAGTTCCGCGTCGACAAGCACTCGAACCTGCACTTCATCATCGGCAAGGCGTCCTTCGACGACACCAAGCTGGTGGAGAACTACGGCGCCGCGCTGGAGGAGATCCTCCGTCTGAAGCCGTCCGCCGCCAAGGGTCGCTACATCAAGAAGGCCGCCATCACCACCACGATGGGCCCCGGCATCCCGGTCGACCCGAACCGCACCCGCAACCTCCTCGTCGAGGAGGACCCGGCCGCGGTCTGAGCCCACGGCTCACCAGGCTCGACGACGGGCCCCGCACCCCTTCCCGGGTGCGGGGCCCGTCCCCTTCTCTCCTCCGTTTGTCGGTCCCCTGGGTTAGCGTGCATTCACGGGATTCGCACAGGGGGGACGAATGACGAGCACGAGGGCGCGCCGGTCGGCGTTCTGGATCGCGCTGCTGACCGCGCTGACGGCCCTGGCCGCCTGCACCTCCTCCGACCGCCCCGACGAGGAGGACCGCCCTACGCCCTCCCGCGCCGTGACGGCCGCCCTGCGCACCGTGGAGCGCTCCACCGACCGGGCCGACTCCGCCCGGGTGAAGTCCACGACCACCGTCGGCTCCGCGCTGTCCATGAAGGCGCACGGCACCCTCGCCTGGGGCGACGGCCTCACCGGCACCCTGACGATCACCTACACGGGCGGCACCACGGCCGAGACGATGCGCCGGCTCGGCACCACGTCGATGGAGGCGCGCTACCTCCCCGACGCCTACTACGCCCGCATGGGCGAGGCCTTCGCCGAGAAGGCCGACGGCAAGCACTGGATCAAGTACGCCTACGACGACCTGAAGAACCTCGCCGGCAGCTCCGGAGCCGATCTCGCCGAGCAGATGCGCGGCAACGCCCCGCACACATCGGTGAAGCTGCTGCTGTCCTCCACGGACGTGCGCAAGGTCGGCGAGGAGACGGTGAGCGGCGTGCGCACCACGCGCTACTCCGGCACCGTGCGGGTGGAGGGCGCCACCACACAGACCGTCGACATATGGGTGGACGACCGGGACCTGCTGGTCAAGAAGGTCGAGAAGGGCCGTACGGCCACCGGAGCGCTGACCCAGACCGCGTACTACAGCGACTACGGCGTGCAGGCCGCGGTCCACAAGCCCCCGGAGGGGGACACGGCGGACCTCAAGGACCTGCTGAAGCGGGGGGCGCTCGACGGCACGTAGGGCCGATTTGCTTGACGGTGACAGCGTCCCGTACTCTCTACAGAAGCCAAAGACCGCTGGTCGTTGCCGTGCGCTCGAGAGAGGGTGCGGTGGCCGAAGGATCCGCTGACAACGCGGACGACCCGCGCAGGTAACAGTGGAAGAGCTCCCGGAGTGCGTACGTCCACGTACGCGCGACCGGTCGAGTCCGCCCCGAGCGCCTGCGCCGGGGCGTTTCGTTTTCCCCAGTCCTCCTTCGGGTCCGCGCGGTCCGAATCACCCGGAAGGAGGCCGAGGCTCATGGCGAGGCCTGACAAGGTCGATGCCGTTGAGGAGATGCGGGACAAGTTCCGCAACTCCAACGGCGCCGTCATCACCGCGTACACCGGTCTCACCGTGGCGCAGCTCCAGCAGCTGCGTCGTTCACTCGGTGAGAACGCTCATTACCGTGTGGCGAAGAACACCCTGACCAAGATTGCGGCCAACGAGGCCGGGATCACCGCGATCGACGATCTCTTCTCGGGTTCGTCGGCCGTCGCCTTCGTGACCGGTGACCCGGTCGAGGCGGCGAAGGGTCTTCGTGACTTCGCCAAGGACAACCCGAGTCTCGTCATCAAGGGCGGTGTCCTTGATGGCAAGGCGCTGTCCGCCGACGAGATCAAGAAGCTTGCGGACCTCGAGTCCCGCGAGGTTCTGCTCGCCAAGCTGGCGGGCGCCCTGAAGGGCAAGCAGACGCAGGCTGCTCAGGTCTTCCAGGCGCTCCCGTCGAAGCTCGTCCGCACCGTGGACGCGCTTCGCGCCAAGCAGGACGAGCAGGGCGGTGCCGAGTAATTCGGCTCGCACGATGACCGCCGCCTGAGGCGACGGTCGTAGCGGGCCGAACGTACGCCCGCCAGACATGTACATCCGGCACCTGCCGAATTAGTGGAAGGAAAGCCATCGTGGCTCTCACCCAGGACGAACTGCTCGCCGAGTTCGAGGGCATGACCCTCATCCAGCTCTCCGAGTTCGTGAAGGCGTTCGAGGAGAAGTTCGACGTCACCGCCGCCGCTGCCGCGGTCGCCGTCCCCGCTGCGGGCGTCCCGGGCGCCCCGGCCGAGGCCGCCGAGGAGAAGGACGAGTTCGACGTCATCCTCACCGGCGCCGGCGACAAGAAGATCCAGGTCATCAAGGTCGTGCGTGAGCTGACCTCGCTGGGTCTGAAGGAGGCCAAGGACCTCGTGGACGGCGCCCCGAAGCCCGTTCTCGAGAAGGTCGCCAAGGACGCCGCCGAGAAGGCCGCCGAGTCCCTCAAGGGCGCCGGCGCCTCCGTCGAGGTCAAGTAAGACCTTTCGCGGTCGGGTACGACCGTCGCGTGCTGAACGCAGCCCGCTGAGGCTGTAACGCAGTCGCACCGAGGAGCGATCATCCATTCGGGTGGTCGCTCTTCGGCGTTCCAGGGGGCGCGGCCACGGTTGCCTTGCGCCCGCTTCGGCGGGGGGTATGGTGATCTTCGTCGTGTCTCCGGGCCGTCCTGGGTTCGGGCATGGGGGCCTTGACGAACCGCACGCAGCGCGCAATTCTCAGGACGCGTCGTCACAAGGATCCGAATCCGAGGCATGGATCGGCGACGAAGAGGGCAGTATCAACGTGCATTGAGGGCAGCAGGCATGCCGAGGGCGTTGAGAACAACGAGGGTCGCGAAAAACCCGCACTGGACATCAGTGTGCCAAGTGGCTACACTGACCCTTTGCGCTGCCTGTTAGCTGTCCCCTGCCCGTCACCAGGGGCATGCCCTCGCTTGAGCATCGATGACCGGACCGTCCCTGACCTGGCCATACTGTGGTTGGAGAAGGAAACCCCTGTCTCTGTGCCCGGGTGAGGGGCCGGTACGCGCGTAGTGAGTCCGAGCCCTCGGAAGGACCCCCTCTTGGCCGCCTCGCGCAATGCCTCGACCGCGAATTTGAACAACGGCGCCAGCACCGCCCCGCTGCGCATCTCCTTTGCAAAGATCAAGGAGCCCCTCGAGGTTCCGAACCTGCTCGCGCTGCAGACCGAGAGCTTTGACTGGCTGCTCGGCAACACCGCCTGGCAGAGTCGGGTCGAGGAGGCTCTGGAGTCCGGTCAGGACGTCCCCACCAAGTCCGGCCTCGAGGAGATCTTCGAGGAGATCTCCCCGATCGAGGACTTCTCCGGGTCGATGTCGCTGACGTTCCGCGACCACCGCTTCGAGCCGCCGAAGAACTCGATCGACGAGTGCAAGGAGCGCGACTTCACCTACGCCGCCCCGCTCTTCGTGACGGCGGAGTTCACCAACAACGAGACCGGTGAGATCAAGTCCCAGACGGTCTTCATGGGCGACTTCCCGCTCATGACGAACAAGGGCACCTTCGTCATCAACGGCACCGAGCGTGTCGTCGTGTCGCAGCTGGTCCGTTCGCCGGGTGTCTACTTCGACTCCACCATCGACAAGACGTCCGACAAGGACATCTTCTCGGCCAAGATCATCCCGTCCCGGGGTGCCTGGCTGGAGATGGAGATCGACAAGCGCGACATGGTCGGTGTCCGCATCGACCGCAAGCGCAAGCAGTCCGTCACCGTCCTTCTGAAGGCGCTCGGCTGGACCACCGAGCAGATCCTCGAGGAGTTCGGCGACTACGAGTCGATGCGCGCCACCCTGGAGAAGGACCACACCCAGGGCCAGGACGACGCGCTGCTCGACATCTACCGCAAGCTGCGTCCGGGCGAGCCCCCCACGCGTGAGGCCGCGCAGACGCTTCTCGAGAACCTGTACTTCAACCCGAAGCGCTACGACCTCGCCAAGGTCGGCCGCTACAAGGTCAACAAGAAGCTGGGTGCGGACGCTCCGCTGGACGCGGGCATCCTGACCGTCGAGGACATCATCTCGTCGATCAAGTACCTGGTGAAGCTGCACGCGGGCGAGACCGAGACGGTCGGCGACAGCGGTCAGAGCATCGTCGTCGAGACCGACGACATCGACCACTTCGGCAACCGTCGTCTGCGCAGCGTCGGCGAGCTCATCCAGAACCAGGTCCGCACCGGTCTGGCTCGTATGGAGCGCGTCGTCCGTGAGCGCATGACGACCCAGGACGTCGAGGCGATCACGCCGCAGACCCTGATCAACATCCGGCCGGTCGTCGCCTCCATCAAGGAGTTCTTCGGCACCAGCCAGCTGTCCCAGTTCATGGACCAGAACAACCCGCTGTCCGGGCTGACGCACAAGCGTCGTCTGTCCGCGCTCGGCCCGGGTGGTCTGTCCCGTGAGCGGGCCGGCTTCGAGGTCCGTGACGTGCACCCGTCTCACTACGGCCGTATGTGCCCCATTGAGACGCCCGAAGGCCCGAACATCGGTCTGATCGGTTCGCTCGCCTCGTACGGCCGGGTCAACGCGTTCGGCTTCGTCGAGACCCCGTACCGCAAGGTGAACGACGGCCAGGTCACCGACGAGGTCGACTACCTGACCGCCGACGAAGAGGACCGCTTCGTCATCGCGCAGGCCAACGCGCCGCTGACGAGCGACCTCCGCTTCGAGGAGGCCCGCGTACTCGTCCGCCGGCGTGGCGGCGAGGTCGACTACGTCACCGGCGAGGACGTCGACTACATGGACGTCTCGCCGCGCCAGATGGTGTCGGTCGCGACCGCCATGATCCCGTTCCTCGAGCACGACGACGCCAACCGTGCCCTCATGGGCGCGAACATGATGCGCCAGGCCGTTCCGCTCATCAAGGCGGAGGCCCCGCTCGTCGGCACCGGCATGGAGTACCGCTCCGCCGTCGACGCCGGCGACGTCGTCAAGGCCGAGAAGGCCGGTGTGGTCCAGGAGGTCTCCGCGGACTACATCACCACCGCCAACGACGACGGCACGTACATCACGTACCGCCTGGCCAAGTTCGCCCGCTCCAACCAGGGCACCTCGGTCAACCAGAAGGTCATCGTCCACGAGGGCGACCGGATCATCGAGGGCCAGGTCCTGGCCGACGGTCCGGCCACCCAGAACGGCGAGATGGCGCTGGGCAAGAACCTGCTCGTGGCGTTCATGCCGTGGGAGGGTCACAACTACGAGGACGCGATCATCCTGTCGCAGCGCCTCGTGCAGGACGACGTCCTCTCCTCGATCCACATCGAGGAGCACGAGGTCGACGCCCGTGACACCAAGCTCGGCCCGGAGGAGATCACCCGGGACATCCCGAACGTCTCCGAGGAGGTCCTCGCCGACCTCGACGAGCGCGGCATCATCCGTATCGGTGCCGAGGTCATCGCCGGCGACATCCTCGTCGGCAAGGTGACCCCGAAGGGTGAGACCGAGCTGACCCCCGAGGAGCGCCTGCTGCGCGCGATCTTCGGTGAGAAGGCCCGTGAGGTCCGTGACACCTCGCTGAAGGTGCCGCACGGCGAGACCGGCAAGGTCATCGGCGTCCGCGTCTTCGACCGCGAGGAGGGCGACGAGCTTCCCCCCGGTGTGAACCAGCTGGTGCGCGTGTACGTGGCGCAGAAGCGCAAGATCACCGACGGTGACAAGCTCGCCGGCCGACACGGCAACAAGGGTGTCATCTCCAAGATCCTGCCGATCGAGGACATGCCGTTCCTGGAGGACGGCACCCCGGTCGACATCATCCTCAACCCGCTGGGTGTGCCGTCCCGAATGAACCCGGGACAGGTTCTGGAGATCCACCTCGGCTGGCTCGCCAGCCAGGGCTGGGACGTCTCCGGCCTCGCGGACGAGTGGGCGCAGCGCCTGCAGGCCATCGAGGCCGACCAGGTCGCCCCGCGCACCAACGTCGCCACCCCGGTCTTCGACGGTGCCCGCGAGGACGAGCTGGCGGGTCTGCTGGAGCACACCATCCCGAACCGCGACGGTGACCGCATGGTCCTCCCGTCCGGCAAGGCGCGGCTGTTCGACGGCCGTAGCGGTGAGCCGTTCCCGGACCCGATCTCGGTCGGCTACATGTACATCCTGAAGCTGCACCACCTGGTCGACGACAAGCTGCACGCCCGTTCGACCGGCCCGTACAGCATGATCACCCAGCAGCCGCTGGGTGGTAAGGCCCAGTTCGGTGGCCAGCGGTTCGGTGAGATGGAGGTGTGGGCCCTCGAGGCCTACGGCGCCGCGTACGCCCTCCAGGAGCTGCTGACCATCAAGTCCGACGACGTCACCGGCCGCGTGAAGGTCTACGAGGCCATCGTCAAGGGCGAGAACATCCCCGAGCCCGGCATCCCCGAGTCCTTCAAGGTGCTCATCAAGGAGATGCAGTCGCTCTGCCTGAACGTGGAGGTGCTGTCCAGCGACGGTATGTCCATCGAGATGCGTGACACCGACGAGGACGTCTTCCGCGCTGCGGAGGAGCTCGGCATCGACCTGTCCCGGCGCGAGCCGAGCAGCGTCGAAGAGGTCTGACGGGAGTCCGGCGGGGCCCTCACCCACAGGGCCCCGCCGACCCCCAGGCCCCCGTTTCAGACCCCAAGACTTACAACCCTGAGAGGGATTGACGCATAGTGCTCGACGTCAACTTCTTCGATGAGCTCCGGATCGGTCTGGCCACCGCTGACGACATCCGTCAGTGGAGCCACGGCGAGGTCAAGAAGCCCGAGACCATCAACTACCGCACCCTCAAGCCCGAAAAGGACGGACTCTTCTGCGAGAAGATCTTCGGTCCGACCCGGGACTGGGAGTGCTACTGCGGCAAGTACAAGCGTGTCCGGTTCAAGGGCATCATCTGTGAGCGCTGCGGCGTCGAGGTGACTCGCGCCAAGGTGCGTCGTGAGCGGATGGGCCACATCGAGCTGGCCGCGCCCGTCACGCACATCTGGTACTTCAAGGGTGTCCCCAGCCGGCTGGGCTACCTGCTCGACCTGGCTCCCAAGGACCTCGAGAAGGTCATCTACTTCGCGGCGTACATGATCACGTACGTCGACGAGGAGCGCCGTACCCGCGACCTGCCCTCCCTGGAGGCGCACGTCTCGGTCGAGCGCCAGCAGATCGAGAACCGCCGGGACGCCGACCTGGAGGCCCGCGCCAAGAAGCTCGAGACCGACCTGGCCGAGCTGGAGGCCGAGGGCGCCAAGGCCGACGTGCGCCGCAAGGTGCGCGAGGGTGCCGAGCGCGAGATGAAGCAGCTGCGTGACCGTGCGCAGCGCGAGATCGACCGCCTCGACGAGGTGTGGACCCGCTTCAAGAACCTCAAGGTCCAGGACCTCGAGGGCGACGAGCTGCTCTACCGCGAGCTGCGGGACCGCTTCGGCACGTACTTCGACGGTTCGATGGGTGCCGCGGCGCTGCAGAAGCGCCTGGAGTCCTTCGACCTCGACGAGGAGGCCGAGAAGCTCCGCGAGATCATCCGTACCGGCAAGGGCCAGAAGAAGACCCGTGCGCTCAAGCGCCTGAAGGTCGTCTCCGCGTTCCTGCAGACCAGCAACAGCCCCAAGGGCATGGTGCTGGACTGCGTGCCGGTCATCCCGCCGGACCTTCGCCCGATGGTGCAGCTGGACGGTGGCCGCTTCGCGACCTCCGACCTGAACGACCTGTACCGCCGTGTGATCAACCGGAACAACCGACTGAAGCGCCTTCTCGACCTCGGTGCGCCCGAGATCATCGTGAACAACGAGAAGCGCATGCTCCAGGAGGCCGTCGACGCGCTGTTCGACAACGGCCGTCGTGGCCGTCCGGTCACCGGTCCCGGTAACCGCCCGCTGAAGTCCCTCAGCGACATGCTGAAGGGTAAGCAGGGTCGATTCCGTCAGAACCTGCTCGGTAAGCGTGTGGACTACTCCGCGCGTTCCGTGATCGTCGTCGGTCCGCAGCTGAAGCTGCACCAGTGCGGTCTGCCCAAGGCGATGGCGCTGGAGCTCTTCAAGCCGTTCGTGATGAAGCGCCTGGTCGACCTGAACCACGCGCAGAACATCAAGAGCGCCAAGCGCATGGTGGAGCGCGGCCGCACCGTCGTGTACGACGTCCTCGAAGAGGTCATCGCCGAGCACCCGGTGCTGCTGAACCGTGCTCCCACCCTGCACCGCCTTGGCATCCAGGCCTTCGAGCCGCAGCTGGTCGAGGGCAAGGCCATCCAGATCCACCCGCTCGTGTGCACCGCGTTCAACGCGGACTTCGACGGTGACCAGATGGCCGTGCACCTGCCGCTGTCCGCGGAGGCGCAGGCCGAGGCCCGCATCCTGATGCTGTCCTCGAACAACATCCTCAAGCCGGCCGACGGTCGTCCGGTGACGATGCCGACCCAGGACATGGTCCTCGGTCTGTTCTTCCTCACCACGGACTCCGAGATGCGGAACGTGAAGGGCGAGGACCGCTCCTTCGCGTCCGTGGCCGAGGCGATCATGGCCTTCGACGCGGGCGAGCTCTCGCTCCAGTCGAAGATCGACATCCGCTTCCCGGTCGGCACCATCCCGCCGCGCGGCTGGACCCCGCCGGCGCAGGAGGAGGGTGAGCCGGAGTGGCAGCAGGGTGACTCGTTCCGGCTGCGGACGACCCTGGGCCGCGCGCTCTTCAACGAGCTGCTGCCCGAGGACTACCCGTTCGTCGACTACGAGGTCGGCAAGAAGCAGCTCTCCGAGATCGTCAACGACCTCGCCGAGCGCTACCCGAAGGTCATCGTGGCGGCGACGCTCGACAACCTGAAGGCGGCCGGCTTCTACTGGGCGACCCGTTCCGGTGTCACCGTCGCCATCTCCGACGTCGTCGTTCCCGAGGCGAAGAAGGAGATCGTCAAGGGCTACGAGGCACAGGACGAGAAGGTCCAGAAGCAGTACGAGCGCGGTCTGATCACCAAGGACGAGCGCACGCAGGAGCTCATCGCGATCTGGACCAAGGCGACCAACGAGGTCGCCGAGGCGATGAACGACAACTTCCCGAAGACCAACCCGATCTTCATGATGGTGAACTCGGGTGCACGAGGCAACATGATGCAGATGCGTCAGATCGCCGGTATGCGTGGTCTGGTGTCGAACGCGAAGAACGAGACGATCCCGCGTCCGATCAAGGCGTCGTTCCGTGAGGGCCTGTCCGTGCTGGAGTACTTCATCTCCACGCACGGTGCCCGTAAGGGTCTGGCGGACACCGCCCTGCGTACCGCCGACTCGGGTTACCTGACCCGTCGTCTGGTCGACGTGTCGCAGGACGTCATCATCCGCGAGGAGGACTGCGGCACCGACCGCGGCCTCAAGCTGGCCATCGCGGAGCGCGGCGCCGACGGCGTCCTGCGCAAGGCGGACAACGCCGAGACGTCCGTGTACGCGCGCTGCCTCGCCGAGGACATCGTCGTGGACGGCAAGGTGCTCGCCCCGGCGGGCGTCGACCTCGGTGACGTCCTCATCGACCAGCTGGTCGCCGCCGGCATCGAGACGGTCAAGACCCGCTCGGTCCTGACCTGCGAGTCCGCCGTCGGCACCTGCGCCATGTGCTACGGCCGCTCGCTGGCCACCGGCAAGCTGGTCGACATCGGTGAGGCGGTCGGCATCATCGCCGCCCAGTCCATCGGTGAGCCCGGCACCCAGCTGACGATGCGTACCTTCCACACCGGTGGTGTGGCCGGTGACGACATCACCCAGGGTCTGCCGCGTGTCGTCGAGCTCTTCGAGGCCCGTACCCCGAAGGGTGTCGCCCCGATCTCCGAGGCCCAGGGCCGCGTCCGGATCGAGGAGACCGAGAAGACCAAGAAGATCGTCGTCACCCCGGACGACGGCAGCGACGAGACGGCGTTCCCGATCTCGAAGCGCGCCCGACTCCTGGTCAGCGAGGGCGAGCACGTCGAGGTGGGCCAGAAGCTCACCGTGGGTGCCACCAACCCGCACGACGTGCTGCGCATCCTGGGCCAGCGTGCCGTCCAGGTCCACCTGGTCGGCGAGGTCCAGAAGGTCTACAACTCGCAGGGTGTGTCGATCCACGACAAGCACATCGAGATCATCATCCGGCAGATGCTGCGCCGTGTGACGATCATCGAGTCCGGCGACGCCGAGCTGCTGCCCGGTGAGCTGGTCGAGCGCTCGAAGTTCGAGCACGAGAACCGTCGTGTGGTCCAGGAGGGCGGTCACCCGGCCTCCGGTCGTCCGCAGCTCATGGGTATCACCAAGGCCTCGCTGGCCACGGAGTCCTGGCTGTCGGCGGCGTCCTTCCAGGAGACGACGCGAGTCCTCACGGACGCGGCGATCAACGCCAAGTCCGACTCGCTCATCGGCCTCAAGGAGAACGTCATCATCGGTAAGCTCATCCCGGCCGGTACGGGTCTGTCCCGCTACCGCAACATCCGGGTCGAGCCGACCGAGGAGGCCAAGGCCGCGATGTACTCGGCCGTCGGCTACGACGACATCGACTACTCGCCGTTCGGCACCGGTTCCGGCCAGGCCGTTCCGCTGGAGGACTACGACTATGGTCCGTACAACCAGTAAGCGAGCGTCCGCTTGACGCAATGAAGGGCGGTCACCCCTCGGGGTGGCCGCCCTTCAGCGTTCACTCAGGCGCCCACAGCGCCCTGGCCCTCGGCGAGCAGGCCCCTGCGGTTCGGCAGCGTCCCAAAGGGGCGCGGGCAGACAGGTGTCTGGGTCGGCTGTTTTGGGGGGATCGAACTTTCCGGGGTACGGCAGGGGAGGTGACGGTGGTGGATGTCTCCGGGTTTTCTCCGGGGGGACCCCGATGCCTGGAGTGCCGGTTCGGCGCATGATGGAGGGACTCCGACATGTACGGGGGTGGTGCTCCATGACGCACCCGTCGTGGCAGCCGTGGCAGCCCTGGCAGGGGCACGGCGGCGCGCCGCAGCCGTGGACCGGCCCCGGTGCTCCGGCGATGCTCGCCTCGCACGCCGACCGTGAGCGGGCCGTGGACGTGCTCAGGGCGGGGTTCGGGGAGGGACGGCTGGAGCAGCCCGAGTTCGAGAAGCGGGTCGCGCGGGCCTACACGGCCCGCACGGTGGGCGAGCTGGCCCTGCTCGTCGCCGACCTGCCCCAGGGGCCGATGCCGCAGCCGGCGCCCGTCACGCCCGTGCCGCGGACCTTTCTGCCGGTGTCGCGGCCGCAGACCAACGGCAAGGCGGTGGGCTCCGCCGTGTGCGGTGTGCTGTGCCTGGTGAGTTTCGGGCTGACCGGCATCCCGGCCGTGGTGCTCGGGCACGCCGCGCGTTCCGAGATACGGCGCACCGGGGAGAGCGGTGACGCGCTCGCCCTGACCGGGCTGGTGCTCGGGTGGCTGTCGAACGCCGCCTGGGCGGTCCTGGTGACCCTGATGATGGTGGCCGCCGCCGTGTCCGCCTGAGCACGGAAGGAGTCGGTACGACATGCCCGAATCGGCGATTCGAAGATCAAACCCGTCGCGCGGTCTTGACATCGGCCGTATAGGGATGCGGGCGAGGCCCATTTGTTTTGACCGCAGCGAATGAGGTAGGTACGCTCAGACCTTGTGCCTGGGGTGTGCCCTGGCTCTCGTGCGTGCCTTCAACCGCATAGCGAGCCGTGAGCGCCACCGTAATCTGTGCTCTTTTCGCCTTGCGGCGGGAGTCCGCCGGATTCGACACACCCGACCGCGTGGGTCGGCGACGTTCCAGGTTAGCTGTACCCATCGGCACACAGAAACCGGAGAAGTAGTGCCTACGATCCAGCAGCTGGTCCGCAAGGGCCGGCAGGACAAGGTCGAGAAGAACAAGACGCCCGCACTCGAGGGTTCCCCTCAGCGTCGCGGCGTCTGCACGCGTGTGTTCACGACCACCCCGAAGAAGCCGAACTCGGCCCTGCGTAAGGTCGCGCGTGTGCGTCTGACCAGCGGGATCGAGGTCACCGCTTACATTCCGGGTGAGGGACACAACCTGCAGGAGCACTCCATCGTGCTCGTGCGCGGCGGCCGTGTGAAGGACCTGCCGGGTGTTCGCTACAAGATCATCCGTGGCTCCCTCGACACCCAGGGTGTCAAGAACCGCAAGCAGGCCCGTTCCCGCTACGGCGCCAAGAAGGAGAAGTAAGAATGCCTCGTAAGGGCCCCGCCCCGAAGCGCCCGGTCATCATCGACCCGGTCTACGGTTCTCCTCTGGTCACGTCGCTCATCAACAAGGTGCTGCTGAACGGCAAGCGCTCCACCGCCGAGCGCATCGTCTACGGCGCCATGGAGGGCCTGCGCGAGAAGACCGGCAACGACCCGGTCATCACGCTGAAGCGCGCTCTCGAGAACATCAAGCCGACCCTCGAGGTCAAGTCCCGCCGTGTCGGTGGCGCCACCTACCAGGTCCCGGTCGAGGTCAAGCCCGGCCGTGCCAACACCCTGGCGCTGCGCTGGCTCGTGGGCTACTCCCGCGCCCGTCGCGAGAAGACCATGACCGAGCGTCTGCTCAACGAGCTCCTCGACGCCAGCAACGGCCTCGGTGCCGCTGTGAAGAAGCGCGAGGACACGCACAAGATGGCCGAGTCCAACAAGGCCTTCGCGCACTACCGCTGGTAGTCGCTACCCACATCGAGACCGAGAGAAGACTGAAGCCTTATGGCTACCACTTCACTTGACCTGGCCAAGGTCCGCAATATCGGGATCATGGCCCACATCGACGCGGGCAAGACGACCACCACCGAGCGGATCCTGTTCTACACCGGTGTGTCCTACAAGATCGGTGAGGTCCACGACGGCGCTGCCACCATGGACTGGATGGAGCAGGAGCAGGAGCGTGGCATCACGATCACCTCTGCTGCCACCACCTGTCACTGGCCGCTGGAAGACGTCGACCACACCATCAACATCATCGACACCCCGGGCCACGTCGACTTCACCGTCGAGGTGGAGCGCTCCCTGCGCGTGCTCGACGGTGCCGTGACGGTGTTCGACGGCGTCGCCGGCGTTGAGCCGCAGTCCGAGACGGTGTGGCGTCAGGCGGACCGCTACCGCGTTCCGCGTATCTGCTTCGTCAACAAGCTGGACCGTACCGGCGCGGAGTTCCACCGCTGCGTCGACATGATCAGCGACCGTCTGGGTGCCCAGCCGCTCGTCATGCAGCTCCCGATCGGTGCCGAGGCCGACTTCAAGGGCGTCGTGGACCTGGTCCGCATGAAGGCGCTCGTCTGGTCCGCCGAGGCGACCAAGGGCGAGATGTACGACACCGTCGACATCCCGGCCACGCACACCGAGGCGGCCGAGGAGTGGCGCGGCAAGCTGCTCGAGGCCGTCGCGGAGAACGACGAGGAGATCATGGAGCTGTACCTGGAGGGCGAGGAGCCCTCCGAGGAGCAGCTGATGGCGGCCATCCGCCGCATCACGATCGCCTCCGGCAAGTCCAGCGACACCACGGTCACCCCGGTGTTCTGCGGTACCGCGTTCAAGAACAAGGGCGTTCAGCCCCTGCTCGACGCGGTGGTGCGCTACCTGCCCTCGCCGCTCGACATCGAGGCCATCGAGGGCCACGACGTCAAGGACCCCGAGGTCGTCGTCAAGCGCAAGCCCTCCGACGAGGAGCCGCTGTCGGCGCTGGCGTTCAAGATCATGAGCGACCCGCACCTCGGCAAGCTCACCTTCGTCCGCGTGTACTCCGGTCGCCTGGAGTCCGGCACCCAGGTGCTGAACTCCGTCAAGGGCAAGAAGGAGCGCATCGGCAAGATCTACCGCATGCACGCGAACAAGCGTGAGGAGATCGCGTCGGTGGGCGCCGGCGACATCATCGCCGTCATGGGTCTGAAGCAGACCACGACCGGTGAGACGCTGAGCGACGACAAGAACCCGGTGATCCTGGAGTCCATGGACTTCCCGGCGCCGGTCATCCAGGTCGCCATCGAGCCCAAGTCGAAGGGTGACCAGGAGAAGCTCGGCGTCGCGATCCAGCGCCTGGCCGAGGAGGACCCGTCCTTCCAGGTCCACTCGGACGAGGAGACCGGCCAGACCATCATCGGTGGTATGGGCGAGCTGCACCTCGAGGTGCTGGTCGACCGTATGCGCCGTGAGTTCAAGGTCGAGGCCAACGTCGGCAAGCCGCAGGTCGCGTACCGCGAGACGATCCGCAAGGCCGTCGAGCGCGTCGACTTCACGCACAAGAAGCAGACCGGTGGTACCGGCCAGTTCGCCAAGGTGCAGATCGCGATCGAGCCCCTCGAGAGCGGCGACACCTCGTACGAGTTCGTGAACAAGGTGACCGGTGGTCGTATCCCGAAGGAGTACATCCCTTCGGTCGACGCCGGTGCGCAGGAGGCCATGCAGTTCGGCATCCTCGCCGGGTACGAGATGACGGGCGTCCGCGTCACGCTTCTCGACGGTGCCTACCACGAGGTCGACTCCTCCGAGCTCGCGTTCAAGATCGCCGGTTCGCAGGCCTTCAAGGAGGCCGCGCGCAAGGCCAGCCCCGTTCTCCTTGAGCCGATGATGGCCGTCGAGGTCACCACGCCCGAGGACTACATGGGTGAGGTCATCGGCGACATCAACTCCCGCCGTGGCCAGATCCAGGCCATGGAGGAGCGGGCGGGTGCCCGCGTCGTGAAGGGCCTCGTGCCTCTCTCGGAGATGTTCGGTTACGTCGGCGACCTGCGCAGCAAGACGTCCGGCCGGGCCAGCTACTCCATGCAGTTCGACTCCTACGCCGAGGTTCCGCGGAACGTCGCCGAGGAGATCATCGCGAAGGCCAAGGGCGAGTAACGCACCGCGTTCACACGCTTTAGGCTTGACTCCGGAGCCTGCAGGGGTATTCACCCGCATTCGTGGGGGAATGCCCCCGGGCCCGGGCTTTCCAGCAAAGATCACCTGGCGCCGATGAAGCAAGGCGTTCAGAACCACTCCACAGGAGGACCCCGTGGCGAAGGCGAAGTTCGAGCGGACTAAGCCCCACGTCAACATCGGCACCATCGGTCACATCGACCACGGTAAGACGACCCTCACGGCCGCCATTACCAAGGTGCTGCACGACAAGTACCCGGACCTGAACGAGGCCTCGGCCTTCGACCAGATCGACAAGGCTCCTGAGGAGCGCCAGCGCGGTATCACCATCTCCATCGCGCACGTCGAGTACCAGACCGAGGCGCGTCACTACGCCCACGTCGACTGCCCGGGTCACGCGGACTACATCAAGAACATGATCACCGGTGCCGCCCAGATGGACGGCGCGATCCTCGTGGTCGCCGCGACCGACGGTCCGATGCCGCAGACCAAGGAGCACGTGCTCCTGGCCCGCCAGGTCGGCGTTCCGTACATCGTCGTCGCCCTGAACAAGGCCGACATGGTGGACGACGAGGAGATCCTGGAGCTCGTCGAGCTCGAGGTGCGTGAGCTCCTCTCCGAGTACGAGTTCCCGGGCGACGACGTTCCGGTCGTCAAGGTCTCGGCGCTCAAGGCGCTCGAGGGCGACAAGGAGTGGGGCGACTCCGTCCTCGAGCTCATGAACGCCGTCGACTCCGCCATCCCGGAGCCGGAGCGTGACGTCGACAAGCCGTTCCTGATGCCGATCGAGGACGTCTTCACGATCACCGGTCGCGGTACGGTCGTCACCGGCCGTATCGAGCGTGGTGTCCTCAAGGTCAACGAGACCGTGGACATCATCGGTATCAAGCAGGAGAAGACCTCCACCACGGTCACCGGCATCGAGATGTTCCGCAAGCTGCTCGACGAGGGCCAGGCCGGTGAGAACGTCGGTCTGCTGCTCCGCGGCATCAAGCGCGAGGACGTCGAGCGCGGCCAGGTCATCATCAAGCCGGGCTCGGTCACCCCGCACACCGAGTTCGAGGCGCAGGCCTACATCCTGTCCAAGGACGAGGGTGGCCGCCACACGCCGTTCTTCAACAACTACCGTCCGCAGTTCTACTTCCGTACGACGGACGTGACCGGCGTGGTGACCCTCCCCGAGGGCACCGAGATGGTCATGCCGGGTGACAACACCGAGATGAAGGTGGAGCTCATCCAGCCCGTCGCCATGGAGGAGGGCCTGAAGTTCGCCATCCGTGAGGGTGGCCGGACCGTGGGCGCCGGCCAGGTCACCAAGATCAACAAGTGAGCTTGTTGACTTGACCTGGTAGCTCCAGCGCGAGCTCCTGAAGGGGCCCGCACGACTTCGGTCGTGCGGGCCCCTTTGCTGTGCGGGCGGGGACTTCGTCAGGTGTTGGCGCCGTCCGGAACGATGCAGAACGTCACGTGGCTGATGTCGGCGAGGGCATTACCCTGAGCGTTGAGCTGGGCGTGCAGCTCTTGGTCGGCCTCGATCTGGCCGGCCGGCGTGCTGGTGTAGTCGTAGAGGTTGGCTCCTCCTTCGTTTGCCGGACCGCCCTTGACGATGACTGCCACGGCGGCGAAGGGGCCGTCGATGCTGAACCCCAGCAACTGCCCGTCCGGCTCCTCCGTTCTGTCGTCGACGGTGAGGGTGATCGTTCCCTGCCCGTTGATGGCCAGCTCCTCCCCGTCCACCGGGGCGTTCTCCGTGTCGAGTTCCCGAGTGTTCATGGGCAGCCCATCGATGTCGTCGCAGCCCGGGTTGTCGTCGACCTCTTCGGGTGCCACGGCGGCCCCCAGCTGCGGCCCTGGGTCGGCGGACGCGGGGCCCGCCCCGAAGGTGACCGCCAGTGCCGTGGCCAGGCAGACGCCGACGCAGCGCGCTCCCCATCTCGCAGTTGTCGACCCTGTGGTTGCTCGAGTGATTACTCGCACGACGAGTGCTCCTTTGTTCTGGATGTGCGGATCCGGCCCGTCGACCGGCGGGCAGTCTGATCAATTGCACAATCAGACCGGCGGCACTCTTCGAGGTTTCCTCCACCTAGGCCGTCCGGGTTCCAGAGCACCAGAAAGGCCGAGTGGCGAGGGGTGTCGCGGGCCATGGGTGCGAGGCCATCGGTCCCGTGTGACCTGCTGCTTTCCGTTGTCCGTGGGAGTGCCGCCCGGCGGATGAGCCACGCCGGGCAGTAAGTCATGTAAGTAGGACATGAATGCAAAAAGGTTGATATAACCCTTACGCGGGGCGTGAGCTGCACCCGACGCAGCCGCGCCCACGCCTTCGCCGAGGGCCGGGGTCACAGGGAGAACCATGCGGCAGTCCACCAGCACGGTGCCAGAGCAGGCGGTGCCCCTCACACCGCATCGGACCCTCACACGCAGTGGCCCCGCCGACAGGTGGCACGCACCGGTCGCGATCTGTGTCGACGCCGCGGGCATGGTCCTTCCGGCGGCGGTGGCCCTCTCCTCGATCGGCGTGGGCCGGCCCGTGCACCAGGCGGTGGCGGTCACCGCCCTCTGGGTCCTCGTGGGCCTCGCCGCCGGCCGCTACGCACCCTGGACCTGGGACGAAGGCGCCCCCGTCGGACCGCTCGTGCGGGACTGGCTGGTGCTGCTCGGCGCGCTGGCCGTGCTGCGTGCCGTATCCGGGCTGGGCGAGGCCTCCCCGGCGGTGCTCGCCGCGCTGTGTCCGTCGTTGGCGGTCACCGTGCTCTGCCGCAAGGCGATCCACCGCCACGTCCTGGCCGTACGCCGACGCGCCCGAAGCCTTCGACGCGTCCTCGTCATCGGCGAGGCCGACGCCGTGGACGCCGTCGTCGGACAGCTGGCCGAGCGCACCGACCACGGGTACGTGGTGGTCGGGGCCTGTGTGCTGGGCGAGGGCGAGGTGCTGTCCGGTGTGCCGGTGTCCGCCCGGCTGCCGGCCGGCGCGCGGACCGCTTCGGACGAGGGGGCCGCGCCCGTGGCGGACGCGGCCGACCTGCTCGACGCCGACCTGGTCTTCGTCGCCACCGGCAGGCACCTGTCCGGGGACCGGCTGCGCCGGTTGTCCTGGGCCCTGCACGACCGGGGCCACCGGCTGATGGTGCTGCCCGGCGTCGTCGAGGTGGCCCGGCGCAGGGTCCGGATCACCTCGGCGGCCGGGCTCACCCTGCTGGACATCGCACCGCCGGCGCGCCGCGGCCTGCCGACGCTGCTGAAGGCCGCCACGGACCGGGCGGGCTCGCTCGTCCTGCTCCTGGCACTGGCTCCGGTGTTCGCGCTGCTGGCGCTGGCCGTGCGGATGAGTTCGCCCGGGCCGGTCATCTACCGCCAGGACCGCGTCGGCCGGAACGGGACACGTTTCCCCATGTGGAAGTTCCGGACCATAATCGTGGACGCGGACCGGTTGAAAGGCGAACTGGCGGCGGTCAACGAACACGACGGCCATATGTTCAAGCTGCGCCGGGATCCGCGGGTCACACCCGTCGGGCGCTTTCTGCGGCGCTCTTCGCTGGACGAGCTGCCCCAGTTGGTCAATGTCCTGCTCGGACACATGTCGCTGGTGGGCCCGCGCCCGCCGCTGCCCGAGGAAGTCGCCCGCTATGACCAGGTGGAGATGCGCCGGCTGAGCGTCAAACCCGGCCTCACCGGACTGTGGCAGGTGAGCGGCAGGTCCGACCTGTCCTGGCACGAGACCGTCTCGCTCGATCTGCGGTACGTCGACAACTGGTCGTGGGCCTGGGACCTGACGGTCATGGCCCGTACGGTCCGTGCCGTGCTGGACGGGCGCGGGGCCTACTGACCTGCCCGCGCGGCGCCAATCAGGTGGATCTCGGGATAAGTCGGCTTGTCGCATCGGATGCGCCGGATCCGGGCCTCTACGTTCGCGGTATGACGATCATGGTCGGACGGTCATCCGTGGGCACTCAGGACGCGTTTCGGAATTCTCGGGGTTGAGAGCGTGGAATTCCCCAGCACACTGAGCCGGCTCTCGAAGGTGCAAAAGCCCGCCCGTGGGGTGCCCGGCTACTCGCGATTCGTCAATCGGCCGGCCGGCCGGCTGCTCGCGGCCGCGGCTCATCGCATCGGGCTTTCGGCCAACCATGTGACGGCCGCGAGCGGACTGGTCACCTTTCCCGCCATTGCCGCGATCGCCCTGTGCTCCCCCTCGCACATGCTCGGCGGATGCGTCGCGCTCGCCCTGCTCGTGGGCTTCGCGCTGGATTCCGCGGACGGCCAACTGGCCCGGCTGCACGGGGCGGCCGGCCCCGCCGGGGCGTGGCTCGACCACGTGACGGACTGCGCGAAGCTCCTGAGCCTGCACGCTGCGGTCCTGGTCTCGTTCTACCGCTTCTTCGACCTGCCGCGCCCCGTCCTGCTGCTCGTTCCGCTCGTGTTCCAACTCACCGCCGTCCTGCTGTTCTTCGGCGGGATCCTGACGGAACAGCTCAGACGGCGGGGGAGCGATGCGCAGGCCGGCCCGACGCGCCCGCCCTCCACGGCTCGCGGCATGGCGCTGCTGCCCGTGGATTTCGGCCTGCTGTGCCTGATCTTCCTGTTCCTGGGGAATCAGAGGCTGTTCTTCGCGCTGTATGTCGCCCTGCTCGCGGCCCACTTGATGCTCGTGCCCGCGTTCTTCGCCAAGTGGTTCCGAGAGCTTTCCTGACCCCGATTCGCGCCCGTGACAAGGAAGGCCCGACCCGTGGCAGACACCGCCGCGCCGACCGCCGTGGAACGCTCCTTGCGAGGCTTCACCGGAGCCGGTTACGACAAGGGACGCCCCCTGCTCGTCCAGGCCGCCTGGTTCGCCGTTCTCAACCTCGTCTTCGTCAAGTGGTGGTTTCCGGCCCGCTGGCGGCCCGCCGTGCTGCGGGCCTTCGGCGCGCGGATCGGGCAGCGGGTCCTGATCCGTCACCGGGTGCGCGTGCACTGGCCGTGGCGGCTGGAGGTCGGCGACGACGTGTGGATCGGCGAGGGCGCCTGGCTGCTGAACCTCGAGCGGATCAGCATCGGCAGCGACGTCTGCGTGTCCCAGGACGCGCTGCTGTGTACCGGGAGCCATCAGCGCCGTACTCCCACCTTCGAGTTCGACAACGGGCCCATCCACCTGCTGCCCGGAGCCTGGGTCGCGGCGCGGGCCGTCGTGCTGCGCGGGGTCACCGTCGGCCGTGGCGCGGTGGTGGGGGCCTCGGCGGTCGCCCGTCGTGACCTCGCCCCGGGCGAGGTCGTCACGGCGAGGGGCGCGCGATGAGGCTCGTTCACGTGGTGACCCTCGTCAGCGAGGACGGAGCGTACGGCGGTCCTACGAGCGTGGCGACCGGGCAGTTGGAGGAGTGCGCCACGCGCGGTCACGAGGTCACGCTGCTGTCCTTGTGGCGAGGCGGATCCCGGGCTCCGGCGCACATCGGCTCGGTGCCGCTGCGCACGCGTCCGGCGCGCGCCCTGCTCCCCGGCCGCTTCACCGGGATCATGCACCCGCTGCTGGTCGGGGACATGTGGCGTTCCATGGGCCGGGCCGATGTCGTGCACATCCACGCGGGGCGCGACCTGGTCTCCCTCACCGCGCTGGCCGTGGCCACGCTGCGGCGCAAGCGGTTCTTCACCCAGACCCACGGAATGGTCGAGCCGCGTCACAGGCTCGTCGCCAGACTCTTCGACCGTCTGTACGTACCGCTGCTGCGCCGCGCACGCGGCTGCCTCGTGCTCACCGAGCGGGAGCGGCGGGCCGTCTCCGAGGTCATCGGACCGCAGGGGCCGCCGCTGCTCACCCTGCCCAACGGGGTGCGGCCCGAGCACGACGCCGAGGTGGAGCGCGGGCCGCGCGCCCCGGAGGTGCTCTTCATGGCGCGGTTGCACCCGCGCAAGCGCCCGGACGCGTTCGTCGAGACGGCCGCGCTGGTGCACCGGAAGCTGCCCGGCGTGCGCTTCACCCTGCACGGGGCGGACGAGGGCGAACTGCCGACGGTGCGTCGGCTCATCGCGGCCCATCGGCTCTGGGGCGTCGTCTCCTACGGCGGGGCGCTGTCGTACGCCGAGGCGCTGCGTGCCCAGGCGAGAGCGGCGGTGTATGTGCTGCCGAGCGTGGACGAGCCGTTCCCCATGACCGTGATCGAAGCCCTGTCCGCGGGGACGCCCGTGGTGTGCACCGACACCTGCGGCATGGCGGACGAACTCGCGCGCCGCGGAGCGGCGGTCGTCACGGACGGCAGTCCGCGGGCCATGGCCGACGCGGTCTGCGAGGTGCTCACCGACGAGAATCGGCGGGCCGGGCTGGTGCGAGCCGGCCGGCGCGCGGTGGCGGAATCCTTCTCCATCCACGCGGTGGCGGACCGGCTGGAAGAGATTTACCGGAATCTCTGAAACTTGCGGCGCCGAAGCGCGTGGCATATTGCACTAATTCGGATAATTCACGCATAACCTACCAGGCAGATCCGACATCAGATCTTTGGTTTCTGTGAGGGAGCTGCCATGACCAAGCAGGTGGACGTCGTTGTCGCCGGAGCCGGCGGATTCATCGGTGGGCACCTCGCCGCCGACCTGCTGTCACAGGGTCTGACGGTCCGTTGCGTCGACATCAAGCCGCCGCACGAATGGCACCAACTGCACGGCGAGGCCGAGAACGTCGTCGCCGATCTGTCGCTGGTCGAGAACGCCCGCGACGCCGTCCGGGACGCCGGCCGGGTGTACATGCTCGCCGCCGACATGGGCGGCATGGGATTCATCGAGAACCACAAGGCCGCCTGCATGATGTCGGTGCTGATCAGCACCCATATGCTCCAGGCCGCGCAGGAGGCCGGCGTCGAGCGCTACTTCTACTCCTCGTCCGCCTGTGTGTACGCCGCGGGCAAGCAGACCGCCTCCAACGCCACCGCGCTGAAGGAGCAGGACGCGTACCCCGCCCAGCCCGAGGACGGCTACGGCTGGGAGAAACTCTTCTCCGAGCGCATGTGCCGCCACTTCGAGGAGGACTACGGCCTCGCCTGCCGTGTCGCGCGCTACCACAACGTGTACGGCCCCGCGGGCACCTGGACCGGAGGCCGCGAGAAGGCGCCCGCGGCCGTGTGCCGCAAGATCGCCGAGGCGGCCGTCTCCGGCGACCACCGCATCGACATCTGGGGCGACGGCCGGCAGACCCGTTCCTTCATGTACATCGACGACTGCGTGCACGGCACCCAGCTGCTCATGAACGGGACCAGCAGCATGCCCGTCAACCTCGGCTCCCGCGAACTGGTCACCATCAACCAGCTCGTGGACATCGTCGAGGACATCGCGGGCATCCGCTGCGAGCGCAAGTACCAACTGGACGCCCCCCAGGGCGTGCGCGGCCGCAACTCCGACAACGCCCTGATCCGCGAGCTGTACGGCTGGGAGCCGTCGATCCCCCTGGCCGAAGGCCTGGAGAAGACCTACGCCTGGGTCTACGACCAGGTCAAGCTCGCCGGTTCCTGACCTCTCGTACGGGCCGGGAAGGCAGCCGATGAGGATCCTCGTCCACGACTACAGCGGGCACCCGTTCCAGGCCCAGCTCAGCCGGGAGCTGGCGCGTCGCGGCCATGACGTCGTCCACTCCACCTGCCCGGCCTATGTCTCCGGGAAGGGCAACCTGGAGCGGGACGCGGTCGCCGGCCTGCGCTTCGTCACCATCGGCGACCATGTCGTGCTCGACAAGGGTGCCTACGTCCGACGCCTCTTCCAGGAGACCCGGCTGGGTCTGGAACTGGCCCGGCAGGTACGGCGCGAGCAGCCGGACGTGGCGATGCTGGGGAACCTGCCGATCCCGGCCCTGGTCGTGGCCGCGTCGGCGCTGCGGGCGCTGCGCATCCCCTGGGTGCTGTGGCACCAGGACATCACCGCCGTCGCGCTGAAGAGCTTCGCCGCCGCCGGAGTGTCGAGGCTGATGGGCGTAGCCGCCGGAGTCTTCGAACGGGGCGAGAGGTGGTCGGCGCGCCGTGCCTCGGCGATCGTGGTGATCGCCGACTCCTTCGTGAGGATCCACCGGGAGTGGGGGACCGCCGGCAAGGTCACCGTCATTCCCAACTGGGCGCCGCTGGACGAGATCCGTCCCGAGCCCCGTGCCAACGCCTGGTCGGCGGAGCACGGTCTCACCGGCGTCAGGACCCTGCTGTACTCCGGCACGATCGGCCTCAAGCACAACCCCGTCCTCCTGGTGCGGCTCGCCGAGACACTGCGGGAACAGGGCGAACGGGTCCGCCTGGTCGTCGTCAACGACGGCCCGGCCGTCCCGGTCGTCAAGGAGGCCGCCGCCGCCCGCGGCGTCGATCTGACCCTGCTGCCCTTCCAGCCCTACGACCGGCTGCCCGAGGTGCTGGCCACGGGCGATGTGCTGGTCGTGCTGCTGGCGGCGGACGCCGGAGAATTCTCGGTCCCCTCCAAGACGCTGTCCTATCTGTGCGCCGGACGCCCGGTGCTGGGCCTGATGCCGGCGGACAACCTGGCGGCGAAGCTGCTCACGCAGGCCGGCTCGGCGGTCTTCGCCCCCGAGGAGTCCTCGCTGGCCGACGCGGCCACCTGGGTCCGCGAGGTCCTGAACGACCCGGCCCGCGCGGAGGTCCTCGGCAAGGAGAGCAGGGCGCTGGCCGAGCGCGAGTTCGCCCTGCAGACCTGCGCCTCGCGATTCGAGGACATCCTGACTGCCCTGCGTTCCCGGGCGCATGCGAAAGGGTGAATCGGCTGTGCGTTCCGTGGCCGCGGTGTTCGCCTGGGCCGCCGTACTCATCGGCCTGCTGCCGGGGCTGGTCCTGCAGACCTGCGAGGGGCACGTCGGCGCCGCACTCGTCGTGCAGTGCGCCGTCGTGGTGCACACCGGCAGCGCGCTCGCGTGGGTGCTCACCGGCACGTCGGTACGGCTCGTCGCCTTCGGTTTCTGGCTCTTCTCCTACGTATGGCTCGGGCTGGCGCCGCTCGCCATGCTCGCCACCGACAGCTACCCCCTCGGATACCGGACCGACGAGGCCAACGCCTTCTCCGTCACCGTCCTGGTCGAGGTCGGGCTCCTCGCCTACAGCGCCGGAGCGGTACTGGCCGCCAGGCGCGCCCGCGGACGCTCGGCCGTTCTCGAACCGCTGCTCTCCCGCAGCCTGGCACCCCTGCCCGTGCTCGTCCTGTGCGGCCTCTCGCTCGTCCTCGCGGTCGTACTCGTTCCCCCGATGGGCGGAGCGGGCGCCTTCTTCACCAGCAGACAGGCCCTGTGGCAGTCGGAAGCCGCGACGGACACGGAGCGGACACTGCGTACCTGGGTCCTCGCCGTACCCGCCTTCTGGGCGCTGATGGGCCTGCTCCACCTGCCCCGCCGGACCACGGGCGACCGGCTGCTGCGCGGCGTGCGCTGGGCGCTGCTCCCGCTGCTGCTCGCGCTCAACGTGGTCGTCAACAACCCGATCAGCAAGCCGCGCTTCTGGGCCGGGACGGTCCTGCTGGCCCTGCTGTTCTCCTGGGGCCGGTTCAACCGTCCGCGGGCCTTCCGCATCACCGCCGCGGCGATCACGGCGGCGGTGCTGCTCGTCTTTCCGTACAGCGACTACTTCCGCTACAGCCAACGCGAAGCCGTCCAAGTGGTGAGCCTGACGGAACAACTCACCTCGAACATGGACTACGACTCCTTCCAGCAGATGCAGACGGGAGTCGACCATGTGGCGGAGAACGGGCACTCGCCGTCGGGGGCGCTCGGCCCCCTGGTGTTCATGGTGCCGCGCTCCGTATGGCCCGAGAAGCCGCAGGCCCTCGGCATCACCCTCGCCCAGCACGCGGGCTACGAGTTCTGGAATCTCTCCGCGCCGCTGTGGATCGAGAGCTACACATGGGCCGGCTATCCCGCTGTGGTGGCCGTCTTCTGTCTGCTGGGCGCGGCCGGACGCCGCGTGGACGACATCCGGGAACGGCTCAGAGGCAGTCCGGCCACGCTGGCGTACCTGCTGGTCCCCGCCTTCGCCTTCTACCAGCTGATCTTCCTGCGCGGCAGCCTCCTGGCCATCGTGGGCCCGATGCTGCTGCTCCTGATCACCCCGCTGTTCATCACCCGCCGCACCGCCCGGTCACCCCGACTTCCCGCACCGGCGCTGCCGCCCGCGACCGCCGGCCCCGTACTCATCCCCGGAACAGGAGGCATCCGTGACCAGCTCCGCCAGCTCCGATGACCGGTACGACGAACCGGACCAGCTCCGCGAGCAGTTGCGCCGGCTGTTGAGGTACCGCGTGACGATCGCGCTGGGCCTCGTCCTCGGGCTGCTCGGGGCACTGCTGCTGATGCTGCTCCGGGCCGGCAGCTACACCTCCACCGGCGAGGTTCTCGTCCGCTCCACGGTGGACCCGTTCAGCACCCACGGCGTGTCCGTCGACAACCAGGTGAGCATGGGCACCGAGCGGCAGATCGCGCTCAGCGCCACCGTCGCGGCCCGTGCGGCGACAGCGCTGCGTGAACCGTCCCGCGCCGACGCGCTGCTGGAGGAACTGCGGGTCAGCAATCCGCCGGACACCCAGATCCTCAGGTTCGAGTACACGGCCGGCACCGCGCGGCGGGCGGCCCGGGTCACCGACGCGTTCGTCGACGCCTACCTCGCCGACCGCAAGGAGCGGGCCGACGCCACGGTCGCGCGGATGTCGAGCCGGCTGAAGCACCAGGTCGCCCCGCTGATCGCGAAGAACTCCGCCGCTGCCGGCGGCAAGGGGAGCGCGGCACTGCGGGAGCGGATCGACTCGCTGCAGAAGCGGATCTCCGACCTCGAGGTCCGCGACACCACCGGAGGCGACGTCGTACGCGAGCCCGAGCCCCCGAAGCACCCGGCGGGGCCGGGAGTGTCGGCGCTCATCGCACTCGGCCTGGTGGGCGGTCTGGTCCTGGCCATCGTGCTCGCCTGGCTGCGGTCCGCCCTCGAACCACGGGTGCGCTCGGTCGGCGAGGCCCAGGACGCGCTGGGCGCCCCCGTGCTGGCCGTCGTCCCGGGCACCGCCCCGGGCAGCGATCCGCTGGAGGTCGGCCGGGTCGCCGGCAGCCGCGCGGAGCTGTACCGCACGGTCGCCTTCCACCTGCGGCACGGCGCCGCCGGTACGGCCGGCGGCACCCTGCTGGTCGTGGCGCCGAAGCAGGACCGCCACGCCGAGGCGGCCGCCGTCAACCTCGCCGCCGCGCTCGCCGAGTCCGGTGAGGACGTCCTGCTGGTGGACGCCACCGCGAGCACCCCGGGCCTCGCCGCACGGCTGCCGCTGCTGACCGAGGACCCGGGCGCCGACACCGACGGGCTCCGGCTCCTGGACGGCCAGGTCGTCGTCGACGCGGGCACGGCGGGGCGCATCACCCTCTGCCCCGACCGGCGCTCCACCGGCACCGGCGACATCCCGATGTCCCCCATGGTGGCGCGCGTCGTGTCGGCCGCCGGTTCCGCGAGGACCGCGGTGGTCGTCACGCGGGCGCTGCTCGAACACGCCGACGGACTCGCCGTCGCCCAGCGTGCCGACGCAGTCCTCGTCGTGGGCGGACTGGAGCACACCAGGCGCGAGGACCTCAGGCGGGTGCGCGAGCTGATCGGCTGCTCGGGCGGGCGCATCGTGGGAGCCGTGCTGTGCACGCGCGCCCGGCGCGGACTGCTCACCGCTGCCCGCCGCCCGGCCGAGCGGGGCCCGTCCGCGCTGCCGGCCGCCCGTGCCGACGGAGCCCGGGCCGCGCAGGACGACTCGCTCACCGCCTCCACAGGATGAGCGCCTCCGGTACGACCCTCCCCGCCGTCGGCGCGAAGGCCGCCCGGAGCGGGGTCGCCGCCACCGCGCGCGGCGGATGGTGGGGCTTCCTCGGGGCGACGACCAACGCCGTCTCCGGCTACGCCCTCGTCATGCTGGTCACCCGTGCCCTGGGCGCACACGGCTCGGGAGCGGTGTTCACAGGCGTCGCCGTCTTCACCATCCTCAGCAACGCCTGCAAGCTCGGCGCCGACACCGGGCTGGTGCGCTTCGTCTCCCGTGACGTGGCCACGGGCGGCGGCCGGCAGGTGGGCGCACTGCTGCGCACGGCGGTCGTACCGGGAGCGGTGCTGAGCACCGGGGCCGCCGCGCTGCTGTTCCTGTCGCCCTCGACGGCCACCTCACTGCTGCCGAACCTCGCCGCGCAGGACGCGGTCACCCTGGTCCGGCTCTTCGCCCTGTTCCTCCCCCTGGCCACGGTCACCCTGATCCTGCTCGGCGCGACCCAGGGCTACGGCACCGTGATTCCGCTGGTCGGTGTCGAGCAGATCGGCAAGCCGGTGCTGCGCGTCCTGATCGCCGTACCCGTCGCGCTGCTGGCGCCCGGTGTGCTGAGTCTGGCCGCCGCCTGGCTCGTTCCCGCCCTGGGCGGCGCCCTCGTCGCCTGGTACGCGGTGCGCCGGTGCCGCCGTACCCGGCCCGGACAGCCTCCCGCACCCGATGCGGGCGTCACACGGCACGGATTCTGGGCGTTCGCCGCACCCCGGGCGATCTCCTGCGTGTTCGACATCGGCGCGATCTGGGTGGGCGTCATCCTGCTGTCGAGCCTGGCCACCAGCGAAGAGGCGGGCATCTACACGGCCGTCGGCCGGGTCATCACCGCCGCGACGCTCCTGCAACTCGCCATCCGCCTGGCCGTCGCTCCGGAGATCAGCCGCCTCCTCGCCATGGAGCAGCACCAGTCGGCCTGCGATCTGCATCGCATCTCGACGCGCTGGATCGTGCTGTTCTCCTGGCCGCTGCTGGTGTTCCTGGTGAGCTTCCCCGGCACCGTCCTGTCCCTGTTCGGACCCGAGTTCGTGGCGGGGTCGGACGCGCTGGTCGTGCTCTGTGCCGCCGCGGCGGTCAATGTCGGGGTGGGCAACGCCCAGACGGTGCTGCTGATGTCCGGCAAGAGCTCATGGCATCTCGCGGTCACCGGCGCCGCGTTCGCGGTGCAGCTGGGTGTCGGCCTGCTCGCCGTGCCCCGTTGGGGCGTGCTGGGAGCCGCCCTGTCCTGGGGAGCGGCGATCGTCGTCGAGAACGTCGCCGCGGCCGTACTGGTGCGCCGGCACCCGGGCTTCTCCGTCCTCGACGGCGGGTACCTCCTGGCGACCGGCACCGGCCTGCTGCTCATGGCGGCCCTGGTCCTCCCCGCGAGGCTCCTCGCAGGTGACACGACCGTAGGACTTGCCGTCGCAATGACCACAGGATTTTCACTATTCGGTATAAGTTTGTGGCGATTTCGCACACCCCTGGGAGTGCGTGAACTCGTCGGTGTGCTGCGCGAACGCGCCACATGAGGCCGTCTCGGAGTCGAGCCGGCCACACCCCTCTCCCCTTCTCATCACTCGTACTCGCTGCAACCCGGGAAGTTCGATGCGCCTCAGAAAAAGCATGAAGTGGGGGGCCACCACGGCTTCGGCCGTGGCCCTCCTCGCGGCTGCCTCGCTCGTCACCGCTTCGGCCTCGGTGGCCGCCGGCCACGAGAAGACCCTCACCGCCGACACCATGGCGACCTGGCAGACCGACGGAATCGTCTGGTCGATCGAGTACGCAGACGGTGTCGTGTACGTCGGCGGGACCTTCGCCAACGTCCGCCCGCCGGGCGCGGAGCCCGGCGAAAGGGAGGTCGCGCGCAAGAACTTCGCCGCGTTCGACGCCGCCACCGGCAGGCTCCTGCCGTGCGCCCCGCGGCTCTCCGGCGGCGGCAACACGGTGCGGGCGCTGAAGGCGTCGCCGAGCGGCAGGGTGCTGTACATCGGCGGCTCGTTCACCAGGGCCGACAAGGTCCGGGCGGCCGGCGCGGTCGCCCTCAACACGGCCGGCTGCTCGGTGCGCAAGGACTTCCGCCCGCGCATGTCTTCGTACGTGCACGCCATCGACGTCACGAACAAGGCGGTCTATCTGGGCGGCGGCTTCACGGTCGTCAACGGCCGGGACAGGGAGCGCATCGCGGCGTTCACCCCCAGCGGGAAGCTGCTGCGGTTCAAGGCGGAGATCGAGGCTCCCGTGCGGGCCGTCCTCGCCGCGCCGGAGCACGGCAAGGTCCTCGTCGGCGGTGACTTCTACATGGTCAACGGCGACCTGGAGAAGTCGCTCGTCGCCCTGCATCCCGTCACGGGCAAGACGGTGGCCTCGTACGGGGACTGGGTGCCGCCGAGATCGTCCGTGAAGGCGCTGGCCCGCGACAGGACCAACTTCTACGCCGCGGCCGAGGGCACCGGGACGGGCATCTTCGACGGCCGTCTCGCCGGCCGCCTCGGCACCGGCAAGAGGGTGTGGAAGGACACCTGCCTGGGCGCGACCCAGGCCCTCGCCGTGCACAAGGGAGTTCTCTACAGCGGGTCCCACGCCCACAACTGCCGTGACACCCCCGGCGGTTTCCCCGAGATCCACGCCCGCCAGCACTTCCTGGCCCAGTCGGTCCGCGACAAGCACATCCTGCACTGGTTCCCCGACACCAACGGGGGGACCGGCGAGGGCAACGGCCCCCGCGCGCTGGAGATGGCCGGTGGAGTCCTGTGGGCGGGCGGCGAGTTCACCAAGGTCAACGGCAGGCCGCAGCAGAGCCTGACCCGCTTCTCGCCCGGGCCCGACACCGGGACCCCGGAAGCGGTGCCCCGGCTCAAGGCGTCGGCCACGGCAGGCGGCCGCGTCAAGCTCACCTGGCGTGCCTCGTGGGACCGGGACGACGCGAAGCTCACGTATCTGATCTACCGGGACGGCCGGCTCGTGGCCTCGCCGACGGGGCGGTCCGCGGAGTGGCGGCGCCCCACGATGACGTACACCGACTCCGTCGCCCCCGGCTCGCGCCACCAGTACCGGATCGCCGTCACCGACGGCACGAACGCCTCGCCCAGGTCGGACGCGCTCGTCGTCGCCGCGGTCGAGCGTCCGAAGGACAAGCGCTGATGGGAGAACGTCTCGGCTACGCGCCGGGGGTCTTCGACCTCTTCCACGTGGGCCATCTGAACATCCTGCGCCGGGCGCGCACGCACTGCGACCGGCTCGTCGCCGGCGTCTGCTCCGACGAACTCGTGGTGCGCCTGAAAGGCAGGCCGCCCGTCGTACCGCTCTCCGAGCGGCTGCAGATCGTCCGCAGTGTGCGCCACGTGGACGAGACCTTCGTCGCGACCGTGGACGACAAGATCGAGATCTGGAAGGAAGTCGGCTTCGACGTCATCTTCAAAGGCGACGACTGGCTCGGCACGGACGTCTGGACGACGTACGAGACCGAGTTCGCGAGAGTGGGCGTGGAGGTCGTCTACTTCCCGTACACCGTGCACACCTCGAGCACGTTGCTACGGGAAGCGCTGCAGCTCGCGGGGCCACGCCGGAGCGTGACGGACGGGTGACGGAGGGCTGACGCAGGGGCCGCGGGGGTCTCGCCTCCCCGCGGCTCACTCCAGGTTTGACCTGCGTCACGCTCGGGGTATTCTCTCCGGCTCGATTGGCGGAGCCCCTGGCCCATATGGCAGACTGTCCGAGTTGCTCGGTCGAGTGTTGATGCTGCGCGCCTCCCGCCGGGAGGACTGGAAGCGAGTCCCACAGTACTCGTCGCCCTAACTGCCGTAAGGCAGCGCTGGGGCGGACGTACGGGAATCTTCCGGGAAGTGTGGTGCGGCACTGGCCAGGCACCCGGTGCACCTCTTTCCCAGGCAAGGGATGTTCGAACAAGGGACATCTGTGTCAGCGGGAGGGCGACACGCCCGACCGCGTGGGTCGGAGGAAGTCAAAGGAACACCGGGTTCCAGAGCTGTAGAGAGACAGGACTACTGAGTAGCCATGGCGGGACAGAAGATCCGCATCCGGCTCAAGGCCTACGACCACGAGGTCATCGACTCCTCGGCGAAGAAGATCGTCGAGACGGTGACCCGCACTGGTGCGTCGGTCGCGGGCCCGGTGCCGCTGCCCACTGAGAAGAACGTGTACTGCGTCATCAAGTCGCCGCACAAGTACAAGGACTCGCGCGAGCACTTCGAGATGCGCACGCACAAGCGCCTGATCGACATCCTCGACCCGACCCCCAAGACCGTTGACTCTCTGATGCGACTCGACCTCCCGGCCGGTGTCGACATCGAGATCAAGCTCTGAGGCCGGTGATCTGAGAGATGGCTAAGCAGATCAAGGGCATCCTGGGCGAGAAGCTCGGCATGACGCAGGTGTGGGACGCGAACAACCGCGTCGTCCCGGTCACCGTCGTCAAGGCCGGCCCCAACGTCGTGACCCAGGTTCGTACCAACGACGTCGACGGCTACGAGTCGGTCCAGATCGCCTTCGGCGAGATCGACCCGCGCAAGGTGAACAAGCCCCTCAAGGGCCACTTCGCCAAGGCCGACGTCACCCCCCGTCGTCACCTCGTCGAGATCCGCACCGCGGACGCCTCCGAGTACACGCTGGGCCAGGAGATCACCGCCGAGGTGTTCGAGGCCGGCGTGAAGGTCGACGTCACCGGCAAGAGCAAGGGCAAGGGCTTCGCCGGTGTCATGAAGCGCCACAACTTCGGTGGCCTCGGCGCCGGTCACGGCACCCAGCGCAAGCACCGCTCTCCCGGTTCCATCGGTGGCTGCGCCACCCCGGGCCGTGTGTTCAAGGGCCTCCGCATGGCGGGTCGCATGGGCAACGAGCGGGTCACCACCCAGAACCTGACCGTCCACGCCGTTGACGCGGAGAAGGGTCTGCTGCTCATCAAGGGCGCGGTTCCCGGTCCGAACGGCGGCCTCGTCCTGGTCCGCACCGCGGCCAAGGGGGCCTGAGGTAACCGATGAGCACTGTTGACATCCTTTCGCCGGCGGGCGACAAGGCCGGTACCGTCGAGCTCCCCGCGGAGATCTTCGACGTAGAGAAGATCAGCGTTCCGCTGCTTCACCAGGTCGTCGTCGCGCAGCTGGCCGCTGCCCGCCAGGGCACGCACAAGACCAAGACCCGCGGTGAAGTCCGTGGTGGTGGCAAGAAGCCTTACCGCCAGAAGGGCACCGGTCGCGCCCGCCAGGGTTCGACCCGCGCGCCGCAGTTCGCCGGTGGTGGCGTCGTGCACGGTCCCGTGCCGCGTGACTACTCGCAGCGGACCCCCAAGAAGATGAAGGCCGCGGCCCTGCGCCACGCCCTCACCGACCGGGCCCGCAACAACCGCATTCACGTCGTCTCCGGCGTGATCGAGGGCGAGACCCCCTCCACCAAGGCCGCGAAGAGCCTGTTCGGCAAGATCAGCGAGCGCAAGAACCTGCTCCTGGTCGTCGAGCGCGCCGACGAGGCCGCGTGGCTGTCCGCCCGCAACCTGCCCCAGGTCCACATCCTGGAGCCGGGCCAGCTGAACACGTACGACGTTCTCGTCTCGGACGACGTGGTCTTCACCCAGGCCGCTTTCGAGTCCTTCGTGTCGGGCCCGAAGGCCAATGACACCGAAGGGAGCGAGGCCTGATGGCTATCCGTCACCCCGCCATTGCCTCGAAGGCCGCCAAGAAGGCCAAGGCCGCGCGCGTCGCCAAGGCGCGTCGCCACGCCGCCGAGGGCAAGAACACCGTCGTCACCCCGGTCAGCAAGGCGTTCACGGACCCCCGTGACGTGCTGCTGAAGCCGGTCGTGTCCGAGAAGAGCTACGCGCTCCTGGACGAGAACAAGTACACGTTCATCGTCGCGCCGGGCTCCAACAAGACCCAGATCAAGCAGGCCGTCGAGACGGTCTTCGAGGTCAAGGTCACCGGGGTCAACACGATCAACCGCCAGGGCAAGCGCAAGCGGACCCGCACCGGCTTCGGCCAGCGTGCCGGCACCAAGCGCGCGATCGTGACCCTCGCCGAGGGCGACCGTATCGACATCTTCGGCGGTCCGACCGCCTGAGGGCGGTCCGGATCGTCCGATATCGGACGAGGACTGAGAAATGGGAATCCGCAAGTACAAGCCGACTACGCCGGGCCGTCGTGGTTCCAGCGTCGCCGACTTCGTCGAGGTCACGCGGTCCACGCCGGAGAAGTCGTTGGTCCGCCCCCTGCACAGCAAGGGTGGCCGTAACAACTCCGGTCGTGTGACCGTCCGCCACCAGGGCGGTGGCCACAAGCGCGCCTACCGCGTGATCGACTTCCGTCGTCACGACAAGGACGGCGTGCCGGCGAAGGTCGCGCACATCGAGTACGACCCCAACCGCACCGCGCGCATCGCGCTGCTGCACTACGCCGACGGCGAGAAGCGCTACATCCTCGCCCCGCGCAACCTGCAGCAGGGTGACCGCGTCGAGAACGGTCCCGGGGCCGACATCAAGCCGGGCAACAACCTGGCGCTGCGCAACATCCCGGTCGGTACCACGATCCACGCGATCGAGCTCCGTCCCGGTGGCGGCGCCAAGTTCGCCCGCTCCGCCGGTGCCTCCGTGCAGCTGCTCGCGAAGGAGGGCTCCATGGCCCACCTCCGTATGCCGTCCGGTGAGATCCGCCTGGTCGACGTGCGCTGCCGCGCCACCGTCGGCGAGGTCGGCAACGCCGAGCAGTCCAACATCAACTGGGGCAAGGCCGGCCGCAAGCGCTGGCTGGGCGTCCGCCCGACCGTTCGCGGTGTGGCGATGAACCCGGTTGACCACCCCCACGGTGGTGGTGAGGGCAAGACCTCCGGTGGTCGCCACCCGGTCAGCCCCTGGGGTCAGAAGGAGGGTCGTACTCGTTCGCCGAAGAAGGCTTCGAACAAGTACATCGTCCGCCGCCGCAAGACGAACAAGAAGCGCTAGGAGCGGGTTTAGATGCCGCGCAGTCTCAAGAAGGGGCCCTTCGTCGACGACCACCTGATCAAGAAGGTGGAAGCCCAGAACGAAGCCGGCACCAAGAACGTCATCAAGACCTGGTCCCGTCGCTCCATGATCGTGCCGGCCATGCTCGGCCACACGCTCGCGGTGCACAACGGCAAGACCCACATCCCGGTGTTCGTCACCGAGTCGATGGTCGGCCACAAGCTCGGCGAGTTCTCGCCGACGCGCACCTTCCGGGGCCACGTCAAGGACGACCGGAAGTCGAAGCGCCGCTAGTAGCGGATCGCATTCAGACACGTAAGAAACTGAAGGGACAACCATGGAAGCCAGGGCCCAGGCGCGGTACATCCGCGTCACGCCCATGAAGGCCCGCCGTGTGGTGGACCTCATCCGTGGCATGGACGCCACGGAGGCCCAGGCGGTCCTGCGATTCGCTCCGCAGGCTGCCTCCGTGCCGGTCGGCAAGGTGCTCGACAGCGCCATCGCCAACGCCGCGCACAACTACGACCACCCGGACGCCTCCTCGCTGTTCATCAGCGAGGCGTACGTCGACGAGGGCCCGACCCTGAAGCGGTTCCGTCCGCGCGCCCAGGGCCGTGCCTACCGGATCCGCAAGCGGACCAGCCACATCACCGTGGTCGTCGCCAGCAAGGAAGGAACCCGGTAATGGGCCAGAAGGTTAACCCGCATGGGTTCCGGCTCGGTGTCACCACGGACTTCAAGTCCCGGTGGTACGCCGACAAGCTGTACAAGGACTACGTCAAGGAAGACGTCGCCATCCGTCGGATGATGACGTCCGGCATGGAGCGCGCCGGTATCTCGAAGGTGGAGATCGAGCGCACCCGTGACCGCGTGCGTGTGGACATCCACACCGCTCGTCCCGGCATCGTCATCGGCCGCCGTGGCGCCGAGGCCGACCGCATCCGCGGTGACCTCGAGAAGCTCACGGGCAAGCAGGTCCAGCTGAACATCCTCGAGGTCAAGAACCCCGAGACGGACGCTCAGCTCGTGGCCCAGGCCGTTGCCGAGCAGCTCTCCTCCCGCGTCTCCTTCCGTCGGGCCATGCGCAAGAGCATGCAGTCCGCCATGAAGGCCGGCGCCAAGGGCATCAAGATCCAGTGCGGTGGCCGCCTCGGCGGCGCCGAGATGTCCCGCTCGGAGTTCTACCGCGAGGGCCGTGTGCCCCTGCACACGCTCCGCGCGAACGTGGACTACGGCTTCTTCGAGGCCAAGACGACCTTCGGCCGCATCGGTGTGAAGGTCTGGATCTACAAGGGCGACGTCAAGAACATCGCCGAGGTCCGCGCCGAGAACGCCGCCGCCCGTGCGGGCAACCGCCCGGCCCGCGGTGGTTCCGACCGCCCGGCCCGTGGTGGCCGCGGTGGCGAGCGGCGCGGTCGCAAGCCGCAGCAGGCTGCCGGTTCCGAGGCCCCCAAGGCCGAGGCTCCCGCGTCCGCTCCGGCTGAGAGCACCGGAACGGAGGCCTGACCGACATGCTGATCCCCCGTAGGGTCAAGCACCGCAAGCAGCACCACCCGAAGCGCTCCGGCGCTGCCAAGGGTGGCACGACGGTTGCGTTCGGCGAGTACGGCATCCAGGCGCTCACCCCGGCGTACGTGACGAACCGTCAGATCGAGGCCGCTCGTATCGCCATGACGCGTCACATCAAGCGTGGTGGCAAGGTCTGGATCAACATCTACCCGGACCGTCCGCTCACCAAGAAGCCCGCCGAGACCCGCATGGGTTCCGGTAAGGGTTCTCCGGAGTGGTGGATCGCCAACGTCAAGCCCGGACGCGTGATGTTCGAGCTGTCGTACCCCAACGAGAAGATCGCCCGTGAGGCGCTGACCCGTGCGGCCCACAAGCTGCCGATGAAGTGCCGGATCGTCAAGCGCGAGGCAGGTGAAGCGTGATGTCGGCCGGTACCAAGGCGTCCGAGCTGCGCGAGCTGGGCAACGAGGAGCTTCTGGCGAAGCTTCGCGAGGCCAAGGAAGAGCTGTTCAACCTCCGCTTCCAGGCGGCGACCGGTCAGCTCGAGAACCACGGCCGTCTCAAGGCGGTCCGCAAGGACATCGCGCGGATCTACACCCTGATGCGCGAGCGTGAGCTGGGCATCGAAACGGTGGAGAACGCCTGATGAGCGAGAACAACGTGACTGAGAAGACTGCTGAAGCGCGCGGCTTCCGCAAGACCCGCGAGGGTCTCGTCGTCAGCGACAAGATGGACAAGACCGTCGTCGTCGCCGTCGAGGACCGTGTGAAGCACGCGCTGTACGGCAAGGTCATCCGCCGTACGAACAAGCTCAAGGCGCACGACGAGCAGAACGCCGCGGGTGTCGGCGACCGCGTCCTCCTCATGGAGACCCGGCCGCTGTCCGCGACGAAGCGCTGGCGCGTCGTCGAGATCCTCGAGAAGGCGAAGTAATCAAGCGGGGCTCCGGCCCCGCTGCCCCGCCGGGGGCTTCCGCCCCGGACCCCTGGTCCGGCGGCGCTCCCGGCGCGGGTTTCGCCAGACCGAAGAAAGACCGCCGCCCGGCCGAGGTGCGTGAGGCACTCGCGCTCGTCGCGAGACGGCTCCGCGGCCCGGCCGGGTCGGGCAAGTAATTCCTGCGGGGCAATCCCCGCAGGACGGTTCCGCCAGGCTCTCCGGTTCAACCCCCGGAGGGAACCGGCAGACACACAGGAGATAGACGTGATCCAGCAGGAGTCGCGACTGCGCGTCGCCGACAACACTGGTGCGAAGGAAATCCTTTGCATCCGTGTGCTCGGTGGCTCCGGTCGCCGCTACGCGGGCATCGGTGACGTCATCGTCGCCACCGTCAAGGACGCGATCCCCGGTGGCAACGTGAAGAAGGGTGACGTCGTCAAGGCGGTCATCGTTCGCACCGTCAAGGAGCGCCGCCGTCCGGACGGCTCGTACATCCGCTTCGACGAGAACGCCGCCGTCATTCTGAAGAACGACGGCGACCCTCGCGGCACCCGCATCTTCGGCCCGGTCGGCCGTGAGCTGCGCGAGAAGAAGTTCATGAAGATCATCTCGCTCGCGCCGGAGGTGCTGTAAGCATGAAGATCAAGAAGGGCGACCTGGTCCAGGTCATCACCGGCAAGGACAAGGGCAAGCAGGGCAAGGTCATTGCCGCTTACCCGCGCGACGAGCGCGTCCTGGTCGAGGGTGTCAACCGGGTCAAGAAGCACACCAAGGCCGGTCCGACCGCTCGCGGTTCGCAGGCCGGCGGCATCGTCACGACCGAGGCGCCGATCCACGTCTCCAACGTCCAGCTGGTCGTTGAGAAGGACGGCAACAAGGTCGTCACGCGTGTCGGCTACCGCTTCGACGACGAAGGCAACAAGATCCGCGTTGCCAAGCGGACGGGTGAGGACATCTGATGGCTACCACCACCACTCCGCGTCTGAAGCAGAAGTACCGCGAGGAGATCGCGGGCAAGCTGCGTGACGAGTTCAAGTACGAGAACGTCATGCAGATCCCCGGCCTCGTCAAGATCGTGGTCAACATGGGTGTGGGCGACGCCGCCCGCGACTCCAAGCTGATCGAGGGCGCCATCCGCGACCTCACCACGATCACCGGTCAGAAGCCGGCCGTCACCAAGGCACGCAAGTCCATCGCGCAGTTCAAGCTGCGTGAGGGCCAGCCGATCGGTGCCCACGTCACGCTCCGTGGCGACCGCATGTGGGAGTTCCTGGACCGCACCCTGTCGCTCGCGCTGCCGCGCATCCGCGACTTCCGCGGTCTGTCCCCCAAGCAGTTCGACGGCCGTGGCAACTACACCTTCGGTCTCACGGAGCAGGTCATGTTCCACGAGATCGACCAGGACAAGATCGACCGCGTCCGGGGTATGGACATCACCGTGGTCACCACGGCGACCAACGACGCTGAGGGCCGCGCGCTCCTTCGTCACCTCGGCTTCCCCTTCAAGGAGGCGTGAGCGAGATGGCGAAGAAGGCTCTGATCGCGAAGGCTGCTCGCAAGCCCAAGTTCGGCGTGCGTGGCTACACGCGCTGCCAGCGCTGCGGCCGTCCCCACTCCGTGTACCGCAAGTTCGGCCTGTGCCGCGTGTGCCTTCGTGAGATGGCTCACCGTGGCGAGCTGCCGGGCGTGACCAAGAGCTCCTGGTAATTCCCGTAATAGGGGATTCCGGAGTCTCTCGGTAAGCATCTGGGTGGACAGGGGCCCACCCCCGCATGGCTTAGGCTTGTGGGGTTGGGCGCCTGTCGCGCCCGTACGACTTACTACGCCGTAGGTCCACCGCGCCGCACCCGTCCCGTCTCGGATCGGGGAGAGGGATGGCGCATCAGGAAACCCCGGCGAGAGAGGCCGAAGGCCAATTCATGACCATGACTGATCCGATCGCAGACATGCTTACGCGTCTGCGGAACGCGAACTCGGCGTACCACGACACCGTGGCGATGCCGCACTCGAAGATCAAGTCGCACATCGCGGAGATCCTCCAGCAGGAGGGCTTCATCACGGGCTGGCGTGTCGAGGACGCCGAGGTCGGCAAGAACCTCGTCCTCGAGCTGAAGTTCGGCCCGAACCGTGAGCGCTCCATCGCGGGCATCAAGCGGATCTCCAAGCCCGGTCTGCGGGTTTACGCGAAGTCCACCAACCTGCCGAAGGTGCTCGGCGGCCTCGGCGTGGCGATCATCTCCACGTCCCACGGGCTCCTCACCGACAAGCAGGCCGGCAAGAAGGGCGTGGGTGGGGAAGTCCTCGCCTACGTCTGGTAGCAGAAGGGAACGGAGGAAACAGCTATGTCGCGCATCGGCAAGCTCCCCATCGCGGTTCCCGCCGGCGTGGACGTCACCATCGACGGCCGTACGGTCTCGGTCAAGGGCCCCAAGGGCGCGCTGACCCACACCGTCTCGGCGCCGATCGAGATCGCCAAGGGCGAGGACGGCACCCTGCAGGTGACCCGCCCCAACGACGAGCGTCAGAACAAGGCCCTGCACGGCCTGTCCCGCACGCTGGTGGCGAACATGATCACCGGCGTGACCCAGGGTTACGTGAAGAAGCTCGAGATCAGCGGTGTCGGTTACCGCGTGACCGCCAAGGGCTCGAACCTCGAGTTCGCGCTCGGCTACAGCCACCCGATTCTGGTCGAGGCCCCCGAGGGCATCACCTTCAAGGTCGAGGCGCCCACGCGTTTCTCGGTCGAGGGCATCGACAAGCAGAAGGTCGGCGAGGTCGCGGCCAACATCCGCAAGCTGCGCAAGCCCGACCCGTACAAGGCCAAGGGCGTCAAGTACGAGGGCGAAGTCATCCGCCGCAAGGTCGGAAAGGCGGGTAAGTAAGCCATGGCATACGGGCAGAAGATCCTTAAGGGCGACGCCTACAAGCGCGCCGCGATCAAGCGCCGTCACATCCGGATCCGCAAGCGGATCAACGGTACGGCGGAGCGTCCCCGTCTGGTCGTCACCCGCTCCAACCGCCACATCGTGGCCCAGGTGATCGACGACCTCAAGGGTCACACCCTTGCGTCGGCGTCCACCCTGGACACCTCGATCCGCGGTGGCGAGGGCGACAAGTCCGCGCAGGCCAAGCAGGTCGGCGCCCTGGTCGCCGAGCGCGCCAAGGCCGCCGGTGTCGAGGCCGTCGTATTCGACCGTGGTGGTAACCAGTACGCCGGGCGCATCGCCGCTCTGGCGGACGCCGCCCGCGAGGCCGGGCTCAAGTTCTGAGCCGGTTCCGACCAAGCGGAAACAGAGAGAGGTAATTCCAATGGCTGGACCCCAGCGCCGCGGTGGCGGTGCCGGTGGCGGCGAGCGGCGGGACCGGAAGGGCCGTGACGGCGGCGCAGCTGCCGCCGAGAAGACCGCGTACGTTGAGCGCGTTGTCGCGATCAACCGCGTCGCCAAGGTTGTGAAGGGTGGTCGTCGCTTCAGCTTCACCGCGCTGGTCGTGGTGGGCGACGGTGACGGCACCGTGGGTGTCGGTTACGGCAAGGCCAAGGAGGTGCCGGCCGCCATCGCCAAGGGCGTTGAGGAGGCCAAGAAGCACTTCTTCAAGGTCCCCCGGATCCAGGGCACCATCCCGCACCCCATCCAGGGTGAGAAGGCTGCCGGTGTCGTTCTCCTCAAGCCGGCTTCGCCGGGTACCGGTGTTATCGCCGGTGGTCCCGTGCGTGCCGTCCTGGAGTGCGCCGGTATCCACGACGTGCTGTCGAAGTCGCTCGGCTCCGACAACGCGATCAACATCGTGCACGCGACCGTGGAGGCCCTGAAGGGCCTGCAGCGTCCCGAGGAGATCGCGGCCCGCCGTGGTCTGCCGCTCGAGGACGTCGCCCCCGCGGCTCTTCTCCGTGCGCGTGCCGGGGCGGGTGCGTAATCATGGCGCAGCTCAAGATTACGCAGGTCAAGTCCTACATCGGCAGCAAGCAGAACCACCGTGACACCCTGCGCTCCCTTGGTCTCAAGGGCATCAACACGCAGGTCGTCAAGGAGGACCGCCCCGAGTTCCGCGGCATGGTGCACACCGTCCGCCACCTCGTGACGGTCGAGGAGGTCGACTGATCATGGCGGAGCAGAACCCGCTCAAGATCCACAACCTCCGTCCCGCCCCCGGCGCCAAGACCGCCAAGACCCGTGTCGGTCGTGGTGAGGCGTCGAAGGGTAAGACGGCCGGTCGTGGTACCAAGGGCACCAAGGCCCGTTACCAGGTTCCGGAGCGCTTCGAGGGCGGCCAGATGCCGCTGCACATGCGCCTCCCGAAGCTGAAGGGCTTCAAGAACCCGTTCAAGACCGAGTACCAGGTCGTGAACCTGGACAAGCTCGCCGCCCTCTACCCCGAGGGTGGGGAGGTCACGGTCGCGGACCTGGTCGCCAAGGGTGCCGTTCGCAAGAACAGCCTCGTCAAGGTGCTCGGCCAGGGCGAGATCTCCGTGGCGCTGCAGGTGACGGTGGACGCCGTCTCCGGCTCCGCCAAGGAGAAGATCACCGCCGCCGGCGGTAGCGTCACCGAGCTCGTCTGAACGCAACAGGCGTCTCGATGACTTGAGCGATCCCGACCGGGGATACCCCACAAATGGGGTATCCCCGGTTGGTCGTTCCAAGGGGGGCGGTCTCGCCGGTAAGGTGGCCTGCACTGCCCACTTTTACGGAGTGCTCCTCGTGGGGCACTCTGAGCGGCAGTTGACCGTTAGCTAAGTCGTTCCTATTAGTCGATCCTCAAGACCGTCACCCTTGACGCAGTAGCGCGGGGGTCGCAGGAGGCACCGTGCTCACCGCGTTCGCCCGGGCGTTCAAGACGCCCGACCTGCGCAAGAAGCTGCTCTTCACGCTCGGCATCATCGTGATCTACCGGATCGGTACACACATCCCGATCCCCGGCGTCGACTACAGGGCCGTCCAGGTCTGCCTCGACCAGGCGAACGCCAACCAGGGCCTCTTCGGCCTGGTGAACATGTTCAGTGGCGGCGCGCTGCTTCAGATCACGATCTTCGCGCTCGGCATCATGCCCTACATCACGGCGAGCATCATCCTTCAGCTGCTGACCGTGGTGATCCCGCGCCTGGAAGCCCTCAAGAAGGAGGGCCAGGCAGGCACGGCGAAGATCACGCAGTACACCCGTTACCTGACCGTGGCCCTCGCCATCCTCCAGGGCACCGGCCTGGTGGCCACCGCCCGCAGCGGCGCGCTCTTCCAGGGCTGCCAGACGGCCGGCCAGATCGTGCCGGACCGCTCGATCTTCACCACCATCGTCATGGTCATCACCATGACCGCCGGTACGGCCACCGTCATGTGGCTCGGTGAGCTCATCACCGACCGCGGCATCGGCAACGGCATGTCGATCCTGATGTTCATCTCGATCGCCGCGACCTTCCCGTCCGCGCTGTGGGCCATCAAGAAGCAGGGCTCGCTGGCCGACGGCTGGATCGAGTTCGGCACGGTCATCCTCGTCGGCCTGGTCATGGTCGGCCTGGTGGTCTTCGTCGAGCAGGCCCAGCGCCGTATCCCGGTGCAGTACGCGAAGCGCATGATCGGCCGCCGTTCCTACGGCGGTACGTCCACCTACATCCCGCTGAAGGTGAACCAGGCAGGTGTGATCCCTGTCATCTTCGCGTCGTCGCTGCTCTACATCCCGGCGCTGATCGCCCAGTTCTCCGGTGGCGACTCCGCCTGGAAGAGGTGGATCGAAGCGCACTTCGTCAAGGGCGATCACCCGTACTACATCGCGTCGTACTTCCTTCTGATCGTCTTCTTCGCCTTCTTCTACGTGGCCATCTCGTTCAACCCCGAGGAAGTCGCGGACAACATGAAGAAGTATGGTGGCTTCATCCCGGGCATCCGGGCTGGCCGACCGACCGCTGAGTACCTTTCCTATGTGCTCAACCGGATCACCTGGCCGGGCTCGCTGTACTTGGGTCTGATCGCTCTCGTGCCGACGATGGCGTTGGCTGGTTTCGGGGCAAACCAAAACTTCCCGTTCGGTGGCACCAGCATCCTGATCATTGTGGGTGTCGGCCTCGAAACGGTGAAGCAGATCGAGAGCCAGCTCCAGCAGCGCAATTACGAAGGGTTCCTCCGCTGATGCGTATCGTCCTCGTCGGGCCGCCGGGTGCCGGTAAGGGAACGCAGGCCGCGTTCCTGGCCAAGAACCTGTCGATCCCGCACATCTCCACGGGCGACCTGTTCCGGGCCAACATCAGCCAGCAGACGGAGCTCGGGAAGCTCGCGAAGTCCTACATGGACGCGGGCAACCTGGTGCCGGACGAGGTCACCATCGGGATGGCCAAGGACCGCATGGAGAAGCCGGACGCCGAGAACGGCTTCCTGCTGGACGGCTTCCCGCGCAATGTGTCCCAGGCCGAGGCGCTCGACGAGATGCTCCAGTCCGAGAGCATGAAGCTGGACGCGGTGCTGGACCTCGAGGTCCCCGAGGAAGAGGTCGTCAAGCGGATCGCCGGGCGGCGGATCTGCCGCAAGGACTCCAGCCACGTCTTCCACGTGACGTACAGCCGACCGAAGAAGGAGGGCGTCTGCGACGCCTGCGGCGGCGAGCTGTACCAGCGCGACGACGACTCCGAGGAGACCGTCCGCAAGCGGCTGGAGGTCTACCACACGCAGACCGAGCCGATCATCGACTACTACAAGGCGCAGGGACTGGTCGTCACCATCTCCGCGCTGGGCAAGGTCGAAGAGGTGACGGCGCGCGCCATGGAGGCGCTTCAGAGCGACGAGGACGGCAAGTAGCAGCGTTCTCGGCTCGTACGTAGCTCAGGCCGCGGTTCCCGGTGCGGGGGCCGCGGCTGCTGCGTGGGGCGGGGCGCCCCGGCTCCGCCCTTATGGTTGAAGCAGTCCACTCCAGTCCTCTCCGTCCCGTCCACGAAAGGCGCCCGTCCCCATGGTGCAGATCAAGAGCCCCGAGCAGATCGCCAAGATGCGTGAGGCGGGACTGGTCGTCGCCGCGATTCACGCGGCCACGCGTGAGGCCGCGGTGCCCGGGGCCAGCACCAAGGATCTGGACGAGGTCGCCCGCAAGGTGCTCGCGGAGCACGGCGCCAAGTCGAACTTCCTCGGCTACGGCGGCTTCCCCGCGACGATCTGCACCTCCGCGAACGAGGTCGTCGTCCACGGCATCCCGTCCGAGGACGTCGTGCTCAAGGACGGCGACATCATCTCCATCGACTGCGGCGCCGTCATCGACGGCTGGCACGGCGACGCCGCGTACACCGCGTTCGTGGGCTCCGGCCACGCTCCGGAGCTGATCGAGCTCTCCCGGGTGACCGAGGAGTCGATGTGGGCCGGCATCGCGGCGATGAAGCAGGGCAACCGGCTGGTCGACGTCTCGCGGGCCATCGAGACGTACATCCGCCGGCAGCCGAAGCCGGGCGGCGGCCGGTACGGGATCATCGAGGACTACGGCGGCCACGGCATCGGCACCGAGATGCACATGGACCCGCATCTGCTGAACTACGTCGACCGGCGGCGAGGGAAGGGCCCGAAGCTGGTGCCCGGGTTCTGCCTCGCGATCGAGCCGATGGTGTCGTTGGGCACACCCAAGACGGAGGTCCTGTCGGACGACTGGACCGTCATCACCACCGACGGCACATGGTCGTCGCACTGGGAGCACTCCGTCGCGCTCACCGAACAGGGCCCGCTGGTGCTCACCGCGCCCGACGGAGGCAAGGCGAAGCTCTCCGAGTACGGGATCACGGCCGCTCCGGATCCGCTCGCTTAATGATCTGCCGGGCGGGGCAGACTCCCTCGATTCGTCTTTCCGGGTGCCCTGACGTAGACTGACTCGTCGGCTCTTGTGTACCCGCATGTCTGCATGCGCCTGTCTCTCTGAGAAGCAGGAAGGTGCACGGGTCGATCAAGGTAGTCGATTCCGAAGGGCGAAGCGTGGCCAAGAAGCAAGGTGCCATCGAGATCGAGGGCACTGTCGTCGAGTCTCTGCCGAACGCCATGTTCAAGGTCGAGCTCCAGAACGGCCACCAGGTCCTGGCACACATCAGCGGCAAGATGCGTATGCACTACATCCGCATCCTCCCTGACGACCGGGTCGTGGTGGAGCTGTCTCCGTACGACCTGACGCGTGGCCGGATCGTCTACCGGTACAAGTAGATCCCTCTGACTCGGAGAACCTCAATCCCATGAAGGTCAAGCCGAGCGTCAAGAAGATCTGCGACAAGTGCAGGGTGATCCGCCGTCACGGTCGGGTCATGGTCATCTGCGAGAACCCGCGCCACAAGCAGCGCCAGGGCTGACGTATCGACCTCCCTCTGCGGTTTCGCAGGGCTTCGCGCGACGCGAGCTGAATATGTTCATACGCAGGACCCGGGCGCTTCGGCGCCTGACACCCCCGGTTCGGAGGCCGGGGACCCGGTTCGTACCTGATACGGCGGCCGGGAACCGGTTCTGCGGAAGACCTCCGAAGATCACCAGGAGCCATTGAATGGCACGCGTTTCCGGTGTTGACATCCCGCGCGACAAGCGCGTGGAGGTCGCCCTCACCTACGTGTTCGGCATCGGCCGGACCCTCTCGAAGGCGACGCTGGCTGAGACCGGCGTCGACCCGAACACCCGCGTTCGCGACCTCTCCGAGGAGCAGCTCGTCGCGATTCGTGAGTACGTCGACAACAACCTCAAGACCGAGGGTGACCTCCGTCGCGAGATCCAGGCCGACATCCGCCGCAAGGTCGAGATCGGCTGCTACCAGGGTCTGCGGCACCGTCGCGGTCTGCCCGTCCGCGGTCAGCGCACCAGCACCAACGCCCGCACCCGCAAGGGCCCGCGTCGCGCCATCGCCGGCAAGAAGAAGCCGGGCAAGAAGTAGTCCGCAGCGGATACCTGTCCACGGTCTTCGCTGTAGGACCGACCACCTCCCGTAGGAGTTAGCAGATGCCCCCCAAGGGACGTCAGGGCGCCGTCAAGAAGGTGCGCCGCAAGGAAAAGAAGAACGTCGCTCACGGCCACGCGCACATCAAGAGCACGTTCAACAACACGATCGTCTCCATCACGGACCCGTCCGGCAACGTGATCTCCTGGGCCTCCGCCGGCCACGTCGGCTTCAAGGGCTCCCGGAAGTCCACGCCGTTCGCCGCGCAGATGGCCGCCGAGTCGGCTGCCCGCCGCGCCCAGGAGCACGGCATGCGCAAGGTCGATGTGTTCGTGAAGGGCCCGGGTTCCGGTCGTGAGACCGCGATCCGTTCGCTTCAGGCGACCGGTCTCGAGGTCGGCTCCATCCAGGACGTCACCCCGACCCCGCACAACGGCTGCCGTCCGCCGAAGCGTCGCCGCGTCTGACGCACGGTTGACTTGAGGGTCCGGGCGGTATGGCTCCGTAAGGGGCTTACCGCCCGTACCCTTGCAGTACCCGCACTTTTCACGGGTGCGGTTTCCGTCGGACGTCAAATAGCGGGCGTCCACGAAAGAAGGATCTGATCCACACATGCTGATTGCTCAGCGTCCCTCGTTGACCGAAGAGGTCGTCGACGAGTTCCGGTCCCGGTTCGTGATCGAGCCGCTGGAGCCGGGCTTCGGCTACACCCTCGGCAACTCCCTTCGCCGGACCCTCCTGTCCTCGATCCCGGGTGCGGCGGTCACGTCCATCCGTATCGACGGCGTGCTGCACGAGTTCACCACCGTGCCGGGCGTCAAGGAGGACGTCACCGACCTGATCCTCAACATCAAGCAGCTGGTCGTCTCCTCGGAGCACGACGAGCCGGTCGTGATGTACCTGCGCAAGCAGGGTCCGGGTCTGGTCACCGCCGCCGACATCGCGCCGCCGGCCGGTGTCGAGGTGCACAATCCCGACCTGGTCCTGGCCACGCTCAACGGCAAGGGCAAGCTGGAGATGGAGCTGACGGTCGAGCGTGGCCGCGGTTATGTCTCGGCGGTGCAGAACAAGCAGGTGGGTCAGGAGATCGGCCGTATTCCGGTCGACTCGATCTACTCGCCGGTTCTGAAGGTCACGTACAAGGTCGAGGCCACGCGTGTCGAGCAGCGCACCGACTTCGACAAGCTGATCGTCGATGTCGAGACCAAGCAGGCGATGCGTCCGCGTGACGCCATGGCGTCGGCGGGCAAGACGCTGGTCGAGCTGTTCGGTCTGGCCCGTGAGCTGAACATCGACGCCGAGGGCATCGACATGGGCCCGTCCCCGACGGACGCCGCCCTTGCCGCCGACCTGGCGCTGCCGATCGAGGAGCTGGAGCTCACGGTCCGCTCCTACAACTGCCTCAAGCGTGAGGGCATCCACTCCGTGGGTGAACTCGTCGCTCGCTCCGAGGCCGACCTGCTGGACATCCGCAACTTCGGTGCGAAGTCCATCGACGAGGTCAAGGCGAAGCTGGCCGGCATGGGCCTGGCCCTGAAGGACAGCCCGCCCGGATTCGACCCCACGGCCGCCGCCGACGCCTTCGGCGCCGACGACGACGCGGACGCGGGTTTCGTGGAGACCGAGCAGTACTGATCGGTACTTGATCGGTCGTTTGCCGGTGAGCATCCGCTCATCGGGTTCCTGACCCCGGTACCTGACACGGCCGGGGCAGACACACAGGAGAAGAACCATGCCGAAGCCCACCAAGGGTGCCCGTCTGGGCGGCAGTGCCGCGCACGAGAAGCTGCTCCTCGCGAACCTCGCGAAGAACCTCTTCGAGCACGGCCGTATCACCACCACTGAGGCGAAGGCCCGCCGTCTGCGGCCGTACGCCGAGCGTCTGATCACCAAGGCGAAGAAGGGCGACCTTCACAACCGCCGTCAGGTGCTCCAGGTCATCACGGACAAGGGCATCGTCCACACGCTCTTCACCGAGATCGGCCCGCGGTACGAGAACCGTCCGGGTGGTTACACCCGTATCACCAAGATCGGTAACCGCCGTGGCGACAACGCGCCCATGGCTGTCATCGAGCTGGTCGAGGCGCTGACGGTCGCGCAGGAGGCCACGGGTGAGGCCGAGGCGGCGACGAAGCGTGCCGCTAAGGACGCCGAGGTTGCCGCTGAGGCCAAGGTCGATGTGACCAAGGCCGAGGAGGCTCCCGCCGAGGAGTCGAAGGACGCGTAAGCGTCTGCCGGGGGCTGTTCGGTTTGCGGCTGCGGCGCCGTCGTGGCCGGTCGCGCACACGCGGCGGAGCCGCATATCGAGTACAGTCCCGCGCCCCTTTAGGGCGTTGGCGGGTCCGTTCCTTTTCAGGAGCGGGCCCGCCTTTGTGTTCCTGAGAGGATCTGCTTGTGAGTGATGAAGTCGCATCCGGTTGCGTCCGTATCCGTCTCGACCTGTCCTACGACGGCTCCGAGTTCCACGGGTGGGCCAAGCAGGCCGGTGGTAAGCGGACCGTGCAGGGGGAGATCGAGGATGCGTTGCGGACCGTCACGCGGTCGGGCGGGACGACGTATGAGCTGACCGTGGCCGGGCGGACCGATGCCGGGGTGCATGCCCGGGGGCAGGTCGCGCATGTCGATCTGCCGGAGTCCGTCTGGCGCGAGCATCACGAGAAGCTGCTCAAGCGGCTCGCCGGGCGGCTGCCCAAGGATGTCCGGGTGTGGGCCCTGCGGGAGGCGCCCAGTGGGTTCAACGCGCGGTTCTCGGCGGTGTGGCGGCGGTACGCCTATCGGGTCACCGACAATCCGGGCGGGGTCGATCCGCTGCTGCGCGGTCATGTGCTGTGGCATGACTGGCCCCTTGACGTCGACGCCATGAACGAGGCCGCGCGGCGGCTGCTCGGGGAGCACGACTTCGCCGCCTACTGCAAGAGGCGGGAGGGGGCCACGACGATCCGTACGCTGCAGGAGCTCAGTCTGGAGCGGGGGGACGACGGGATCGTCACCGCGACCGTCCGCGCCGATGCCTTCTGCCACAACATGGTGCGCTCGCTCATCGGGGCGCTGTTGTTCGTGGGGGACGGACACCGGCCCGTCGACTGGCCGGGCAAGGTGCTCGCCGCCGGTGTCAGGGACTCCGCCGTGCATGTCGTACGGCCGCACGGGCTGACGCTCGAAGAGGTCGGGTACCCCGCCGACGAGTTGCTCGCGGCGCGGAACAAGGAGGCGCGGAACAGGCGGTCGTTGCCGGGGCGGGCCGGCTGCTGCTGAGCCTCAGTCGTCCGCCCAGGTCCTGAGGAGGTCGGCGAGGGCGTCCGAGGTCTCGTCGGCGTCGGGGCCGTCGTCCCGGGCATCGGGGGCCAGTTCCACGTGCAGGAAGCCGGCGTGCCGGCGCTCGGCGGACCTGCCCTGGACGTTCGCCGTGCCCTCCAGCGGGCAGCGCGCCTGCCAGCCTCGGCAGACCCGCAGACCGTCCGCCTCCAGACGGTCGGCCAGCGCGGTGGCCTCGCCGGACGTGCTCTGCGCCGCGCCGCCGGAGACGATGGCCTCATAGGGGCGCTCGGAGGACTCGGCGAAGCCGTGCAGTTGGAGACCGGGCACCCCGCGCTTCTGGAGTTCCACGACGATGGAGTGGAAGGCGCTGTCCTCGCGGTGGGCGACGTCCGCGGCGTCCCCCCGGCCGGCGCGGCGGTGGGCGCCGGCGACGACGAGGGCGCCCGAGGGGGTGTCCTCCAGCAGCCGGACGCCGAGTGCCTCGGTGTCGCGGTCGGAGACCGGGTGCGGCACCTGGACGTTCCAGCGCACCGGGGAGTCCGCGGTCAGATACAGGCGGCCCCAGCGGGCGGCCTCGCCGTTCGGCCGCAGGGCGGCGATCTCGTCGTAGCGGCGGCCGGAGTCGGTGTCGGTCAGGCGGGTGACGCCCAGGCCGAGCGGGGCGAGCAGGCGCTCCGCCTGAGCCGCGTCGCCGTCCAGGAGCCGGCCGACGCCGTCCGCGAGCCGCTCGCGTTCGTCGTCGCCGGGTGGTGTGTAAGGGCCGTCGGGCTCGAAGCCGGCGGTGTACATGAGGATCCGGCTGCGGAGGTCCACGAGTTCCCGGGCCTGCGGAACCGTATGTTCCGGACCTGTGGGGGATGTTGTGTCACAACCGGCCAACGCCAGGATCAAAACCGTTTGAGTCAAAATGCGAGCGAAACGTGACTGTCTTGTGACGGGAGAGACCTGTTGAGTTGTGGGTCGCGTGTGAATATTGCGCGGTGACATTCCGTAAGTCTCTCCGTATAGGTCGCTCGGTGGCAGTTCTGGGGGCTTTGGCCGGCCTGGTGGCCGCCTGTACCTCCGAACCGTCCGGGGCGCAGGTGAAGCCGGGCGGGCGCTCGTTCACCGTCGCCGCCTCGGGTGATGTGCTCATCCACCCCGAGCTGGTCGAACAGGCGGCCAAGGACGCCAAGAAGACCGGTAAGGGGCAGGCCGGGCTGGACTTCGGACCGCTCATGGCCGGTGTGAAGCCGGTCATCAGCAAGGCCGATCTGGCCATCTGTCACATGGAGACTCCGGTCGGCACGCCCAAGGGCCCCTTCGAGGGATACCCGGAGTTCCTCGTTCCACCGCAGATCCTCACGACTCTCAAGGACGTGGGGTACGACACCTGCTCGACGGCCTCCAATCACACCTACGACCACGGCCTCAAGGCCGTGAAGCGCACCCTGGACACGATGGACAAGGTGGGCCTCGGCCACACCGGGTCCGCGCGTACGCCCGAGGAAGCAGAGCAGATCAATATCCGGGACGTCAACGGCGTCAAGGTCGCCCATCTCTCCTTCTCCTGGGAGTCCTTCGTCCACCCGACACCCGAGAAGCAGAAGTGGGCGTTCAACAAGATCAGCACGGGCGAGATCAAGGACGCCGAGGCGCGGGCTCGTAAGAAGGGTGCCGAGGTGGTGATCCTGTCGCTCCACTGGGGCAACGAGCACTACAACGAGCCGACCCTGCCGCAGCTGCGGCTGGCGGAACGGCTCGCCGAGGAGACCGGGATCGACCTGGTGATCGGGCACCACTCCCATGTGGTGCAGCCGATCCAGAAGGTGAACGGCACCTGGGTCGCCTACAGCCTCGGTAACCACGTGGCCCGCCACTCCGTGCCCACGGGCCTCACCGAGGAAGGCACGATCGGCTGGTTCGAGTTCCGGGAGACGACCGACGGGGACTGGGACGTCAGCGCCCGCTATCGGACCACGCTGGTCGACATCCCGCCGGAGGTGGAGCCCGGCGAGGACCTCCCTGAGGGCGCGGTCGAGGACCACCGGGTGGTGGACGTGCAAGAGGTGCTCGACAGCGCCGACGAGCTGTCCGACGACCGGCTCGCCCGCTACCGGCTGGCCGAGGACCGCACGCGCGGGTTCCTCTACAACCGGGGAGCCCCGGGTGGCGACGGCCTGGAGCAGCTCTCGTTGGGGACGTGACGAGAGACACAGTCAGTTGTTGCGCTCCGAACCCAACCCCGGCGCGCGTTAACAGTCCTTTAAAGTGACGGCGTCTCATGGCCGCGTCAGCGGTGGCTCCTGCGAGCGCCTGAGTAGGAAGAGGCGAAGGAAACCACCGGTGACTTCAACCCAAGGCACGCCGCGTCCCGGACGGGGCGGTCGGCGACGCCTGCGCAGACGCGCGGACATGCCGCTGCTGGGCGGTATACGACCGCCGATCGCGCTGCTGTGCCTGCTGATCCTGGCCCTGGCCGCGCTGACTGCCAAGGTGCTCGGTCCCGCCGGCGAGCCGGCCGTGCCCAAGGCGGTGCTGAACTCGCAGCAGTACTTCGCCCAGGACGGTGCCATTGCGCTGCGTGCGTCCATCGACGAGCGGGTCACCGATCTGAACCGCATGGCGGACGCGTTGAAGGCCGGAGAGCCTACGGATCCGGAGCGCGTGCTGTCGGATCTGAGCCGGACGTATCAGAAGTGGACCGGCACCACGGTGCTGGACCTGGAGAGCGGGGCCGTGCTCGCCGCCCGTGGCGAATCGATTCCGCTTGCCTGGCTGGACAGGGACGTCCTCACCGGCGAGAACGCGCTGAAGCCCCGTATGGTGCGGCTGAAGACCGGTGACGTACGGCTGATGACCATGGTGGTCCTCGACTGGAAGGACCGGCCGCAGCAGCTGCTGATCGCGTCCAACAGCCTGGCCGTGCCCCCGTTGAACCTGGGGGTCGACCGCTCCATGGCGGTCGTGACCCGGGACGGCGAGGTCCTCGCCACGGCCGGGTTTGCGCAGGCGGAAGCACTCACCTCGGACACGGCGCGTGAGGAACTGGACCACCTGCGCAAGCAGATGACTCGGCTCGCCGACCGGGCCGCCAAGGAGACCGAGCAGGACCCCATCAGCGCCCGGGAGCCCGGCTCCCGCGGCTACCCCGGCGTCAGCGGGACCCTGCTCGGCGACACCTACAACGGCCGTATCGCCACCGTCGGATACGCCTCCCTCGCCTCCTCCGACCCCGAGCAGCGCCAGAGCGTCGGCGCGGGCCTCGGGCTGACCGTCGTCGCCCTGCTGCCCGTGGTGCAGGAGAAGGCCGTCGGACAGGAGCGGGAGCTGTACGGGCTGGTGGTGGCCGGCGTCCTGGTGGTCTTCGGACTGCTGGCGGCGGCCCTGCTGTGGATGGCCGTGCAGCGCCCCCTGCTGGCGCTCTTCCTGGAGTCCCGCCGGCTGGCCCGCGGCGATCTGACCCGCCCCGTCGCCGTACCCCGCTGGGGCGAGGCCGCCCGTATCGGCGCCGCCCTGGAGCGGCTGCGCACGCAGCTCTCCGGCGGCGGAGCCGAGACCAGCGCCAAGGACGGCCGGGGCCGCAGGGGCCGGCTCGGGCTGCGGGTGCCGCTGGCGCTGACCGCCGTGCTGCTGTTGCTGTGGTGCGTGCCGGTCGGTCTGCTGCTCAACCGCACGGACGCCTCGGTGAGCGTGCCCAGCACCATGGTCAACGACCAGCGCGACCGCACCGACCTCGTCGCCGACCGGGTGCGCCGAGCCCTCAACGAGGCCCAGGCCGACCTCGCCTCCATCTCCCGGCTGATCGACGCCGACGACCCCGACGCCACCACGGGCGTGCTCGACGACGCCCTGCGCAAGCACACCCGCTACGGCTCCCTGTACGTCGTCGACGAGGGCGGCGACGTCCTCGCCCGCGCCGGTGCCGAGCCGAACGCCGACTGGAGCACCGGCGAGGAGGCCGGGGAAGCGGGCGCCTCGCTCGTCCGGGTGGCCGGCGAGGGCGGCAAGAAGCCGGTCATCCAGGCCGGGGCCGCCGTACCGGACAAGAAGGGCATGACCCTGGTCGGCGAGGTACGGGTGGAGTTCCTGAACTCGCTGCTGAACCGGCCCGGGCTCGGCGAGGTACGCGTGGTCGACACCAAGGCCAGGACGATCGCCGCCAGCGACGGCTTCCTCGCCTTCGAGGGACTGCCGCGCGACTCGCTCACCGACCTCGTGCGGGCGGGCGGCGTGCGGGTCGGCGCGGGCCCTGTGGAGAACGGGCTGCTGATCCGCGAGGGGCGCTCGGTCACCGTCGCCGCCGCGGCGCCCTTCTCCGGCGGCGGTGTGGCCGCCGACATCGGCTGGACCGTCGTGAGCTGGCAGAACGCCAAGCACTTCGAGATCGCCCCGTACGAGCGCGAGGACCGCAGCGTGCTCGCCGGAATGCTCGGGCTCGCGCTGATCGTGGTCTGCCTGGGCTGGATCCACCTGGTCGTGGTCCGGCCGCTGCGCGCCCTCGCGGCCAGCGCCGAGAAGCTGGCCGACGGCGACCTCAAGACCGTGCTGTACCCCCGCTACCACGACGAGGTCGGGGCCGTCGTCCGCAGCCTGGAACTGGTCCGCCAGCAGTTGCAGGCCCGCAGGCAGAACCAGGCGCGCCGGAGTGCCGAGCCCCGGCTCGGCGCCGGAGGAAGGTGACCGGCTGTGCTGTACCTCTACTTCGTGCTGCTGATCGGCGGGGTGAGCCTGCTGATCGCGGGCATCATCGAGCAGCGCAGGCACTACGCCGCCCTGCACACCATCCCCTCCCGGGTGCTGGTCAACGGCATCCGCGGCAAGTCCTCCATCACCCGGCTGTGCGCGGGCGCGCTGCGCGGCGGCGACCTGGTCACCGTGGCCAAGACGACGGGCACCGCGGCCCGCTTCATCCACCCGGACGCCACGGAGGAGCCGGTCTACCGCAAGTTCGGCATCGCCAACGTGGTGGAGCAGATCGGCATCGTCCGCCGGGCCGCCACCTACCGCCCCGACGCCCTCGTCATCGAGTGCATGGCGGTCATGCCGGCCCTCCAGGAGGTCAACCAGAGCAAGCTGATCCGCTCGACGATCGGCGTGCTGTGCAACGTCCGCGAGGACCACCTCGCCGAGATGGGACCCACCCTGGACGACGTGGCCCGCTCGCTGTGCCGCTCGATGCCGGAGGACGGCATCTGCGTCACCGCCGAGAAGGAGCGCTTCCACATCCTCCAGGAGGAGGCGGACGCCCGGAACTGCCAGTTGGTCTACGCCGACCCGGAGACGGTCACCGACGAGGAGCTGCGCGGCTTCAGCTGGTTCACCTTCAAGGAGAACGTCGCCATCGCCCTGGTCGTGGCCGACCTGCTCGGCGTCGAGCGCAAGGTCGCGCTCCAGGGCATGTACGACGCCCCGCCGGACCCCGGTGTGCTGTCCGTGGAGAAGTACGTCACGCCCGAGGGCCGGCGGCTCGCCTTCGCCAACGTGTTCGCGGCCAACGACCCCGAGTCGACGCTGATGAACATCAACCAGCTCCTCGACCTCGGCGCGATCCGCCGCCCGCTGAACGTGGTGATCAACTGCCGCCCGGACCGAGTGGAGCGCAACGGGCAGATGGGCGAGATCATCCCCGATCTGCGGCCGGACAATGTCTTCGTCATCGGCCACCCGTCCAAGAGCGCCATCGACGCCATCCCCGCCGACTGGCGGGACCGCGCCGTCGACCTGGGCGGCGAGCGCCGCTCGGCGGACGAGTTCATGCCGGCCCTGCTCGGCCGGATGTCCGACGGCTCCTCCCTGGTCGCCATCGGCAACATCCACGGCCAGGGCGAGGAACTCCTGGAGTACCTCGCCGAGCTCCCCGCGGACGAGAGCGACACGGACGAGGCCGACGCCACGGTCGCCGCCGCGCCGCACCAGCCGCAGCGCCTGGACCCGTACGCCTCGTACCCCATGGCCTACGAGGAGCGGTACCAGGCCTCGCAGACCCAGGAGATCCCGGTGATCACCATCCCGGCCCAGGCGCCGGGGGCGTACGCCGGGGCGGCCGGTGCCTACGGCGAGGGCCAGTACCACGGCGAGGCACAGCAGTACGGCCACGGCGGGCAACCGGTGGCCTCGGAGTGGTTCCGTGCCCCGCGCCAGCCCTCGCACGGGCCCGATGAGCAGCAGCCGTACGGCTACGGCTACGACGCCGGACCGGAGCAGCAGCCGTACGACGACGGAGGGGGACACCCGCCGCGCGCCTGACCCGGCCCGTCGGCCACCGCCCGTCCCGCACCCGCACCCGCACCCGTACCCCTTCGTCCGGAGACCCCGTTGACCACCGCTGCCCTGACCCCCGAGATGGCCGCCCTGGGCATCGCCATAGGCCTGTTCTTCTCGCTGCTGTGCTACCTGACGACCAACCTGTCGCCCGGCGGCATGATCACGCCCGGCTGGCTGGCGCTCACCCTCATCGAGGACCTGCAGCGCGCGGCGATGGTGGTGGGCGTCACCGCCCTGACCTACGGCGGCACCAAGATCATGCAGCGGCTGGTGATCCTCTACGGCAAGCGGCTGTTCGCCGCGGTGGTGCTGCTGGGCGTGCTGTTGCAGGCCACGGTGATGATCGTGCTCTCGATCGAGTTCCCGCTGCTGTACGGCAACCAGACGCTCGGCTTCATCGTGCCGGGCCTGATCGCCTACCAGATGGTGCGCCAGCCCAAGGGGGCCACGCTGCTGGCCACCGGCACCGTCTCCCTCATGGCCTACATCGTCGTCGCCGCCGGCCTGCTGCTCGGCGTCATGCCGACCGTCTGAGAACCCAGGAGCAAACGATGGCAGGGAAGAAGAAGTCGCGGCCCGTCGTCACGGGCCTGGTACTGCTGGCACTCGTCGGTACCTCCGGCTACCTCACGCTGGAGCTGCGCAAGCAGGACGAACAGGGCGTCACCGAGGTGCGCAACGTCGGCGTCCTGGAGGGCGGCCGCAGCACCGGCGGCTCGACGGCCACCGGCAAGGAGACCTGGTCCCGCCTGGAGAACCCGGAGCGGTCCGTGCTGCGCGGGTCCGACGGCCAGATCAAGGCCGTGTTCACGGACGGCGCGCGCACCGCGACGCTGACCGGTCCGGCCCGCACCTTCCAGGAGCCGACCTCGACCGCCTCCAAGGTCAGCACCACCGACTGGGTGCGGCTGATGCCGGAGCCCTGGAAGAAGGGCGCGGAGGGGCAGAAGTGGTTCAAGGACTGGTACGCCGAGTACAAGGACAGCAAGGAGGACGACGTCTTCGCGTTCGCCTTCCAGTACGTGGCCGGCGCGCCGGAGAAGAAGGACGCGCAGGGCACCGTCTACGCCGGTGACGCGAACTTCGGTCCGCTGAACACGAGCGGGGCCGAGGGTGGCGACCTGCGTCTGGAGCAGTCCGACTTCTACGACTACCTCGGGGTGCAGTACCCCTTCCGGGACGGTGTCGTGGGGCAGCCGGAGGGTGCGCGGGCCCGTTCCATCGACTGCTCGGGCTTCATCCGCATGGTGCTGGGCTACCGGGCCCGCTTCCCCCTGATGTCCTCGGACAACTCCGGCGACGGGCTGCCGCGCACCGCCAACGGCATGGCCCGCTCCAAGGTGGGCGTCGACATCCTGCCGCTCGCCGGCGTCACGGCGAAGGACCGGCCGTCCGCCATCGACCAGCTCCAGCCGGGTGACCTCGCCTTCTTCAAGCTCGACACCCGCACCGGCGAGCGGCTCGACCACGTCGGCATGGTCCTCGGCCATGACACCGAGGGGCACCTGATCTTCGTGTCGAGCCGCGAGGAGGTCAACGGGCCCACCATCGGCGACGTCGGCGGCGTGTCCCGGCTCGACGGCAACGGCTACTACGCGAAGACGCTGCGGAGCGCGAAGCGCCTGTAGGCGTCAGCGCGGGCGAGTACGCGAGCGGCGGTCGACTTCTCGTCGACCGCCGCTACTCGTTCGGGCGCCGCTACTCGTTGGCCGCGGCCGACGCCTGTGCCTCGCCCCGCCTGCGGATCTGGCGGAACGTGAACTCGGCCAGGTCGTCGCCGGTCTGGTAGACCTTCGTGTCCTTCTCCGTCACGTCCCGGCCGCTGGTGAAGCCGGAGATGGTGAAGTAGGCGTAACGGCCGTAGGAGTTGGCGGTCGACAGGCAGATGGACGAGGTGCAGAAGTCCTTGATGCCCTTGCCGGACAGCGACCTGATGATGTCCTTCTGGGTGTTGACCTGGCCCTTGACCTTGGTGGCCTGCGCCGCGTTGTCGAAGACCGCCACGCCGACCGTCACCGCGATGCCGTCCTTTACGTACGAGACGCGCATGAAGCGGGTGCAGTCGCTGTTGGTGAGGATCTTCGGGAGGCCGCCCCTGGTGACCGCGGAGCAGCTCTTGGTGTCGTCCGTCGCGCCCTTCTTGTACACCGTGTCGCCCATGGTGAGCTGTGTGCCCGGGAAGAGGATCTGCGCGCCGAGCGGGGCGGTGTCCTTGTTCTTGCTGGACACGAAGTCCTTCGGGTCCAGCGGCGGCGGGGCGCTGGTCGGCGCGAAGGACGGGGCCGCGGCGGACTCGCCCGGCAGGGTCGCGGTTCCGGGCAGGTCCGAAGCCGGCTTGTTCGAGGCGGAGTTGCTGTCGTTCGCGGACACCACGGCCACGGCGACGGCGGCACCGATGGCGACGGTGGCGAGCGCGCCGCCGCCGATGAACAGCAGCCGGCGCCGCTTGTTGCGGGTCTCGGAGGCCTCGGCGAGCGCGGCCCAGTCCGGGGTCTGATCGGCGCCGTCGTTCCACGGCTGCTGGGAATGCGGTTTCCAGGGATCCCACTGGGACTGGGGTCCCCCCTGCTGCCCGTAGCTCATGGGGCGCATCTTAGACGGCCGTGGGGTGTGCCGGTCCGCCTCAAGGGGCGCATGGGCACCTGGCGTTCACGTAGTGAGCGGGTGCAAAAGCGACATCTGGGGGTGGTTGGTGCGATGTGCTGCGTGGTGTGGGGGTGCGGTGGTGCGGCCGGCCGGGGGTCCGTCGTATGACGTCTCACACTTCCTCCATATGCCGAGTGCGGTGACGCTGTGTGGTTCGGTGGTAACGGTGGCGGGTGTGGTGTCGGCGTACCGGGGGTGGATTTCGCCCCCGCCGCCCCTACCCGTCCCGTCCTCCAGGGGCTCCGCCCCTTCGACCCCGCCAGGGGGCTCCGCCCCCTGGACCCCCGGCCTCGCCCACCCACCACCCGACTCGGTCGGCCGCGAGGCTGGGCTCTGGGGGCGTTGGGGTGGGCGGGGTGAGGGAGTGACGGTGCGGCCGGGGCGGGGCGCGGCTGTGGTGCGGGCGGGTGGTGGGGCGGGGAGGGCGGCTGGGCGGCTGGGCGGCTGGTGGGCGGTGTTCGGGGACGGGGTGGCTGGTGGGCCGTTCGGGGTGGTGCGGGGTGGCTTTGGTGCTGGTGCTGGTGCTGGTGCTGGTGCTGGTGCTGGTGCGGGGAGGGGCGGAGGGGGCTGGGTGACTGGTGGGTGGTGTTCGGGGGTGGGGTGGCTGTGGTGCCGGCGGGGGAGCAGTGGGGAAGTGGGGCGCCGGTAAGTGGTGCTGGTGGGGTCGGGGTGGGGCTGTTGTCGTGTGGGTGTTTCCTGGAGTGGAGCGGGGCGGTCGCGGCGGTGGGGTCGCTCGGTGTCGGTTCGTATGGCTTGGCCCCGGTGGGTGAGGGCCCGTTTTGACCCGGCCGTGGCGCCGCAGGTATCCTGCATGTTCGTTGTGTATTGGCTTGCTCATTCTCACGGGACGGGCCCTTACACCGGTCCACCGGGCCGATGACCAGCGACCCCACTACGCGGTATGCGTCGCCGCCGTGCGGTCCAGGCTGTCGTGATCGTTTCGGTGACCTGTTCAGGACCATTCACTCGAAGCGAAGGCTACGAACCGTGCGTACGTACAGCCCCAAGCCCGGCGATGTGACGCGCCAGTGGCACGTCATCGACGCCCAGGACGTTGTCCTGGGTCGTCTCGCCACCACTGCTGCGACGCTCCTCCGGGGCAAGCACAAGCCGATCTACGCCCCGCACGTCGACGCTGGTGACTTCGTCATCATCATCAACGCCGACAAGGTGCACCTCTCCGGCAACAAGCGGACCCAGAAGATGGCGTACCGCCACTCCGGCTACCCGGGTGGTCTGCGCTCCGTCCGTTACGACGAGCTCCTCGACAAGAACCCCGAGAAGGCCATCGAGAAGGCCGTCAAGGGCATGCTCCCCAAGAACACTCTGGGCCGTCAGATGCTCTCGAAGCTGAAGGTCTACAAGGGTGACCAGCACCCGCACGGCGCGCAGCAGCCGCAGCCGTACGAGATCACCCAGGTCGCGCAGTAAGTCCGGCCACCCCCTAAGACTGAAGAGAATCTGAGGAGAATCGTGGCCGAGACCACTGCCGAGCAGCCGCTCGAAGAGCTTGACATCGACAGCTACACCACCGAGTCCGAGGTTCCGGTGGAGGGTGAGTACACCTCCGAGTCCCTCGGCTCGCGCTTCGGTGAGCCCCAGCCCGCCGCCGGCCTGGGTCGTCGTAAGAACGCCATCGCGCGCGTTCGCATCGTGCCGGGTTCCGGCAAGTGGAAGATCAACGGGCGGACGCTCGAGGACTACTTCCCGAACAAGGTGCACCAGCAGGAGGTCAACGAGCCGTTCAAGGTTCTTGAGCTCGAGGGTCGCTACGACGTCGTCGCCCGTATCGCCGGTGGCGGTGTCTCCGGTCAGGCCGGTGCGCTCCGTCTCGGTGTCGCCCGCGCGCTGAACGAGGCCGACATCGACAACAACCGCGGCCCGCTGAAGAAGGCCGGCTTCCTCAAGCGCGACGACCGTGCGGTCGAGCGCAAGAAGGCCGGTCTGAAGAAGGCCCGCAAGGCCCCGCAGTACAGCAAGCGCTAAGCGCAGGCTGCCTCTGCTCGTACTCCGGTACACCGCGGTACTCCGAACGCCCCGGCGGCACGCCACAGTGCCGCCGGGGCGTTCGTCTTATCCCCGGGCTCGGGCGTATAACGGCACAAGACGTTCAGATGTTCAGAAGTTCAAAGGCTTGTGTGATCCGATGCCCAGGCATGGAATGCCTGGAAGCGGGAGCCACCGGCGGTGTGCGACACAGCGAGCGCCGGCTCCGCTTTCGGAACTGATGTTTCCTCAGGAGGACAAGTGGGACGACTCTTCGGCACGGACGGCGTGCGTGGCGTCGCCAACGCGGATCTGACGGCCGAGATGGCGCTCGGTCTGTCCGTGGCGGCGGCGCACGTACTGGCCGAGGCGGGCACCTTCGAGGGCCATCGGCCGACTGCGGTGGTCGGACGGGACCCGCGCGCGTCCGGGGAGTTCCTGGAGGCCGCCGTGGTGGCCGGTCTGGCGAGCGCGGGTGTCGATGTGCTGCGGGTCGGCGTGCTGCCGACGCCCGCCGTCGCCCACCTCACCGGCTCGCTCGGCGCCGACCTCGGCGTCATGCTCTCCGCCAGCCACAACGCCATGCCCGACAACGGCATCAAGTTCTTCGCCCGCGGCGGCCACAAGCTCGCCGACGAGCTGGAGGACAGGATTGAGGCCGTGTACGAGGCCCACCGCCACGGTGAGCCCTGGGAGCGGCCGACGGGCTCGGGCGTCGGGCGCGTGCGGTCGTACGACGAGGGCTTCGACGAGTACGTCGGCCATCTCGTCGGCGTCCTGCCCAACCGGCTGGACGGGCTGAAGGTCGTCCTCGACGAGGCGCACGGCGCGGCGGCGGGGGTGTCGCCGGAGGCGTTCACCCGGGCCGGGGCCGAGATCGTCACCATCGGTGCCGAGCCGGACGGGCTCAACATCAACGACGGCTGCGGATCCACGCACCTCGACAAGCTCAAGGCCGCGGTCCTCGAACACCGTGCCGACTTCGGCGTCGCGCACGACGGGGACGCCGACCGGTGCCTCGCCGTGGACCACACCGGCGAGGAGGTGGACGGCGACCAGATCCTGGCCGTCCTCGCGCTGGCCATGCGGGAGCGGTCCGCGCTGCGGGCCGACACCGTCGTGGCGACCGTGATGTCCAACCTCGGGTTCAAGCTGGCGCTGGAGCGCGAGGGCCTGAAGCTGGTGCAGACCGCGGTCGGTGACCGGTATGTGCTGGAGGAGATGAAGGAGCACGGCTACGCCCTCGGCGGCGAGCAGTCCGGGCATGTCATCATCCTCGATCACGCCACGACCGGTGACGGCACCCTGACCGGGCTGCTGCTGGCGGCGCGGGTCGCGGAGACCGGACGGACGCTTCGGGAGCTGGCGTCCGTCATGGAGCGGCTGCCGCAGGTGCTGATCAATGTGCCGGACGTGGACAGGTCGCGGGTCGCGAGCTCGGCCGAGCTCGCCGCCGCCGTCGCCGAGGCGGAGCGGGAGCTGGGGGAGACCGGCCGGGTGCTGCTCCGGCCCTCCGGTACCGAGCCGCTGGTGCGGGTCATGGTCGAGGCCGCGGACATCGATCAGGCCCGGTCGGTGGCGGGGCGGCTGGCCGACTCGGTGAAGTCCGCGCTCGGGTAGTCCCCGGGGAGCGCCCCTTGTGGTGTCGAGGTTCCGGTCGTCCCTTGTCACGACCGGATGAAAAGGTCTTGCCGAGGACTCAAATCCCCCACACGCCACCCTGATTCGCCCAGCCGCCCGCGCTCGCGCTGCCATATTCGACAACCACTTCGGAGGTGGTTGTGACGAATGAGGTTGCGCACGTGGCCGGAGGCACCGCCGGGCGCATCGCCGATCTGGGCTGCCGCGAGGAGCGGGCGGTACGGGGCGGCGGGACCAGCAGGCGGGGGGAGTTCGGCGCCCGGGAGCGGATCGAGCGGCTGGTCGACAAGGGGTCCTTCAGCGAGACCGGGCTGTTCGTGCGGGCCCGGCCGACCGGCGACGGCGGCCGGCGCCCCTACGGCGACGGTGTCGTCACCGGGTACGGCACCGTCGACGGGCGCCGGGTGTGCGTCTTCGCCCAGGACTCCTCCGTGTTCGGCGGGAGCATGGGCGAGGCGTTCGGCGAGAAGACCGTCGCCCTGATGGACCTCGCCCTGAAGACCGGCTGCCCGGTCGTCGGGCTCAACGACTCCGGCGGCGCCCGCATCCAGGAGGGCGTCGCCTCGCTCGCCCTCTACGCCGAGCTGGTGCGCCGCAATGTGCAGGCGTCCGGGGTGATCCCGCAGATCTCCGTGGTGCTGGGGCCGTGCGCGGGCGGAGCCGCCTACTCGCCCGCGATCACCGACTTCACGGTGATGGTCGACGGCGCCTCGCACATGTTCGTCACCGGCCCCGACGTCATCGAAGCCGTCACCGGCGAGCGGGCCACCGCCGAGGAACTGGGCGGCGCCCGCACCAGCAACGCCGTCAACGGCAACGCGCACTTCCTCGCCGCCGACGAGCAGGACGCCCTGGACGTCGTACGCGATCTGCTGTCGTATCTGCCCGCGAACAACCTGGAGCGGCCCCCGGAGTACGCGCCCGGGGGCGCCCCGGACGGGGCCCTGCTCGACTCGGTCGTCCCGGACCGGATCGGGCAGGCCTACGACATGCGGGAGATCCTGCGGGCGGTCGTCGACGACGGTGAACTCCTCGACGTGCAGGAGCTGTTCGCGCCGAACATCATCTGTGCCCTGGCCCGCGTCGAGGGGCAGTCGGTCGGCGTCGTCGCGAACCAGCCGCTGCACGCCGCCGGCGTCCTCGACATCGACGCCTCCGAGAAGGCCGCGCGCTTCGTGCGGTTCTGCGACGCGTTCGGGATCCCGCTGCTGACCTTCGCCGACGTGCCGGGCTATCTGTCCGGCGTACGGCAGGAGCGGGGCGGCATCATCCGGCGCGGCGCCAAACTGCTGTACGCCTACGCCGAGGCGACCGTCCCCAAGGTCACGGTCGTGGTGCGCAAGGCGTACGGCGGCGGGTACGCCGTGATGGGCTCCAAGCACCTGGGCGCCGACATCAACCTCGCCTGGCCCACCGCCCGTATCGCGGTGATGGGCGCCGAGGGCGCGGTGGGCGTCCTGCACCGACGTGAACTGGCCGCCGCCGACGATCCCGAGGCGCTGCGGACCCGACTGGTCGCCGCGTACGAAGAGACCCACGGCACGCCCTACCTCGCCGCCGAACGCGGCTACGTCGACGGCGTCATCGCGCCCCGCGACACCCGCGACCACATCAGCCGCGCGCTGCGCGCCCTGCGCGGCAAACGCGCGCCCCTGCCGCAGCGCAGGCACGGCAACATCCCGCTCTGACCGGAGGGAGGGGAGGGGCCCGAGGGCGTGTGCAACGCCCCGCGACGGTCCGCCCGCCCGCCCGCCCGCACAGTCCCCCACGCATCCCCCACGCATCTGACCCGCCTGGACCGGCAGTCGCTCGCCCAGCCGATCCCGGACGTGAGGAGCCACGCCAGATGGACAGTCGCCGCCCCCCGCTCACGCCCGCCTGCCAGACCCTGCCCCAGTGCGTGCGGCACTGGGCCGAAGTCGCCCCGGAACGCCGGGCGTTCACCTTCGTCGACCACCCCGCGCCGCACTCGCGCGGCGTCCACCGCACGCTGACCTGGCGGCGCCTGGACCTGCGCGTGCGCGCGCTCGCCGCCCGGCTCGCCGAGGTCGCGGAGCCGGGGGCGCGGATCGCGTTGCCGTGTCCGCAGGGGGTGGAGTACGTCACCGGGTTCCTCGGGGTGCTGGCCGCCGGGATGGTGGCCGTACCGCTGTATCCGCCGGGCCTGCCGGGGCACGCGGACCGGCTGGCGGGAGTCCTGGCCGACGCGCGCCCGGCGGCCGTCGTGACCACGAGCCGGGCCCGGCAGGAGGTGCGGGACTTCCTGGCGGGGGTGGCGGGCGGACGGGACCGGACGCCGGTCGTCTGCGTCGACGAGGTGGCCGACGACGACGCCCGGGGATGGCGCCCGGCCGACCCGGACGACGCCGCGACCACCGCCTATCTCCAGTACACCTCCGGTTCGACCCGCGCCCCGGCCGGAGTGGAGATCACCCACGCCAACGTCGTCGCCAACGCCCGCCAGGCGCTGACCGCGTACGGCGCCGACGCCCACCCCGTGACGTGCGTGGGCTGGCTGCCGCTCTACCACGACATGGGGCTGGTGCTCAGCGTGGCCGCGCCGGTGGTGCGCGGGCTGCTGTCGGTGCTGATGGACCCGGCCGCCTTTCTGCACGAGCCCGTGCGCTGGCTGAGGCTGCTCGGCGCGCATCCGCGTGCCGTGAGCGCCGCGCCCAACTTCGCGTACGACTACTGCGCGTCCGCCGTCACCGACGCCCAGAAGGCGGACCTCCGGCTCGACGGGGTCACCGCGCTGATCAACGGCAGCGAGCCGGTGCGCCCCGGCACGGCCGACCGCTTCCACGCCGCCTTCGCCGACCAGGGGCTCGCGCCCACGACGCACTGCCCCTCGTACGGGCTCGCCGAGGCCACCGTCTTCGTCAGCGCCGCCCGGCCCGGCGCACCGCTCGGCCGTTTCGCCCTGGACCGCGACGCGCTCGCCGCCGGGAAGGCGTTGCCCGCGCGGCCCGACGACCCCAGGGCCGTGCTGCTGGCCGGCTGCGGGACCCCGGCGGGGCAGCGCGTCCGCATCGCCGACCCCGCCGGTCGGGCCGTCCTGCCCGAGGGCGAGGTCGGCGAGATATGGGTGCAGGGTCCCAACGTCGGGCGCGGTTACTGGAACCGGGCGGAGGAGAGCGAGCGGGTCTTCGGGGCCGGGTTCGCGGACACCGGGGACGCGCCGGACGGCCGTTGGCTGCGCACGGGTGACCTGGGCGCGGTGCTGGACGGGCAACTGCTCGTCACCGGCCGCCTCAAGGACCTCGTCATCGTCGACGGCCGCAACCACTACCCGCAGGACCTGGAGGCCACGGCTCAGGACGCGCACCCGGCCGTACGACGGGACCGGCTCGCCGCGTTCGCCGTGCCCGGGGCCGCGGGGGAGCGGGTCGTGATCGTGGCCGAGCACGTGCGCACCGCGACCCTGACCGCCCTGGACGTACCGGCTGTGGCCCGCGCCGTACGCGGCGCCGTCTCCGCCCGGCACGGCCTGCGGCTGGACGACGTCGTACTCGTCCCACCGGGGACGGTCGCCCGCACCTCCAGCGGCAAGGTGTCGCGTGCGTTGACGCGGGGGCGGTATCTGGAGGGGGCGTATACGGGGGGTGCCGAGGTGGGGGCGGGCGGCGCGCCGCTGGACGGCACGACGGCGGGCGAGACGTCCCGCACCGACGCACGACCCAACGACCTGCCTGTCACCGAGACGAGCACGCGGCGGACGTCACCGACCGACCCGGCCACGCGGCACACCCCTGCCACCGACCGGGCCACGCGGCACGCCGCACTACCCTCCTCCGCCGCCGACGACACCGCGGAGGCCGCAGGATGAGGGCCGTCGACGCGGACGTGCTGCGGCGGGTGATCGCCGAGCGGGTGGCCTCGTGGCACGGTTCGGCGGCCGAGGACGTTCCGATGGACCGGCAGCTCGCGGAGCTCGGCATGTCGTCGCGGGACGCGGTCGCGCTGGCCGGGGAGCTGTCCCGGGTCACGGGGTGCGAGCTGCCGCCGACGCTGCTGTGGGAGGCGCCGACCGGTGAGGCGCTGGTGGCGCGGCTGTGCGGTACGGCCCCCGGACCCGCGCCGCTCGTCATGGCGCCCGGCGCGCCGGGAGAGCCCGTCGCGGTCGTCGGCGTCGGCTGCCGGCTGCCCGGCGGGGTGCACGGGCCGGGCGACTACTGGCGGCTGCTGTGCCAGGGCGGGGATGCCGTTCGGCGGGTGCCGGAGGACCGTTGGCGCGACTTCACCGCCTTTCCGCCCGCCGACGCGCATCCGTACGGCGGCTATCTCGACGACATCGCCGGGTTCGACGCGGACTTCTTCCGCATCACGCCGCGCGAGGCCGCGGTGATGGACCCCCAGCAGCGGATCCTGCTGGAGGTCGTCCACGAGGCGCTCGACCACGCCGCCGTCCCGGCCGCGTCCCTCGCGGGAACGGCCACGGGCGTCTTCGTCGGCGTCTCCGCGCCGGAGTACGGCCAGCTCACCGGCGCCGACCCGGCCGCCGTCGACCCGTGGGCGCCGGCCGGCGCGGCCCTCAGCGTCACCGCGGGCCGGCTGGCGTACGTCCTGGACACGCGCGGGCCCTGCCTGGCCGTGGACACCGCGTGCTCCTCCTCGCTGGTCGCCGTGCACCACGCCTGCGTCAGCCTGCGGGCCGGCGAGAGCGAGACGGCGATCGCGGCCGGGGTCAACCTGCTGCTGTCGCCGGCCGTCACCGTCGCCTTCGAGCGGGCGGGCGTCCTCGCGCCCGACGGGCGCTGCAAGCCGTTCTCGGCCGCCGCCGACGGCATCGGGCGCGGCGAGGGCTGCGCGGCCGTGGTCCTGAAGCGGCTGTCGCACGCCGAGCGGGACGGTGACCGGGTGCTCGCGGTGATCCGTACGACGGCCGTCAACTCCGACGGGCGGTCCAACGGGCTGATGGCCCCCAATCCGGCAGCGCAGCGGGCCCTGTTGGAGACCGCCTACGCGCGGGCCGGGCTCACCCCGGCGCACGTCGACTTCGTCGAGGCGCACGGCACCGGCACCCCGCTCGGCGACCCGATCGAGGCGGGTGCGCTCGCCTCGGTGCTCGGCGGCGGCCGCGACCCCGACCAGCCGCTGCTGCTCGGCTCCGTCAAGGGCAACCTCGGTCACCTGGAGTCGGCCGCGGGCATCGCCGGCCTGGTCAAGACGGTGCTCGCCCTCCACCACGACGTCATCCCGCCCTCCCCGCACTGCGCGGACGGCAGCGCGCTCGGCGACGACCGGCTGCGGGTGGTGACCGAGCCCGAGCCGTGGCCCCGTTACGGCGGCACGGCCACCGCCGGGGTCTCCGGGTTCGGCTTCGGCGGCACCAACGCCCACGCCGTCCTGGAGGAATGGCGTCCCGTCGGCCCCTCGCCGACGTCGGCCGACGAGCCCGCCGTCCGGCTGCACCTCCTCTCCGACGCCGACGCCGAGCGGGTGCGCGACACCGCCGCCCGGGTCGCCGACTGGCTGGACACCAGCGCCGCGCACCCGGCCGACATCGCCCGCACCCTCGCCGGACGCACCGGCCGGGGACCCGTACGCGCCGCCGTGGCCGCCCGCGACCGGGCCGAACTCGCCGACGCGCTGCGTGCACTGGCGGCCGGGCGGCCGGACGGGCGGGTCGTCACCGGCGACCGTGACCTCGTCGGCCGGGGCGGCACGGTGTGGGTCTTCTCCGGCTACGGCTGCCAGTGGCCCGGCATGGGGCGCCGGCTCCTGGAGGAGGAGCCCGCGTTCGCCGCCGCCGTGGAGAAGCTCGACCCGCAGCTCGCCGCCGAGTGCGGCGGACTGTCCCTGTACGACCACCTGACGTCCGGCACCGGCCTGGACCGCTTGGAGACCGCCCAGCCTCTGCTGTTCGGGGTCCAGTTGGCGCTCGCGGAACTGTGGCGTTCGTACGGTGTCGAGCCCGCGGCCGTGATCGGTCACTCCATGGGCGAGGTGGCCGCCGCCGTGTGCGCGGGCGCCCTCGACGTGTCGGACGGCGCGCGCGTCATCGCCGTACGCGCCCGGCTGCTGAGCGGACTGCGGGGCGGGGCGATGGCCGTCGTCGACCTCGACGACTCCGAACTCGGGCGCCTCGAAGAGGACTTCCCGGGGGTCCACGTCGCCGTGCACTCCTCTCCCCGGCAGAAGGTCGTCACCGGGGAGGAGGCGGCGGTGGGCCGGCTGGTGCGGCGGCTGGAGAAGGAGGGCCGGGCCGCCCGGTCCATGCGGGTCGTCGGCGCCGGGCACTCCCCGCAGGTCGACGCGCTGCTGCCGGAACTCGCCGACGGGCTGGCCGGTGTGACGGGACGCCGGCCGCGGCTGCCCGTGTACTCCACCGTCCTGGACGACCCGCGCGGTACGAGCACCTTCGACGCCGCCCACTGGGTCGCCAACCTGCGGCGGCCGGTTCGCCTGGACCGGGCCGTCGCGGCGGCAGCGGCCGACGGTCACACCGCCTTCCTGGAGATCTCCCCGCACCCCGTCCTCGCGGGCGCCGTCACCGACTCCGCGCCCGGCTCCCTCGCCCTGGCCACACTGCGCCGCGACGCCGACGGATCGGCCGCGTTCGCCGCACAACTGGGCGCGCTGTACGCGGCCGGACAGCGCCTGCCACTGCCGCCCGGCCGGGTCGTCGACGTACCCGGGCCGCGCTGGCGTCACGCGCGGTACTGGTGGACGGACGGGAGGACGTGGGCGGGAACCGCGTCGGCTGCGGGGCTGACGGGTGCCCGGGCCGGCGGCCTCGCGGACCAGGCGAGCGCCACCGAGGGCACCGCGCATCCAGGTCCGGATCCCTCCCCGCTCCTGGCCCGCCTCAGCCACCACATCGCCGCCGTCAGCGGCCATCCGCCGGCCCGCGTCACGCCGGACACCGCCCTCGCCGACCTCGGCCTCGACTCGCTGATGGCGGTCCGCGTCCGTACGGCCCTGGAGCGCGAGTTCCGTATCGAGCTGCCCCTGCGCGACCTGCTCGGCGCCGCCACCGTCGCCGACGCCGCCGACCGCGTCGAGCGGGCGCTTCCCCAGTCGGCCGGTGGCGTGTGCCCGCGTCCCCTACGCGCCACCGGCTCCCGTCCTCCCCTGTTCCTCGTGCACGCCGCCGGGGGACCGACCACCGTGTACCGGACGCTCACCGAGCGACTCGGCGCCGACCAGCCGGTGTTCGGACTCGACCGGATCGAGCAGGCCCGCACCGTGCCGGACAAGGCGCGGCGGTACGCCGAGGCTGTCACCGCCGCGCACCCCGACGGGCCCGTCCTGCTGGGCGGCTGGTCCTTCGGCGGCTTCGTCGCCCAGGAGACCGCCCGGCAGCTCGCCGAGGCGGGACGGGACGTACGGCTGCTGGTGCTCATCGACTCCGTACGCCCGCTCGTCGACCCCGGCCCGGCGCCGGCGGACCGGGTCCGGGCGCACTTCGAGGGCTTCGCCGCCCACGTGGCCGACGCCTACGGGGTCCGGCTGGAGCTGCCGTACGACGACCTCGTGGCCATGGACGACGACGAGCACCGTATCGACGCCGTGCTGAAGGCGCTGAGCGCGGCCGCCGACGTGCCGGGCGCCGCGTTGGAGCACCAGCGCGCCTCCTACCTGGACCTGCGGATCGGCGAGGCGCACCGCCCCGGCCGGTACGACGGGCGCGTGGTCCTCTACCGGGCGACCGACCCCGCCCCGCACACCGTGCGCGACCCCGCCTACGAGCGGGACGACGAGGCGCTGGGCTGGGACGAGGTGTGCCCGGACCTGGAGGTCGTCCGGGTGCCCGGCCACCATCTGGCGCTGCTCGACCCGCCGTACGTCGACGAGATCGCCGCCCATCTGGGCCGGGTGCTCGACCCGCACGCCCCATCCCCCTGAACCGGAACCCCGAGGAGCCGCCATGCCCCGCCGCACCACGAGAGTCATCGGAGCCACCGGAGTATCCCGGCGCACCGCCGCCAAGGCCACGGCCGCCGCCGGACTGGCCGTCCTGTTCGGCGCCACGACCGGCACGACCCGCGCCCGGGCGGCCACCCGGCTGGGCCCGCGCACCCTGGACCTCGCCGTGCCCTCCGCCGCCCTGGGCCGCAGCGCGCCGGTGCGGCTGATCCTGCCGTCCGGCTTCGACACGGCCGCCGGGCGGACGTACCCCGTGCTGTATCTGCTGCACGGCGCCCACGACGACTACACCTCCTGGACCCGGGAGACGGACATCGAGTCCTTCACCGAGGGCCGGGACCTGATCGTGGCGATGCCGGACGCGGGCCCCACGGGCATTCCCACCGCCTGGCGCGACGGCCTGGACTACGAGACGTTCCAGGTCGAGGAGGTGCCGGCGCTGCTCGCGCGGGACTACCGGGCCTCCGGCGTACGGGCCGTCGCCGGCGTGTCGACGGGCGGCTACGGGGCGATGGCGCACGCGGCCCGCCACCCGGGCGCCTTCACCGCCGCCGCCTCCTACAGCGGCGTCCTCGACACCACCGCGCCCGGCGTGCCGACCATCGTGGACGCGATCGTCGCCCGCGAGGGACTGTCACCGGCCTCCCTGTGGGGCAACCCGTTCCTCAACCTCCTCACCTGGCGGGACTTCAACCCGCGCGCCCGCGCCGAGGGGCTGCGCGGCACGGCCCTGTACGTCTCGCAGGGCAGCGGACTGGCCGGCGGCATCGGCGACTGGCTGCCCGAGGCGCTGGAGAGCGCCCTGTGGCCCTCGGCCCGCGGCTTCGCCGCCGCGCTCGCGCGCAGGGGCATCCCGGCCACCACTCACTTCTACCCGGGAGGGGGACACGACTGGGCGTACTGGAAGGGGGAGTTCACGGCGTCGTGGCCGATCCTCGCCGACGCTCTGGGTGTGCCGGAGTGATGTCGGTGCCGTGGGGGCACGGAACGGAGCGGAGGGGACGTCCGTCCAACCCAGGACGTCCCACTCGTCCCACGGGCAACAGCGCGCGGGCGGGTCGCTTCCGGGCGAAAGGAGTGTCCCCGATGGCTGTTCCCACCCCGCACGAGGTGCCGGAGGCCCGCGGGGCCGTGCCCCTGCCGCCCGGCCTCGCGGAGCTGTTGCGCGCCCGGCTGGAGGGCGTGGCCGACGAGGTGGAGGCGGAGGTCCGCAGCCGCGTTCCCGAGTACGCGCGGCCCGGGGACGACCTCTACCGCAAGCGGCTGCGGGACGGGGTGGTGCAGGCGCTCACCCTGTTCGTCGACCACATCGCCGACCCGCGCGACAACGGGGAGTCGATCGCGGCGACGTACTACGAACTCGGGCGCGGCGAGGCCCTGGAGGGCCGCGGACTGGACCCCTTGCAGTCCGCGCTGCGCGTCGGCGGCATGCACGCCTGGCGGCTGCTGGGCCGCACCGCGGAGGAACTGGGGCTGGACTCGACGGTCGTGGCCGCGCTGGGCGAGCTCGCCTTCCGCACGGTGCACGAGGTCGCTGAGGCGGCCGCCGCCGGCCACGCGGAGGCTCAGCTGCGCAGTACGGACGAGCTGGAGCGCCGCCGCAGACGGCTCCTTGGCCTGCTGCTGAGCGAGGGCCCGGTGGCCGTGGAGGCCGTGCAGGACCTGGCGCACCAGGCCCGGTGGCCGGTGCCGCGGCAGGTCGCCGTCGTCGCGCTCGCGGCCGCCGCCGAACAGGGCGAGGAGGAGCGGCCGTTGTCCATGGCGGGGGCCCTGGTGGACATGGAGTCCCGGCCGCCGCGCATGCTGGTGCCCGACCCCGACCGATCCGGGCGGTGGGCCGGCCGCGGTTTCACGCTCGCGCTGCGCGGCCGTCCCGCCGCGATCGGGCCGACGGTCCCGCTCACCGAGGCCGCGCAGTCGCTGCGCTGGGCCACCCGGGCGCTGGGCCTGATGGGGCGCGGAATCCTGCCCCGGCAGGGTGTGGTGCGGTGCGCCGACCACCTGTCGACCCTGCTGCTGCACGCCGACGAACCACTGCTCGCCGAACTCCGCGCCACCGCCCTTGCCCCGCTCGACGAGGTCTCCGCCGGACAGCGTGCCCGGCTCGCCGAGACGCTGCTGGCCTGGCTGCTCAGCGGCAGCAACGTGCCCGATGTCGCCGCCCGGCTGCACATCCACCCGCAGACGGTCCGCTACCGCCTGCGCCAGCTGGACAAGCTGTTCGGCGACACCCTGCACGACCCGGGGAGCCGCCTCGACCTCGTGCTCGCGCTGCGCGCGGAATCTCTTCAGTGACTACTCATTGAGCGAAGAAAAAGCTGCCGCTTTTCTTTCTCCCGTCCATAACACCCGGCAGAGCCGGGCGAATACCTTCGGGGCCTCCTTTCCCGCAGGCGCGTCATGCGCTCCCCACATGGAGGAAGGCCCATGCGTATTCGTTCGTGTCTCGCCGCGCTCGCACTGCTCGGCGGGGCCTCGGTCGCCACCCTCACGGCGCCCTCGGCGTCGGCCGCGGCCTGCTCGGACATCGAGGTCGTCGCTGCTCGTGGCACCTTCGAGCCGGGCACGCTCGGCTTCATCGTCGGCGATCCGGTGTACTCCGCACTCCAGAAGAAACTGACCGGCAAAAGCCTTTCCAGCTACAAGGTGAATTACCCGGCGGATCTTTCCCCCACGTCGGCCGCACAGGGAAACGCGGATCTGGTGAATCACGTCAACGGGCAGGCATCCGCGTGCCCGAACCAGCGGTTCATTCTCGTGGGCTATTCGCAGGGCGCGAACGTCGTCGACAACTCGATCGGCATCAGCAGCGCCGGCGCGGTGGTCGGCAGCCCCATCGTGGCCACCCTGCCGGCCGCGGTCGAGCCGAAGGTCGCCGCGGTGCTGCTGTTCGGCAACCCGATCCGGGCCATCGGCAAGAGCGTCACCGGCGTCTACCAGAGCCGCACGATCGACTTCTGCGCCAAGGGCGACCCCATCTGTGAGAACGGCGGGAACGACGTGGGCGCACACCTCGGCTACACGGCCGACGCGGACGCCGCCGCCACGTTCGCGGCGGGCAAGGTCTGAGCCGTACGGCGCACGAGGGCGGCCCGGGGAGGTTCGACTTCCCGGGCCGCCCTACCTGTGCACATGGCTGTCGTACGGCTATCGCGGGTCCCCGGCGAACCGCGCGAGGTTGGTGGAGACCGGCTCGGGCCGGCCGTCGTTCTGCACCGGCGCCGCGGTCAGCACGTCGAGGTGCTGGTAGCCGTCGGCGACCACGGGGTGCAGGTCGGCCGGGACGCGGCCGGCCAGGAGTCCGTCGCCCGCGAGCACGGTCAGGGTGGGGTTGGCGGTGAGCCCGCCGGGATGCACGACGAGCCGCTTCACCTGCGGTGAGGTGGCCAGCTCCAGATCGGTGACCAGCTTGGTCGGGAAGTACTGCTCGGTGAAGTCCAGCGGCTGCTGGGCCAGGCTCCGGGCCAGCTCCTGGATGTCGGTGACCTCCTTGCCCGCGTCGGTGAAGGGCGTGCCGTCGGCCGACCGGTATCCGGGGTCGTCGGCGTCACCGACACGGTCGTAATCGCGCCAGGTGTACAGCGGCCCCTCGGGCCGGTCCGGGATCGCCTTGTACTCCGTGCCGAACAGGCCGGGCTGCTCCTGGGAGCCGTTGGCGGCGGGGAAGTTCTTGTCGGCGACCGGCCCGCCGTCGAAGAACCCGACGCTGCTCTGCAGGAAGGCGAGCGGTACGGAGTGGTCGTCCAGCAGGGCGCCCAGGACCGCCTCGTTGGTGAGCCGGAAGTCCTTCACGCCGGGGGAGCCGGTGAGGAAGGCGGCGGTGTCCTTGGAGAACAGGAAGCGGTTGGTGGCCTCGATGTTGAGGTTGGACGGCAGATAGCGGGGCAGGTCGGCCTCGGCGCCGGGATCGCGTACGGCGCCCATCCCGGCGATCGCGAGCAGCGTCATGGTCTCGGGGTTGAGTAGCACCGGCGCGGACAGCGACCGTGGCAGCACTCCGCTGTCGAGGCCGGCCTGTACGACGCCGTGGCCGAGGCCGATGTCCGGCAGGTTGGTGTCGTCGGGGATGCTGCCGCTGAGGTCGGCGAGCGAGGTGGAGACGGTGGTGTCGAGGGCGAAGTAGCCGGCGCACTGGTTGTACCCGGCGTCGGCCGTGGTCGCCGGGTCGCCGTCGAAGTCGGCGGTGGCGAAGTAGCCGGTGACGACGCCGCCCAGCGAGTGCCCGCCGCACAGCACCTTGCGCTTGCGCAGTGCCTGGTCGGGCAACTCGGCGGTGAGCAGGTCGTACTGGTCCCGGACGGTCCGCTCGATGCCGAGCCGTGCCATCCACCCCAGCTTCTCGTTGCCGGCGAAGCCCTCGAAGGTCCGGCCGTCGACCTGCTTGCCGCGGTAGTAGTAGTCGACGGCCGTGTGCTGGTCGCCGGAGGCGATGCCGGTGCGGTCCTCCAGGCAGTTGGAGCGCCGGTCCAGCGCCCAGAACTCGATGTGCCGGCCCTGCTCGGCGGCTGCCGCCACGGTGTTGCGGGCGACGCTGTCGAAGGCCCCGGCGCCCTCCAGGATGCCCGGCTGGGCGACGAGGATCCGGTCCGCGTCGGCGGAGGCGGCCGGACCGTCGGCGGCGCGGTAGCGCAGATACGACAGCCAGTCGCACGCGGCCGGGCGGGGCCCCGCCGACTCGGGCAACGGCGCCTTCACCCGCACCACGGACTCGCGCACCCCGGCGACCGCGGACCCCACCGCCACCGGTGTCTCGGTCCGCGCCCCGTCCGCGCGGGCACCGGGGGCCGCCGCCGTGAGCGTCCCCGCGGTCAGCAGCACCGCGAGCGCGCCACCGCGCCACGTTCCTTTCCCACGCTTCCCGCTCTTCCTGTTCTCCCTGTTCTCCCTGCTTTTCCTGCTGCAAATCGTGTCCATGTCACGGACGCTAGAGGCCGGGCCCCGCCCCGCTCAGCGGGTGCTGACAGGAACTCAGATTTCCGGTTCGGCCTTGTCACGGGCGGACAGACCCGCGTCACGGCGGGGCTACAGCTTGCGCAGGCTCAGCCGCCGCACCTTGTGGTCCGGGCCCTTGCGGAGGATCAGGGTGGCGCGGCCGCGGGTGGGGGCGATGTTCTCCACCAGGTTGGGCTTGTTGATGGTGCGCCAGAGGGTGCGCGCGTAGTCGAGGGCCTCGTCCTCGGAGACCTGGGTGTACTTGCGGAAGTACGAGTTCGGGTTCTGGAAGGCGGTCTGGCGCAGCTTCTTGAAGCGGTTGAGGTACCAGCGCTCGATGTCCTGGGCGCTGGCGTCGACGTACACGCTGAAGTCGAAGTAGTCGGCGAGACCGACCCGGGTGCGGCCGTCCTTGCCGGGCAGGGCGGGCTGGAGGACGTTGAGGCCCTCGACGATCAGGATGTCGGGCCGGCGGACCATGAGCCGCTGGTCCGGGACGATGTCGTAGATCAGGTGGGAGTAGACGGGGGCGGTGACCTCGTCCTTGCCCGCCTTGATGTCGGCGACGAAGCGGGTGAGCGCGCGGCGGTCGTAGGACTCGGGGAAGCCCTTGCGCGACATCAGGCCGCGGGCCTGGAGCTCCTTGGTGGGCAGCAGGAAGCCGTCGGTGGTGACCAGCTCGACGCGCGGGTGCTCGGGCCAGCGGGAGAGCAGCGCCTGCAGAAGCCGGGCGACCGTGGACTTCCCCACGGCGACCGAGCCGGCGACGCCTATGACGAACGGGGTGCCGGACTGGGAGCCCTGTTCGCCGAGGAAGGTGTTCAGGGCGCCTCTGAGGCCGTCGGTGGCGCCGACGTAGAGGTTGAGCAGGCGGGAGAGCGGGAGGTAGATGTCCCGCACCTCGTCGAGGTCGATGACGTCGCCGAGGCCGCGCAGCTTCTCGACCTCCTCCGCGGTGAGCGGCAGCGGAGTCTTGTCACGCAGCGCGCTCCACTCCGAGCGGGTGAGGTCGACGTAGGGAGTCGCCTCCGGCCGCTGCCGGTGGGCGCTCCGGGGCATCGGGGAGACCGGAGAGATCACAGTCCATTGTTACGGCAGGACGAACGGACGGTGAGGTGGGATCCGTCACGCGGCGGCGGGCGGGAGAAATCCGGGCAAGTCGGGGAATGTCAGTGGCGTGCGTCACAGTTGTGGGAGAGGTGGGCCAGGCCGGGTCCACGAACCCCGAGGGGTGAGCAAGCAGGGTAATCAGGGGTGACGAGGGGTGACCCATGACGACGTATGCGATAGAGGCGGAAGGCCTGGTCAAGCGGTTCAAGGAGACCGAGGCGCTGGCCGGGGTCGATCTGGGGGCCCGCAAGGGCACGGTGCTGGGACTGCTGGGTCCCAACGGCGCGGGGAAGACGACCGCGGTACGGATCTTCGCGACACTGCTGCGGCCCGACGGGGGCAGGGCCCACGTGGCCGGTCACGACGTGGTGCGGGAGGCCGGTGTCGTACGGGCCATGGTGGGGCTGACCGGGCAGTACGCGGCGGTGGACGAGAACCTGACCGGCACCGAGAACCTGCTGCTCATCGGGCGTCTGCTGGGGCTGCCCCGGCGGGCGGCGAAGGCGCGCGCGGCCGAGCTGCTGGAGCGCTTCCAGCTCGCGGACGCGGCCGGCCGGGCCACGAAGACGTACTCCGGCGGCATGCGCAGGCGCCTGGACCTCGCGGCCAGCCTGGTCGGCCGGCCCAGCATCCTCTTCCTCGACGAGCCCACCACCGGCCTCGACCCGCACAGTCGCGGCGAGCTGTGGGACCTGCTGCGGGGCCTGGTCGCGGACGGTGCGACGGCCCTGCTGACCACGCAGTATCTGAACGAGGCCGATGTGCTCGCCGACGACATCGTGGTGATCGACAAGGGCCGGGTAATCGCCGAGGGCACGCCCGACCAGCTGAAGTCGCAGGTCGGCGGGCAGGTGCTGGAGCTGCGGCCGGTGCTGGCCGAGGATCTTGTGCGGGTGCATGCGCTCGTGACCGAGGCGGCGGGTCCACAGACCCAGATCGAGGGCGAGACGATCACCGCGCCGGTGAAGGACACCGAGCTGATGCCGTCCGTCGTGCGCACGCTGGACCGGGAGGGCATCGCGGTGGGCGAGCTGGCGCTGCGCCGCTCCTCCCTGGACGAGGTGTTCCTGGCCCTGACCGGGCACCGGGCCGAGCCCGGCGAACCGGAGGGGGACGGCGGGGCGGCCGTACGGGAGGACGAGAGTGAGCTGGAGAGGGCGGTGAGCCGGTCATGACCGCCACGACCACGACCATCACCGCGCCGATCACCAAATCGGGGCGGGTGCGACCGCTGGACGGGCTGCGGCAGACGTTCACCATGGCGTGGCGCAGCCTGGTGGCGGTCAAGCACAACCCGCTGGAGCTGGTCGACTACAGCATCACGCCGATCATGTTCGTGTTCCTCTTCACGTATGTACTGGGCGGGCAGATGGCCGGCTCGCCCGAGGCGTACCTGAAGTACGCGCTGCCCGGGATCATCGTCCAGAACACCCTGTTCATGACGATGTACACGGCCATGGCCCTGAACACCGACCTCACCAAGGGCGTCTTCGACCGCCTGCGCAGCCTGCCGATCGCCCGCTCGGCCCCTCTCATCGGCCGCATCACCGCGGACCTCGCCAAGCACGTCTGGGCCCTGCTCCTGATGATCGGCCTGGGCCTGCTGCTCGGCTTCCGGATCACCGGCGGGCTGGACGGCTTCCTGCTCGGAACGCTGCTGGTGGTGCTCTTCGCGGCGGCGGTGTCGTGGAGCGCGGTGCTGATCGGGATGCTGGCGGGGGACGCGGAGAAGGTGCAGGCCTTCGCCTTCACCCTCATCTTCCCGATCACCTTTACCAGCAGCGCGTTCGTGAGGGTGGAAACGATGCCGGGGTGGTTGCAGGCGTGGAGCGACGTGAATCCGGTGTCGCATCTGTCGGATGCGTTCCGGGGGTTGCTGCTGGGCGGGGCCGTGGCTGAGCCGGTGATGTGGTCGTTGGTGTGGGCTGCGGGGATTGCGGTGGTGTTCTATCCGTTGGCTATGCGGGCCTATCGAGCCAAGGCGTAAGCGATTTTCGGTCAACTTGTGACGGAGAATGTTCGCTTCCTGCGCTCTTTCTTCACATGTCTCACACATGTAACTCCCGGTGTGAGCATGGCGTTTGCACCTCCTGTACCGCGAGGAGACGCGCAAGTGGTTTTTCCGTTCTGCGGTCCGGGCCCCGAGGTCGGTCCTTGCCGCGCCCTGTCGTCCTGTGGCTAAGTTGACTGCCGCGCGCCCCGAGGGATCTTGACCAATCCCGATGTGACGCGCGCACGTCATTCGGCGGCCGGGGGAACGGTGCCGTCACCTGGAGGAATGGTTCGGCATGCTGGGCCGACGGGCTGACCACCCGCGCATCCCATCGCCTCTTCGGACGGTCGCCCCCGCATGCCCTCGCTCGCAACGAAGGATGCCTCTTTGCGACTCAGACCGGGGTTGTTCAATCCCAGATCACGAACATCCGCAGGGTTCAGCTCTGCCGTCACGTCCGTCGCCGCCCTGGCCGTCCTCGGTGGGCTGGTCGTCCAGCCCGGCCTGGGCGCCGAACAGCCTGTGGCCGCGACGAGTGACTCGTACGACGGCTTCGATGCCAAGGCCGCCGAGCAGCTCCGCCTGGACCAGTGCGTGATGGCCGACGCGTTGCGTAAGGGCGGCAACAGCCTCTACGCGTACGCCGAAGACTCCCTTCCCCTTCCGGCCTCCCAGTTGCACGAGAAGGCCGGACGAGCCTACGGCGCCCCTCTCTACCAGGCCCACGCCGAGGACGACAAAGCAGCCGGCGCGACACAGGAGAAGGCCCGGGACGCGTGGCTGACCTGGTCCAGGGCAACGAGCGGCCTCGAATGGTTCCCTGACGCGCCCAAGGGCGAGGACGAGATCTGGGAGAAGACCGGTCTCCTGCCGTGGCTGTGGCGCTCGTACATGAAGCCGGTCGAGTTGTTCTCACCGTTCTACGAGCCTTCCCCGCAGGCGGACGAGAAGACGAAGAAGGCCGCCCTCGCCATCGGCGACCAGCTCTACAACGGCAAGGGCACGCCGGCAGAGCAGGAAGCCTGGAAGCTGTGGAAGAAGAACTCCGGGCCGATCGTCCCCGACGAGATCTTCGTCCCCCGCCTGTCCTCCGATGACGCCCGGATCTTCCTCGCCTCCGGCGGCTTCCCCACCCGCGAACCCGAGAAGGACACACCCGAGTTCCGGGTCGCGGTCGAGGACCTGAAGGCCCGTTTCGCGTCCTGTGACTGGCACACGCCGATCGACCCGAACAAGGTCCTCGGAAAGACCACTGCTACCGCTTCCCAGGAGTGGCAGGAGGAGATCTCGGCGCAAGCATCGCAGCGTCAGAAGATCCTCGAAGCCTCGGGTACGGCGTCGAAGGCATTGCAGGACGGCACCTGGGCCCTCGGTCAACTGTTGGGTCAGTCGTGGATCGCCGACTACACCACTCGCTGGCAGGACTACTGGGCGCCGGGCGGCATCGGATGGATCGGCGACGCCGACACGGTCGTCGAAGTCGCCGCCGCCAACGGCAAGTGCCTCGACGTGCAGTCCGCCGGGAAGACCAACGGCACCCCCGTGCAGACCTACACCTGCAACAACAGTCCGGCGCAGAAGTGGAAGCTCCGGGCTGACGGGGCGCTGGAGAATGTCAACTCCGGCAAGTGCCTGGATGTGGCGGGGGCCAACTCCGCGAACAAGACGAAGATCCAGATCTGGACGTGCAACTCGAGTCCGGCACAGCAGTGGAAATTCAACGTCCGAGCCACCGGTGAACTGCGCAACGTCGCCACGAACAAGTGCCTCGACCTGCACACCTTCAACAACGGCCAGAACTCGTGGCTGTACACGTGCAACGGCACCAAGGCACAGCAGTTCCGCGTCAAGCCGTTGGGGCATAACGGGGACACCCCGGACAAGTCCGAGTTCGACAAGGCCAAGAAGAGCCGTGCTGCTGCGCAGGCCGAGGCGAAGAAACAGCTCGCTGTGCTGAAGGCCCGGCTCGACACAGCGAAGAAGGCCGCCACCACCTCGTCCAGCGCCATCGAGGCCGCCTACGAGATCGCCGACAAGAACGGTGCCCCTCGGGGCCGGGGTTTGATCGTCGGGCAGCAGAAGGACCAGGTCACCCAGGGCGCCGTCGCCGCGCTCGAAGCGATGGTGAAGGCCGGCGAGACCGCTGAGGCCGCCACACGTGCGTCCGCTGCCGACTCGGACACGATCGCCCAGCGTGCGAGGGCGCAGTCCGCGCAGGTGCAGGCCGAGTTCCGCAGGAAGGCCGCTGCGACTGCTGAGGCGCAGGCGAAGGCCTCGCGGGATGCGGCGAAGCTGCACCGGGACAACGCCAAGAAGGACGCCGCCACGGCGAAGTCCAAGCTCGGCGACGCTTTGAAGGCCGAAGCCGACGCCAAGAAGGCTGCCGCTGACGCGCACGCCAAGCGGCTCGCTGCGGAGGCGGAGGAGAAGACCGCGAAGGCGGAGAAGGACACCGCCGCCGCGAAGCAGGCCGAAGCCAACCAGCACAAGAAGAACGCACAGGCCGAAGCCGCGAACGCACAGAGCGCGAAGGAGAAGGCGGAGACCGCCGAGAAGAACGCATCCAGGCATCGTGATGACGCCGTGAAGGCGCGTGATCATGCCAAGGAGATGCGTGACGACGCGTGGGACGCCGAGCAGAAGGCGGACGCGGCCCGTGCGAAGGCTGATGCGAAGGCCGCCTACGCCGATTCGCTGGACGCGGATGACGCCGCCGAGGCAGCGCGCGCGGAGGCGAACAAGGCCGACACGTACGCGACGAACGCGGAGAACGCCGCCTCACGGGCCCGTTCGGAGGCGAACGCTGCCTCTGCGGCGGCTGTGGAGGCGGACGCGGCAGCGACCCGTGCGGAAGCCGCTGCGAAGCGGTCGAGGGCCAACGCCGACGCCGCGCAGGCCGCGAAGCTGAAGGCCGACGCAGCCGTCCGGACCGCTACGTCGGCTGTGGCGGATGCGATCAAGGCATCCGACCACGCAGCCGCCGAAGCGAAAGCCGCGGTGAAGGCCGCAGACGACGCCGAAGCCGAGGCCAAGAACGCCAAAGCCCAGGCCGACCTCTCCTCGAAGGAGGCCGGGAAGGCCCTGGCGGCGGCGGCGAAGTCGACCGGGTTCGCGTACATCACCGCACAGGCCGCCGCTGATGCGACGGCAGCCGCGAGGCAGGTCGCGAAGCCGGCGAACGACGCCATCGAGACCGGCGCCCCCTACGCCGACACCGACCAGGCCGCCGACCTGATCGTCCTGACCGGGCAGGCATCGAAGACGATCGCCGAACAGCAGCAGGCCGTAGCCGACGCCCACGCCAAAAACGCCAAGGCGGAAGCCGAAGCCGCGAAGAACATCGCGGACCAGGCCGTAGGCGACTCAAAGCAGGCGTACGTCCACGCGGCGCACGCCGCCGGCTATGCGGCCACTGCCCGCACCTACGCCAAGGAAGCCCTCGGATACTCCGCCGAGGCGGCTGACTACGCGAAGCAGGCCGCGAAGTCGCTGGCGCGGACGATCGAATACGACCGTCAAGCCGCAGCGGACGCGGCGGCAGCCGACAAGGCCGCAGGCCGCGCCGAAGGCCACGCCAAGGACGCCCGCGCCTCCGCCGACCAGGCCGCCCTCGACGCCCAGGCCGCACGCGAGGCCGCAACAGCGGCCGAGCAGGCCGCCAAGGACGCACGGGCAGCCGCCGACCGGGCCGACGCCGCAGCCACCGAAGCCGAAAAGGCTGCCAAGGACGCGCTGAAGTACGCCAAGGAGGCGCAGGAAGCCGCGGAGTCCGCGGCGCGGAAGCAGGCAAACCAGCAGGTCAACAGCGGCGCGGGCACCGGCGTCGGTGGCACGTGGTACGTCGTCGACGAGGACAGCATCGAGATCACCGATGCCAAGCAGCAGAACGACTGCGTCATCGAGGTCGGCTTCGAGGGGTGCACCGTCACCTTCACGGTGACCTTCAGCGCGACGGTCGACTTCTTCCTTTGCACCAACCCCGACACAACGGCCGGCGCCGGCAGATGTCCGTCGCAGGACACGCTGCTCGTCGAGAGCAAGCGCATCCCAGGTCTGAAGAAGGATGTCACCAGGTACTTCTCCAAGCTGGAGCTCATTCAGCAGACCCTCACCTACAAGCTCTTGAAGGCGGTCCTGGTCCAGGACTTCGTCGACTGCTGGCACGGCAGCGCCAGCGGCTGCGCCTGGGCGGCGAGCAACTTCATCCCCGGCAAGGCGTTGGGCACGGTCTTCGACGGGATCCGGGCTCTGGACGCCGCCATGAAGACCGGCGTCGGGGTCCGTGACGCGTTCCATGCCCTCAAGGCGCTCGACCTGGACCCGGGGACCCTCGCCAAGCTCAACGCCATCGTCAACGCCCACGAGGACCTGTACACCGCCTGCAAGGTGAACAGCTTCCCTGGTACCACCCAGGTACTGATGGCGGACGGCTCACACCGGCCCATCAGCCAGTTGGCTGTGGGGGACCTCGTCAAGGCCACGGATCCGGCTACCGGCCAGTTGCGGGCCCGGCAGGTCACCGACACCTTCAGGCACGACACCCGGCGGCTGGTGGATATCGTCGTCGCCGACGGGGGGAGGCTGGAGAGCACCGCCGGTCACAAGTTCTACGTGGTGGACCGCGGGTGGACGCTGGTCTCCGACCTGCGCGTCGGTGACCGCCTGCGGACCTCGGACGGTTCCGTCCGCGCGGTGACCGCCCTCCACGACCGCTCGGGCTTGGCTCCGCGCACGGTCTACGACCTCACGGTCGATGACCTGCACACGTTCTTCGTGCTGGCAGGCGCCACTCCGGTCCTTGTCCACAACTGCAAGGTGGCGTTGGGATGGCAGAGGGGTGGGAAGCTGGACGAGTGGGCGGCGCTGCCCGAGAACAAGTTCCAGACCTTCTCCAACGTGTCTCCGAGGGACTTCGCCCGAATCGCGGAAATGGCCATCGCCGACCCGAACGTGACGCTGCACATCAACATGACGGGACTGGCCGACAAGGGAACTTTCATGGATGCTGCCCAGCGTGGCCTGACGGCCGGAGAAGCCGGACGGGCGACGGACTACGAGATGTCCATGATCGCGAGGGCACTCGCCAATGGTCAGCGTTCGTGGAGTTCGGTCAAGTTCTATTCCCCGTCGGGTCCGGGTGGAGCCATGCGACTGGATCCCCCGACACATATGCCGGATCTATCGGTGCTGAAGGGGGACCTCGACCCCGTGAAGGGTTCGGTCATCGGATACTGCCACTGCTGAGGAATCGACCATGGATACCCACTGGAAAGACCTGTACCCGGACGTGACCGCTGCGGGCGGCCTTCTGGCGGCGATGAAAGAGGCCGCGAAGCTGCGCAGAGGCGAAATTTGGCCGATGCCATCGACGGCCGACGGCATCATTGTCGAGACGGCGAGGGGTCTCGTGTCGGTCGTTCCCGCAGCCGAGGAGCGTCTGTTCCGGGTACGTGTCCTCATTCCGGGGTTCACCTGGGACGATCCCGGGTTCACCTGGGAGATCGGCTCGACGGACGATCTCGGGTTGCTCGTGGAGGCAGTCGCCGCGTGGCGGGACGGTGTGCCGTTCGACGAGTTGGCGGCGAGATACACGTTCCTGGAGCTCGACGAATTCGCGGGGGCGATCGAGAGGGGAGAGCCCACTTCTGCGCAGTGGGCCGACCTTCTGTCGTCCGACTTCCACCGGAGGCAATGGAACCTTCTCCGTCGCCTCCATGCGGATGAGGTGCTGCGGAACATGTTCCCGACGATCTCGCACGGTGCCGTCCGGCTGTGTGTGGATCTGTTCGACGGAACGAGCCGTCAGGTCCTGGTGCATGAGCCGGATGAGGAGCGCTATGAGGTCATTCGTCCTGGGGTACCAGGGGCCTCCTGGATCGACGTGCCGACCGGTGATCTGATCGCCTACCTGCGAGCCGCTCTGCACCAACAGTGATCTCGACGGATCTATGAAATCGAAGCCCCGCCAGGACACCTCCTCCCTGGCGGGGCTTCGTACCCCCGTGGGAATTTCCGAAATCGGGCACGCTACGGCCCTTTCGGGCGCTGTTTCGGCCGTAGGCTGCCGCGCATGTGCGGAATCGTGGGATACGTGGGGTCGCAGTCGGCGCTCGAGATTGTCACGGCCGGGCTGAAGCGGCTGGAGTACCGGGGGTATGACTCGGCGGGGGTCGCCGTCCTGGCGGATGGCGGGCTGGCGGCCGCCAAGAAGGCGGGCAAGCTCGTCAATCTGGAGAAGGAGCTGACCGAGCGGCCCCTGCCGACGGGAACCACCGGGATCGGGCACACGCGGTGGGCCACGCACGGCGGGCCGACCGATGCCAATGCCCATCCGCATCTCGACAACGCCGGGCGCGTCGCCGTCGTGCACAACGGGATCATCGAGAACTTCGCCGGTCTGCGGGCCGAGTTGGAGGAGCGGGGGCACGGGCTGGCCTCCGAGACCGACACCGAGGTGGTCGCTCACCTGCTGGCCGAGGAGTTCTCGGGCTGTGCCGATCTCGCCGAGGCCATGCGGCTGGTGTGCCGGCGGCTGGAGGGGGCCTTCACGCTGGTCGCGGTGCATGCGGATGAGCCCGATGTGGTCGTCGGGGCACGGCGGAACTCGCCGCTTGTGGTGGGTGTCGGGGAGGGCGAGGCCTTTCTCGCCTCGGACGTCGCCGCGTTCATCGACCACACGCGGTCCGCGATCGAGCTGGGGCAGGACCAGGTCGTGGAGCTGCGGCGGGACGGGGTGACCGTCACCGGGTTCGACGGGCGCCCGGCGGATGTGCGGCCGTATCGCGTGGACTGGGATGCCGCCGCCGCGGAAAAGGGCGGCTACGACTACTTCATGCTCAAGGAGATCGCCGAGCAGCCCAAGGCGGTCGCCGATACGTTGCTGGGGCGCATCGACGCCGCCGGCTCACTGACCCTGGACGAGGTCCGGATCAGCGCCTCCGAGCTGCGGGAGGTCGACAAGGTCGTCATCATCGCCTGCGGTACGGCCTTTCACGCCGGGTTGATCGCCAAGTACGCCATCGAGCACTGGACGCGGATCCCGTGCGAGGTGGAGCTGGCGAGTGAGTTCCGGTACCGGGATCCGATTCTCGATCAGCAGACCCTCGTCATCGCGATCTCCCAGTCCGGCGAGACCATGGACACGCTCATGGCGCTACGGCATGCCCGTGAGCAGGGGGCCCGGGTGCTGGCGATCTGCAACACGAACGGGTCGACGATTCCGCGTGAGTCGGATGCGGTGCTGTACACGCATGCCGGGCCGGAGGTTGCGGTCGCCTCGACCAAGGCGTTTCTGACGCAGTTGGTCGCCTGCTATCTGGTGGCGTTGTATCTGGGGCAGGTTCGCGGCACCAAGTGGGGTGACGAGATCGGGGCGGTCATCCGGGATCTGTCGCGGATCTCGAACGAGGTCGAGCGGGTGCTGGAGACTATGGAGCCGGTGCGGGAGCTGGCGCGGAGCCTGGCCGGCAAGAACACGGTGCTCTTCCTCGGGCGGCATGTGGGGTATCCCGTTGCCCTTGAAGGTGCGCTCAAGCTCAAGGAACTCGCCTATATGCATGCCGAGGGGTTTGCGGCGGGGGAGTTGAAGCATGGGCCGATCGCTCTCATCGAGGACGATCTGCCGGTGGTCGTGGTCGTGCCTTCGCCTCGGGGGCGGTCGGTTCTGCACGACAAGATCGTGTCCAACATGCAGGAGATCCGGGCGCGGGGTGCGCGGACCATCGTGATCGCGGAGGAGGGGGACGAGGCGGTGGTGCCGTATGCGGATCACCTGATCCGGATTCCGGCGACTCCGACTCTGCTTCAGCCGATGGTGGCCACGGTGCCGCTGCAGGTCTTCGCGTGTGAGCTGGCCACCGCCCGGGGGAACGAGGTGGATCAGCCTCGGAACCTGGCGAAGTCGGTGACCGTGGAGTAGTCGTCCTTCACACCGTCGAGGAAGGCTGCGAAGGCTCCGGCCGGGAGGGTGAGGGTTCCGTAGGCCGGGGCCTTTGAGTCGCGGATGGCTATGTGGGTGTCGGTGTTCGCCACCTCTACGCAGGAATTGCCATCCCCGGCACCGGAGTAGGACGACTTCCGCCAATTGTTGGGAACGGTCATGAGGGGTGCCTCACAGCTCTTTGGCCAGCCTGTGGATGAAGTCGCGCGACCGCTCGGGTTCGAGCGACGCCGCTTCTACCCTACGGAAGAGCGTTCGAATGACGCCCAGCTGGGCCTCCGAGTCGATGAAGGCCGCGGTGTGAGGCGCGTCGCGCACGGCGGTGTCCAATCTGGGCACAGCGCCGCCCGCCAGCATCATGGCCGTCCAGGATCCACCGAAGCCGTCCAGGTCGAAGGGGATGACCCGTACGGTGACGTGGTCCGCCTCGGAGAGGTCGAGCAGCGTGGCGAGTTGGACACGGGAGGCAGCACGGTCACCGACGCGGATACGCAGCGCCGCCTCGTGGATGACCGCTTCGTACGGTGTGGGGTCGGGGCCTTCGAGGATCGTCTTGCGCTGCATGCGGTGTCTCACCCGCAACTCCAGTTCCTCGTAGGGGAGTTCGGGAATCCGGTCGGAGAAGACCGAGCGGGCGTAGTCCTCCGTCTGGAGCGGGCCGGGGATGTGCAGGAACTGGATCTCTCGTAGGAACGTGGCGTGGTGCTCCAGCTCCGCCAGGTCGAGGAAGGGGGTGGGCAGCGACCCTCGGAATTCCTCCCACCAGCCCTTGGCCCGGTTGGTCGCGATGGCCGCCAGCGCCGAGATCAGCTCCTCGTCGGTGCAGGCGTAGTTCGCGGTCAGGCGGCGCAGGCGCTCCTCGCTCACGCCGGTGAGGCCGGACTCGATGTGGTTGATCTGAGCGGAGCTCACCCCGAGCGATGCTGCCGCTTCGCGGCCCGTGAGGCCTGCTGCGTCACGAAGCCTGCGCAGTTCGACGCCCAAGCGAAGCTGTCGTGCTGTTGGCTCGCGCCTCAACCCCGCCATGAACTGCTCCCCGGTTCAACGCGCCTGTGAGCGCGACTCGTTCAGGGGCAGATTACGCGATCGGCTTGCTGGACGTATAAATTGAGGTCTACCGTCGGTGATGTGCCGTAAGCACTGCGGAAGCGCACCGCTTCGTCCTGCCATGACGGCTGCGGTAATGACACCGCGACAACTCCCCACCACCCGAACGGAGTTCACCCATGCCCGAAACCGAACCCTGGGAGTACACGCTCTACATCCCGAACGACGTCCGAGCCGTCACCGTCTCCCGCCGCACCCTCCGGCTCATCCTCACCATGCACGGCCTCATCAACCTCGCCGACACCGCCGAACTCCTCGCGACCGAGCTGGTCGCCAACGCCGTACGCCATACCAAGGGGCCGGCGGCGCTGCGGGTGCGGTGGGCGGGTGGGGTGCTGCGGATCGGGGCGTGGGATGCGGATCCGGAACCGCCCGAGCCGCCTCAGGAGTTGGCGAAGCTCGGGGAGGCCGAGGAGGGGCGAGGGCTGGCGCTGGTCCGGGCCTGTTCCGATCTGTGGGGCTGGCAGCCGCTGACCAGGAACGGCAATCGGGGCAAGTACGTGTGGTGCGAGCTGACCTCGGCGGCGTGAACGTTTACTCGCCGCTCGAAAGAGTGAACGTATCCCGATCATCTGGATCTTCGGTCCAACACGCCATCAAGGTTGCGCACTTGGTCACATCAGCTCACGAGGGCATGCACCGCATCTTCCAGGAGCGGCCCGAGATCCTGGCTCCCGTCTTCGGGGTGCTGGGGGTTCCGTTATCCGCGAAGGCGACCGTGGACGCCGTCACCACGGATGTGACGGAGAGCCGGCCGTTGGAGCGACGCGTGGACACCGTGCTGCGCGTCGGTCCGTCCGACGGTGAGGACTTCCTGCTTGCTGTTGAGGCGCAGTCGGGCAAGGTCCCGGGCAAGGAGGCGAGTTGGGCGTACTACATCTCCTACCTCCAAGCGAAGTTCGAGCTGCCCGTGCTGCTGCTCGTGGTCTGTCAGGACAGAGCCACGGCCAAATGGGCGGCCGGTCCCTTCGACTGCAGCACGCGCGGCTGGACGGCTCAGCGGACGTATCCGCTGGTCGCCGGGCCGGACAACCTGCCGAAGATCACCGATGCCAGGACCGCGGCGAAGAATCTCGCACTGGCTGCGTTCTCCGCCCTGGCACACGCCCGCAGCTCTGAGTGCGGCGCCATACTGGAGGCCATCAGCAGCGCCCTTCTGGAGATCCAGCAAACCGATCCTGACAGCGCCGAGTACGTCTTCGACTTCCTGGACGTCACCCTGGGTAAGACTCCAGCCGGAGAGAAATGGATGGAAATCATGTCGACGTTCGTCAGCTACTTCCCCGGCCGGGGGACGGTCCGTGAGACGGCCTACCTGAAAGGCCTGGCCGACGGCGAGGCCAAAGGCGAGGCCAGAGAGGCCAAAGGCGAGGCCAAGGGGATCCTGTCCGTGCTGGAGGTGCGTGGCATCCCCGTGCCGGACAGTGTGCGTGAGCGCATCACCTCCTGTACCGACCTCGATCGCATGGATGCCTGGCTGGAGCGTTCCCGTACGGTCGAGCGGGCCGAGGACCTGTTCGCCGAGGGCCCTTCGGGGGAACCCTGAGCTGCGGCGGAGAAGCGGCCCGCCGCTGCATCGCCTCACCCCCGCACATCCCGCCAAGCCCCCGGAATCCCCTCCGCCACATCGTGCGCCCCCACCGGCGCCCCATCCGCCGCGAACCTCGCCGACAGGCCGTGCAGATACGCCGCCACGCTCGCCGCGTCCACCGGCGAGAGGCCCGCCGCCAGCAGGGATCCCGCCAACCCCGACAGCACATCCCCGCTGCCCGCCGTGGCCAGCCAGCCCGTTCCCGTCGGATTCACCCGCACGGCGCCCGCGCCCCCCGCCTCCGCCACCAGCGTCGTCGAACCCTTCAGCAGCACCGTCGCCGCATACCGCCCCGCCAACTCCCGTACCGAAGCAAGCCGAGCCCCCTCGACCTCCTCCCGGGAGACACCGAGCAGTGCCGCCGCCTCCCCGGCGTGCGGGGTCATCAGGGTCGGTGCGGTACGGCCGCGTACCGCCTCCGCGTCCGCCAGTCGCAGGCCGTCCGCGTCAAGCAGTACCGGTACGTCCGTCGCCAGCACCTCCGCCACCGTCGCCGCGTCGTCACCGGCGCCCGGGCCCACCACCCAGGCCTGGACGCGCCCCGCCTTCTTCGGGCCCCGGTCCGACACCAGCGTCTCGGGGAACCGGGCGATCACCGCGTCCGCGGCCGGGCCGACGTACCGTACGGCTCCCGCGCCGCCGCGCAGCGCCCCCGCGACCGCGAGCACCGCCGCGCCCGGGTACCTCCCTGACCCCGCCGCGACGCCCACGACCCCTCGGCGGTACTTGTCCGTCTCCGCCGCCGGCAGCGGCAACAGCGCCGCCACGTCCGCGTGTTGCAGCGCCTCCAGCTCCACCGCGTCGCCCGGCAGCGCCAGTCCGATGTCCACCAGGCGCACCACACCGGCGTACTCCCGCGCCGGATCGATCAGCAGGCCCGGCTTGTGCGTGCCGAAGGTGACCGTCAGGTCGGCCCGGATCGCCGTGCCGCGCACCTCGCCCGTGTCCACGTCCACGCCGCTCGGCAGGTCCACGGCGACGACCGCGGCCCTCGACCGCGCCGCCGCGTCGGCCAGCGGCGCCGCCTCCGGCCGTAGCCCGCCCTTGCCGCCGATGCCGACGATGCCGTCCACGATCAGGTCCGCGCGCTCGATCAACTCCTCGGCGATGTCCGTGCCGACAGCCCGGCCGCCCGCCCGGCGCAGCGCCGCCAGGCCCGCGGCGTGCGCCCGCTCCGGTGACAGCAGCACCGCCGTCACTCCCGCGCCGCGCCCCGCCAGCCGGGCGCCGGCGTACAGGGCGTCGCCGCCGTTGTCGCCGCTGCCGATCAGCAGCACGACCCGGCTGCCGTACACCCGGCCCAGCAGATCCGCGCAGGCCGCGGCGAGTCCGGCCGCCGCCCGCTGCATCAGCGCGCCGTCCGGGAGCCGTGCCATCAGCTCCCGTTCGGCCGCCCTTACCGTCTCCACGCTGTACGCAGTCCGCATGCGATCGAGTCTCCCGTACGTCGCCGAGCGCGTCGCATCCATTGACGCTTTGCCGTGCCTTTGCCAAACTCCCGGCCCCCACAGGATGAATCGATTCAGTCGAAATGTGTTCGACGAGATCGGTTCGATGAGAGGAACCCCCATGGGACGCAGAGCCTCGGGACGCAGAGCCTCCCTCCTCGCCACCGTCGGTGCCACCGCTCTCCTCACCGCCGTCGGCACCCTGACCGTGCCCGCGCCGCAGGCCGCTGCCGCCGCCTGCGGTGAAGGCGCGTACCAGGCCGAAGCCGTCCTCAACGGCGGCACCTGGACCGCCCGGCGCGGCAGCAGCACCGTTTATACGGGCAGTGACATGCGGGCCGCCGTGCAGGCCGCCGTCGGCAGTCTGACCTCCGGGCGTACCGCCAAGGAGCGGGTGGTGGTGCGGGGTTCGGGGTCGATGTCCGCCGGGTCGCGCATCTCCCTGCCCAGCTACACCGTGCTCGACGTCTGCGGCACCATCAACGTCACCGGCAGCGGCTCCGGCGACCAGGCGCCCGTCTACTCGCGCGGCACCCGCGACGTCGAGGTCCAGCATCTCAACCTCACCGGCGGTCCGCTGTACGGGATCTTCATGCGCAACGTGCAGAACGTCGTCCTCGGGCAGATCGACATGCGGCTGTCCCGCGGCCTTGGCGTGCGGATCGACAACCGCGGGAACACCAGCGAGTGGACGCGGAATGTCCGGATCGACAACGTCTACGTCTCCGGGGCCTCCAGTCACGCCGTGGAGACGTACGGCGTCGACGGCATCACCATCGGCACCGTGACCGCGCGGAACGTCGGCGAGTCGGGGCTGCTGCTCAACCAGACCATCAACGCCACCGTCGGCAAGGTGGACGCGGAGAACGCGGGGACGGGCACGGGATACGCCGCCTTCCGCATGGCCAACCGCAACGGGCGGGTCGGGAGTTCCTACCCGACCAACGTCCGGGTCGGTGAGGTCATCGCGCGCGGCGGCGGGCGCGGGGTGTTCTGTGTGTCGGAGAGCGGCGGGGCCGTCATCGACCGGGTCTCGCTGTCCAACACCGGCAACAACTCGGTCCTGATCGAGAACTGCTACAACGTCAATCTCGCCGCCCAGAGCGGCACGATCACCGGGGGCGGCGAGCTGCGGCTGGCGGCGCGGTCCGAGTTCCCGAACAACCGGGACATCACCGTGCAGAACCTGACCGTGACCAACTCGGCCATCAGGGAGAGCCCCTGCGGTGAGAACACGACCTTCCGCAACATCACCCGGGTGAACACCAGCCAGTCCATCTGCTGACGCGAGAGAGGACCGGACAGGTGGCGGAGGCTCAGCCCTCCGCCACCACCACCGCCGACGCCACCCCGGCGTCATGGCTCAGCGACACGTGCCAGGACCGTACGCCCAGCTCGGCCGCCCGGGCCGCCACCGTCCCCCGCACCCGCAGACGCGGCCGGCCGCTGTCCTCGACGTAGACCTCGGCGTCCGTCCAGAGCAGACCCGCCGGAGCACCCAGCGCCTTGGCCAGGGCCTCCTTCGCCGCGAAGCGGGCCGCCAGCGAGGCGACGCCCCGGCGGTCGCCGCCGGGCAGCAGCAACTCGCTCTCCAGGAACAGCCGTTCGGCCAGCCCGGGGGTGCGTTCCAGCGCCGCCTCGAATCTGTCGATCTCGGCCACGTCGATGCCGACCCCGATGATGCTCATGCAGAGCACCCTATGGGGCCCCGGAAAATGGTCCTCAATGGCCCTCAATGGTCCTCAAAGGACCTCAAATGAGTGACCGCCCGCGCGGCGTCCCCACGCGGGCGGGCCCGCACGCTTCCCTGTGCGCATGATCAGCAGTCGTATCGCAGGCCGGAGCGTCGCCGTGCTGCTCGCCGGGGCGGTCCTGTTGCCCGTCGGCAGTGCCTCGGCGGACCCCGGGGAATCCGTGGACCCCGTGCCGCCGGCCGCCGGACCGCAGTCCGCCGAACTCGTGCCGGGGGTCCCCGTGACCCTGCTTCCGCTCTCCCGGATGGACACCCCCGACCAGGCGCTGGAGCCGAAGGTGTACACGCCCAGCGACACGGAGGAGGCCGTCGAGCCGCGGGACGCGCCGGAGGAGGCGTACGACGCCGTGGAGTACGTCGATCCCATGGACTCCTTCGGGGACTCGACGTGCAGCGAGGAGACGGGCGTACGGCAGCGGGAGGTCGAGCGGTGGCTGAAGCGGCCGGTGGACGGGGAGCAGTCGGCCGCCGACTGCCGGGCCATCCGCGCCTTCCAGAAGAAGCACCGGATCAAGCCCGCCATCGGGTACGCCGGGCCCACGACATGGGCCACCATGCAGCTGGTCTCCGCCCGCGACAACCCCAACGCGGAACGGAAGTGCCCGGTGCGCACGTACCGGGTCGCCTGTGTCGACCTCGACCGGCAGCTCGTCTGGGTGCAGACCGGCAAGGACGTCGTGTTCGGGCCGGTGCCCATCCGGAGCGGACGGGAGGGGTACGGGACGCGGAACGGCTGGCACAAGGTCTACTGGCGGCACAAGAACCACGTGTCCTCGCTGTACAAGAGCCCCATGCCGTACTCCCAGTTCTTCAGCGGGGGCCAGGCCTTCCACGGTGTCTACGGCAGCATCTTCACCCCCGTCGGCTCGATGGGCTGCGTCAATATGGGCCTGAAGGAGGCCCGCAAGCTGTGGGGGGTGCTGAAGAAGGGCGACCGGGTGTACGTGTGGGGGCACCGGCCGGAGAAGTAGGGCGAGGCACGCCCTCGGTCACGGCTCCCGGCGCGGCGGCGCTGTCGGACCCCTCTGAGACACTGGGGGCGCGATGACAGAGACAACAGCCCCGCGGACCGCGCCCCTGCGAGCCCGCGCCGAGATCGACCTGGCCGCCCTGCGGGCCAATGTGCGGACCCTGCGCGCCCTCGCGCCGGGCGCGGCCCTGATGGCCGTCGTGAAGTCGGACGCGTACGGCCACGGGGCGGTGCCGTGTGCCCGCGCGGCCGTCGAGGCGGGCGCGACCTGGCTGGGCACGGCGACGCCCGAGGAGGCCCTGGCGCTGCGGTCCGCCGGGCTGCGCGGCATGCGGATCATGTGCTGGCTGTGGACGCCGGGCGGGCCCTGGCGGGAGGCCATCGAGGCCGACCTGGACGTCTGCGTCGCCGGGATGTGGGCGCTGCGGGAGGTCACCGAGGCCGCCCGGCAGGCCGGCGCCCCCGCGCGCGTGCAGCTCAAGGCCGACACCGGGCTCGGGCGGGGCGGCTGCCAGCCGGGCGCGGACTGGGCCGAGCTGGTTGGCGAGGCCCTGAGCGCCGAGGCCGACGGGCTGATCCGCATCACCGGGCTCTGGTCGCACTTCGCCTGCGCCGACGAGCCCGGTCACCCCTCCATCGCCGCCCAGCTCGACCGGTTCCGCGAGATGGTCTCGTACGCCGAGGAGCAGGGCGTCCGGCCCGAGGTGCGGCACATCGCCAACTCGCCCGCCACGCTCACCCTCCCGGAGAGCCACTTCGACCTGGTGCGCACCGGGGTCGCCACGTACGGCATCTCGCCCAGCCCCGAGCTGGGCAGCCCGGCCGACTTCGGGCTGCGGCCCGTGATGACGCTCTCGGCGTCCCTCGCGCTGGTCAAGCATGTGCCGGGCGGCCATGGCGTCAGCTACGGCCACAGCTACGTCACCCCGGGCGAGACCACCCTGGGCCTCGTCCCCCTCGGCTACGCCGACGGCATCCCGCGGCACGCCTCGGGCGCCGGACCCGTGCTGGTCGGCGGCAAGTGGCGGACGGTCGCCGGCCGGATCGCGATGGACCAGTTCGTCGTCGACCTGGGCGGGGACGAGCCGAGCCCCGGTGCCGAGGCCGTGCTGTTCGGGCCGGGCGACCGCGGTGAGCCCACCGCCGAGGACTGGGCGCAGGCGGCGGGGACCATCGCGTACGAGATCGTCACCCGGATCGGAACGCGCGTTCCACGCGTCTATAGAAACGCGGACGTGGATACGGACGGGGATACGGACGGGGACGCGGCCGTGTGACGGTCACGTGTGACGCGTCGATGTGATGCGTCTTCGTGATGCGGCTATGTGACGCGGGCAATGTGATGCGTCCGTCCGAATGCGGTTATGTGAATGAGGAAGTAGACGGGTAACCCGTAGCGGGGCACCACCCGCACCATCCCGCACCACCGGCACACCGGGATCACCCAGCGAAGAGGAGCGGTACGTGAGCGAGAGCAGCGCGGAGGCCGTCGCGGCCGTCGCCTCCGCCACGGGGGCGGCCGCGAACTGGCGCAGGGCGACCGGTATCGCCGGTGCGGCGATAGGCGTGATCGCGGCCGGCGCGGCCGCGGGCGTCGCCATAGAGCGGATGACGGTGGGCCGCGGCATGCGCCAGAAGGCCCGCCTCGCCCTCGACTCGGCGGGCCCGTACGGCTCGCTGCGCGGCACACCCGGCAAGGCGTACTCCGACGACGGCACCGAGCTGTACTACGAGGTCGACGACATCGACCCGGAGGCCGCGCCCGCCCTCACCCCGCGCCGGCGACGGCTCTTCGGGCGCAAGGCCCCGGCCCCCGTCACCGTCGTCTTCAGCCATGGCTACTGCCTGAGCCAGGACTCCTGGCACTTCCAGCGCGCCGCGCTCAGGGGCGTCGTGCGCACGGTGCACTGGGACCAGCGCAGCCACGGCCGCTCCGGGCGGGGCGTCGCCCAGACGGAGGAAGGCAAGCACGTCGACATCGAGCAGCTCGGGCGCGATCTGAAGGCCGTCATCGACGCGGCCGCGCCCGAGGGGCCGCTCGTGCTGGTCGGGCACTCCATGGGCGGCATGACGGTCATGGCGCTGGCCGACCAGTACCCGGAGCTGATCCGCGACCGGGTCGTCGCCACCGCGTTCGTCGGTACGTCGTCCGGGAAGCTCGGCGAGGTCAACTTCGGGCTGCCCGTCGCGGGGGTGAACGCGGTACGGCGGGTGCTGCCGGGCGTGCTCAAGGCGCTGGGCCAGCGGGCCGAGCTGGTGGAGAAGGGGCGCCGGGCCACCGCCGACCTGTTCGCCGGGATCATCAAGCGGTACTCGTTCTCGTCCCGGGACGTCGACCCGGCCGTCGCCCGGTTCGCCGAGCGGATGATCGAGGGGACGCCGATCGACGTGGTCGCCGAGTTCTATCCGGCCTTCACCGACCACGACAAGACCGAGGCGCTCGCCCTCTTCGCCGACATGCCGGTGCTGGTCCTGGCCGGCGTGGGCGACCTCGTCACCCCCAGTGAGCACAGTGAGGCCATCGCCGATCTGCTGCCGGACGCCGAGCTGGTCCTGGTGCCGGACGCCGGGCACCTGGTGATGCTGGAGCACCCGGAAGTGGTCACCGACCGTCTCGCCGACCTGCTCACCCGCGCGGGTGCCGTGCCCGCAGGGGCTACGGTTATCGGCTATGGAAGCAGTACCGCACAACCCGGGTGACCCCATGACCGTCGAGCTGACCATCACCTCTCCCGAACAGATGCGGGAGCTGGGCCGCCGGCTGGCCAAGCTGCTGCGCGCCGGCGACCTCGTGATGCTCAGCGGGGAGCTCGGCGCCGGCAAGACGACGCTGACGCGCGGGCTCGGCAAGGGGCTGGGGGTCCGGGGCGCGGTCACGTCCCCGACGTTCGTGATCGCCCGCGTGCACCCGTCCCTCGGCGACGGCCCGCCGCTCGTCCACGTCGACGCCTACCGGCTGTCCGGCGGCCTCGACGAGATGGAGGACCTGGACCTCGACGTCTCGCTGCCCGACTCGGTGATCGTCGTGGAGTGGGGCGAGGGCAAGGTCGAGGAGCTGACGGAGGAGCGGCTCCAGCTCGTCATCCACCGGGCCGTCGGGGACACCACGGACGAGGTACGGCAGGTGACGGTGACCGGGCTCGGGGACCGCTGGGCGGCGGCGGACCTGAGCGTGCTGTCGGCCTGAGCCCGGACGAACGGCTCGGCCCGAGCAGGAGGAACATTCCGACAAGGCGTCGGCAAGATGTTGCGTTCGCGGTCTTGCGCGTGGTCACATGGTACCCAGTCCGTAGTTAGGTGTACCTAACTACGTCCGCCCCCGGCTCCCAGGAGGCGTCCATGTCGGCATCGGGGAACGCGTCGGAGAACGCATCGCAGCACAAGGACCCGCAGCGGCCCCGGGTGGTCGCCGGGGTGTCCATGCGTGATCTGCTGGCGGCCGGTGCCGCCGCGAACATGATCTCCACCCCGCCACGCGCGCCGGAGGCCGGACAGCCGGTGGACAGGCGGCGCGAGGCTGCCTAGGGCCTGTTGCGAGAGTCCCGTCCGCCTCGCGACGCCATGCACGCTCCCCCACTGCCTTAAGGGCGTGGGAGGCACGCCGAGAGCACGCACTTGACGCCGCGGGGCCCGTCCTTCGTGTGGACGACGGGACTTTCGCATCAGGCCCTAGCGGATCACCACGATGGACCGGCCGATCGTCGCGAAGTCCCACATCGCGTCGCCGTCCGGGCGGGACTCGCGGATGCCGCCCGTCCGCATGCTCGGGTCGGGGTTCGGCGTCGCACCCTTGGCGGGGGCGCTGAAGCCGATGGTGACGCCGTCCACCGTGGCGAAGCGGACGACGTGCTCCACGGGCATGCCGTCGGTGCCGATGACCGCGTTGGAGCGGGAGGTGACCGCGTACGCGCCGGGCAGCGGGTCGACCGATCCGGGGGCGACGCGGAACGTCCGCTTGACCTTGCCGCCCTCGTCGACCAGCCACACCCGGTCGTCGTCAACGGAGTACACGACCCGCCGCCCGGTGCCGGACCCGGCCGGCAGCGCGTCGGGGTCCTTCTGGTCGCGGGGCGCCTTGGACGTACTCACCTCGGGTGAGCGGTCGGCGCGCTGCCTGGCCAGGTCGGCCGGGACGCTCGCCGAGGCCTGGAAGGCGAGGAAGCCGACGGTCGCGAGGGCGGCCGTGGTCAGCCCCACCACAAAACCGGAGCTGCTGCCTGCCACCGTCGCCCACCTCAGCGTTCGTGTCATATGCCGTGATCGTCGTATGCCGTGATCAAGGCCGACCGTAGCAGCCGTCCGGCGCCCGACCGGGGCGGCGCTTCCCGGGGCGCGGGCGCCGTAGGCTGTTTGCGTGCTCTTGCTCGCTCTGGATACCGCCACCCCCGCCGTCACCGTCGCGCTGCACGACGGCACGGACGTCATCGCCTCGTCGAGCCAGGTGGACGCGCGCCGCCACGGCGAGTTGCTGCTGCCGGCCGTCGACCGCGTCCTCACCGAGGCCGGTGTGAAACTCGACGCCGTCACCGGCATCGTCGTAGGCATCGGACCCGGCCCCTACACCGGGCTGCGCGTCGGCCTGATGACCGCCGACACCTTCGGCCTCGCCCTCGGCGTCCCCGTGCACGGCCTGTGCACGCTGGACGCACTCGCCTACGCCGCCGACATCGAGAAGGGCCCGTTCGTCGTGGCGACCGACGCCCGGCGCAAGGAGGTCTACTGGGCGCGGTACGCCGACTCCCGCACCCGCCTGACCGACCCGGCCGTCGACCGGCCCGCCGACATCGCCGACCAGGTCGCCGGACTGCCGGCCGTCGGCGCGGGCGCGCTGCTCTACCCCGACACCTTCCCGCACGCCCACGAGCCCGAGCACGTCTCGGCGGCGGCGCTCGCGGGACTGGCCGCCGAGAGACTGGCCGCGGGCGAGGAACTGCCCGCGCCCCGGCCGCTGTACCTGCGCCGCCCCGACGCCCAGGTCCCCAAGAACTACAAGGTGGTCACCCCCAAGTGACACAGGTGCAAGCGGTGCTGCGCGAGCTGCGCTGGTGGGACATCGACGCCGTGCTGGAGCTGGAGAAGGACCTCTTCCCCGAGGACGCCTGGTCCCGGGGCATGTTCTGGTCCGAGCTGGCTCACTCCCGGGGGCCCGGGGCGACCCGGCGTTATGTGGTGGCCGAGGACGGCGGGCGGATCGTCGGCTACGCCGGCCTCGCCTCCTCCGGCGACCTGGCCGACATCCAGACCATCGCCGTCGCCCGCGACCACTGGGGCACGGGACTCGGCGGCCGCCTCCTGACCGAACTGCTGCGCGCTGCGACCGACTTCGAGTGCGCCGAGGTGATGCTGGAGTGCCGCGTGGACAACGTCCGCGCGCAGAAGCTGTACGAGCGCTTCGGCTTCGAGGCCATCGGCTTCCGGCGCGGCTACTACCAGCCGGGGAACGTGGACGCCCTGGTGATGCGACTGACCGCCCCTGAAAACTCCGTACAAGGAACCGAGATCAATGGCTGACTCGCGAGACGTTCCCCTCGTCCTGGGCATCGAGACCTCCTGTGACGAGACCGGCGTCGGCATCGTCCGCGGCACCACGCTGCTCGCCGACGCCGTCGCCTCCAGCGTCGACGAGCACGCCCGCTTCGGCGGTGTGGTGCCGGAGGTCGCCTCCCGGGCGCACCTGGAGGCGATGGTGCCGACCATCGACCGCGCGCTGAAGGAGGCCGGGGTGAGCGCCCGCGACCTCGACGGCATCGCGGTGACCGCCGGCCCGGGCCTCGCGGGCGCGCTGCTGGTCGGCGTGTCGGCGGCGAAGGCGTACGCCTACGCGCTGGGCAAGCCGCTCTACGGCGTCAACCACCTCGCCTCCCACATCTGTGTGGACCAGCTCGAACACGGCGCGCTGCCGGAGCCGACGATGGCGCTGCTGGTCAGCGGCGGCCACTCCTCGCTGCTGCTCTCGTCGGACATCACCTCCGACGTCCGCCCGATGGGCGCCACCATCGACGACGCGGCGGGCGAGGCCTTCGACAAGATCGCCCGGGTGCTGAACCTGGGCTTCCCCGGCGGTCCGGTCATCGACCGCTACGCGAAGGAGGGTGACGCGGAGGCGATCGCGTTTCCGCGCGGTCTGACCGGCCCGCGCGATCCGGCGTACGACTTCTCCTTCTCCGGCCTGAAGACTGCGGTGGCCCGCTGGATCGAGGCCAAGCGGGCGGCGGGCGAGGACGTTCCGGTGCGCGATGTCGCGGCCTCCTTCCAGGAGGCGGTCGTCGACGTCCTCACCCGCAAGGCGGTGCGCGCCTGCAAGGACGAGGGCGTCGACCACCTCATGATCGGCGGCGGCGTCGCCGCCAACTCCCGGCTGCGGGCGCTGGCCCAGGAGCGGTGCGAGACGGCGGGGATCCGGCTGCGGGTGCCGCGGCCGAAGCTGTGCACGGACAACGGGGCGATGGTGGCGGCGCTGGGCGCGGAGATGGTGGCGCGGGGCCGGCCGGCGTCGAGCTGGGACCTGTCGGCGGACTCCTCACTGCCGGTGACGGACCCTCATGTGCCGGGCAGCCACGACCATGTGCACGAGGTCAGCAAGGAGAACCTGTACTCGTGACGGTCGCGTTGATGTGGGAGGCGCGGGCGGTTCCCGGGCGGGGGGAGGAACTGCTCGCGTGGGCCCGGGCGCAGGAGTTCGCGGTACGGCCGCTGCGGCGGGAGGCGTTTCGGGCGCCGGGGGACCGGGTGCTCGTCATCACGTGGTGGGATGCGGAGTTCGACGCGGAGCTGCCCGAACTGCCCGAGCCCGACGGCGCGTTGGTTAGCCGGGCGGTGCATCGGTGGCGGTTCGAGTCGGTGGGTCACTGACGCTCCGACACCTCTGAGTCACACAGCAACCGTCGCCCGGAGCCGAGCTCCCGTACCGGCCCGGTGAGTGTCAGCCGCGCCGTGTGCCGTACGTCCCGGCTGGACGCCGCCAACCGCAGCTCCAGTACGCCCGGTTCGACGACGCGCCGCCCCGTGCGGTCCGTGAACGACGACAGGTCCGCGTGGAAGCGGAAGGTCACCCGGCTTGCCTCACCCGGTGCCAACTCCACCCGTCGGTACCCGATCAGCCGCACATCGGGCCGGGTCACCGATGCCACCGGGTCGTGCAGGTACAGCTGGACGACCTCCGCGCCCGCCCGGTCGCCCGTGTTGCGGACCGTGACCGACACGTCGTACGAGCCGTCGGTGCCGATCTCGGCCGGGTCCTCGCCGCCCGTGGCGTTCTCCCATGCGAACGTCGTGTAGGAGTGCCCATGTCCGAACGCGTACGACGGCGTCGGATCCAGGTTGCTGACCTCCCCGGCCAGCCCCAACGGCGGCTGCAGATACGTCCACGGCTGCCCCCCGGGCACCCGCGGCACACTCACCGGCAACCGCCCCGAGGGGTTCACACGGCCCGACAGCACTCCCGCCACCGCCGGGCCGCCCTCCTCACCCGGGAAGAAGGCCTGGACCACCGCGGCCAGCCGTCCGTGCCAGCGGCCCAGGGCGTACGGGCGGCCGGTCAGCAGGACCAGGACGACGGGGACGCCGGTCGCGACCAGGGCGTCCAGCAGATCGGCCTGGACGCCGGGCAGCCGCAGGTCCGTCACATCGCAGCCCTCGCCCGACGTGCCCCGGCCGAACAGGCCCGCCCGGTCGCCCAGTACCGCCAGGCACACGTCCGCCTCCGACGTGCGCGCCACCGCCTCATCGAAGCCGGCCGTGTCCGGGTCCGAGACTCCGCAGCCCTCGGCGAACGTCACCTTGGCGTCGGGGAGTTCGGCGCGAAGCGATTCCAGGACCGTGGGGATCTCGATGCCCATCGGCACCTCGGGGTGGTGCGTGAGGACGTGGGACGGGAAGGAGTAGCAGCCGAGCATCGCCAGGGCGTCCGCCGCACGCGGGCCCACGACCGCGACACGGGCGTCCGGGGGCAGCGGCAGCACGCCGTCCGGGTTGTCCAGCAGCACCACGGACTCCTCGGCCAGACGGCGGGCCAGCGCGCGGTTCGCGGGGGAGTCCAGGTCGACGGGTGCCGTCGGCGGCTGCGGGGCCCAGTTCTCGTCCAGCAGGCCCAGCTCGCACTTCTGGAGCAGGACCCGGCGGGCCGCGCGGTCCACCAGCTCCTCCGGTACCTCACCCGCCCGCACCGCCTCCAGCAGCGGTTTCCCGTAGCACTTCAGCGTCGGCAGCTCCACGTCGAGACCGGCGGCCAGCGCCGCGTGCGCGGCCCCGGCGGGGGTACCGGCGACGCGGTGCAGGGTCTGGAGGAAGTCGACGCCGAAGTAGTCGGACACGACCGTTCCCGTGAAGCCCCACTGCTCGCGCAGGAGTTCGGTGAGCAGGGCCGGGTCGGCGGAGGCCGGCACGCCGTCCGTCTCGTTGTACGCCGCCATCACCGACCGCGCCCCGCCCTCGCGCAGCGCCATCTCGAACGGCGGGAGCGTGATGTCCGCGAGCTCCCGTACGCCCGCCCGCACCGGCGCGAGGTTGCGTGCGCCCGCCGACGAGGCGTATCCGGCGAAGTGCTTGAGCGTGGCGATGACCCCGGCCGATTCGAGGCCCCGGACGTAGGCCGCGGCGATGGTGCCGGTCAGGTACGGATCCTCGCCGACGGTCTCCTCGACCCGGCCCCAGCGCGGATCGCGTACGACGTCCAGGACCGGCGCCAGACCCTGGTGGACGCCGACCGAGCGCAGGTCCTCGCCGATGCGCCGGGCCATCTCCTCGACCAGCGGGGGATCGAAGGTGGCACCCCACGCCAGCGGGACCGGGTAGGCCGTGGCCTGCCAGGCCGTGAAGCCGGCCAGGCACTCCTCGTGGGCGACCGCGGGAATGCCGAAACGGCCCGCCTCGACGATACGGCGCTGGGCGCGGGCCAGTGCCAGCGCGCCCAGCGCCGGGTCCACGGGGGCGGTGCCGAAGGAGCGGGTGAGCTGGCCCAGGCCGTGGGTGATCAGCTCGTCCCAGTCGTAGTCGGCGGTCATGTCCTGCTGGTGCGGGGCGACTCCCTCGCCGTCCGTGGCGGCGCCCACCCACACGCCGTAGAGCTGGGCGGTCTTCTCCTGAAGGGTCATCCGGGAGAGGAGGTCGTCGACGCGGGCGGCGGCGGGCAGGGCGGGGTCGCGCCAGGGGGCGGTGGTCATGAAACTCCTGTCGGGGCGATGGCCCACTCGCGAATGTTTCGTTATTCACCTCGAATGTTCCGGGAACCTAGGGCCGGTGAGAAGGGTTCGTCAAGAGGTCGCGCAGGGATACGATCGCCGCCATGACAGCCCGTGAGCCCGCTGAAACCCGGACGACAGAGTCGGAAACCCGGTCGACAGAGTCGGCGAACCGGTCGGCGACGTCGCAGACCCGCACGACCACCACCACGACGACGGCGCCGGCCACCGGCCGGTCCGCGCAGACCGCGACACTCGCCGAGATCGCCCGTGAGGCGGGCGTCTCCGCACCGACTGTTTCGAAGGTCCTCAACGGACGCGCCGACGTCGCCCCGGCCACCCGCACCCGCGTCGAGGAGCTGCTGCGCGCCCACGGCTACCGCCGACGGCGTGCCGAGGCCAGCCGCTCGCCGCTGATCGACCTGGTCTTCCACGAGCTGGAGAGCGCGTGGGCGATGGAGGTCATCCGGGGGGTGGAGAACGTCGCCCGGGACGCCGGGCTGAGCGTGGTGCTCAGCGAGAGCGCGGGGCGGCTGACCCCGGGCCGGACCTGGGCCGACCAGGTCGCGGCGCGGCGACCGCACGGGGTGGTCCTCGTGCTGTCCGGGCTCGACGAGTCCCAGCGTGCGCTGCTGACCAGCCGGTCGATCCCGTTCGTGGTGATGGACCCGGCGGGCGACCCGGGCGCCGACGTGCCGTCCATCGGCGCGACCAACTGGCAGGGCGGACTCGCCGCCACCCGGCACCTGGTCGAGCTGGGCCACCGCAGGATCGGCGCGATCACCGGCCCGTCCCGCATGATGTGCAGCCGCGCCCGCATCGACGGCTACCGCGCCGCCCTGGAGACCGCCGGGCTCCCGGCCGACCCCGACCTCGTGCGGCCCGGCGACTTCCACCACGAGACCGGCTACCGGCAGGGCCTCGAGCTGCTGCGCCGGCCGGACCGGCCCACCGCCGTCTTCGCCGGCAACGACCTCCAGGCGCTCGGGCTGTACGAGGCCGCGCGCGAGCTGGGGCTGCGGATCCCGGAGGACGTGAGCGTGGTCGGCTTCGACGATCTGCCGATCGCGCGCTGGGTGGGGCCGCCGCTGACGACCGTACGGCAGCCGCTGACGGAGATGGCGGAGGCGGCGGCGAAGCTGGTCCTGGATCTGGCGCGGGAGGAGGGGACGCCGGCGGCCACGCGGGTGGAGCTGGCCACGAGCCTGGTGGTGCGCAGCAGTACGGCGGAGCCTCCGGCGGTTTAGCGGAAGGCTCGCCGAAGTCAATCGGTTGGTCGACCGAAACTTTCGGATCCCCGCCGGATGAGTCCGGCTCGTCTGCTCGGGCGGCAGAAGTCTGAGATTTTCCGAAGAAAAGCCGGTCTGCTGTTCCTGCCCGTAATAATTCGGACTTACGTTCCTTCCCGTGACCGGACGAGACGAGAACGGGGACGACGGCAGACGGGTGGGCCGGCGGTCGGCAGCGCTGAAGACCGCCGGCCTCGTCCTCGCGGGCGCGCTGGTGCTGGGTGCGGGCGCGGCCGGCTGGGCCTTCTGGCAGCTGAACGCCAACATCAAGAGCGTCGACATCGACAACGCGCTCGGCGACGACCGCCCCGCGAAGGCGGTCACGACGCCGTCGCCGTCGGCCTCCGCGTCCCCGCTGCCCACGGAGTCCCTGAACATCCTGGTCCTGGGCTCCGACTCGCGCAGCGGCGAGGAGAACCAGGAGCTCGGCGGCGGCAGCAGTACCGGCGCCCGCTCGGACACGGCGATGGTGGTCCATCTCGACGCCGGTCGCGCCGGGGCGACGATCGTCAGCATCCCGCGCGACACCCTCGTCACCCGCCCGTCCTGCCCGCTGCCGTCGGGTGGTTCGACGCGGGTGGCGTACGGCGCGATGTTCAACAGCGCGTACGCCGTCGGCGGGCCCGTGTGCGCGGTGAAGACGGTCGAGTCGCTCACGAACATCCGCATGGACCACTACATCGAGATCGACTTCGCGGGCTTCGCGAAGCTGGTGGACGCGCTGGGCGGCGTCACCGTCACGACGGACGAGGACATCGACGACGAGGACAGCCACCTCCGTCTCGCGGCCGGCACCCACCACCTGGACGGCGAGCAGGCCCTGGCGCTGGCCCGCACCCGGCACGGCATAGGCGACGGCAGCGACCTCGGCCGCATAGGTCTGCAACAGAGGCTGGTGAAGGCCCTGCTGGACCAGATCTCCGCCGCCGGCCTCCGCACCGACCCCGCCCGGCTCTACCGCGTCGCCGACGCGGTGACGAGCAGCCTCACCACCGACACGGGCCTGGACTCCCTGAGCGAGCTGATGAGGCTCGGGCAGAGCCTGGACGGGCTGTCGTCGGACACGGCGAGGACGGTGACCATGCCGGTGCTGCCGGCCCCGTCGGACCGCAACCGTGTGGTCGCGAACGAGCCCGAGGCGAGCGAACTGTGGGAGTCGCTGCGCTGACGGGCCAGCTCCTCGATGCCGGCCTGCGCGCGCCGTTCGTCCATGCGGGTGCCGTAGACCTGCTCGCGGCCCTCGTTGACGAGGGTGCGGTCGCGAAGGAAGCCTGTTCCAGGAGGCGCGACGCGTGGCGCTGGACGTCGAGTTGCCGGTCGGCATGCAGAATTCATCGAAAGAAATCCGGGGAGCGTGTCGATTCGGGTGCCTCCCGTTCGACGCGGGGGTGAGAGGCCGGGCAGGACCGGTCACCGAATCCGAGGAGTCACCATGCCGCGCTATCTCTCCATGATCCGTGTCGACGAGTCGGCCGCCGCCGAGGGCCCCAGCGACGCGCTGATGCAGCGCATGGGCGAGCTGATCGAGGAGATGACGAAGGCGGGTGTCCTGCTCGACACCGCCGGGCTGACCCCGACCGCCCAGGGCACCCGGGTGCACTACGAGGGCGGACAGCTCTCCGTGACCGACGGGCCGTTCACCGAGGCCAAGGAGGTCATCGGCGGATACGCGCTCATGCAGTGCAAGGACCGGGCCGAGGCGATCGAGTGGACCAAGCGGTTCCTGAAGATCCACGAAGACCACTGGACCATGACCTGCGAGGTGCGCGAGATCGTCGAGGGCTGAGCCGGTTCCTTGGCTCCGTCGGCGTACGGGTGTCTGATGGTGGGCTGTGGAACCGCAGCCCCAGCCCACCCCAGACCCCGGCCGCTCTCTGGCCGCCACCGTCGAGACCGTCTTCCGCATCGAGTTCCCGCGCGTCATCGCCACCGTCACCCGCATGGTCCGCGACGTCGGCATCGCCGAGGAACTCGCGCAGGACGCGCTGGTCGCCGCCCTGGAGCAGTGGCCCCGGGACGGCGTCCCGGACAACCCCGGCGCCTGGCTCACGGCCGCCGCCAAGCACCGTGCCGTGGACCTGATCCGCCGCCGTGAGAACTACGCCCGCAAGCTCGCCGAGATCGGCCGCGACCTGGAGACGGCGGCACCGCCCGAGGAGCCGTCGGCCCGCTACGACCCGGACGACATCGACGACGACCTGCTCCGCCTGGTCTTCACCACCTGCCACCCGGTGCTGTCGCCGCAGGCCCGCATCGCCCTCACCCTGCGCCTGCTCGGCGGCCTGACCACACCGGAGATCGCCCGCGCCTTCCTGGTGCCGGAGGCGACCGTCGCCCAGCGCATCGTGCGTGCCAAGCGCACGCTCGCCACCCGGAACGTCGCCTTCGAGGTCCCCTACGGCCCCGACCGCGAGGCCCGTCTCGGCTCGGTCCTCGACGTCATCTACCTGATCTTCAACGAGGGCTACGCCGCCACGGCCGGCGACGACCTGCTGCGCCCGGCCCTGTGCGAGGACGCGCTGCGCCTGGCCCGCGTGCTGTCGGGACTGATGCCGAAGGAGCCGGAGGTGCACGGTCTGACGGCCCTGCTGGAGTTCCAGGCCTCCCGCACGGCGGCCCGCACCGGCCCGTCGGGCGAACCGGTCCTCCTCGAGGACCAGCACCGCAGCCGCTGGAACCGCATGCTCATCGCCCGCGGCATCAAGGCCCTGTCCCGCGCCGACGCCACGGCCACGGGCGCCCCGGGCCCGTACGCCCTCCAGGCCGCGATCGCCGCCTGCCACGCGCACGCGTACACGTACGAGGAGACCGACTGGAAGGCCATCGCGACGCTGTACGGCCTCCTGGCCGCCCGATCCCCCTCCCCGGTGGTCGAGCTGAACCGCGCCGTCGCCGTGTCGATGGCCGAGGGCCCGGAGCCCGCCCTGGAGATCGTCGACGCGGTCGCCGCCGAACCTGCCCTGCGGGACTACCACTTGCTGCCGAGCGTGCGCGGCGACCTGCTGCTGCGTCTCGGCCGTACGGCGGAGGCGCGCGCGGAGTTCGAGCGGGCGGCGGCGCTGACCCGCAACGTGCGCGAACGGCAGATGCTGCTGAAGCGGGCGGCGCCCTAGGCGGGGCGGCCGACCAGCATCGTCGGTGCCCCCGCCACCCGGGTCAGGAACACCGTCGCCGAGCCCGGCCCCCGCGGCTTGACCTTCCGGCGCAGCTCCTCCGGCTCGACGGCGGAGCCCCGCTTCTTGACGGTGAGCACACCCACCTCCCGCTCCCGCAGCAGCGCCTTCAACTTCTTGACGTTGAAGGGGAGCTGATCGGTGATCTCGTACGCCGTCGCGTACCGCGTCGGCCGCAGCTCGTCCGCCGTGACGTACGCGATGGTCGCGTCGATCAGCCCGCCGTCGAGCCGGTCGGCGACCTCGGCGACCAGATGGGCGCGGATGACGGCGCCGTCGGGCTCGTACAAGTACCGTCCGACGGGCCGGACTCGCGGGTCGGGAAGACCGCGGGAGAGCAGCGAGCGCGGGCCCGGCAGCAGGGTGGCCCGCACCGCGCCGGGGTCGGTGCCGAACCACAGCACCGCCTCCTTCACGTCCCCGCCGTCCGAGATCCACTCGGCCTCGGCGTCGTCCGGGACCATCTCGTGGGGGATCCCGGGCGCGATCTTCAGCGCGGCACGCGGCGCCCTGCGGGCGGCCTCCACGGCCCACGACAGCGGCGGCGAGTACGCCTCGGGATCGAAGATCCTGCCGCGGCCTCCCCGCCGGGCGGGGTCGACGAACACGGCGTCATAGCCGGCGGTGTCCACCTCGGTGACGTCCGCCTCCCGCACCTCGACGAGCCCGGCGAGCCCGAGGCCGGCCATGTTCGCCCGCGCCACCGCCGCCGTCACCGGATCCCGGTCCACCGCCAGCACCCGGATCCCGGCCCGCGCCAACGCGATCGCGTCGCCCCCGATCCCGCAGCACAGGTCGGCGACGGAGGTGACGCCGAGATCCCTCAGGCGCTCCGCCCGGTACGCCGCGACACTCGCCCGCGTGGACTGCTCGACCCCGTTCGGCGTGAAGAACATCCGCCCCGCGTCCGCCGCCCCGAACTTCGCCACCGCCCGCTGCCGCAGCCGCGCCTGCCCGAGCGCCGCCGACACCAGCTCGGCGGGGTGCTCGCGGCGCAGCCTGGTGGCGACGGCCAACTCGTCGGCGGGGTCGGTGTCCCGGACGGCGTCGAGGAGGGCGCGGCCCTCGGGGGTGAGGAGGGGGGCGAGGTGGTCGTTCACCGGGTCATTGTCGGCCAGTCGGTGGATGGTCCGCCTCCTGCGGCGGTGTCGGACCGGCTTCGGGGCGGCGGCCTGCCAAGATCCGGCTCCATGCGACTAGTAGTACAAAATGACAAAAACATCGGAAGTCGGGCGGCGGCAGGGCATCGTGGGCCGGCAGCGCGTCGCCCCCGGACGGTCCTGCGATCCCGCGTCCACGGCGTTCTCGCCGTGCTCACCGTCGCGGCCATCGCCTCCGGCTGTGCGCAGGGCGGCGTGGCCGGCCCCGGCGGCGCGGCCGAGGGCCCCACTCCGGGCCGTCACCCCCTCAAGGCACCGCCCCCTGCCGCCACCCCGGAACCACCGGCCAGGAAGTTCCGGTCCGCCCAAGAGGCCCGCGCCGCCCGCATCGCCGCCGCCAGACGCTGGCGCCTGGACGGTGTCCCGCTCACGCCACCGCCGCCCCCGGCCAAGAAGCCGCGGATCACCACCCGCAAGGGCTTCGAGGTCGCCGGCCACGAGGAACTCGGCCTGCCCCCCGTCTTCACGACCATCCCGACCAAGCAGCGCGTCGTCTTCCTCACCATCGACGACGGCGCCGAGAAGGACCCGACGTTCCTGCGGATGATGGACGACCTGCAAGTGCCGTACACCGCCTTCCTCAGCAACTACCTGATCAAGGAGGACTACGGCTACTTCGGGCGGATGCAGCGCAGTGGCGTGGTCCTGAACAACCACACCCTGCACCACCCCTACCTCCCGGCCCTGTCCTTCCGCCGCCAGCAGATCGAGATCTGCGGCATGCAGGAGGTCATCGAGGAGCGTTACGGCAAGCGTCCGCTGCTCTTCCGCCCGCCCTTCGGCAACTACAACCGGGACAGCCTGCGCGCCGCGAAGTCCTGCGGCATCAAGTACGTCCCGCTGTGGAACGAGGAGGTCTTCGTCGACCACTGGGACTACCGCGAGTGGGACCGGAAGATCCGACCGGGTGACATCGTGCTCACTCATTTCCGGGGCCGGGACGACTGGAAGGGCACAATGCCCGACATGATCCGCCGGTTCCTGAACAAGGTGACGGCCGAGGGGTACGCGGTGGCCCGGCTGGAGGACTACCTGTGAGGTCGGTGCCCGGGGCGCGGGCGCTGGCCGCCACGGCCCTGGCGTCCGCCCTGCTCGCCGGGTGCGCCGGCCCGGCCGACCCGCGCGGCGAACCGGCCGGGCACACGGAGCGCTCGGCGAAGAACGCGGCGCACTCGCCCCGGCCGTACCGCCACTGGGGCCTGACCGCCCCGCTGCCCGCACCGCCGCCCCCGCCCGCCCACCGGCCGGTGCGCTCGACCGGGGAGCCGCTGCCGGTCGTGCACCGCGTCCCCACCCGCGACAGGGTCATCTTCCTCACCTACGACGACGGCGCCGAGAAGGACCCTCGCTTCGTCGACATGGTCCGAGAGCTACGGCTGCCCGTCAGCATGTTCCTCACGGACAGCGTGGTCGGCCCGGGCTACGGCCACTTCGCGCGGCTGCGCGCGGTCGGCGCCTCGATCCAGAACCACACCCTCGACCACGCCGCCCTGCGCGGTCTGCCGTACGCCGGCCAGCGCGCCGAGATCTGCGGCCAGCAGAGCAAACTCCGCGCCCGCTTCGGCGTCCGTCCCCGCCTCTTCCGCCCGCCCTACGGCACGTACGACACCACCACGCTCCGCGCCGCGGCCCACTGCGGCGTGACGGCGGTCGTGCTGTGGCGGGCGGCGATGGAGGGCGACGGCGAACTGACGTACGCGAAGGGCCCCCGCCGACTGCGCGCCGGCGACATCGTCTCCGTCCCGTCGAGCGAGCCGACCGGGCTGAGCCTGCGGGAGCGGACGACGAGGCTGCTGCGGGAGATCCAGGCGAGAGGGCTGACGGTGGGCCGGCTGGAGGACTACGTGTAGCGGGAGCGGCTCGGTCAGCGCAGTGAATTAGCAGTCCGCTTGACCGAGTGCTAATCACGGTCATAGTCTCGGCTTTGGCACTCCCCCCTGGAGAGTGCCAACTACGCGACGGGCAGGTCCGGCACCCGCGACGACGGATCGACCTGGTCGCCACCTCAGACAGTTAACCCCGTGAGATCTCCGAAGGGGGAGGTCGGATCGTGACGACCGCCAGCTCCAAGGTTGCCATCAAGCCGCTCGAGGACCGCATCGTGGTCCAGCCGCTGGACGCCGAGCAGACCACGGCCTCTGGCCTGGTCATCCCGGACACTGCCAAGGAGAAGCCCCAGGAGGGCGTCGTCCTGGCCGTGGGCCCGGGCCGCTTCGAGAACGGCGAGCGCCTGCCGCTCGACGTCAAGACCGGCGACATCGTGCTGTACAGCAAGTACGGCGGCACCGAGGTGAAGTACAACGGCGAGGAGTACCTCGTCCTCTCGGCTCGCGACGTGCTCGCGATCATCGAGAAGTAAGACCACCTCGAAGCATTCTGCTTCCAGCTGCGCCCCTGGCCCCCGCGACCACACAAGAAGCCGGGCGCCCGGGGCGCAGTGTCTTTTGAACCCACAGATTTCGAGAGGGCTCCCGCTGTCATGGCGAAGATCCTGAAGTTCGACGAGGACGCCCGTCGCGCCCTCGAGCGCGGCGTCAACAAGCTGGCCGACACGGTCAAGGTGACGATCGGCCCCAAGGGCCGCAACGTCGTCATCGACAAGAAGTTCGGCGCGCCCACCATCACCAACGACGGCGTCACCATCGCCCGCGAGGTCGAGGTCGAGGACCCGTACGAGAACCTCGGCGCCCAGCTGGTGAAGGAGGTGGCGACCAAGACCAACGACATCGCGGGTGACGGTACGACCACCGCCACCGTGCTCGCCCAGGCGCTGGTGCGCGAGGGCCTGAAGAACGTCGCCGCGGGTGCCTCCCCGGCGCTGCTGAAGAAGGGCATCGACGCCGCGGTCGCCGCGGTCTCCGAGGACCTCCTCGCCTCCGCCCGCCCGATCGACGAGAAGTCCGACATCGCCGCCGTGGCCGCGCTGTCCGCCCAGGACCAGCAGGTCGGCGAGCTCATCGCCGAGGCGATGGACAAGGTCGGCAAGGACGGTGTCATCACCGTCGAGGAGTCCAACACCTTCGGTCTGGAGCTGGACTTCACCGAGGGCATGGCCTTCGACAAGGGCTACCTGTCGCCGTACTTCGTGACGGACCAGGAGCGCATGGAGGCCGTCCTGGAGGACCCGTACATCCTCATCAACCAGGGCAAGATCTCCTCCATCCAGGACCTGCTGCCGCTGCTGGAGAAGGTCATTCAGGCCGGCTCCTCCAAGCCGCTGCTGATCATCGCCGAGGACGTCGAGGGCGAGGCCCTGTCGACCCTGGTCGTCAACAAGATCCGCGGCACCTTCAACGCGGTCGCGGTCAAGGCCCCCGGCTTCGGCGACCGCCGCAAGGCGATGCTGCAGGACATGGCTGTCCTCACCGGCGCCACGGTCATCTCCGAGGAGGTCGGCCTCAAGCTCGACCAGGCCGGCCTGGACGTGCTGGGCACCGCCCGCCGCGTCACGGTCACCAAGGACGACACGACCCTCGTCGACGGCGCCGGCAAGTCCGACGACGTCCAGGGCCGCGTCGCCCAGATCAAGGCCGAGATCGAGAACACCGACTCCGACTGGGACCGCGAGAAGCTCCAGGAGCGCCTCGCGAAGCTGGCCGGCGGCGTGTGCGTGATCAAGGTCGGCGCCGCCACCGAGGTGGAGCTGAAGGAGAAGAAGCACCGTCTGGAGGACGCCATCTCCGCGACCCGCGCCGCGGTCGAGGAGGGCATCGTCTCCGGTGGTGGCTCCGCGCTCGTCCACGCGGTGAAGGTCCTGGAGGGCAACCTCGACAAGACCGGCGACGAGGCCACGGGTGTCGCGGTCGTCCGCCGCGCCGCCGTCGAGCCGCTGCGCTGGATCGCCGAGAACGCCGGCCTCGAGGGCTACGTGATCGTCTCCAAGGTGGCCGAGCTCGACAAGGGCAACGGCTACAACGCCGCGACCGGCGAGTACGGCGACCTGGTCAAGGCCGGTGTCATCGACCCGGTCAAGGTCACCCGCTCCGCCCTGGAGAACGCCGCCTCCATCGCCTCCCTGCTTCTGACGACCGAGACCCTGGTCGTCGAGAAGAAGGAAGAGGAGGAGCCGGCGGCCGCCGGTGGCCACGGCCACGGGCACGCCCACTGACGACTGACACACGTCAGCACTGAGGCCCGGCACCCTTGGGGTGCCGGGCCTCCGCCGTTGCCGTCGGCTACCGCTCCAGCCCCTCCAGAGCCCCGAGTTGGGCCATCAGCCCGAGCCGGTCGTACTGCCACCATCCCTCGACGATCTTCCCCTCCGCACTGAACCGCTGGACGGTCGTCCCGGTCATGGAGACCTTCTTGCCGGTGGCGGCGATCCCGAGGAAGTCGCCCTTGTGCGTCCCGTTCCACGTCCACCGGGTGCACACCCGGTCACCCTGGGCCACCTGGTCCTCGATCGTGAACGAGAAGTCGAAAGCGCTCCGCCACATCTCGAGCTCGCGCCTGATCGCGTCCATGCCGATGGCGTCCTGCGGGTTGGACGGATCGTGGTCGTGGTAGTCCTCCACGAGCAGATCGTTGAGCGGCGGCAGCTCGCCCTTGCCGCCCAGCGTCTCGAAGAACCTGCGCGCGGAGGCGTCGTACAGCTGCTCGTCCCGCACCACGTCCAGATCCGTGAAGGTCGGCGTCTCGTCGCAGAGCGCGACCATCTCCTGGAAGATCCGGTCGGTCTCCGGGAGATGGGAATTGCGCATCGCCTCCTCGTACGACGGGAACTCCACGATCTCGATGAAGTGCGACGCGTCGGACCGGTCGCTCCCGATGATGTCGTGCGTCGCCGTCCGCTTCCCCTTGGTCTGCTCGACCCACCTGTCCATCAGCCGGTTCATCTCGTCGAAACGGCTGGTCCTGCAATCGATGAGCTGCACGAAGGTCATGGGGCACCTCCCGACGCCCGAGTCCGGTACGACCGACATGCAAGATTTTATGGCGTTTCGGCTGCTTGTTCCTCCGCTCGGCTCACTGCGGCCCGTACTTCCGCCCCGTCCTCGAACTGATCCCACCGAGCATCCCCCGAGGCACCAGCTTCGCCGCCCCCAGGAGCACCTTGTACCGGGGGTCCGGAATCGACACCGCCTTCCCCCGCGCCAGATCCGCTAGCGCCGCCGCCACCAGCTTGTCCGCGTCCAGCCACATCCACCCGGGAATGTTGTCCGTCCCCATCCCGGCCCGCTCATGGAACTCGGTCCGCACGAACCCCGGGCACAGCGCCATCAACCGCACCCCGCTCCCGGCCAGGTCCCGCGCCGCCCCCTGCGTGAACTGCACGACCCACGCCTTGGACGCGCCGTACGTCCCGCGCGGCACGAAGGCCGCGACCGACGCCACATTGACGACACCCCCGCGCCCCCGCTCCCGCATCGCCTCCGCAGCCGCCGACGTCAGGCGCAGCACCGCCTCGCAGTGCACCTTGAGCATCTTCAGCTCGTCGGCCATGGAGACGTCGAGATAGCGGCCCTTGTTGCCGAAGCCGGCGTTGTTGATCAGCAGGTCGACGGGGTTCCTGCGGTCGCCGAGGCGGGCGGCGACCGACTCGATGCCGCTGTCCTGCGCAAGGTCGGCGGTCAGCACCTCGGCCTCGATGCCGTGCCGGTCGTGCAACTCGGTCGCCTGCTCGCGCAGCCGCTTGGTGTCCCGGGCCACCAGGACGAGGTCGTGTCCGTCAGCGGCCAGCCGCCGCGCGAACGCGGCGCCGATACCCGCGGTCGATCCCGTAATCAATGCCGTTGTCATGGCGCAAGATTAGTGACCCGGACCGGACGCTTCCGCTCCCCGCTCAGCCGTGCCGGTGCCCCGACGCCCGCTGTCCCTTGTCGACCACCACGAACTGACCCATCATCCCTTCGTCCTCGTGGTACAGCAGATGGCAGTGGTACATGTACGGCGTCTCCGGGTCCGCGGGCCCGGTGAAGCGCAGCGCCAGCCTCATGGTCGTCCCGTGCGGCACGAACACCGTGTCCTTCGGACCGCGCAGCGCGGCCGGCGGCGCCTCGCCGTTCACCTCCAGCACTCGGAACTGCACGTCGTGCACATGGAAGTTGTGCGGCATGCCGTTGCCGTTGCGGACCGTCCACACCTCCGTCGTCCCCCGCGTGACCGTCTCGTCGACGCGGCCCATGTCCATCGCGCGCCCGTTGATACCGGACCGTTTCAGGTCGAAGTGCCGCCCACGCACCGCGTCCGAGCCGTCCGGTGTCTCCAGCTCGCCCAGCGCGGCCGGTATCGCGGGTGAGGGGCGGAGCTCCTCCGCCGCCCGCAGCTCCAGCACGTCGAAGGAGTCGTCGCCCCCGCCGAACCGCCGCTGCCAGCCGTCCCCGTAGTCGTCCTGCGGGAAGCTGCGCAGCATCGCGCGCTCACCCGCCCGCATCCGTACGACGATCTCGGCGCGCTCACCCGGTGACAGTTGGACGCGGTCCATGGGCTCCGGCCGCTCCAGCAGACCTCCGTCGGTGGCTATCAGGGAGAAGGCGCGGTCGTCCGGGAAGCCGAAGGAGTACGTCCGCGCGGTCGAGGCGTTGAGCAGCCGCAGCCGTATGAGCTCGTCGCCGATCTCCCGGTAGGGGCGCAGTGTGCCGTTGACCATCGTCCGGTCGCCGAGGAAGCCCACGTTCTGCATCATCCTGCGGCCGCCGTCGAGCTTCGCGCCGTCGAAGCGCACGTCCTGCACGATGACGGGCAGGTCGTCGACTCCGTACCGCTTCGGCAGGGCCAGTTCCCCGGACTTCTCGTCGTCGAGGATGAACATGCCGGCCAGGCCCTTGCGCACATGCCGTTCGGTCGCACCGTGCGGGTGCGGGTGGTACCAGAGCGTCGCGGCCGGTTGGTCCACGGTCCAGTGCGGAGCCCAGGTGCCACCGGCGGCGATCATCTGGTGCGGGCCGCCGTCCATCCGCGCGGGCAGGTGCATGCCGTGCCAGTGCACGCTGGATGCCTCGTCGAGCCCGTTCGCTATGCGCACGCGGACCTTCTCGCCACGCGCCGCGCGGAGCGTCGGGCCGAGATAGGAGCCGTTGAACCCCCATGTCGGAGTCCTCAGCCCGTCCTTGAACTCCGTCTCACCCGCGCGCATCCGCAGGTCGAAGACGCGCGTGCCGTCCTTGTCGACGGTCGAGGCGGCCAGCGGCGGTATCGCCAGCGCGTTGTCGAACGACGCCTTGCCGACCGTGCTGACGTCGGCGCCGGTCCACAGCCAGGCGAACAGGCCGCCGACCGTCAGCGCGAAGACGGTGACGACGGAGCCGAGAACGATGAGGACACGCTTGACGCGGGACATGCTTCGAGCGTCCTCGACCACCGCCCACCGAACATCCGGGTCGTCCCCCGGCCCACCCCGAGCCAACCCCCGCCGCGCTTACGGGGTTTCCCCCTAGGAGCCGTGCGGCGTACGGTCGACCGGCCGAAGAGCTCTAGCTGTCGTACCGTCAGGCTCCGTGCTGCGCCACATACTTCCGCGCCGCCTCCAGCGACTCGGGGTGCAGTGCCTCACCCGCCGCCAGCAGCCGCGGCAGCAGCTTGCGGTGCGTCGTCACCGCCCGGAACTGAAGCGCCACCGTGACGTCGTGGTCCGGCCGGTGGATGATCTCCAGCGCGTCGCCCGCCTTGATCTCGCCCGGCTCGATCACCCGCAGATACGCGCCCGGCGCGCCCTTCGCCGTGAACCGCTTCACCCACTGCTTCTCACCCACATGGCCCTGGAAGGTGAGACAGGGAATCCGGCCGGACGTCACCTCCAGCACCACCGCCGACCCGATCCGCCAGCGCTCGCCGATCAGCGCGCCGGAGACGTCCAGCCCGGAGGTCGTGAGGTTCTCGCCGAAGCCGCCGTTCGCCAGCGGGCGCCCCAGCTCGCGCTCCCAGTCGTCGAGGTCCTCGCGCGCCACCGCGTACACGGCCTGGTCGTCCCCGCCGTGATGGCGCAGGCTGCACACCTCGTCCCCGGCCACACCGCTCCCACCGGTCCCCTTGGGCCCGGGCGCCGCCAGCCGCACCGGCCCCTCCACCGGCTGCTTGTCGATGCCGGTCACGCCCTCCGGGTGGTCCGTGTACGGCACATGCTTACGGCGGCCCAGGTTCACAGACAGAAGCTTCATGACGGCACGGTAGGCGACCAGCAGTCAAAGCGTCCATGCATTATCCCGCGGCATACCCAAGGCTCGCTTATGCTCTACCTGTGATCGAGGCCCGTCATCTCCGCGTGCTGCGCGCCGTCGCCGCCACCGGTTCCTTCTCCGCGGCGGGGCGCGAGCTGGGCTGCACCCAGCCCGCCGTGAGCCAGCAGATGAAGGCCCTGGAGGCGTCCGTCGGCACACCCCTGCTGGTCCGCAGCGGGCGTGAGATGCGGCTGACCCAGGCCGGCGAGGCCCTGGTGCGGCACGCCGCCGGGATCCTGGCCGGGCTCACCGCCGCCGAGGAGGAGGTCGCCGCCATCGCCGGCCTGCGCGCCGGACGGGTACGCCTCGTCTCCTTCCCCAGCGGCAGCTCCACCCTCGTCCCGACCGCCCTCGCCGCCCTGCGCGCCGCGCACCCCGGCACCCGTGTCTCCCTGGAGGAGGCCGAGCCGCCGAAGTCCGTCGAACTGCTGCGCGAGGGCGACTGCGACGTGGCGCTCGCCTTCCGGTACGAGGGCGCGGCCCAGGAGGGGGAGTGGGACGACCTCGTCGTCCGTCCCCTGCTGACGGACCGTCTCGTCGGCCTCGTACCGGAACGGCACCGGCTCGCGCGCGCGGGGTCCGTCGCCATCGGGGAGCTCGCGGCCGAGCCGTGGATCGCCGGGTGCCCGCGCTGCCGGGGACAGTTGGTCGAGGTGTGCGAGGGCGCCGGCTTCACTCCCCGCATCGACTTCGCCACCGACGACTATCCGGCGGTCGTCGGCCTGGTGGGCGCCGGCCTGGGCGTGGCCGTCCTGCCCCAGCTCGCCGTCGAGTCCGTACGGCCACGGGGTGCGCGCGTGCTGACGCTGGAACCGGCCGTCCGCCGGGAGATCGTCGCGCTCACCCTGCCCGACCTCGCACAGGTCCCGGCCGTCGCGGCGACGCTGGAGCAACTGGCACGGGCCGCTGCCCGCTAGGGCCGCGCCGTCAGACAGCGCAGAAGGAAGGGCACGCACGCGCGTGCCCTGAGTGCAGAAACGTTCCTTCAGGTGTTCGGACCGGCCTCGCCGCTGGTCGTCGATGCCGACACCAGCCGGTTGCGTGCCCGCCCCATGAGCTCCTCGCGCTCGTCCTCGGTCAAGCCGCCCCAGACGCCGTACGGTTCGCGTACCGCCAGCGCGTGCGCGGCGCACTGCGCGCGCACGGGGCACCTCATGCAGACCTCCTTGGCCGAGTTCTCTCGAGCGCTCCGAGCCGCACCGCGCTCGCCCTCCGGATGAAAGAAGAGCGAGCTGTCCACCCCGCGGCAGGCAGCCAGCAGCTGCCAGTCCCACAGGTCCGCGTTCGGTCCGGGAAGGCGGGAGAAATCTGCCATTGCGTGACCCCTTGCAGCCGTTATGGGCGGATACAGTGTCTACGACCGTACATCTACGATCTAAGGAGATGAAAATATGACTCATTGCGAATCTAGCCCCAAACGCCAAGAAACAGGAAGAAAAAGGGCTGAATGGGGCATGGGTTGTGATGAAACGTTGAGGGTCCGCCGTGCATGTCTGCCCCGTGTCCGTCCCCTCACGTAGAGTGCCGAAGACGGCACATGCCCCCGTAACTCTTTCGAGTGACCGTCGTTGAGAGGGCGGAGGCGGTTGAAAGCAACAAGCGCTCGGGCAGGCGTCCGAGCCGGTCGACCGCACAGGTGACGATTTCGTACCAGCCTGGAGGCTCAAGGTGACGTGCATCAGCTGCGGAGGGCGGCCATGACATCCGTCCTCGTCTGCGACGACTCCCCGCTTGCCCGAGAGGCGCTTCGCCGCGCGGTCGCGACCGTGCCCGGCGTCGAGCGCGTGACGACGGCGGCCAACGGCGAGGAAGTCCTCCGCCGCTGGGGCGCCGACCGCTCGGACCTGATCCTGATGGACGTACGCATGCCCGGCCTGGGCGGCGTCGAGACCGTGCGGCGGCTGCTGTCCGCCGACCCCGGTGCGCGCATCATCATGCTCACGGTCGCCGAGGACCTGGACGGGGTCGCTCTCGCGGTGGCCGCCGGCGCGCGTGGGTATCTGCACAAGGACGCGTCGCGCGCGGAGTTGCGGGCGACCGTCACGCAGGCCCTCGCCGATCCGACCTGGCGGCTCGCCCCGCGGCGGCTGCGGTCCGCCGAGATGGGCGCCGCGCCGACGCTCACGGCGCGTGAGATCCAGGTGCTCGAAGGTATGAGCCACGGCCGTTCCAACGCGGAGATCGGCCGTGAGCTGTTCCTCTCCGAGGACACGGTCAAGACGCACGCCCGGCGGTTGTTCAAGAAGCTCGGTGCTTCGGACCGGGCGCATGCGGTGGCGCTCGGGTTCCGGTGGGGGCTGGTTCGCTAGTCGCGCCACTGTGGGTGCCGCGTTGTGCTGTCCGGCGGCTGCGGGTCCTTCGTGGCTGGTCGCGCGCGCGGCGGTAGCCGCACATCGATGCAGTCCCGCGCCCCTGAAGGGGCGCGGGTACGAGGTTGGTCAAGCGGCTCCCCCGGTGCCCGGTGCTCGTTTCGCCGCGGATGCCGCATCCTTGAGGTGTGGAGTCTCTCGGGGACGAGTCGGTCGAGCGGAAGGGGAGGGCGCAGGGGATGAGTTCCGGCGCACCTGCTCATAACGCTTCGGTGCACAACATCGGGCGCGATGCCACGGACCGTACGGGCGCAGGGCACCATGGACCGATGCGCGACGACGAGGCGGCCAAAGCCGCAGGGGCGATCGGTGCACTCGTCCATCGCGCCGTGGACGGCGACGAGCAGGCCACGCACGATCTGCTCGCGCATGTCCACCCCCTGGCCCTGCGCTACTGCCGCACCAGGCTGTCCCGCCTTCCGGGCGACGCCCGCCACTTCGTCGAGGACCTCGCCCAGGAGGTCTGCGTCGCCGTCCTGCTCGCGCTGCCGCGCTACCGGGACACCGGGCGCCCCTTCGAGGCGTTCGTCTTCGCCATCGCCGCGCACAAGGTCGCGGACCTGCAGCGGGCGGCGATGCGGCACCCCGGTTCCACGGCCGTCCCCTCGGACGAGATGCCCGAGCGCCCGGACGACTCCCTCGGCCCGGAGGAGCGGGCGCTGCTCAGCAGCGACGCCGAGTGGGCCAAGAAACTCCTGGCCAACCTGCCCGAGAACCAGCGGGAGCTGCTGCTGCTGAGGATCGCCGTCGGCTTGACGGCCGAGGAGACGGGGCAGATGTTGGGAATGTCACCCGGAGCGGTCCGGGTGGCCCAGCACCGGGCGCTGAGCAGGCTGCGCGCACTGGCCGAGCAGTAGCGCTCCCTTGTGTGCGCCCCGGAATGAACAGGCTTCTCCTCGGTTCCGTACGAACATACGAAGCCCGCAGCCGTACCGAACCGTGGAATGTGACACCCGTGCTTCCCGTTAGCATGGACATCCGCACCGATCAAGGCCATTTGGGGAAGGTGTCATGACTGCCAACGTCGACGGAGTGCCCGGCAAATTCGCAACCCTCGGGCTGACCTACGACGACGTGCTGCTGCTGCCGGGCCCGTCGGACATGGCACCCGACGAGATCGACACCGCCTCGTACGTCTCCAAGAACGTGCGGGTCAACATCCCGCTGCTGTCCGCCGCCATGGACAAGGTCACCGAGTCGCGCATGGCGATCGCGATGGCCCGCCAGGGCGGCGTCGGCGTACTGCACCGCAACCTCTCCATCGAGGACCAGGCCAACCAGGTCGACCTGGTGAAGCGCTCCGAGTCCGGCATGGTGGCCAACCCGATCACCATCCACCCGGACGCCACGCTCGGCGAGGCCGACGCGATGTGCGGCAAGTTCCGCATCAGCGGCATCCCGGTCACCGACCCCGCGGGCAAGCTGCTCGGCATCGTCACCAACCGTGACATGGCCTTCGAGAGCGACCGCACGCGCCGGGTGCGCGAGGTCATGACGCCGATGCCGCTGGTCACCGGCAAGGTCGGCATCTCCGGCGTCGAGGCCATGGAGCTGCTGCGCAAGCACAAGATCGAGAAGCTGCCGCTGGTCGACGACCAGGGCGTCCTCAAGGGCCTGATCACGGTCAAGGACTTCGTCAAGGCGGAGAAGTACCCGAACGCCGCCAAGGACGCCGAGGGCCGCCTGCTCGTCGGCGCCGCGGTGGGCGTCGCCGGTGACTCCTTCGAGCGCGCCCAGGCGCTCATCGAGGCCGGCGTCGACTTCATCGTCGTGGACACCGCGCACGGCCACTCCCGCCTGGTCGGCGACATGGTCGCCAAGATCAAGTCCAACTCGTCCGGCGTCGACGTCATCGGCGGCAACATCGCCACCAAGGACGGCGCCCAGGCGCTCATCGACTCCGGCGTGGACGGCATCAAGGTCGGCGTCGGCCCCGGCTCCATCTGTACGACCCGGGTCGTCGCCGGCATCGGCGTCCCGCAGGTCACCGCCATCTACGAGGCCTCGCTCGCCGCCAAGGAGGCCGGCATCCCGGTCATCGGCGACGGCGGCCTGCAGTACTCCGGCGACATCGCCAAGGCCCTGGTCGCGGGCGCCGACACCGTGATGCTGGGCTCGCTGCTCGCGGGCTGCGAGGAGTCCCCGGGCGAGCTGCTGTTCATCAACGGCAAGCAGTTCAAGTCGTACCGCGGCATGGGCTCGCTCGGCGCCATGCAGACCCGCGGTGACCGCAAGTCGTTCTCCAAGGACCGCTACTTCCAGGAGGGCGTCGCCTCCGACGAGCAGCTCGTCCCCGAGGGCATCGAGGGCCAGGTGCCCTACCGCGGCCCGCTGCACTCGGTCGTCCACCAGCTCGTCGGCGGCCTGCGCCAGTCGATGTTCTACGTCGGCGGCAGGACGGTCCCCGACCTCCAGGACAAGGGCCGGTTCGTCCGGATCACCTCGGCGGGCCTGAAGGAGAGCCACCCGCACGACATCCAGATGACGGTCGAGGCGCCGAACTACAGCCGTAGCAAGTAGCCACCAGGCTTCCCGAGGGCGGCCCCGGAACCTCCGGGGCCGCCCTTGTCGTACCCGTCGGCGATACTGGAAGACGCTGCAACGCATCAGGGAAAGGCCACAGACGTGACTGAGATCGAGATCGGGCGCGGCAAGCGCGGCCGCCGGGCGTACGCCTTCGACGACATCGCCGTCGTCCCCAGCCGCCGTACGCGGGACCCGAAGGAGGTCTCCATCGCCTGGCAGATCGACGCCTACCGCTTCGAGCTGCCGTTCCTGGCCGCCCCCATGGACTCGGTCGTCTCCCCGGCCACCGCGATCCGCATCGGCGAGCTCGGCGGCCTCGGCGTGCTGAACCTCGAGGGCCTGTGGACGCGGTACGAGGACCCACAGCCGCTGCTCGACGAGATCGCCGAGCTGCCCACCGAGGCCGCCACGCGCCGCCTCCAGGAGATCTACGCCGCCCCGATCAAGGAGGAGCTGATCGGCGCGCGCATCAAGGAGGTGCGCGACTCGGGCGTGGTCACGGCCGCCGCGCTCTCCCCGCAGCGCACGGCGCAGTTCTCCAAGGCGGTCGTCGACGCCGGCGTGGACATCTTCGTCATCCGCGGCACGACGGTCTCGGCGGAGCACGTCTCGTCCTCGCACGAGCCGCTGAACCTGAAGCAGTTCATCTACGAGCTCGACGTCCCGGTGATCGTCGGCGGCTGCGCCACGTACACCGCCGCCCTGCACCTGATGCGGACGGGTGCCGCGGGCGTCCTGGTCGGCTTCGGCGGCGGCGCGGCGCACACCACGCGCAATGTGCTGGGCATCCGGGTGCCGATGGCCACGGCGGTGGCCGATGTGGCCGCGGCTCGCCGTGACTACATGGACGAGTCCGGCGGCCGGTATGTGCATGTGATCGCGGACGGTGGTGTGGGCTGGTCCGGGGACCTGCCGAAGGCGATCGCCTGCGGCGCGGACGCGGTGATGATGGGCTCGCCGCTCGCGCGTGCCACGGATGCGCCCGGTAAGGGGCACCACTGGGGCATGGAGGCCGTGAACGAGGAACTGCCGCGCGGCAAGAAGGTGCACCTGGGCACGGTCGGCACCGTCGAGGAGGTGCTGACGGGGCCGTCGCACACGCCGGACGGTTCGATGAACTTCTTCGGGGCGCTGCGGCGGGCGATGGCCACGACCGGGTACAGCGAGCTGAAGGAGTTCCAGCGGGTCGAGGTCGCGGTGGCGGACTCGCAGCACCAGCGGTAGCCGGTACGTCTACGGCAGGTACGTCGCAGATACGTCAGGGAAGGGCCGGTCACTCCGGGTGGGGTGACCGGCCCTTTTGTGTGCCCAAGTGGGGCTGGGTGGGGGCGCGTTGTGGGGGTGGGGGCGCGTGGTTGCGTTTGGGGCGAATGTGGGCTGAACGGGCGAAGGGGGGCGGTAGTGTCGGTGATCGGCGACCCAAGCTCTCTGGGGCGCCCCCTTCCAAGGAGATGTTCCGGACCCCGGCCCTCGGGGCCCGGCCCGAACTCCAAACGGACCGCCTACCGGGTATGGGCGGCATCGTGGAAGGGGGCGTGCCCATAGGCCGTCACCGCAAGCCCACCCGCTGGGATCGCACTTGGCTTCGGCTGGTGAAGTTCCGGAGGAGGTGCGTCTTGTGGATTTACGGCCGCTGAGCGGCCACCCCTAAGAGACATAGGGGTGGACACTCTGCTTAACGGCCAGGAGCCCGCTGCAGCACCCACTGCGGTGGGCTCCACCTTGTTGGTGGATGATGAGCGGCCGCCCCCACAACGACTAGGGACGGACACCCGATCACCAGCCAGGAGCCTCCGCAGTACTGCATTACCCGCTGCATGGGGCTCCACCTGCTCCCCACGGTACCGGCGCAGAATCCCCCACGCCACTAACCCCGGCGGCCCACGCACCCCGCGCGCCCCCCTTCACAACCGATGCGCCGCCCCCGTAGGCGCCGCCCCCCGCGTATCCAGCAACAGCTGCGCTTTGACCGACAGCCCCTGAAGGTCATACGTCCGATGCTGCTGCAGCAGAATCGTCAGGTCGGCCTCCGCGACAGCCTCGTACAGCGCGTCCGCGCGCGGCACCGGACGGTCCAGGACGCTCCAGGACGGGACGTACGGGTCGTGGTAGCTGATGGAGGCGCCCAGCTGCAGCAGGCGCACCGCGACCTCCTCGGCGGGTGTGGACTGCTGGTCGGAGAGGTCGGGTTTGTAGGTGACGCCGAGCAGGAGGATGCGGGCGCCGCGGGCCGACTTGCCGTGCTCGTTCAGCAGAGTCGCCGCGCGCTGGATGACGTAGCGCGGCATCTGGCTGTTGACCTGCTGGGCCAGTTCGACCATGCGCAGGGTGCGGCCGGCGGGGCCGGTGAGGTCCTGCGGGACGGCGTGGCCGCCGACGCCGGGGCCGGGGCGGAAGGCGTGGAAGCCGAACGGCTTGGTCTCGGCGCAGCGGATGACGTCCCACAGGTCGACGCCCAAGTCGTGGCAGAGGACGGCCATTTCGTTGACGAGGGCGATGTTGACGTGCCGGAAGTTGGTCTCCAGGACCTGTACGGTCTCCGCCTCGCGCGGGCCACGCGCGCGTACCACCTTGTCGGTGAGCCGACCGTAGAATGCGGCCGCCGACTCGGTGCACGCGGGTGTGAGGCCGCCGATCACCTGGGGGGTGTTGGCGGGCGTGAAGTGGCGGTTGCCGGGGTCGACGCGGCTGGGGGAGTAGGCGAGGTGGAAGTCGCGGCCGGCGCGCATCCCGGAGCCCGCTTCGAGCAGCGGGCGCAGGACGTTCTCGGTGGTGCCCGGGGGGACGGGCGACTCCAGGATGACGGTGGTGTGCTGGCGAAGCTGTGCGGCCAGGGTGCGGGCGGCCGACTCCAACTGGCCGAGGTCGAGCCCGCCGTCCGCGCCGCGTGGGGTGGGCGGGCAGATGACGGCCGTGCGCACGCGGCCGAGTTCGGCGGGGTTGGTGGCGTGCCGGAAGCCCCCCGAGAGCATCCGGCGCAGTTCGGCGGGACTGAGGGAGCCGGACTCGGGCCCGGTCCGGTAGCCGAGCGTGGGGATGCCGGCGGCGACGGCGGCCTTGGCCAGGGGCAGGCCGTACGGGCCTAGTCCGATGACGGCGAGATCTGCGGGCATGGCGTGGGCCGTCCTTCCCAGTAACCGAAGCGGGGCAGGTGCGCAACCCCTGTGGACAGGACGAGGGAGCGCAATGTCAGACTAGGAGTAAATATGACCGATTTGCGGCATTGAATGATCGCGTTTCCGTGAGTGTTGTCCACAGGCTGGGGGTACGTGGTGGCTGAAGTCGGGCAACCCGGTCAGAATTCTGGGCATGGGGGGTTCGAACCGGGCTTCGCCCGACGGGTGCGGCCTGACCGACCGATGAGCGGGAGGCAGCGGTGAGGACAGCGACACTGGGGCCGGCGGAACGCGCCGAGTCACTGGCGGCAATGGCCGAGCGCGAGCTGGACCTACTGGTCGTGGGCGGCGGCGTCGTGGGCGCGGGCACGGCGCTCGACGCGGCGACGCGCGGACTGTCCACCGGCCTGGTCGAGGCGCGTGACTGGGCCTCGGGCACGTCCAGCAGGTCCAGCAAGCTGATCCACGGCGGCCTGCGCTATCTGGAGATGCTCGACTTCACGCTCGTACGGGAGGCGCTGAAGGAACGCGGGCTGTTGGTGTCGCGACTGGCCCCACATCTGGTGAAGCCGGTGCCCTTTCTGTATCCGCTGCAGTACAAGGGCTGGGAGCGCCTGTACGCCGGTTCGGGCGTCCTGCTCTACGACGTCATGTCGATGGCCCGTACCCACGGTCGGGGCATGCCCCTGCACCGCCACCTGAGCCGCCGTCACGCCCTGCGCATCGCGCCCGCCCTGAAGAAGGACGCGCTGGTCGGAGCCTTGCAGTACTACGACGCCCAGATGGACGACGCGCGCTACGTGGCCACGCTCGTGCGCACGGCGGCGGCCTACGGCGCGCAGGTCGCCAACCGCGCGCGGGTGACCGCGTTTCTGCGCGAGGGCGAGCGTGTCGTCGGGGCCCGGGTGCAGGACGTCGAGGCGGGCGGGGAGTACGAGGTCCGCGCCAAGCAGATCGTCAACGCGACCGGCGTGTGGACCGACGACACCCAGTCGATGGTGGGAGAGCGTGGGCAGTTCCATGTACGCGCCTCCAAGGGCATCCACCTGGTCGTGCCCAAGGACCGCATCCACTCCTCCACGGGGCTGATCCTGCGCACCGAGAAGTCCGTGCTGTTCGTCATCCCCTGGGGCCGGCACTGGATCATCGGCACCACCGACACCGACTGGGACCTCGACAAGGCCCACCCGGCCGCGTCCAGCGCGGACATCGACTACCTGCTGGAACACGTGAACTCGGTACTCGCGGTGCCGCTGACCCGGGACGACGTGGAGGGTGTGTACGCGGGACTGCGGCCGCTGCTCGCCGGGGAGTCGGACGCCACCAGCAAGCTCTCGCGCGAGCACACCGTGGCGCACCCCGTGCCCGGGCTCGTCGTCGTGGCCGGCGGCAAGTACACGACATACCGGGTGATGGCCAAGGACGCGGTGGACGCGGCGGTGCACGGGCTCGACATGCGGGTCGCCGAGTGCGTCACGGAGGACATTCCGCTGGTGGGGGCGGAGGGGTACCGGGCGCTGTGGAACGCGCGGGCCCGGATCGCGGCGCGGACGGGGCTTCATGTGGTCCGCGTGGAGCATCTGTTGAACCGGTACGGGGCGCTCGCGGAGGAGGTGCTCGAACTCATCACCGCGAACCCGTCGCTGGGCGAGCCCCTGCACTCCGCCGACGACTATCTGCGCGCCGAGGTCGTGTACGCCGCCTCGCACGAGGGGGCGCGGCATCTGGACGACGTGCTGACGCGGCGCACCCGCATCTCGATCGAGACGTTCGACCGGGGCACGCGGTGCGCACATGAGGCGGCCGAGCTGATGGCGCCGGTGCTGGGCTGGGACGAGGACCACATCGAGCGCGAGATCGAGCACTACCAGAAGCGGGTGGAGGCCGAGCGGGAGTCGCAACGCCAGCCGGACGACCTGACGGCGGACGCGGCGCGGTTGGGGGCGCCCGACATCGTGCCGTTGTAGCAGGTGAACGTCACCCGAACGGGTGGCCGGAGTGGGGATCTCTGCTCGAACCCCGGCCGTTCTACCTGGTGCGAGGGCAGAACTCGGAGGCGGGCAGCCGGGGTTCGAGGCCGGGATCTGCGATCGCCGTCGTGTTCACCCGGAAGGTCAGGACACGACGCCCCCCGACGGTGGCCGCGGAGCGCACGTAGCTGCCGGAGATGCGCCCGTTGTGCCCCCATACGACGGTGCCGCAGCGCAGTTTCACGGGAAAGAGTCCCATGCCGTACGAGCCGTGTGCGGCACGGGTGTCGAGCATCTCGCGCAGCCAGTGCGAGGGCAGCAGTCGGCCGCCGAGCAGGGCGGCGTAGAAGCGGTCGAGGTCGGCGAGTGTGGTCACCAACTCGCCGGCGGCGCCCGCCACCCGCGGGTCGAGTTCGGTGACATCGGCCCCGCCGGTGGAGTAGGCGCGGCCGTGCGGAGCGGGAAGCGAGGTGCGGGACCCGGGGAAGGAGGTGCCGGTCAGACCCAGCGGAGCGATGATGCGCCGCTCGGCCTCCACGGCGTACGAGCGGCCGGTGACCCGCTCGATGACCAGGCCGAGCAACACGTAGTTGGTGTTCGAGTAGGAGAAGTGGCCGAAGTCGGCCGGAGGGCGGGTGAGCGCGATGCGTACGGCCTGAAGTGGCGTCACGGGGACGGTACCCCTGGTCGCGGCGGTGAAGTCGTACAGGCCGCTGGTGTGGGTCAGCAGGGAACGGAGGGTCAGCGCGCGCCCGTCGTTGCCCGCCCCGCGCACCAGGTGCGGCAGGTGCCGCTCCACCGAGTCGGACAGGGACAGCCGTCGCTCGGCGGCCAGTTGCAGCACGACCGTCGCGATGAAGGTCTTCGTCATGCTGCCGGCGCGGAAGTGGTCGGTGCGGGCGATGCCGTGGCCCGCCCGGACGTAACGGCTGCCCGACTGCCCACGGGTCAGCAGGGCCGCCGCGGGCGCCTCGCCCCGGGTGACGACCCGCGCGAGGAGGGTGTTCGTCGCCGGGGGTCCGGACGTCGAGGAGGAGGTGAGCGTCGGCCAGGCGGTGGGAGGCACGCCGAGGAACGCCGGGGACACGAGGCCGAGGAGGGTCAGCAGCACAGGAACGGCCAGTAGTGTCCGCGGCAGCGGCATTGCCGGTCGTGCCATACGGATTCCTCTCCTTGTCGCGGCTCATCATGCCGGGTGGCGGAACGAGCGGTTCGGCGGGCCGTGGCCGCCGCGGGACCGGGACGTTCGGGTCGTGCGGTCGGGCGGCGGTTCGAGGGGCACCCTGGGCGCTGGGCACTTGTCGGGTGAGAGACAATGGAGGCTCTGTCAGGGCGGGTTGTATGAGGGGACGCATGTCGGAGGCGGAGCGGGCGGGGACATCCCGTCAGGACACTCGTCAGGACGACCGTGAACGTCTCCTCGCGGGGCGGTACCGGCTGGGCGGAGTCCTCGGCCGGGGCGGTATGGGCACGGTGTGGCGTGCCGTCGACGAAACTCTGGGGCGCACCGTCGCCGTCAAGGAGCTGCGATTCCCGTCGAACATCGACGAGGAGGAGAAGCGGCGGCTGATCACGCGCACCCTGCGTGAGGCCAAGGCGATCGCGCGGATCCGCAACAACAGCGCGGTGACGGTGTTCGACGTGGTCGACGAGGACGACCGGCCGTGGATCGTGATGGAGCTCGTCGAGGGCAAGTCGCTCGCCGAGGTCATCCGGGAGGACGGCCTGCTGGAGCCCAAGCGGGCGGCCGAGGTCGGCCTGGCCGTGCTCGACGTGCTGCGCTCCGCGCACCGCGAGGGCATCCTGCACCGCGACGTGAAGCCGTCGAACGTGCTGCTGGAGTCCGACACCGACCGGGTCGTGCTCACCGACTTCGGCATCGCCCAGGTCGAGGGCGACCCGTCCATCACCTCGACCGGCATGCTCGTCGGCGCGCCCTCCTACATCTCCCCGGAGCGGGCCCGTGGCCACAAGCCGGGCCCCGCGGCCGACCTGTGGTCGCTGGGCGGGCTGTTGTACGCGTCGGTCGAGGGTGTGCCGCCGTACGACAAGGGCTCCGCGATCGCCACGCTCACGGCGGTGATGACCGAGCCGCTGGAGGAGCCGAAGAACGCGGGGCCGCTGAAGGACGTCATCTACGGCCTGCTCACCAAGGACCCCGAGAAGCGGCTGGACGACGCCGGTGCGCGGGCGATGCTCAACGCCGTCATCCACAGGCCCGAGCCCAAGGCCGAGCCGGAGCCGGTGGACGCGACGAAGGTCGTGCCGCTGCCTCCGCAGCCCGACGGGTCCAAGGGCAAGGGACGTTCGGGTGCCGACGCCGGGTCGGGTGGCGCGGGCAAGCGGGGTGAGGAGGCCGGGGAGCGGCTGCGCGGGGCGCTGCGTTCCGTGCGGAAGGCCGCGGTCAGTGCGGGGGCGGCCGGGGCGGCCGCCGCTCGGAGCAAGTCCGGGGGCGAGAAGGCCGCTTCGGAGTCGGGCGGTACGGCGTCCGGAGGATCGTCCACGGCGACGGACGGGGCCGGGGCCTCGTCGCCGGCCGAGGGGGCGGGTCGTGCCTCCGGTGACGGGGGTGGGAACGGGGCGGCTGCCGGTTCCGGCTCCGCGTCGAGTGCCGGTGCCAAGGCATCGTCCAGCGCCGGTGAGCGGGATGCGCAGAGCGGGGGTCGTAGTTCGGGGTGGCCCGTGGTGCCGCCGCCGGATCTGCCGCCGCGGCCGGTGCCGAGAGCTCCGCTCACGGATGTGGTGCCGAAGCGGACGCTGGTGATCATCGCGGTGGTCGTGGCGCTCGCCGTGATCGGTGTGGTGCTGGCCATCGCGTTGCGTGACGGCGGTGACTCGACGGGGGCGGCGAGCGGTGGCGGGGGCAAGCCCTCCACCAAGGCGAGCGAGAGTGCCGACACCAAGAAGGACGAGGAGGACGGTACTCGTACGGACGGCGAGGAGTCCGCGACGAGCGGCTCCGGGTCGGGGTCCGGTTCCGGCGCGGGGAAGACGCCGAGCGCCGAGGCGAGCGCGACCGGTGGGAGCGGTGCCGAGGCGGGGTCCGGGAGCGGCAGTGGGGCCGCCTCGACCCACGACGGCAGCCAGGGGTACTCGATCGGGCTGCCCGAGGGGTGGAAGTACCGGTCGACGGACGATGCGGGGGACCGGTTCACGGGTCCTGACGGGCAGAAGCTGCTCGTCGCCTGGACGTCCGCGCCGCAGGAAGAGCCGGTGGCGGACTGGAAGAACCAGGAGCAGTACATGACGCGCTCGCAGTACAAGAGGATCCGCATAGAGGCGGTGGACTTCAACGGCTGGAACACTGCCGACTGGGAGTTCACCTATGTCGAGGGCGGGACGAAGTACCGGACGATCGACCGTGGGTTCGTCGTGAACGACCAGCTCGGTTATGCGCTGATGTACACCGCGAAGGATGCCGACTGGGACAGTGATCTTCGCAAGGACACCTGGAAGACGCTGACCGCTTCGTTCAAGCCGAAGTCGTGAAGTGAGCCGCCGTGGGTTTGGGCTCGTGGAGGCGGGGATTGGGCCGTGAGATCCGGCAACCCCTCTTTGCGGGTTGCCTCCGGCACGTATCGTGAAAGCTTGCGGACCGTGCGCATCCAGTCGGACGTCCGGAACGGGACGCAAGGCGAACGGAATTGACCAACATGGCGGCCGGGGGAGGCAACGTGGAGGACTACGCGGGTCGCGTGCTCGCCGACCGCTACCGCCTGCCGCTGCCGCCCTCCGACGAGTACGAACTCACCGAGACCCGCGCCTTCGACACCTACAGCGGGCAGGAAGTCCTCGTCCGGCAGGTGCCGTTGCCCGAGGTCGTCGAGGCGGAGGTGCTCGACGCCGAAGGGCTGCCCGACGGTTTCACCGCGCGGGACGCCAGGGAGCGCGGGGCGGGGCGACGGCCCTCGGCGCGTTCGAGCACACGCCGGCCCAGTGACCCCGCCGTGCGGCGGGCGGTCGAGGCGGCGCAGGCCGCGGCGCGGATCCCCGACCACCCCCGGCTGGACCAGGTCTTCGACGTGTTCGCCGAGGGCGGCTCGTTGTGGATAGTGAGCGAGTTGGTGGCCGCGCGTCCGCTGGCCGCACTGCTCGCCGAGCAGCCGTTGACGCCGTATCGGGCTGCCGAGGTCGCCTCCGACGTGCTCATGGCGCTGCGGGTGCTGCACGCGCATGGCTGGGTCCACCGCAACATCACCGCCCGCACGGTCCTCGTCTGCGACGACGGCCGGGTCATGCTGACCGGGCTCGCGGTCGGGGCCGCGGAGGAGGCGCTGTGCGGGTACGACCCGGTGCCGCCGGAGGACGGTGACGGGGGCGAGGGCGGCGGGGCCGTGCAGATCGGGGGCGGCGTGGCCCCGGGTGGCGGGTCGGCTCCTGGCGGCGGCTTCGGTGGCGCGGGCGGTGTCGGGCCGTCCGGACAGCGCGCGGGTGCGGCCTCGGTGAGTGGGCCCGGGATCGACGGTACGGATCCGGAGGCCGCCCGGCGTGCCGCGATCGAGGCGCGTGCGGCCGGTGGGCTGCCGGTGGCCGCGGCCGATGAGGGCAACGGGGCCGGGGCCCCGGGGCCGGCGCCGGGCGGTGCGCTGGAGACCGGCGGGGACATCAGGGCCGCGCGGGCCGGGGCGATCGCCGCGTACCGGGCGGGCGCCCGTGCCGCCGCCCGGGTGCAGGAAGGCCAGCAGAACGGACGCGTCGCGTTGCCCGGCACCCGCCCGGCGCCCGAAGGCGGCCCCGCGTCCCAGACCAACGGCGTGGCGCAGCAGCCGTACGCCGCCGGCGACGGTGGCACGACGCCCCCGGGGCAGATCGCCGACCCGTACGGGGTGGAGGCCACGCCCTGGCACGGCGCCGCGCCGCGTATCGGAGTCGGTGGCACACCGACGGAACAGGGCCCCGAGCGCACGGCACTGCCGCCGGCGGGACAGGGCACCCCGCCGGGGTTCCGCACACCTCCCGACGAGGGGCCGCCTGCCTCGGGCTTCGGCGGGCCGCCGAGTGGCTTCTCCGAGGGCGGTCTGCCCGCTCCCGGCTTCGGCGGGCCTCCCGCCGGTGGCATTCCTGCCCCTGAGCGCGCGGCGGGCCCGTCCGGCCCCGGCGTTCCGGGCTTCGCGGTGCCCGGCGCCCTCGCTCCGGGACCCGATGGCCTTCCCGAGCGCGGGCTGCCCGAGGCCGGCCCCACAGCCTCCCCCGCACCGGGCGCCCCCACCCCGCCCCCGGCCCGCTGGAACGACCTCGTGGCCGGCACCCCCGCCCACCGAGGCACCCGGGGTCCCACCACCGCGCTCGCCGCGGAGCGGGCGCGGCAGGCTCGGATGGCTGTCGTCGGGCCCGTGACCGAGCGGTGGGCGCCGGAGCAGGCCGGGCCCGTGCATGAGAACTGGCAGCTCGCCGCGCCGATCGGGCCCGCGACCGACCTGTGGGCGCTGGGGGCACTGCTCTTCCGGGCCGTGCAGGGGCACGCGCCGTATCCGGAGGAGTCGACGGCCGAGCTGGTGCAGATGGTGTGCGCGGAGCCGCCCGCCTTCGCCGAGGAGTGCGGGCCGCTCAGGCCGGTCGTGGAGTCGCTGCTGCGGCAGGACCCCACCGAGCGCCTCGACTTCGAGGAGCTGCGGGGCTGGCTGCGGTCGCTGGTACGGTCGGCGCCCGAGCCGGAGGCCGGTACGTATGTCGTCGCCGCCCCGCCCGTCGATCCGAACCGGCTGCCGATCGTGCGGCGCCGGGGGGAGCTGGTGCGCCGGCGGCGGGCCGGGCTGCCCGCGCATCACGGGCGGCACAAGCGGGCCAAGCGGGAGGCGGCGCCCTCGCCCCGCAGACTGGGGCGTACGTTGCTGGTGCTCGTGCTGCTGGGCATGGCCGCGGCGATCGCGTACGCCATGATGTTCATGCCGAAGGCCGACCAGGGCGACGGCGCCACGGCGGACGCCGGCCGTACCGGCGCCGCGGGTCAGGCCGACCGGGCCGAGCCCGAGGGCTCCGCCGAGGCGAGCAGTGAGCCGCGGCCCGACCAGACCTCCCCGGAGTCCGGCAACGGCCCCACGGAGTCGGCCGGTTCCACCGAGCCGCAGACCAACGGCCCCGAGGTCCCCGACGGCTTCACCCTGCGCAAGGACGACGCGGGCTTCCAGGTCGCGGTGGCCAACGGATGGAACCGCACGCCGAAGAACGGAAGCGGGCAGGTCGTGTACTCGCACGGCGACTTCGACCTCATCGTCGTACCGGGGCGGGACACCACGGACCGGTACGGCAGCGATCCGATGGTCTACCAGCGGGAGCACGAGCGGGAGTTGCAGCCCTACCGCGACTCCAGCTGGGCCTCCTCCGGTGGGCTGAAGACCATTCAGGTCGGCGAGCGGGTCATGGCCGAGGGGCAGTTCACCTGGACCGACGACCAGGGACGCGACCTGTTCGTGCGCAATCTCGCGATCCTGATCGACGGGCGGTACCACGTGGTGCAGCTACGCGGCCCGGACGCCGAGCGGGACGAGGTGACCCGGCTGTTCGAGCAGGCGTCGGCGACGTATCAGGTCACGGGATGATTTCGTCCGCAAACCCTCGGTGACAGCCGTTCCAGGTTGCTTCCCGGAGCCGAAAGCGACAACCATCACAGTGCGGTCTCCTTGGCACCCCCGTGGTTCCGGTCGGGTCGGCCGGTCCTTACCCTGACCCTGTCAAGACCATTGCGGGGCAACGTGAATCAGATGCAGGGCCAGCTCGTTTCGGGTCGCTACCGGCTCGCCGACGCGATCGGCAGCGGCGGTATGGGCCGTGTCTGGCGTGCCCACGACGAGGTGTTGCATCGGGCCGTGGCGATCAAGGAGCTGACCGCCGCGCTCTACGTCTCCGAGAGCGACCGCGAGCGGTTGCTCGCGCGCACGCGCGCGGAGGCCCGCGCCGCCGCGCGCATCAACCACTCGGCCGTCGTCACCGTGCACGACGTGCTGGAGCACGACGGCCGGCCCTGGATCGTGATGGAGCTGGTCGAGGGCCACTCGCTGGCCGACGCGGTCAAGGAGCGCGGCCGCGTGGAGCCCGCCGAGGCGGCCCGGATCGGCCTGTGGGTGCTGCGGGCCCTGCGCGCCGCGCACTCCGCCGGGGTCCTGCACCGCGACATCAAGCCCGGCAACGTGCTGCTCTCCGCCGACGACGGCCGCGTCCTGCTGACCGACTTCGGTATCGCCCAGATCGAGGGCGACACCACCATCACCCGCACCGGAGAGGTCGTCGGCTCGGTCGACTACCTCGCCCCCGAGCGGGTCCGCGGCCACGACCCGGGCCCCGCCTCCGACCTGTGGGCGCTCGGCGCGACGCTGTACACGGCGGTGGAGGGCCGCTCGCCGTTCCGCCGCACCTCACCGCTGGGCACCATGCAGGCGGTCGTCGAGGAGGAGGCCGCCGATCCGCAGCACGCCGGCTCGCTCGGGCCCGTGATCACCGCCCTGCTGCGCAAGGATCCGGCCACCCGGCCCGGCGCGGCCGAGACCGAGCAGATGCTGGCCGAGGCGGCGGAGGGACGCAGGCCGGGCACGGCGCAGGCGTATGTGCCGACGCAGCACACCCGGTACGAGCCGGCGCACACCGGGCCGGAGTACATCGGGCCGGAGTACGCCGGGGCCACGGGGTACACCGGGCAGCCGACGCCCACCGGCACGCCGTATCCCCCGATGACCGGTCCGACGACGATCGGGCGGCCGTACGACACGACGGGCACCGGTTCGGGCACCGGCGTCGCGCCCGCCCGGCCGTCCAAACGCCGTCGGCTGCGCACATTCGCCCTCGTCGTCGCGCTCGCCGCGATCGTCGGCGGGGGCACCGCGGTGGTGCTGCAGCGGTGGGGGCCGGACAGTCCCGGGGCGTCCGCCTCGACGACCACGCCCCCGCCGAGCGCCTCGGCGACGGACGACCAGGAGCCGCAGGGCGGCGTGCCCGCCTCCTGGGTCCGTGTCGAGGACCCGCTCGGCTTCAGCCTCCATCTGCCCAAGGGCTGGAAGCGGAAGGTGGTCGGCAAGGAGATCGACGGCCTCCAGCAGGTCGACTACACGCCCGACGGCGGCAAGCACTTCGTCCGTATCGCCGTCGACACCTCGCCCCAGTTCGCGAACGCCTACGACCACCAGCGCGACCTGGAGTACCAGGTGGGGGAGAAGCTGGTCGACTACAAGACGGTGTCCCTGGAGGAGAACCTCTACCGCGACCGCGAGGGCTCCCTGTGGGAGTACACGTGGACCGCGCTGGCCAAGGACCCGCCCTATGTCGCCGGGCCGCGCCACGCCATCGACCAGGCGTACATCGACCGCGACGGCACGGAGTACGCGATCTACATGTCCTCGCCCGAGTCGGACTGGACAACCACGCGCGAGCAGTTCACGGCGGTGCTGAAGAGCTGGCGGTCGAGCGGCTCCTGACGGCCTTTGCCGCGTTGCGGAGCCTTTGCCGGTTTGCATAGTTGGCCGATCGGCGCCCCGGAGCTGATCGGTCCGGTGCGGCATGATGGGGCGCATGGGGACCGAGGGCGCCAACTTCCGTGTGATCGCGGGGCGTTACCGTCTGGAGGCGAGGCTCGGTCGCGGCGGCATGGGCGTCGTATGGCAGGCGACCGACCAGTTGCTCGGGCGCAGGGTGGCCGTCAAGGAACTCCCCCTCGACGAGACCCTCTCCGCGGCCGAGGCCCGACGGCAGCGCGAACGCACGTTGCGCGAGGCACAGGCGGTGGCGCAGCTCAGCCACCCGCACGTCCTCGTCGTCCATGACGTCGTCGAGGACGGCGAACGCCCGTACATCGTCATGGAGCTGATCGACGGCGACTCGCTCGCCGACCGCATCGCCGCACACGGGCCCGTCGACGCGCACGAGGCCGCCCGGATCGGCGCCGACCTGCTGAGCGCGCTGCGCACGGCGCATGCGGCCGGGGTGCTGCACCGGGACGTCAAACCGGACAACGTGCTCATCGAGAACGGCACCGACCGGGTCGTGCTCAGCGACTTCGGCATCGCCCAGATGCCGGGCGCCAGCACGCTCACCGAGTCCGGGTCCTTCGTCGGCTCGCCCGAGTACACCGCGCCCGAGCGGATGTCCGGCGGCGGCACCGGCCCCGCCTCCGACCTGTGGTCGGTGGGGGCGCTGCTGTGCGCGGCGCTGACCGGTGAGTCGCCGTTCCGGCGCGACTCGCTCAGCGGCGTCGTGCTCGCCGTGGTGTCCGAGGACATACGTCCGCCCGCGCAGGCGACGCCGATCCTTTCCGTCGTACAGGGGCTGCTGGAGCGGGACCCGGGGCTGCGGCTGGACGCGGTGGCGGCGGAGCGGATGCTGCGGGAGTTCCTGGAGACGGGGCTCACCCCCGTGCCGAAACGGTTCAGCAGAGCGGAGCGCCCGTACTCCCCCCGCAGTGTGCTGGCCGCGGTCGTGCTGGTCGCGGCGGTGGCGGTGGCGGGGGTGTCGGCGGCGGCGCTGCTGGTGAGAGGGGGTGGGGACGGGGGCGTGGTGCCGACCAGTTCGGTGCCGGGCACGTCGCTCGGGCGGCCGAGTACGGCGAGTGTCTCCGGTACGCCCAGCCCGACTCCCTCACTCAGCCCGTCTCCGTCGCCGAGCACTTCGGGCCCCACGGGCACGTCGGCTCCCGCGGCCACCGAGCCGGAGCGGCCCGCGCCCACCAACTCCGAATAAAAGGGAGATAAGTAGCGACCTGAGTCACGGCTCTGTGACCGGAAAGCGATCTCGCTGGCTCCCGAACCGCCCGCCACGATATGGATGGAGCCATGAGCAGCAACGGGGGAGCCCCTTACCGGTCCGACGAGCCGACGAGTTTCGAACTGCAACCGCCGCAGCCGAACCCGCCCGGGCCCGTCCCGCACCCGGACAACCCGTACGCGGCGCCCGCCGGGGCCGTACCGCAGCAGATGGCGCCCGGCCGGCCCGCGACCCCCGCCCCAACCGCCCCGCCCGCGCCCGACCCCGGCACCGGTCGGTTGATCGCCGGCCGCTACCGGCTGCTCGCCAAGCTCGGGCACGGCGGGATGGGCACGGTCTGGCGCGCCAAGGACGAGACGGTGGACCGCGAGGTCGCCGTCAAGGAGCCCCGGGTACCGGATCACCTTCCCGAACGCGAACGGGACAACGCCTTCGAGCGGATGCGCCGCGAGGCACGCGCCGCGGCCCGGCTCGACCATCCCGCGGTGGTGAACGTGCATGACGTGGCCGTCGTGGACGGCCGGCCGTGGATCGTGATGGAGCTGGTGCAGGGCCGTTCGCTGGGCGACGCGTTGCAGGAGGGCACGCTCGGCGCCCGGGACGCGGCGAGAATCGGCCTTCAGGTGCTCGGTGCGCTGGAGGCCGCGCACGCGGCGGGCATCCTGCACCGCGACGTGAAGCCGGACAACGTCCTCCTCGGCCGGCACGACCGCGTCGTCCTCACCGACTTCGGCATCGCCCAGATCGAGGGCGAGACCAATCTGACCGACACCGGCGGCTTCGTCGGCTCGCCCGAGTACATCGCGCCCGAGCGGGTGCTGGGCCAGCGCCCGGGACCGGCCAGCGACCTGTGGTCCCTGGGCGTCGTCCTGTACGCGGCGACGGAGGGCGTCTCGCCGTTCCGCCGCAGCAACACGCCCGCGACGCTCCAGTCCGTCCTCAACGCCGCGCCCGCGCCGCCCGCCGCCGCCCAGGGCCCGCTCGCCGAGGCCATCAACGGCCTGCTCCACAAGGACCCGGCGCGCCGCCCGAACGCCGTGCAGACGCGTGCGCTGCTGGAGAAGGCGGCCGATCCGCCGGCCCAGGCCGCCACGCAGGTCGTGCGGATACCCGAGGGCGTCAAGGCGGGCATCCGGCTGGGCCCCAAGGCGCTGCTGGGACTCGGCGCGGCGGTCGTCGCGGCGGCGGTGACGGCGTACCTGGTGATCGCCGACCCGTTCGCGGGACCGCTGCCGGACCGCTGGACGACCCGCGAGGAGAAGGCGCTCGGCGCGACGCTGGCGGTGCCCGACGGCTACAAGCGGGCCGTGCCCGAGAAGTCGGACGACGACCACTGGGTGTCGTACACCGATGCGAGCGGCGCCGTCTGGATCGGCCTGACGCTCGACAAGAAGGCCGAGGACACCGGCAAGAACATCGCCGACTCCGCGGCCGCCGAGATGTATGACGACAACAGCGACTTCAAGGATGGCGGCGCCTACGATCTCAGCATGTCCGAGGGCGCGACGACCGAGCCCGAGGGCGAGACCACGTACCGGGACAGGCCGGCCGCCGAGAACACCGTCGTCTACACCACGACCGACAGCCAGAACCAGCGCCCGCGCGAGATGAGGATCTTCTACTACAAGACCTCCGCCGGAGACATGTACAAGCTCACCATCGACTATCCCGGCAAGGGTGACTTCACCGACCGCGGTCGTGAGGTGGCGCGGACGGCCATCGCGAACCTGGATATCGGCAAGCTCTGAACTGGCGCGGTGCCCGCCCCGCAAGGTAGGCATGGGGCATGAGCGACGACGGTGGCGGCGCCGGACCCAACGGGCGTGTGATCGGCGGGCGTTACCGCCTGGTCGAGCGCATCGGCTCCGGCGGCATGGGCACCGTCTGGCGCGCGGTCGACGAACTGGTGGGCCGTGAAGTCGCCGTCAAACAGCCGAGGCTGCCCGGCGATCCGGAGGACGCGGGCCATCAGCGCGCCGCCCACCGGCTCTACCGCGAGGCCCGCGCTGCCGCCCGCGTCGACCATCCGGCCGCCGTGTCCATCCATGACGTCGTCGTGGAGGACACCCTGCCCTGGATCGTCATGGAGCTGGTCCGCGGCGAGTCCCTGCACGAGGTCCTCCAGCGCGGCCCCGTCGAGGCGACCGAGGCCGCCCGCATCGGCGTCGCCGTCCTCGGCGCCCTGCGCGCCGCGCACGCCGTCGGCATCGTCCACCGCGACGTCAAGCCGGCCAACGTACTGCTGGGCCGCCATGACCGCGTCGTCCTCACCGACTTCGGCATCGCCCACATCCAGGGCGAGGAATCCCTCACCGTGAGCGGCGAGTTCGTCGGCTCGCTGGAGTTCATCGCGCCCGAGCGGATGTCCGGACGGGGTGCGGGACCCGCCTCCGACCTGTGGTCGCTGGGCGTCCTGCTGTACGCCGCCGTGGAGGGCTGGTCGCCCTTTCGCCGTACGACCCTGGAGTCCACGCTCGCCGCGATCCTCGCCGCCGACCCGCCCGAGCCGAAACAGGCGGGGCCGCTGGGGTCGCTGATCGTGCGGCTGCTGCTGAAGGACCCCGAGCGGCGGCCCGGCGCGGACCAGGTCGCGGCGGCGCTGGAGGCGGTGACGGAGGGCTGGCCGCTCCCGGAGCCCTTCGGGGACGCGGCGGGGACGGGGCCTCAGGACGCTTCGGGGCTACGGGAGTTCGCGGAGGACTCGGGGACGGTACGGCTGACCGGTGGGGCGGAGTCCGGTCGGGCGGAGCGCGGTGGGGCGGGCGCGGGTGAGCGCGGTGGCGCGGGCGTGGGTGGGCGCGGTGGGGCGGGCGCGGGTGAGCGCGGTGGCGTGGGCGTGGGCGTGGGTGAGCCGGAGGCCGGACCGGGGCCCCGACCCGAGCCCCTGCCCCGACCCGAGCCCGAGCCCGAGTCCGGGCCCCTGCCCGAGTCCCAGCGCGAGTCCGGGCCCCTGCCCGAGTCCCAGCGCGAGCCCCAGCCCCAGCGCGAGTCCGGGCCCCTGCCCGAGTCCCAGCGCGAGCCCCAGCCCCAGCGCGAGTCCGGGCCCCTGCCCGAGTCCCAGCGCGAGCCCCAGCCCCAGCGCGAGTCCGGGCCCCTGCCCGAGTCCCAGCGCGAGCCCGAGTCCCTGCCCGAGTCCGGGCCCCTGCCCGAGTCCCAGCGCGAGCCCGAGTCCCTGCCCGAGTCCGGGCCCCTGCCCGAGTCCCAGCGCGAGCCCCGGCCCCGGCCCGACCCCGCACCCGAACCGGCCACGGGAACCACCCCCGAACCGGCCACGGGAACCACGCCCGAACCCACGACCGTCCCCACGGAACGCCCGAAGCCCAGGGGCCGCTCCTGGCTGCGCCCCGCACCCCTGGCCGCCCTCGGTGTCCTCCTCGTCGCCGCCACCTGGTTCACCACCACCTCCTTCCTCGTCGGCAGGGACAAGGACACGGACCAGGGCGACGGCGTCAAGGAGGTGACCGCCACCGCCACAGCCACCCCGGCCCCCACCGCTCCCACTCCGGCCAGCCCCGGTACCTGGACCGAGCACCGTGAGCAGGACATGGACGCCGTGCTCTTCCTCCCCGCCGAGTACAAGGAGGCCGCGCGGGAGGGCGACGCCACCGATCAGCCCCGGCTCGTCGTCTACGACATCGGCCTCGTCCAGGTCCGCCTCACCCAGTGGGACAAGGCGCCGCGCCCGCTCCTCGACCAGGCGCAGGAGGCGCACGACACCTGGGACCGCTACAACCACGACGCCAGCACCCAGGCCACCCGCACCACCTTCAAGGGCTACGACGCCGTCCTCTCCGACACGACGTACGACATGGAGGAGTCCCCGACCCGCGTCATGCAGCTCATCGTGGTCACCGGCGACGACCGTATGTACGAGCTGCGCGTCGACATGCCCAAGGGCACGCCGACGGAGAAGAAAGGAACCGCGGTCTTCAAGGGCGCTCGTGACCGACTCGAGATCGAGTGAGGTGGCGCCGACCCGGCGACGCCCTGATCAGCGGGTTTGTTGCCAGTGGACACTGGCGTTGTGTGAGCACTCGGTGAATCCCCGTTACCGACGGGTACACAAAGCCCCCGCTCCGGCATACCCTGCGCCTCATGACGGACGCGCAGGCCCCGGCCAAGACCGGCACCAACCCCCTCGCCCCCGCCCCGCAGGGCGCCCGTACCGCCGCCGACGTGGTCACCCCCGAGCTGGTGGCCCAGCTCACCAAGGGCGTGGTCGGCTCCGGCCGGACCGCGAACCACACGCCGTTCACCGGCGAGAAGCTGGCCGACCTGCCGGAGTCGACGCCCGAGGACGTGGCGAAGGCCTTCGAGTCGGCCCGCACGGCGCAGGCCGTCTGGGAGCAGGTCCCCGTGCGGCAGCGCGCCGCCGTACTGCTCCGCTTCCACGACCTGGTGCTCGAACGCCAGGCGGAGGTCCTCGACCTCATCCAGCTGGAGACCGGCAAGGCCCGGCTGCACGCGCACGAAGAGGTGCAGGCCGTCGCCGTCGCGGCCCGCCACTACGGCCGTAAGGCACCGGCGTATCTGAAGCCCAAGCGGCACGCGGGCGCCATGCCGACCCTCACCCGCGTCACCGAACTGCGCCACCCGCGCGGCGTCGTGGGCCAGATCGCCCCCTGGAACTACCCCCTCGAGCTGTCCGTCGGCGACGCGCTCCCCGCCTTCGTCGCGGGCAACGCCGTCGTCATGAAGCCGGACACGGAGACCTGCCTGACCGCCCTGTGGGCCCGTGACCTGCTCATCGAGGCCGGTATGCCCGCCGAGGTCTTCCAGATCGTCCTCGGCGAGGGCCCGGTCGTCGGTCCCGAGGTCGTCCGGCACGCCGACTACGTCTCCTTCACCGGCTCCACCCGCACCGGCCGCGAGGTCGCCCAGGGCGCCGCCGCCCGGCTGGTCGGCGTCTCCCTCGAACTCGGCGGCAAGAACGCCATGCTGGTCCTCCAGGACGCCGACGTCGAGAAGGCCGCCGCGGGCGCCGTCCGCGCCTGCTTCTCCTCCGCCGGCCAGCTGTGCATCTCCATCGAGCGGCTGTACGTCCACGAGTCGATCGCCGACGCCTTCGTCGAGCGCTTCGCCGCCCGCACCAAGGCGATGCGGCTGGGCAAGTCCCTCGCCTACGGCGCGGACATGGGCTCGCTGGTCGGCGAGCGGCAGCTGGAGACGGTCACCCGGCATGTGGAGGAGGCGGTCGGGAAGGGCGCCAGGCTCGTCGCGGGCGGTGTGGCCAGGCCCGACATCGGCCCGTACTTCTTCGAGCCGACGATCCTCGACGGCGTCGAGCCGGAGATGACCGTCTGCGCCGAGGAGACCTTCGGCCCGGTCGTCTCCATCTACCGCTTCAAGACCGAGGACGAGGCGATCGAGCACGCCAACTCCACGCCGTACGGCCTCAACTCGTCGGTCTGGACGAAGGACGGCGGCCGCGGCCGCGCGGTCGCCGCCCGACTGCGCACCGGCACGGTCAACGTCAACGAGGGCTACGCCCCCGCGTACGGCAGCGTCCAGTCGCCCATGGGCGGCATGAAGGACTCCGGCCTCGGCCGCCGGCACGGCTCCGAGGGCATCCTCAAGTACACGGAGGCCCAGACGGTCGCCCAGCAGCGGCTGCTGCCGATGGCGCCGTCGCTGGGCATGGACGACGAGAAGTACGCGCAGTTCATGAGCAGGAGCCTGCGGCTGATGAAGGCCTTGCGCTTCAAATAGGACCACCCGTTCAGGACCACCTGTTCAGGACCAACCGTTCAGGACCACCGTTCTCAACGAGGAGAGCACGTGTCACAGGACACCTACGACTACGACGTGATCGTCGTCGGATCAGGCTTCGGCGGCTCCGTCACAGCCCTTCGTCTCACGGAGAAGGGCTACCGCGTAGGCGTCCTGGAAGCCGGCCGCCGCTGGACCCGCGAGAGCCTGCCGAGGAACTCCTGGGACCTGAGGAACTACCTCTGGGCCCCCAGGCTCGGCATGTACGGCATCCAGCGCATCCACCTGCTCGGCAACGTCATGGTCCTGGCAGGCGCCGGTGTGGGCGGCGGCTCCCTCAACTACGCCAACACCCTCTACGTACCGCCGAAGGCCTTCTTCGACGACCCCCAGTGGCGGGACATCACCGACTGGCAGGAGGAGCTGAAGCCGTACTACGACCAGGCCCAGCGCATGCTCGGCGTACGGCTCAACCCGACGATGACCCCGTCCGACGTCCATCTGAAGGCGGCGGCCGAGCGGATGGGCGTGGGCGACACCTTCCACATGGCGCCGGTCGGAGTCTTCTTCGGGGACGGCGAGGACGCCGAGGGAGAGGCCCGCGCCAAGCCGGGTCAGGAGGTGGCCGACCCGTACTTCGGCGGGGCGGGCCCGGCACGCAGGGCGTGCACCGAGTGCGGCGAGTGCATGACGGGGTGCCGGCACGGCGCGAAGAACACCCTGAACGAGAACTACCTCTACCTGGCCGAGAAGGCGGGCGCGGTCGTGCACCCCCTGACGACGGTCGTGTCGGTCACGGACGACTCGCGGGGCGGGTACGCGGTGGCGACGCTGCCGACCGACCGCAAGGGCGACCGGAGGAAGAAGGGGAAGGGCCGGCTGTTCACGGCCCGCCGGGTGGTGATAGCCGCCGGCACGTACGGCACCCAGACCCTGCTGCACCGCATGAAGGCGGGCGGGCAGCTGCCGTACCTCTCCCCGAGGCTGGGCGAGCTGACCCGCACCAACTCCGAGGCCCTGGTCGGCGCGCAGACCGACAACCGGCGCTACCGCAAGGCGACGGGCGAGTCCAAGGTCGACTTCACGCGAGGAGTCGCCATCACCTCCTCGATCCACCCGGACGAGAACACCCACATCGAGCCGGTCCGCTACGGCAAGGGCTCCAACTCGATGGGCGGCCTGTCGATCCTTCAGGTGCCGTACGCGGAGGGCTCGTCGCGGATCGCGGCCTGGCTGGCGAACGCGGCCCGCCACCCCCTGCTCATCCTGCGCTCCCTGTCCAACCGCCGCTGGTCGGAGCGGACCATCATCGGCCTGGTGATGCAGTCGCTGGACAACTCGCTGACGACGTATCTGAAACCGGACGGCGTCGGCAAGGGCCTGCTCACGGCACGCCAGGGGCACGGGTCCCCCAACCCCAAGCAGATCAGGGCGGCTTCGGAGGCCGCGTCGGCGATCGCCGACGACATCAACGGCTTCGCCGGCTCCAACGTCGGTGAGCTGATGGGCACCCCGCTCACCGCCCACTTCCTCGGCGGCTGCCCCATCGGCGACTCGCCCGAGACCGGTGTGCTCGACCCGTACCACCGGCTGTACGGCCACCCCGGCATCTCGGTCGTCGACGGCGCGGCGGTGTCGGCCAACCTGGGCGTGAACCCGTCCCTGACGATCACCGCGCAGGCCGAGCGGGCGATGTCGTACTGGCCCAACAAGGGCGAGGCCGACCCGCGTCCGGCACAGGGGGCGGCGTACGAACGCCTGAAGCCGGTCGAGCCGATGTCGCCGGCGGTTCCGGCGGAGGCGTTCGGGGCGCTGAAGCTGCCGTTCCTGGGGATGCCGGCGATGCCGCCCAAGAAGTAGGCAACGCACCCAGGCACAGAGAAAGGACCTGCGCCCCCCTCCGAGCGCAGGTCCTTTCTCTGTCTTGCGTGGTGCTTCAGCCAGGCCTCAGGCCTCGGCACCGACCTTGCGGCGCTTCATCGCGAACACGACACCGGCGCCGGCGACGATGGCGACTCCGCCGATGGTGCCGATGACCGGGAGGTTGGAGCTGGAACCGGTCTCGGCGAGGCTGCCGGTGACCTGGGTGCTGTCGCTCTTGGCCGGAGCCTTGGACGGGACGGGGAGCTTCCCGCCCGTCTGCGGCTTGGTGTCGTCCGTGTCCGTTCCGGCCGCGACGATCTGGAACTTGTACGAGGTCTCGCCCCAGCCGTCGCAGTCGGCGTCGCTGTCGGTGTAGGCGCCGCCGCCAAGGGTGAAGCCCGCGCCGACCGGGGCGCTGGACGACACGTTGAGGCGCATCGGGATGTTGACCTCGTAGTCGGCCTGGAGCTCGTCGGTCCAGCCGACCCCGCCGACGGAGTAGCCCTCGATGTCGACGTCCTCCCAAGCCTTGCCCACCGGGTTGTAGGCCTGGAGGTGCACCTGCTTGGTCTTGAAGAGCTGGAGACCTTCCTTGTCGGCGGCGGTGCCGGCGAAGAAGAACAGGTCGTTCAGCGTGGAGTCGGAGGGGTTGTAGAAGTTCAGAGAGAACTTGTGCCACCCGCTGCCGGCAGCGATCTTGCCCGGCAGTCCCTTGATGCTGACGTCGATCTTGGTGTCTTCACAGATGGACGGTTCCGGCTCCGGGTCCTCCGACTCCTCGGGAGCGGAGGCGCTCGGCGACGGCTTCGAGGGTTCGGTGGCGGACGAACTCGGCTTCGGGTCCGAGGTGGGCTCCTCGGTCTCCGGGGAGGTCTCGTCCTCCTCGGGCGTGGTCTCTTCCTCCGTCGGAGTCGGCTCCTCCTCGGTGGGCGCGGGCTCCTCCGTGGGGGGTTCCTCCGTGGCGGTCGTGCTCTCTTCCGATGCCGTCGGCGTCGGGGTGGTCTCGCCCGTGGCGAACGCGACCGGCGCGGACAGCAACGCGATCGGCGCTATGACGGCCGTCGTGGCCGCGGCGGCCAGTGCACGGCGAAGCTTCATGAAGACCTCGGAAAGTCCGGTGTGCCGCGATGTCGCGGCACACGCTGAAAGGGAGGCCTCCGCGTGTGGGGCGCGGGTGTGGCCCTTGTTTCGCACGGTTGGATCGGTGACACCTGTGAATGGTTGTGCCTTGACTAACAGATTTCTTATGTGGCCTGCGTCACATAACTGATGATCCTGATTTAGCCACTCTTGTCATGTGACGGTCACCACATCGGGGATGTCTACCTCTGTGGAGACCCTGTGCGACTTAGATCGATCGTTTTAGGAAATCCCCCACTTGTTCACCTGAGGTGGGGGGAACCGTGCGCTCGGCACGTCCGCTTGTTGTCGCTGTCGCCTTCGTTCTGGCCGTCATAGCCGGAACCGAGCAGGCCGCACTGGCTGTCGGCCCGTCGACAGGCGGTTCCTCCGCCGCAGACGCGCCTGATCAGCCATGGGGTTCGGCGGCCGGCCGCCGCCACACCGCGTCCACCGACGCGACCGACGCCTCCGCGAAGGGCGGTCACGACGGACCGCTCACCGGTCGCGGCGAACTCCCCGCCGACGTGACGGCCGGCGTCACCAGGCTCCCCAGCGCCGCGAGGACACCGAAGCCGGGGCCGGTGAGCCCGACGAAGGCCCCCGACGCGACCACGCCCGAGGGCTTCGACGCCAAGCGCAGCAAGGAGATCACCGGACAGCGCGAGGAACGGCGGCGCACGTACCGGAACCCGGACGGCACCTACACCACCCGCTTCTACACCGAGCCGGTCAACTTCCGCGCCAAGGACGGCAGCTGGAAGACGATCGACACCTCCCTCATCCCGTCGGACGAGCCGGGCCCGAGCACGATGAACGCGGGCGACGACGGCTGGCAGACCCGCTCCACACGGTCGCCCATCGCGTTCGCAGGGTCGGCGGACGCCCCGTCCGTGGTGCGTATGCAGGTCGGCGAGGGACTGTCGATCGGGTACGGCGTCGAAGGGGCGAGCGCCTCCGGCGGGCGGGCCGACGGCAGCAAGGTCACCTACCCGGACGTACGCCCGCACTCCGACCTGGAGTTCCTCGCGGGCAGCGACTCCGTGAAGGAGACCCTGGTCCTCAACGACGCCTCCGCGCCCACCGAATGGCGCTTCCCGCTGGACCTGGAGGGCCTGACCGCCCGCCTCGACGACCACGGCGGCATCGCGTTCACCGACGCCGATGACACGGTGCGCGCCTGGACGCCGGCCGGCTGGATGCAGGACTCCCACCTCGCCCCCGACTCCAACGAGGGCGCGATCTCGTCCGGGGTCACCTACAGCCTGGCCGAGGAGAACGGCCGTCAGATCCTGGTCGTCGAGCTCGACAAGGAGTGGCTCGCCGCGCCCGAGCGCGTGTACCCCGTGCGGGTCGACCCCTCGGTCAAGTCCTTCGACTCCACCTCCGGAACCTACGTCGAGTACCCGTACAACCAGAACTTCGCCTCGGACACGGTGCTGAAGGTCGGCACCTACGACGGCGGCAGCCACAAGGCCGCGGCCTTCCTGCGGTTCAGCGGCGTGGAGACCACGCTGAAGAACGCCTGGGTGCTCGGCGCCAACCTGGCCCTCTACAACACCTGGTCGCAGTCGTGCACCGCGCGCCCCGTGACCGTGCACCCCGTCACGTCGAGCTGGTCGGAGTCCACGACCACCAAGTACCCGGGCCCGGCGACCGGTTCCTCCCTGGCGTCGAAGAGCTTCGCGCACGGGTGGCGCCCGGAGGGCACGACGAACTGGTCGTGCGGACCGGCCTGGGAGAGCATCAAGCTCGGCTCCGCCGGCCGCAAGCTGGTCGACGACTGGACCCACGGCCGCAAGAAGAACTACGGCCTCGCGGTCAAGGCCTCCACCACCGACTCCAAGGGCTGGAAGCAGTTCGGCTCCGACGACTACCCGAACGGCAAGCCCAGCCTGGACATCACCTGGACCAAGTACGGCGCCACCTACAAGCTCGGCGACTTCACCGCGCCCGTGACCGCCACCACCGAGGGCGTGGAGAAGGTCACCGTCACCAACCGCGGCCAGGAGACCTGGCCCGCCGGCGGCAACTACAAGCTGCGCTACAACCTGTTCGACTCCTCCGGCAAGGAGATCACCGACAGCGCGAAGATCCGCTGGACGTCGATGCCGGAGGCGGTGTCGCCCGGCGAGAGCGTGACACTGGACGCGAAGATCGCGCCGCTGACGCCCGCCACGTACACCGTGCAGTGGACGATGGACGACGTCGGCGTCAGCCGATTCACGAGCGCCGGAGTGCCCGGCCCCGCCGTGAAGATCGCCTCCGTGAACATCCCGCCGCAGCTCACCGCCGAGTCACCGGGCAGCGGGATCACCGCCGACTCGCTGACCCCGACCCTGTGGGCGAAGGGCGCGGACGCCGACCGGTACCCGAAGTCGACGCTGGAGTACACCTTCGAGGTCTGCGAGGTCGAGGGCAGCAACCTGCGCAAGAACTGCAGGAAGGGCACCCGCAGTAGCGAGCAGCAGTGGGCGGTGCCCTCCGGCTGGCTGTCGTGGGGGAAGCCGTACGCCTGGTACGCGTACGTCTATGACGGCGCCGCGACCTCGGCCCGCCCCGGTCCCGCCCTGTTGACCACGCAGGTGCCGCAGCCGACCGTCACCAGTCACCTCGGCGGCGCGGACGAGGGCAAGGAGATCGGAACGCGCGCGGGCAACTACGTCACCGCCGCGACCGACGCGGCGATCAGCACCGTCGGCCCCGAGCTGGCCGTCACCCGCACCTACAACTCCCTCGACCCACGTGCCGACGGGGCGTTCGGCACCGGCTGGTCGACGCGCTGGGACATGCGGGTGCGGGAGGAACCGGGCACGTCGACGGTCCTGGTGACGCTGGCTGACGGCTCACAGGTCCGCTTCGGGCGGAACGCGGACGGCACGTACACCGGTCCGCCGGGCGGTTCTCTCACGCTCGTCCAGCAGGCGGGGGAGGGCTGGACTCTGCGGGAACGTTCGGGCACGACGTACTCCTTCATGCCCAGCGGAGTCCTCGCCCAGATCAAGGACGCGGCCGGCCGCACCCAGTCGGTCACACACGAGTCGGAGGACGGCGGCCCGGTCAAGAAGGTGACCGACGGCCTGTCGGGGCGCTCGCTGACGTTCACCTGGTCGGGCGGCCATGTCGCCTCGGTGACCACGAGCGCGGTCGCCTCCGGTACGCCGGGGCTGACATGGGCGTACACCTATACCGGCGACCGGCTCACCAAGGTGTGCCCGCCCTCGTCGACGACCAAGTGCACGGTCTACGAGTACGGCGACGGCTCGGTCTACCGCAGCAGCGTGCTCGACGCGGCCCCGACGTCGTACTGGCGGCTGGGCGAGAGCGAGGGAGCCGCGGCGGTCAGCGAGGCCGTCTCGCGCACGGGCCTGAACGAGGCCGTCTACCGGGACGTCCAGCTCGGCGGCACCGACTCCGCGGTCGCGGGGACGACGGACACCTCGGTCACCTTCGACGGCGTCGACTCCGTGATCGAGCTGCCCGCCGACACGCTGAAGGCCGCGGCCTTCCCGGCGATCGAGCTGTGGTTCAAGACCAGCACGCCCTCCGGTGTTCTCGTGGGCTTCCAGAACACCGAGTTGGGCGACAAGCCGACCTCGTGGCGTCCTGTCCTGAACATCGACGGCGCGGGCAAGCTGCGCGGCGAGTTCTATCTGTCGGGCGCGTCCGGGGCGACGCCGATCGTGTCGTCGCAAGCCGTGACGGACGGCCGGTGGCATCACGTGGTGCTGTCCGGGGGTGCGACCGCGCAGACCCTGTACCTCGACGGTGCCAAGGTCGGTTCGCTGACCGGCGCCATCACCGAGCAGTCCCGTGACCACGCCTACCTCGGTGCCGGTTACGGAAGCTCCGGCTGGATGGGGCTGGCGAGCGGCGAGTACCGCTTCAAGGGCCAGATGGACGAAGTCGCTGTCTACGACCACCCGTTGGACGCCGCGACGGTCGCCGATCACTATGCGGCGCGGGCCGCGATCGGGCAGATGACCAAGGTCACCCTGCCGTCCGGGCGGGTGCACGCGATGGCCGCGTACGATCCGGCGAGCGGTCGTCTGACCCAGCACACCGATGACAACGGCGGTGCCTGGAAGGTGTCGTCGCCCTCGTACTCGAACGCGTCGTCCTCGTACGCGGACACGGTCCAGCGCAGCACCCCGACCGGATACTGGCGGATGGGCGAGCGCAGCGGCGCCGTCGCCGCGAGCCCGCTGGGGGAGAGCCTGAGCGGTGAGTACCTGGACGGTGTGCGCCTGGGCGGTGCGGGCATCTTCGCCGACGGCGACGACACCGCGGCGAGCTTCGCCGGTGACGGGGCGGTCGAGGTGCCGGCCGATTCGCTGGGCAGCGCGACGGCGATGTCCGTGGAGCTGTGGTTCAAGACCACCGAGTCGGGCGTGCTGGTGGCCAACCAGGACGCCGAGTTCGGCGACACGCCGACCAGTTGGCGGCCCATGCTGCTGATCGACTCCGACGGCAAGGTACGCGGACGCTTCTCGGGAGACGCGAACGCGCTCGTGTCCGACCAGGCCGTCACCGACAACAAGTGGCACCACGTGATGCTGACGGGCAACGAAGGCATTCAGGCACTGTTCGTGGACGGTGACCTCCAGGGCAGCACGCAGACCGGCGTGGGCACCACGCGCTTCTCCCGGGTGTTCATCGGCGGCGGCTACTCCTCGCCGCTGTGGGACGGCCAGGCCGCCGGCTATCGCAACTTCACCGGACAGATCGACGAAGTCGCCTTCTACGACAAGGAGTTGGTGACGTTCCGGAAGTACATCATCACCGGCGGCGAGTTCTGGGTGTACCTGCGGTTCTACCGGAACACACCCGAGCGTCGCGTCCAGGCACGCAAGGACCTGATCCAGGGCACCGGCGACCAGTACCGGGGCGTCACCGTCGCGGACGCGCCCGCCGCGTACTGGAGACTCGGAGAAGGCGACGGCACGTCCCTCGCCAGCGAGGTCGGCGGCTCGGAGACGGCGGGCACCTTCGTCCCGGACGGACCCGACGTCCAGTACTCCGGACTCGCCCGGACCGGTGTGTTCGGCCTCGGCGACAACCGGGCGGTCCACCTCAGCAGCGGCGGACACATCGCCGTACCCGGCTCCCTCCCCGCCGGCGGCAACCAGCTCACGGCCGAGATGTGGTTCCGCACCTCCACGGCATCGGCCGTCCTGCTCGGCTTCCAGAACGCCCCCCTCGGCCAGACCCCGACCTCGTGGCGTCCGGTGCTGAACATCGACGGATCGGGCAGGCTGCGCGGCGAGTTCTACCTCTCGGGTGTCAGCGGGGCGACCCCCATCGTGTCGCCGCAGGCCGTGACGGACAACGAGTGGCATCACGTCGTGCTCTCCGCCGACGGCACCACGCAGTCCCTCTACCTGGACGGCGTCAAGGTCGGCTCGCTGGACGGCGCCATCGTCGACCAGTCACGCACCTACGCCTACATCGGCGGCGGCTACGGCAGCTCCGGCTGGATGGGCCTGCCCGCGGACACCTACTACTTCACCGGCGACATCGACGAGGTCGCCCTCTACCGCAAGCCCCTGACCGCCGACCAGGTCTCCGCCCACTACCGGGCGCAGGCCGAAAGCGCGACATCGGGTCTGTCCACCACCATCACGGTGACCGACCCGAAGCAGAAGACGAGCAAGGCGAGCTACGACGCGCTCCACGGCCGGCGCGTGCTGTCCCGCACCGACGAGACCGGCGCGGTCACGACGTACGCCTACGACACGGCCGGCAACCTGCACACGGTCACCGACCCCAACGGCCACGCCACGGTGACCGGCCACGACGCACGCGGCAACGTCGTGTCGACGACGACCTGCCGGGACGCCGACTCCTGCTGGACGAGCTTCAACAGCTACCACCTCAACGCGAGCGACCCTCTCGACCCCCGCAACGACAAGCCGCTGACCCACCGCGACCAGCGCTCGACCGACTACCGGGACGACCGCTACCGCACCGCGTACACGTACAACACCCTGGGCCTCCCCCTCACCGCGGTCCGCCCGGACAACAGCACCGCCGCCACCGCGTACACCGCGGGCACCGAGGCCGCGGTCGGCGGCGGCACCACCCCGCCCGCCCTGGTGGCGACGCAGACCACGCCGACCGGCGCGAAGACGTCGTACCGCTACTACGCCAACGGCGACCTCGCCGAGGTGACGTCCCCGTCCGGCCTGGTCACGAAGTACACGTACGACGGGCTGGGCCGCAAGGCGAGCGAGACCCAGGTCTCCGACACCTTCCCGAACGGCGTGACCACCACCTACGCCTACGACACGGCCTCCCACGTGGTCACCGAGACCGGCGCGGGCGTGCGCAACGAGATCACCGGCACCACCCACACCGCGAAGATCACCCGTGCCTACGACGAGGACGGCAACCTGCTGTCCGAGACGACGGCGGACACCACCGGAGGCGACACCGCCCGCACCACGACGTACCACTACAACGCGCACGGCCTGAACGACAGCGTCACCGACGCCGAGCAGAACACCACCCTGTTCGAACACGACGAGCTGGGCCGCGTCAGCGCCATGACGGACCCGGCCGGTACGCACGTCACGTACACCTACACGCCCCGGGGCCGGCACGCCACGACGGTCCTGGACGACTGGACGGGCGACCCGTCCGGCACGGTCCGCGACCTGACGGTCGTCTCCAACGCCTACGACCCGGCCGGCCGGCTGGCCTCGACCACCGACGCGATGGGCGCGACGACCGCGTACACCTACTTCGACGACGGACTGCCGGCCACCACCACCGCCAAGCAGGTCACCCAGGCGGACGGCACGAAGCACGACATCGTCCTGGAGGCCAACACCTACGACCCGGCAGGTCACCTGACCAAGCAGGTCACCGGCGGCGGCAGGACCACGCGGACGTTCGCGGTCGACGCGCTCGGCCGCACCACGGCCACCGTCCTCGACCCGGCCGGCCTGAACCGCACCACCACCTACGCCTACGACGGCGACGACCGCGTGAAGGAGCAGACGCGGACCATCTCCGGGACGAAGAAGCTCACCACGTCCTCGGACTACGACAGCGCCGGCAACGTCACCAGGCGGACCGTCACCGACGGCACCAGCACCCACACCACCACGGCCACCTTCGACGACCGCGGCCTGCCCCTGACCTCGGTCAGCCCGCGCGGCAACGTCCCCGGCGCGGACGCGGCCGCGCACACCACGACGTACCGCTACGACGCCCTGGGCCGTCTCGTGCAGCAGACCGCGCCATCGGTGCAGGCCGAGGAGAACGGCGCCGCGGCGACGACGATCGAGCCGGCCACCTTCTCCGGCTACAACACCTTCGGCGAGGCCACCGAGACCAAGGACGCCCGCGGCGAGGTCACCCGCACCGAGACCGACCGCCTCGGCCGCACCACGGCCGTGACCCGCCCCGACTACACCCCGCCGGGCGCCGCCGCCCCGCTGACGGCGACGACCCGCACCACGTACACCGCGCTGGGCCTCCCCCTCACGGTCACCGACCCGCTGGGCCGCGTCACGCGCTTCGGCTACGACCAGTTCGGACAGCTCACCAGCAAGACGGACCCGGTGGCCGACGCGGCCGCCGCCCTGGCAGCGGCCGAGAACAGCGACCCCGACCTGCTCAACTCCGCGGGCGCGGAAGGCGGCGGAGTCACCCGCTATACCTGGACGCCGACGGGCCATCAGCTCTCGGCCACCGATCCGACGGGCGCCCGCACCGAGGCGACCTACGACGAACTGGGCCGACGGCTCACCGCGACCACCATCGAGCGCCACCCGACCCTGCAGAACCTGACCACCCGCTACACCTGGGACGACGCGGGCAACCAGACCGCGTCGAAGACGCCGGGCGGCATCACCACGACCGTCGCGTACAACCCGGTCGGCGAGGCCAAGTCCGTGACGGACCCGGCCGGAACCACCAGGTTCGACTATGACGGCCTCGGCCGCCGGACAGAGACGACGGACGCCACGAACCGCCGTACGACGACCACGTACGACGCCCTAGGCAACGTCAAGGCATCGACCGACTACGGCACGGGCACGACGGCGCTGCGCACACTCATCGCCGAGTTCGACGCGGACGGCAACCGCACGGCAGTGATCTCTCCGGAGACGCAGGCCCGCACGACGTACGCATACGACGCCCTGGGCCGCATGGAGAAGCAAGTGGAGCCGGTCTTTGCCACCGAGTCCATCACCACCACCTTCGGCTACGACGCGGCGGGCAACCGCACCCGGCTGACCGACGGACGCGGCAACAAGACCGTCTACACCTTCAACAGCTGGGGCCTGCCCGAGTCGACGATCGAACCGTCCACGACCGCCCACCCGAACGCGGCCGACCGCACCTGGACCACGATCTACGACAAGTCAGGCCAGGCCGTCACGGAACTGCTTCCTGGCGGAGTCAAGCGCGAGCGCACCTACGACGGCCTCGGCCGCCTGACCCACGAGACGGGCACCGGCGCGGAGGCGACCACCGCAGACCGCACGCTGTCCTACGACCTGGCGGGCCGCATGACCTCCGCCGGCACCGACGACCCGCTCACGCCGAACACCTACACCTACAACGACCGCGGCCAGCTGCTGACCGCGTCCGGCCCCGGCGGCACGGTGGACTACACCTACGACGCCGACGGCCACATGACCGAGCGGACGGACGGGAAGTACACCACCTCCTACGGTTACGACTCCGCGGGCCGCCCGGAGTGGGTGTGGAACGAGATGACCGGCGCGGACATCTGGTACGACTTCGACGCCGCCGGTCGCCCGGTCATGGAGCAGTACGCCATCCAGCCGGACGGCTCGAGCGAGTGGGTGGAGTCGGCGCGCCGCTCCTACGGCTACGACAGCCTGGGCCGCCTCACCGACGACATCATCACCACCCCGGACGAGGCGACCGAGATCGCGTCCACCACCTACGCCTACGACCTCGACGACCGCCTGACCTGGAAGCAGACCAGCGGCACGGCAGGCGCGGGCGAACATGTCTACGGCTACGACCAGGCCGGCCGCCTCGCCTACTGGACTCACGACGGCACGACCACCTCGTACGCGTGGGATGCGGCCGGCAACCGTGTGAAGGCCGGTTCGGCCGCGGCGACGTACGACGAGCGCAACCGCCTGCTGACCGACGGCACATCGACGTACACCTACACAGCGCGCGGCACGCTCGCGGCGGTCGAAACCGGGTCGGACTCCCGCTCCCTCACCTTCGACGCCTTCGAACGCAAGGTGACCGACGGTGCGTCGACCTACACGTACGACTCCCTGGACCGCGTCGCCAGGCACGGCACCACAGCGTTCCGGTACGACGGCGGCTCCAACAACCTCCTCGGCGACGGCACCACCGACTACAGCCGCACCCCGTACGGCTCCCTGCTGGCCAGCACCGACGGCACCAACACCCAGTGGTCCGTCACCGACCAGCACACGGACCTGGTCGCGGGCCTGTCCATTGACGGTATGCAGGTCACCGGATCCACTGCCTACGACCCCTTCGGCACCGCCACCGCCACCGCCGGCAGCACCCCGGCCCTCGGCTACCAGTCCGGCTGGACCGACCCGGACAACGGGGACGTCAACATGGCCGCCCGCTGGTACCAGCCCGGCACCGGCGCCTTCGCCTCACGCGACACCTGGCAGCTCGCCCCGAGCCCGTCGGTACAGGCCAACCGCTACACCTACGGCAACGCCACCCCGCTCAACGCCACCGACCCGACCGGGCACTTCGTGCCCATCGTTATCGGCGGTCTGGTGATTGGGGCGGAGGCTCTGGGATACAGCACGGCCATCGGGATTGCCGGTGTCGGTGTCGGCTACGGCGCGTGGGAATGGTGGAACGCCGACTCGGGTACGACGACCGGCACCTACAGCGACGCCGGCTCCAGCACGCTGTCCTATTCGTACGGGGGCGATCTGGCCGACGTCATCGCCGCCCAGGCCGCTGCCCAGGCGGCGGCTGCCGCCAAGGGACCCGGTAAGGGTGGCCCCAGCGGGCCTTCGGACCCCGGGGTGTCAGCCGCTGTGGGCAACCTAGTGAGGACCATCGTGCGCCCGGTGCGCCCGCCGATCGACCAGAATCCCAACAACGGTTCGCGCCCCAACCCGGCGCCCACCCGTCCGGACCCCAAGCCGGACTGGGACCCGAACAACGGCAAGTGGAAGCTCGGTGATGCCGTAGGCCTGGTCGTCGGCGCTCTCAAGATGCTTGGCCTCGCCGACGACGAGGAGACGTACACCCCTGAGGACCGTAGGAGTCTTGACGCCCTCCAGGACCTGTTCCCAGACGAGGACATCGATCCGGACCTCGGCTACGGACAGTCGGGAGCCAACCCGAACGCCCGACGCACACGCGACAAGTGCTCCCGGGACTTCCCGTCCACGGACCCGTCGTTCTACTACGCCCCGATGACCCGGTTCGGTCCCGGACCTGATGACTGCCGCGCCACGGGAGCTGTCGCCCACATCGACTCCTACGATCTGCGGCCTTGGCGGCTGGACCCGAAATGGAAGCCTGCGGGCTACGACCGTCTGCCGGTCGGAAACCGTGCCGCACTGCATTTGATTGGCAATCAGATGGGCGGCGCCAATGACACACTGCGCAACTTTGTGGCTGGTTACCAGACTCCGGCGAACTCTCCGCACATGCGATCGCTGGAGGATGACGTCACGCGCGCGGTGAAATCGGGGCAGCACGTGGCGCTTGGTGTACTCCCTGTGTATAACGGTACTGACCCGGCGATCCCAACCGAGATACGGATGCGTGTGGTGGGGGATGGCGGATATCGCCTGAACTGCACCGTCTACAATCGGCCGTCCGGTGGTTACTCCTGCTCTGAAAGGTCATCTGGTGGAAATCTCTCGGTTCCGTGAAATTCTGGGCCGGCCGCTGGTCAATGGTGATGTGGAACGTGACTGGCGGGCGCTCGAGATGCGGTCCGGTGTAATCCTCCCGGAGGACTACAAGCAGTTCGTCACAGCTTACGGTCCGGGGTGCGTGAACGATCAGCTCTATGTGTTTCATCCGAGAGCAGCAGGCGGAGACGAGGGACTTCGTCTTGAGTCGCTGTGGGACCAGGCTTCCTACGCGTACTCGGATTTGGCGCGGAATGCGCCAGAGATGTACCCCTATCCTGTTCACCCCGCACCGGGGGGATGTGTTCCAATTGCTCGGTCGACCTCGGGAAATCATGTCCTGCTGGCTCCCCCGGAAATCGACGGAGGAGGCTGGTCTGTGGTGCTCGATATGGGGCAATGGATTCAGCTGCGAATGTCGTTCACGGACTTCCTGTGGAAGGCGCTTCAGGGGGAGCTTGATATTCCAGTGATCGAAGGAGAGCCGACGTTCGAACCTGTGGGTGTGGTGGAGGAGTGACGGGCTGGGAATCCGAAACCGTGTCCGAGGGCTGATGTGGCTGACGTACGCTCAGCTGCCTTGCAGGGATTCGAGAGAAGGCGCACAGAGCCATGACCGACAGACCGTCAGAAGGTCCCAGACCAGGATCCGACGAGGGAGCGGAGCCGTCCTCGTCGTCCATATCCGACGCCGAGTGGGAGAAGTTCGTCCAGGACAGCGAGCGGGGTGCGGGTGCTCCGGCGCCGAAGGAACCCTCCGCCCGTGCCCGCATGGTCACCGAGCGGCTCCGGCAGCAGGACGCGCGGGGCGAGTTGCCCCCGGGGTGGCGTACCGGGCCCGCCTGGCAGGAGATGGACGGGCGGGCCGCCCGGCGCCGGCGGCGGTGGGCGATCGTCGGAGTACCGCTCGCCGTGGCCGTCGCCGTCGTGGCGATACGGCCCTCGCTGATACCCGGCGACCCGTTCGGCACCACCAGCACCACCACCTCGTCCCCGGAGGGCCCAGCCGCGTCGCCGCTCCCGCAGGAGACCGCCGCCCCGACGGCCGCGCCCGGAGCCGCCGATCCCGCAGTCCCCACCGTGGCCCGGCCGTTCGCCGGCTCGCCGGCCGAGCGCTGGGCCGACGGCGAGGCCGGCATCGCACTGCCGAAGGCCACCCCGGTCGGGACCCTGTCCAAGGCGCAGGTGGAGCAGGCGCTGCGGCAGACCAGAAAGCTCCTGGTCGACGCCAACCTCGACCCGGCCACGCTCCGCGGCGAGCGCCCGGAGACCGCCCTCGGCGTCATCGAGCCCCGCCAGACGGAACTGCTCGACCTGCTGACCCGCTCGCTGCGCAAGCCGGACAAGGACCACGACCCGCTGTTGATGTTCTCCCGCTTCGACCCCGACGAGGTGCGGCTCGCCGGCGACGTCGTCAAGACGCGCGGGCGCATGACGTTCAAGGCGGGTGAGCACGCCTCCGTCGTCGTGCACGCCGACTACACCTTCGTCTATCCACTCGTCCGCGAGGGCTCGACCGAGGTGGCCCGCACCATCGTCCGCCGGGTCGTCGACGTCGAGCTCTCCGACCCGGCGAAGTACCAGGTCACTCCGGGGAAGGTCGCCGTAGTGCGCTACGACCAGGAGATCGGCAACTCGGCCTGCGACGTGTACGACGGCTATCTGCATCCGCAGTTCGACTCGTCGGCACCCACCGGCGCACCCCCCACCGGCCCGACGACGGACCCGTACGACCGCAGCAAGGACCTCGACGCGGACCGCGCGGAGGGATGCGGCACCGTCTCCCGCACCTGACGCGTGGGGCGACCGGCATGAGAAGGGCCCCGCAGGGCGGAGCCGCGGGGCCCTTCTATCGTCAGCACCGACGTCAGGGCAGCGTCGGTGCCTGGGGAAGCGGCGCCGGGGGGTTGCGCCGCTTTTCATGGTCCATCGGTGGTCTCGACCTCTGGCAGTGCGGCGAGGCACGGCCGGGCCGGAGACATCGCGGGACTGGGGCGGTGGGACTCGGGCTTTGCTACGCATCGTGCTGGAAGGACCCGGCCTTCGCAACCTTTCGGACCGGCCTTGTACTCCTTCTCGCCCTTTCCGCCGGTCGGCCCCGGGCGTCCCCGGAGCCGACCGTTCTCTGGGTGACCGGGCTGCTGTCCCCTGCCGTCCGGTCACTCTTCCGGAGCGAGGTCCCACGGCGCACGGTGTGATCCGTCCGCCTCATCGCTCCAGCGAGCCACGCGTGGTTCTTTCGGGCCCGCCCCTGGCTGGCACGGACACCGGTTCCAACGAAGCGGTGCAGGAGGCGTCACGCTCCGTACGGGTGAGACGGGCACCGAACTCAGATGCGACCCCGGCACAGTTCGAGCAGCGTCATGGCCAGGGACGTGCCCGGCTTGCCCAGCGCGTCCCGGTAGTGGCCGAGGACATCCATCTCCCGGGAGAGGTTCACGCGCCGGCCGCCGGAGGAGATCCGCGCCTCCTGGATCACGGCCGACACGGCCATGCGTTCCTGGATCAGACCGATGATCCGGTCGTCCAGCGCGTCGATGCGCTCTCGGGCGCCGGTGATCACATCGGCCGCCTCGGGGGTGTGGGCGCCGGTCTGCTCTGCTGCTGTGGTGGTCATCTCGGGGGCTCCTCGTCGGATGGGCGCGATGCCCCGGAGCGACAGGACCCGGAAACGTCAGACGCCCCGGACCTTGTCGGCCCGGGGCGCCTGGGAAGTCGCTTGTCAGTTGCTCAAGCAGCACGACCATGGCAGCCGGCGGGCCGGGTGCCATAGGTAAAGAGGAAGGTCGGGTGCGTGAGCATGGGGCCAGTATGCAGGGCCTCGCGGAGGCTTCCAAGCCGGTTCGCATCCTGAGACAGGGCTGAGACGGGGCTCGGCCCGGAGAGGGCCCCGCGGATCCCGGTAGACTCGGCCCCACACACACCTCGCTCACCGCCGGAAGGCAACCCGTGTCATCAGCGAACCCCGCCGCCGCCCCCGACACCGTCCTGGTCGTCGACTTCGGCGCGCAGTACGCCCAGCTCATCGCCCGTCGCGTCCGCGAGGCCCGGGTCTACAGCGAGATCGTGCCGAGCACCATGCCGGTCCAGGAGATGCTCGCCAAGAACCCGGCGGCGATCGTCCTCTCCGGCGGCCCCTCGTCCGTGTACGAGGAGGGCGCCCCCCGCATCGACCGCGCGCTGTTCGAGGCCGGCGTCCCCGTCTTCGGCATGTGCTACGGCTTCCAGCTCATGGCGCAGAGCCTGGGCGGCACGGTCGACAACACCGGCGCCCGCGAGTACGGCCGCACCGATCTGCACGTCTCGAAGTCGTCCTCCACCCTCTTCGAGGGCACCCCGGCCGAGCAGCACGTGTGGATGTCGCACGGCGACGCCTGCTCCGCCGCCCCCGAGGGCTTCACGGTGACGGCCTCCACGGACGTCGTCCCGGTCGCCGCCTTCGAGAACGACGAGCAGAAGCTCTACGGCGTCCAGTACCACCCCGAGGTCATGCACTCCACGCACGGCCAGCAGGTGCTGGAGCACTTCCTGTACCGGGGCGCGGGCCTGAAGCCGGACTGGACCACCGGCAACGTCATCGAGGAGCAGGTCGCCGCGATCCGTGAGCAGGTCGGCGACCGGCGCGCCATCTGCGGCCTGTCCGGCGGCGTCGACTCCGCCGTGGCGGCGGCGCTGGTGCAGAAGGCCATCGGCTCCCAGCTGACCTGCGTGTACGTCGACCACGGACTGATGCGCAAGGGCGAGACCGAGCAGGTCGAGAAGGACTTCGTGGCCGCGACCGGTGTTCAGCTGAAGGTCGTGGACGCGGAGGAGCGGTTCCTGACCGCTCTGAAGGGTGTCTCGGACCCCGAGGAGAAGCGGAAGATCATCGGCCGTGAGTTCATCCGGGTCTTCGAGCAGGCCCAGGCCGAGATCATCGCGGACCAGGGCCCGGCGGTGGAGTTCCTCGTCCAGGGCACCCTGTACCCCGACGTGGTCGAGTCCGGTGGCGGCACCGGCACCGCCAACATCAAGTCCCACCACAACGTCGGCGGCCTGCCGGAAGACCTCGAGTTCAAGCTGATCGAGCCGCTGCGCAAGCTGTTCAAGGACGAGGTCCGAATGGTCGGCCAGGAGCTCGGCCTGCCGGACGAGATCGTCCAGCGCCAGCCGTTCCCGGGCCCGGGCCTGGGCATCCGGATCGTCGGCGAGGTGACGAAGGAGCGGCTCGACCTGCTCCGCGAGGCCGACGCCATCGCCCGCGAGGAGCTGACCGCGGCCGGCCTCGACCGGGACATCTGGCAGTGCCCGGTGGTCCTGCTCGCGGACGTCCGCAGCGTGGGCGTGCAGGGCGACGGACGGACGTACGGTCACCCGATCGTCCTGCGCCCGGTGTCGAGCGAGGACGCCATGACCGCCGACTGGTCGCGACTGCCGTACGACGTCCTGGCGAGGATCTCGACGCGGATCACCAACGAGGTGCGGGACGTGAACCGCGTGGTTCTCGACGTGACGTCGAAGCCGCCGGGGACGATCGAGTGGGAGTGAGCCCCGTGGGCTTCACGGGCCCTAGGTGCGCTTGATCGTGCGCAGGGGCTCGCCGGGCTTCCAGACCTGGACGACGAGGTACTTGTCGTCCTCGACGTAGGTCCGCACGACCTCCGTGAGCTCGGTGCGGAAGAGGTGGAACGGCTCCGGCGGTTCCACCTCTTCGCCGTATGCGGCCTTCTGCTCCGGGTCCTCCACCTCGATCGCCCGGCCGGAGATCCGTACGTCACCGCCGCCCATGGACTGCCCCTCGCCGGGGTTCGCCTGGAGCGCGAAGCGTGGGTCGCGGCGCAGGTCGAGGGCCTTGAGGGAGTCCGGCATCATGCCGAGCCAGAGCTCGCCGTTCAGGAAGCGGACCTCCAGGCCGGTGGTGCGGGGGGAGCCGTCCTTGCGGAGGGTGGCGAGGGTGTGGTGGGTGAAGGCGCCGAAGCGTTCCTCGGTGGTGCGGGCCAGATCGGGTTCGGCGGCGGAGAAGGCTGCCCAGTTCGCTGTCATACGGGGAGTGTGGCGCCGATACCCGACATCCGCTGTCTGGATTGCGCTCCCCGAGACGGCCGTGCGAGCGGGATCTTTACAGAACATCTCTGTTCTCCTGCACTGACCGGCGGTAACTTCCGCCCCGTAAGCAACCCAGTGCTGGAGGACACATGCACGGGACGCCCCTCGGGCCCACTCCGCCCTCGCCGCTGCCGACCGACCAGCTGCGGTTCGCGATGCCGCCGATGCACGAGTCGGTCGAGGACGAACGCCGGCATCGCAAGGAGCGGCTCGCGGGCGCGCTGCGGATCTTCGGGCGGCTCGGGTTCGAGGACGGGGTCTCGGGGCACATCACCGCGCGCGATCCGGAGTTCAGCGACTGCTTCTGGGTCAACCCGTTCGGGATGCCGTTCAAGCACGTCACCGTCAGCGATCTGGTCCTCGCCAACTCCGAGGGGCAGGTGATCGACGGCCGCTACCACGTCAACCAGGCGGCGTTCACCGTGCACTCCCAGGTCCACGCCGCCCGCCCGGACGTCGTCGCGGTCGCCCACTGCCACTCGGTGCACGGGCGCGCCCTCGCGGCGCTCGGGGAACTGCTGGATCCGATCACCCAGGAGAGCTGCGCCTTCTACGAGGACCACGCGCTCTACGACGCCTACTCGGGCGTCGTCGTCGACGCTGTGGAGGGCCGCCGGATCGCGGACGCGCTCGGCTCCCACAAGGCGCTCGTGCTGCGCAACCACGGGCTGCTGACGGTCGGCGACTCGGTGGACGCGGCGGCCTGGTGGTTCCTGTCGATGGAACGGTCCTGCCAGGTGCAGCTCACCGCCCGGGCGGCGGGGCGTCCGGTGCTGATCGAGCATCGGCAGGCGGTGGCCACGCGGGAGCAGTTGGGCGGGGATCTGGTGGCGTGGATCAACTATCAGCCGTTGTGGCAGGACGTCAGCCGCAGTGAGCCGGATCTGCTGAGCTGACCCGACGGGGTTCTGCGGGTGCGGCTAGAAGCCCCGTAGGACGACCGCCTTCGTCATCGCGAACTCCTCGTCCGTGAGGACGCCGTCGCGGTGCAGCTCACCCAACTCGCGCAGCCTGCGCAGGAGTACGTCGTGGTGGTCGGCCGGGGGCGGGAGGGACGCCGTCGGCTGGGGGCGGTCGGCGGCGTCGATGCCGGCGCGGGTGGAGGGGTGCGGCAGACGGGCGGTGACCGCGGTGGCGACCAGGGCCGTGAGCAGGTCACGGCGGGCGCTGCCCCACAGGTCCAGGGCGTACGGGTCCTTTTCCGGCGGCAGTTTCGAGAACACCGTCTCCCGGGTCACGAAGCGCAGGAAGCCGTCCTCGTAGCCGGAGTTGGGCAGCCACTCCACCTGGACCAGGTCGCCCACGTTGATGATCCTCGGGCCGGTCGCCCGTTTCACGCGGTCGGAGGTGTCGGACCAGTCGATGCGCACCTGGGCGCCGTCGAAGGAGACCATGCCGTCGGAGGAGCGGACGGAGACCGGGACCGGCGGTCCGGGGAGCAGATACGCCTTGGTCGGTTCCTGGGGGATCTGGTCCAGCAGCAGCGCCTGGCGGATCTCCTCGGCGACGTACTCGGCGACCCCCGCACGGTCGATGTCCACCGCCAGCCGGTACGGATCCGCCGAGTCGGGCAGCCTGCCGCCGGTCGCCTGGAGCAGCGGGTCGGCGCCCTCGCGCAGCCGGATGCGCAGCCGGCCGCGCTTGCGTTCGGGCTCGAAGACGATGCTCGCGACGGCCTCGAGGGGTACGGCGATCTCCCCGTACGTCTGCCGGAACAGCGGCACGGAGCGGTGGAGTCCCGGCGTGATCCGGACCGTTGTGCCGTCGAAGGCCCAGGTCCCGTCGCGCTGGATGATCTCGGCCATGGGGAAATTCTCGCAGCCGGGTCAACACAAGGGTGCGGTCATCACCCGCGCCGGGCGGACCTGGCGAATGCGGCGCGAGCGGCCTACGGCACAATTCGCTGTCGTCGCAGGGGAGTTGTGCGCGGCGTGGTGTGTGGTGCGGGCCGTGGCCGAAATCCGCGGTGGTCGGTATGTGAGATCCGGCTGCCGGGGGTCGGGCGGTGGGTTATAAGGCCATGAGGTCATTCGGTGATCTGGGCACATGGCCGGTGGGTCGGTGGGTCGGTGGGCGTGAGGTCTGAGGAAGGCGGGCGTCGGGCGTGGCGGTGCAGGAGGCTGGGCAGGGCGGCGCGGTGATGGGCGCGCACGGAGGCGGCTGCGCCTGCGGGGACTGTCCGCACGGGGCGCGTGCGGGGCATCGGCGGGCGGTCGCCGAATTTCTGCTGAAGCGGGACGAGTTCGCCGCCGGGCAGGGGCTGCCGGCGGCGGTGGCCCACTCGGCGTCGGCCTCCCGGCAGTGGGTCTCCGAGGAGCTGACGCAGTCGGCGGAGGCCGTCGCCGAGCGAGGGCGGGCCGAGGGCGAGGCATGGCTCACGCGGCTGTGGTGGCGTACGGCGTGCACGGTCTGGGGACTGGTCGTGGCGCTGCTGCTGGTGCAGGCGCTCACGGCGATCGGCACGGGGTGGACGGCCGCGCGTACGGCCGGGCTGCTGGCGGCGGTCGTGACGGCCGGGGTGCTCACGGCGGCGTCGTGGTTCCATCGGGCGCGGGGCGGGGCGCTGGCGCCGGTCATCGGTGAGGACAACCGGCTGTCCACGTCGCGGGCGGTGGCCGGGGCGTGGGTGCTGTTCCTGGCCTACGCGGTGTTGGTGCTGGTGGGGCGGCTGGCGGCGGCGTCCGGGCACGCGGAGCGCGATGCGTTGATCGCCGGGCTCGAGCTTCGGCGGGGTGCGGGTGTGGTGACCGTGCTGGCCGTGGTGTGCGCGATCGCGGTACTGGTGCGGCGGGTCGTCGGGATGCGGGTGCTCGGGCAGCGGCTGCAGAAGGTGCGGGCGCATCGGCCTCGGGCGGCGGATCTGCTGACGGACGACGCCGGGCGGGGGACGTTCACGGACATCCAGTACGTCGTGATCGGCGGGGTCGCGCTGCTGTTCGCGGCGGTGCGGTTGGGGCGGCGGCCGGACCAACTGCCGGATCTGCCGTGGGGGCTGGCGGTGGTGGTGCTGGTCTCGGCGGCGACCTATCTGGCCGGGAAGTACGCGGAGGGAGGCCGGCCGGTGATTCTGTCGGTGGTGCGGGCGCGCGAGGCCGGCGATCTGGACGCGCCGATCCGGACGGGCGACGACATCGAGATCCGGGGGGCCGGATTTGTGCCGCCCGGGGCGCAGGGAGCGGACCGGCTGTCGCGGATGGTGGTGCGGATCGGGACGGTGCATGTGCATGTTCCGTTGGTGCCGGTGGCCGGGGGGTTCAGCAACCCGACGGACGCGGTGCTGACCGTGCCGGTGCCGGCGGATGTGGAGCCGGGGCGGGTGGGGGTGCAGGTGGTCACCGCAGTAGGGGTGGAGACCAATCGGTACTTGATTGATGTGACCGATTGACGGTTGCCTCCGGCGGTGGGGCCGGGGATGCCTGCGGCGGCCCGTTGCTGTCCGGTGGGGGTGCGCCTGGCGCCTGCGGGTGCGTTGTGGGTCGGGGCCGTGGCGGGGGGTGCGTGGGGCTGCGGGCCCCTTCAGGCGGTACCGGTGTCGGCCGCGTGGGCTCCGCTTCGGTGGGTAGGAAACTGGTCGCGCACGGTTGAGCGGCGCAGCCGTCGCGTACGTATCGTTTTTTGAGGGGTCACGGCACGGCGGGCGAGAGGCGGCTACGGGCGATGACTCACGGTATGCATACGGACACGTACACCCCTTACCTCGACGGCGGCCGGAACTGGCGGGACACCGCTACCCGTTACGCACTGCTCCCGCTCCGCGTCTTCCTCGGCGTCACCTTCATCTACGCCGGCCTGGACAAGCTCACCGACAGCGCCTTCATGAAGGACTCCGGGGCGGGCTCGATCGGCGACATGATGCGGGCCGTTCGGGACTCGTCGGCCATCCCGGCCATGGTGGACCTGGCCCTGGACAACCCGGTGGCCTTCGGCTACGCCATCGCCTGCGGCGAACTGGCCGTCGGCATCGGCACCCTCATCGGCCTGTTCGCCCGTCTGGCGGCGCTCGGCGGGGCACTCATCTCGCTGAGTCTGTGGTTGACGGTGAGCTGGGCCTCCGATCCCTACTACTACGGCAATGACCTCGCCTACCTGATGGCCTGGCTGCCGCTCGTGCTCGCGGGTGCCCCCATGCTGTCGCTGGATGCGGCGCTGCGGGCTCGGCGACGACAGCGGCTGGGTGGGTACCGCTAGCACCGCCGGCCGTCAGTCGTGTGTCGTCGCTCGTGGGGGTGGGGTGGGCGTCTGCTGGGTGCCCGCTGAGCGGCGGCGCTTGCGTATCGCCCGGGTCAGCAGTGCTGTCACGCCGGCCAGGAGCAGGCCGAAGACGACCAGGGGGATCACCGCGAACCACGGTGTCTCCCAGGCGTCGTTCGCGTCCCCGATGTAGGCGATGCCCGCGACGGTCAGGAAGGAGCCGGCGACCAGCCTTCCGGGCTGGAACTCATGACGCAGCACGGCTCACCTCCGCCTGTCCGACCCCGACGCTCAGGTCGAGGTCCAGAATGCCCGCGCTCTTGGTGCCCGTGGGCGGGGGCAGGGTCAGTTCCTTGTGCTTGCCCGGAGCCACGTCCACGTCCTGTTCGTCGTCGCCCGGCAGCTGGATGTCTCCGACGCCCACGTCGATGCTCACCTTCACGGTCGCGTCCTTGGGGACGATCACCTTGAGCTGGCCGACACCCACGTCGGCTCTCGTCGTCACCGTCTGGCCCTTGGCGAACTCCAGTCCGGTCAGGTCCAGGGTGCCGACCCCGGTCCCCAGGTCGTACTGGTTCCGTACGTCCGCCACTGCTGCCGGGCGCCAGTCCCGTTCGACCCACCGGGTGCCTATGTCCTTGGGGAGGGCGGCCGAGGCCGCCAGCAGGCCCGCGGTGATGATCGCCAGGAAGACCGAGCCCGCCCCCGTGCGGCCCAGGAACGCGCTGATCGCGATGCCCAGCCCTATCACCAGCAGCGCGCACGCCAGGCCGGTCTGGAGGCTGGCGCTGAGGGAGTGGTCCTCCCAGGTCCCGCCCGTGCCCAGCGCGCCCGCGAGGATGGCCAGCAGGAACACCCAGCCGCCGATCCAGCGAGGGCCGCGAGGCTTGGGCTGGGGCGGGCGTCGGGCCCCTATGTCCTGGCGGCTGGCCCATGTGGCGCCGAGACCGATGTTGACCGCCGCCGCGATGTCGCGGTCGCGGGAGTCGCGGGGACCCCAGAGATAGCCCGTGCCGCCCTCGTGGGTGCCGTCCTTGACGATGGGGTCGCGCCACCAGGAGGGGTAGGCGGCGGGGACCGGCGGGGCCTGGGCCTCCGGTGGGGCGTCGGCGACCGCCTGGGCGGCGAGGGGGTCGGGGTCGGGGGTGCCGCGGTGCCGTGACCAGTAGCCGGCGCCGGCGACGAGGAGGGAGAGCACCACGGCGAAGGCCAGCACGCCGCCGTTGCTCAGCATCGTCAGGAGGACCCCGCAGCCGACCAGCGCGAACAGCACGGCCGTCAGCGCCTGGCCGTCGACGCGGCCGGTCAGCAGCTTGCGCACCTCGTTCTCGTCCTCGTCGTCGTACGGGACGAAGAGCCAGGCGAAGCCGTAGAAGATGAGGCCGAGGCCGCCGGTCGCGGAGAGCACGGCGAGGGTGATCCGGAAGAACACCGGGTCCATGTCGCACTGCCGCCCGAGCCCGGCGCACACGCCGGCCAGCATCTTGTGCCGCCGGTCGCGCCGGAACCTGTGCGGCGGGGCGAGCGGGGCCGCTTCCGGGGATGCCGCTGCTTCCGCGCCCGCGGGTGCGCGCGGCTCCTCACCCGCGGCGCTCGCGGGTGCCGGACCGGACGGCGTGCCCGCGGGGGGCACGGCGTCCGGCCCGGGCACGGAGTCCGCGGCGTGCTGGTGATCAGTCATGTGTCCATGGTGACGGGCGGGTCGGCCCGGCGGGAGTGGGAATGACCCTGGTCGGACCCTGATATCCGCCCTGAGGCGGGGACCGGGGAAGCGTTCGAGGCGGGCGGCCCCGAAGATCAGGGGAGTCTAGGGGGTCGACCCTGATGCCCCGCTCGGCCGGGCGTGTGAACATCGATGGCATGCCGGAAGCCGCAGCACCGCCACTCGCCGAACCGCGGCCGCCGCGCAAGCTCTACCGCAGCAGTGACGGACGCTGGCTCGGGGGCGTGGCGCGGGGGCTGGCCGGGCATCTCGGCCTGCCCGTCATCTGGGTGCGGCTCGTCTTCGTCGGCCTGTTCATGGCGGACGGCCTCGGCGCGCTGCTGTATGCCGCGTTCTGGTTCTTCGTGCCGCTCGGCGTCGGCGGTGTCGACGCGCAGCGGCCTTCCCCCTTCGCCACCGAGACCGCGGCCGACGGCCGCCGCAGACTCGTAGCCCGCAAGCCGGACAAGGGACAGATCGTCGCGCTGCTGCTGATGGTGGCCGTGGCGATGGTCTTCGTCGGCAGCGTGGATCTGGGCAACGGCGCCAAGGCCTATCTGCTGCCCGCCGTACTGGTCGGCGCCGGCGTCGCCCTGGTCTGGCGCCAGGCGGACAACGCCCGCCGGGCCCGCTGGATGGAGGTCGGCCGGCATCGGCGCACCCTCACCCTGCTGCGGGCCGCGGGCGGCGTCGTGCTGGTCACGGCCGGCGTCTCCGGCATCTTCGTCCTCCAGGGCTCCGCCGCCCACCTCGGCTCCGTCCTGCAAGCGGCCCTCGCGGTCCTCGTCGGCATAACGCTCCTCGCGGGGCCGTATCTGGTCCGGATGACCCAGGACCTCTCCGAGGAACGCCTGATGCGCATCCGCGCCCAGGAGCGCGCCGAGGTCGCCGCGCACGTCCATGACTCGGTGCTGCACACCCTGACCCTGATCCAGCGCAACGCGGAGAACGCGAACGAGGTCCGCCGCCTCGCCCGCGCCCAGGAGCGCGACCTGCGCACCTGGCTCTACAAGCCCGAGGGCACCGGCAAGGACGAGGCGGACGAGCCGGCGAACCTCGCCGACGCCGTGCGGCGCAACGCCGCCGAGGTGGAGGACAAGCACGGCGTCCCCATAGAGGTGGTGGTCGTCGGCGACTGCCCGCTCGACGAGAGAATCGGCGCACAGATGCAGGCCGCGCGCGAGGCGATGGTGAACGCCGCGAAGTACGGTGGCGAGGGCGGCGCCGTGCAGGTCTACGCCGAGGTGGAGGGAAAGACCGTCTTCGTGTCCGTCCGGGACCGCGGTCCGGGCTTCGACCTCGACTCGATACCCGCCGACCGCATGGGCGTTAGAGAATCGATCATCGGCCGCATGGAGCGCAACGGCGGTACGGCCCGACTGCGGGCGGTGCCCGACGGCGGCACGGAGGTCGAGCTGGAGATGGAGAGGGCGGAGAAGACGTCATGAGCGAGCCGACCGAGGCGAACGAGCCGGTGGAGCCGACCGGCGGGAGCACGGGCGAGCGGCATGTGCGCGTGGTCCTCGTCGACGACCACCGGATGTTCCGTACCGGAGTCCAGGCCGAGATCGGCCGCACCGAGCAGACCGGAGTCGAGGTCGTCGGCGAGGCCGCGGACGTCGACCAGGCGGTCACGGTCATCACCGCGACCCGGCCCGAGGTGGTCCTTCTCGATGTGCACCTCCCGGGCGGCGGCGGGGTCGAAGTCCTGCGCCGCTGCGCCCCGTTGATGGCCGACGCAGAGCAGCCCGTGCGCTTTCTCGCGCTGTCCGTCTCGGACGCGGCGGAGGACGTCATCGGGGTGATCCGCGGCGGTGCGCGCGGCTATGTGACGAAGACGATCACCGGCACGGACCTGGTCGACTCCATCTTCCGGGTCCAGGACGGCGACGCGGTGTTCTCGCCACGCCTCGCCGGGTTCGTGCTGGACGCGTTCGCGTCGACGGACGCGCCGCCGGTCGACGAGGACCTGGACCGGCTCACCCAGCGCGAGCGGGAGGTGCTGCGGCTGATCGCGCGGGGGTACGCGTACAAGGAGATCGCCAAGCAGCTCTTCATCTCCGTGAAGACGGTCGAGTCCCATGTCTCGGCGGTGCTCCGCAAGCTCCAGCTCTCGAACCGGCACGAGCTGACCCGGTGGGCCACGGCGCGGCGTCTGGTGTGAGCCGGGGCCCGGCGCGGGGCGCGATGCCGGGGTGCCGGCTCACACCACCCGCGTCGCCCCCGCGAACGGCATCTCGTCCAGCGGGGCCACCCGGACCGGGGCCGAGGGGTTCGGGGCGTGGATCATCTGGCCGTTGCCGATGTACAGGCCGACGTGGCTGATGCTGGAGTAGAAGAACACCAGGTCGCCCGGGAGCAGTTCGGAGCGGGAGACACGGCGGCCGGCGTCGATCTGGGAGTAGGTCGTGCGGGGCAGGGAGATGCCCGCCGAGCGGTAGGCGGCCTGGGTGAGGCCGGAGCAGTCGAAGGCGTTCGGGCCGGTCGCGCCCCAGACGTAAGGGCTGCCGAGTTTGGCGTAGGCGTAGGAAATGGCGTCCGCCGCCCGGGAGTTGGGCGCCTGGACGGTGGCGGTCAGGGCGTCGCGGGCGCTTGTCGAGGAGCGGGCGGCGCGGTCCGTGCCGCTGTGCTGGAGCCGGGCCCGCTCCTCGGCGGTCAGCCGCGCCAGCAGGGTGCGGGCGGTGTCCAGCTTGCCGGTGATCGTCTTCTTGTGGCGTTTCAGCTCGGCCTGGCGGGACTTCAGCGAGGTCAGTTCGATGTGGGCGGCGCCGCGCAACTGCTCGATCTCGCGTAGTTGCCTGCGGACGCTCGCCACGGAGGCCGCCTGGCGGTTGCCGGCGCGTTCGGCGAACTCCGCGCCGTCGAGATAGCGGTCGGGGTCCTCGGAGAGCGCGAGCTGGAGGGCCGGGTCGAGGCCGCCGTCGCGGTAGTGTGCCGCGGCCATCGAACCGAGTGCGTCCCGAGCCGAGTTGAGCTCGTCCGTCCTGCGGGCGGCCTCGTCCTGGAGCGCCCTGACGCGCTGCTCGGCCGCGTCCGCCTTCTCCTTCGCCCCGTTGTACTTCTCGGTGGCGACCTCCGCCTCCTGGTACAGCTTGTCCACCTTCGCCTTCACCTGCGCCGGTGTGAGCTGCGGGTCGGCGTGCCCGGTCCCGTCGAAGCCCGTCGCCGTCGCCGCGCCCGCGAGTGCGATCGTCCATGCCGTGCGGGCCGTACTGCCGCCGACACTGCCGATACCGCCGGCCGAGCGCCGACGGGGCTTTCGGTGCGCTGCCACGTGGACTGCACGTCCTTTCGTACGACCGCCTCGCCCCGCGTACGCCCGCCCCGCGGGAGCGGCGGGTGTACGAGCGCCTGGGGGGAGCGGACGTACGACCGCCCGGGGGCGGGTGACGCGTCCGGCGGCGGCCGGCACAGGGGGAGCAGGCCGCCGCCGGACCTTTTTCGGCGGTGGTGTCCGACTGCCGCCCCTGGCCCGGGCGGCGGTGGGGAGCCGGTCACCTGGTGGAGGACGCTAAACCTCGCCGTGTCGGGTCGGTGACGGGTTGTGCGGAACTGCTGGGAGCGGACCGCGGGTGACCGTAAGTGAGCTTGATCCCGAGAAGAGGGCGTCGTGTTCACGCTGAGTGCTGACCGATGTGGCGGTTCAGCGGGTGCGTGGGGGCCGCGGGGTGCTATGGCGCGCATATATGCGGGACCGAGGGTGGGGCGGGCACGTACAGGGCGGTGTCGGGTGGACTCTCCGTGGTGGCTAGGCTCCGGCTCCATGGACGTACTCATCCACCTGTTCGTCGGTCTGCACATCATCGGCATCGCCGCGCTGCTCGGTGGCTTCTTCACCCAGATGAAGGCGATGGGGCAGGGCACCGCCCGGTTCGTGCCCGCGATGCTGCACGGCGCGCTGACCATGCTGGTCACCGGGGTGATCCTCGTCGGCCTCAACCAGGCGGACGACCAGTCCGTCAACAACATCAAGATCGGCGTGAAGCTGGCGCTGCTGATCGTGATTCTCGGGCTCGTCTATGTGAAGCGGGACGAGGAGACGGTGGACAAGCGGCTCTTCGGGGCGGTCGGGCTGCTGACCATGGCGAACGTCTTCATCGCCGTGCTGTGGACCTGACGCCGGTCTCGGGAGGCGGTGCTCCGGTGCCGTCCCCGGATGGGCGGCGGGTGTAGCTCCGTACGGCGGCTGCGGTGGCCGCGAGCCATGCCGCCACGGCGATCCACGTCAGTGCCTCGCCCGGGGTCTCGAGCCATGGGACGTCCAAGGCGGTGGCGACGGAGAGCGTCGCCGCGGCCGTCATTGCCATGGGGAACACGGTCGCCCAGCGGCGTACGTCGTAGCGCGGGCGTGGCCACAGGAACTCGGCGATGAGCAGGACGGCGTACCAGGTCAGGTCGAGGACGAGCAGGGCGGCGGTCACCTTGCGCAGGATGTCGGTGTCGTCGTTGTTCCAGAGGTACAGGTCGGGGCTCTCGGCGCCGAGGAGCTTCGAGCCGGCGAGGGCGGAGATGGCCATGGCGCCGCCCGCCACCCAGTGGTCGCCGGCGCCTCGGGCGATCTGGCGCAGGTCGAAGCGGGCCAGGGCGACGGCGTAGAGGACCAGGCCGAGCCAGAAGAGGGCCAGAGCCATGTGGGCCGGCCAGGCCGTCTTCTCGGCGGCGGCGACTGTCGCGGCCAGGACGGCGAGCCCTTGGGTGGCCACGCAGCCCAGGAAGACCGCGCCGGGCATGCGGTGGTTCCAGCGGCGTACGACGGTCAGGAGGAGGCCGGGCCAGAACAGGGCCGCCAGCGCCAGGAGCGCCTCGGCGAGGGGCTCCCAGCCGAGGGAGGTGAAGCGGGTGCCGAGGACCGCGGTCGCGGCGATGCCGGTCAGGGCGGCGGGGGTGGCCGCCTCCTTGAGCCATCGGGGGCGGTCCCACAGGAGGCGGGCGATGAAGTCCCCGGCGAGGGCGAGCCAGGCCACGCAGGCCAGGCCGAGGGCGATTCGGGACAGGGTTTCGTAGCCCGACTGGTGCAGGGCTACCGAGATGACGCCGGTGGCCATGACGGCGGCGCCGGCTGTGGGGGGTCGCTGCGACCACCAGGTGTGCAGGGGGGAGGTGGGGGTGGTGCTGGCGGGCATGGGGCCGATGCTATGGGCGTGGTGGGGCTGTGAGGGGTGCCTGCGGCGGCCTGTGGGGCTGAGTGGGGGTGCGTGTAGCGCATACGGGTGCGTTCACCCGCAGCCTGCGCGGCGTAGCGTTTCACGCGCGCGTGCCCGAGAGACGGCCACGCGCGCGTGCGTGAGCGTCAAGCGGGGCGGACCACGCTGTGGATCGACGACTCGCCGTCGTAGTAGATCGACTCCTCGCGGACGTAGGTGCCGGGCTTCGGGGCGTGGATCATCATGCCGTTGCCGATGTAGATGCCCACGTGGGTGACGTCGTCGTAGAAGAAGATCAGGTCGCCGGGTCGGGCATTGGCCAGGGAGACCGTGGTGCCTGCGTTGACCTGGTCGTAGGTGACGCGGGGGATGTCCACGCCGGCGGCCTTCCAGGCGGCCTGGGTGAGGCCGGAGCAGTCGTAGGAGTCGGGGCCGGTGGCGCCCCAGACGTACGGCTTGCCCATCTGGGAGCGGGCGAAGGCCAGGGCCTTCTCGGCCTTGGTGGCGTACGAGGAGTCCGAGGAGGACGAGGAGGACGAGTCCGAGGTGCCGGAGTCGGCCGGGGGCTCGGTGGTCTCCTGCTGCTGGGCGGCGGCCTCCTGGCGCTCGCGCTCGGCCTCGGCCTCCGCCTGCTGTCGGGCCAGCTCGGCGGCCTTGCGCGCCGCCTCCTCCTGCTTGCGCTTCTCGATCGCGGCGAGGCGGGCCTTTTCCTCCGCCGTCAGCTTCGAGAGAAGTTCGCGTGCGTCGGAGAGCTTCTGCTGGACCGTGGTCTTGGCGGTCTGCAGGTCGTTCTGCGACTCCGTGAGCGTCTGGAGGCTCTGGGTGGCCTCCTGGCGCTTCTTCATCGTCGCGGACTGCTGGGTGAAGTACTCGTCGACCGACTCCTGTTGACGGGCCGTCATGCGACCCATCAGCTGGTTCTGGTCGAAGTAGTCCTGCGGGGTGTCCGCCAGGAGGAAGGTCGCCGTGTCGGGCGCGGTGGCTCCGGTGCGGTACTGGGCGGCGGCGGAGCGGCCGAACTCCTCGCGCGCGTCGTTGAGCTTCTGGGTGCGCTGGGCGACGTCGTCGAGGAGGGTGTCGACGCGCTTGCGCTGCTTCGCGGTCTTCTCCTTGGCCGCGTTGTACTTCTCCGTCGCCGACTCCGCCTGGCGGTAGAGGTCGTCGACTTTCTTCTCGACCTCTTCGAGGCTGGGCTTGTCGTCCGTGGAGGGGCTCGCGTCGGCCGTCTGGGACAGCAGGGCCACGGACGTGAGGGCCGCCGTGGCGAGGGCGGGGGTCCGTATGCCGGCTACGCGCGTACTCGCGGGACGCGACTTGCGGTGCGACGCCAAGGGAGGCGACTCCTTCCATGCTCCGCCTACCGAGTTAGCTGTCGGGTTCGGGCGGGTGCTTCGGAAGGGTTGCCCTACGGCCTTTCCCGGGAGGGGAGTTCGGCCGATTCACCCCAAGGTCGTTGGGTCCCCGGCTCCGGTCGCCATGGCGTGCCGGACTCAGCGGAGGCCGTGCGGCCCGGCGTCGTTCGCCGGTGGAGGTCGTACGGCCTGTCCGGCACCGTAGCCAACTCGTGTGGCCCCTGTGAAGGTTGATGTTCGATATGCCCGATACATTTTCGTGACCTTGGGGCGAAGGGCTGTGGAAGGGGGTCGGTCTGGGAGGGTCTGTGACGGCTTGCACGTGTCTCGCAGGTCGTGAGGGTGCCGTTGCGGAGGGTGAGAGGCGGTTCGGGTGAGGCGGTCCGGAAGATCATCGGGCGACGAAACAGGCGATGTTCTCGGGGTGGCCGCGGGCTGTCAGTGGGGCGGCCTAGACTCGGAGAGCGATGAGCAGCCTCTTTGACGACAGCTTCCTGGCGGACCTCCAGGCCCCTCGGGCCCACGAGGAAGAGCCCCCGCCGCCGCCCGAGGACGATCACGCTCCGGAGCCGGTTCCGGACGATCTGTTCGGTGGGAAGTTCGACGTGCCGCCGGACCGGGACGCCTACTACCGCGACGGCGCCCCACGCCCGGCCATCGACGCCGCGGCACTGCTGGACGGGCTGAACGAGAACCAGCGCGCGGCCGTCGTCCACTCCGGCACCCCGCTGCTCATCGTGGCCGGCGCCGGATCCGGCAAGACCCGGGTGCTCACCCATCGCATCGCCCATCTGCTCGCCGAGCGCAGCGTGCACCCGGGGCAGATCCTCGCGATCACCTTCACCAACAAGGCCGCGGGCGAGATGAAGGAGCGCGTCGAGCAGCTCGTCGGGCCGCGGGCGAACGCGATGTGGGTGATGACCTTCCACAGCGCCTGCGTGCGCATCCTGCGGCGGGAGAGCAAGAAGCTCGGGTTCACCTCCTCCTTCTCGATCTACGACGCCGCCGACAGCAAGCGGCTGATGGCGCTGGTCTGCCGCGATCTGGACCTCGACCCCAAGCGGTTCCCGCCCAAGTCCTTCAGCGCCAAGATCAGCAACCTGAAGAACGAGCTGATCGACGAGGAGGACTTCGCCGCCCAGGCCACGGACGGCTTCGAGAAGACCCTCGCCCAGGCCTACGCCCTGTACCAGTCGCGGTTGCGGGAGGCCAACGCCCTCGACTTCGACGACCTGATCATGACGACGGTCAATCTGCTGCGCGCCTTCCCGGACGTCGCCGAGCACTACCGCCGCCGCTTCCGGCACGTCCTCGTGGACGAGTACCAGGACACCAACCACGCCCAGTACGCGCTGGTGCGCGAGCTCGTCGGCACCCGCGAGCACCCCGTCGACGTGCCGCCGAGCGAGTACGACATCCCGCCCGCCGAGCTGTGTGTCGTGGGTGACGCCGACCAGTCGATCTACGCCTTCCGGGGCGCCACCATCCGCAACATCCTGCAGTTCGAGGAGGACTACCCGGACGCGACGACGATCCTGCTGGAGCAGAACTACCGCTCCAGCCAGACGATCCTGAGCGCCGCCAACGCCGTCATCGAGCGCAACGAGTCCCGCCGTCCCAAGAACCTGTGGACCAACGCGGGCGCGGGCGCGCGCATCACCGGCTATGTCGCCGACACCGAGCACGACGAGGCGCAGTTCGTCGCCGACGAGATAGACCGACTGACGGACGCGGGGGACGCGAAGGCCGGCGACGTGGCCGTCTTCTACCGTACGAACGCCCAGTCCCGTGTCTTCGAGGAAGTCTTCATCCGCGTCGGCCTGCCCTACAAGGTCGTCGGCGGGGTTCGGTTCTACGAGCGCAAGGAGGTCCGGGACGTCCTGGCCTACCTGCGGGTGCTGGCCAACGCCGAGGACTCGGTGCCGCTGCGGCGGATCCTGAACGTGCCCAAGCGGGGCATCGGCGACCGCGCCGAGGCGATGATCGACGCCCTCGCGCAGCGGGAGAAGATCAGCTTCCCGCAGGCGCTGCGGCGGGTCGACGAGGCGTACGGCATGGCCGCGCGGTCGGCCAACGCCGTCAAGCGGTTCAACACGCTGATGGAGGAGCTCCGTACGATCGTCGAGTCCGGCGCGGGACCGGCGACCGTCCTGGAGGCGGTGCTCGAGCGGACCGGCTATCTCGCCGAGTTGCAGGCGTCCACCGACCCCCAGGACGAGACCCGGATCGAGAACCTCCAGGAACTCGCCGCCGTCGCCCTGGAGTTCGAGCAGGAGTCGGGCGAGGGCGAGGCCGCCGGCGGGCTCGCGGACTTCCTGGAGCGGGTCGCGCTCGTCGCCGACTCCGACCAGATCCCCGACGAGGACGAGGAAGGCGCCGGCGTCATCACCCTGATGACCCTGCACACCGCCAAGGGCCTGGAGTTCCCGGTCGTCTTCCTCACCGGCATGGAGGACGGCGTCTTCCCGCACATGCGCGCCCTCGGCCAGACCAAGGAGCTGGAGGAGGAGCGGCGGCTCGCCTACGTCGGCATCACGCGCGCGCGTGAGCGGCTGTATCTGACGCGGTCCGCGATGCGCAGCGCGTGGGGCCAGCCGTCGTACAACCCGCCGTCCCGCTTCCTGGAGGAGATCCCGACACAGCACGTGGACTGGAAGCGCACGGGCGCCGCCGCGCCGGTCTCCTCCGGTCCGGCGTCCGGGGTGGCCGCCTCGCTGTCCTCGTCCCGCTCGCGCTCCTCGGCCTCGGGCGCGTCCGGCTTCGCCACGCGCCGCACCTCGGAGAAGCCGGTGGTGCAGCTCGCGGTCGGGGACCGGGTCACGCACGACCAGTTCGGGCTGGGCACGGTGACGGCGGTGAAGGGCTCGGGTGCGGGCGCCGAGGCGACGATCGACTTCGGGGACACCAAGCCCAAGCGGCTGCTGCTGCGGTATGCGCCGGTGGAGAAGCTGTAGCACTCACGACTGTGCGCCCCTGCCGAGGGCGGGGCGCACAAGGTCGTGGTCACGCGTCGCTGAGGTGGCTCACGTCGGGTCGAGGCCGTGGCTGCGGAGCCAGGGCAGTGGGTCTATCGCCGAGCCGCCGCCGGGCCGGACCTCGAAGTGCAGGTGCGGGCCCGTCGAGTTGCCGGAGTTGCCGGAGTACGCGATCGGGTCGCCGGCCTTGACCGTCGTACCGGAGGCGACACGGTAGCTGGAGAGGTGGCAGTACCACGTCTCCGTGCCGTCCTTCGCGGTCACGATCATCATGTTGCCGTAGGCGCTGTTCCACTGCGTCCGCACGGTGCCGTCGGTCGCGGCCATCACGGTCGTGCCGTACGAGACGGGGAAGTCGATGCCGGTGTGCACGGACATCCAGTTGATTCCGGACTGCCCGAAATAGGCGCTCAGGCCGTGGTTCGCGACCGGGATCGCGAACTTGGGGCGCAGCCGCTCCTTGCGGGCCGCCTCCTCGGCGGCCTTGCGCTTCTCGGCCGCCTGCTGGGCCTTGAGGTCGATGCGCTCCTGGGTACGGCTGGCACGGTCGGCGAAGTCGTCGGCGCCGGCGGAGAGGCTCTCGAGCTGGGTGTCCAGCTTGTTGTTCGCGGTGGACGGCTTCACGGCCTCGCCGTCCGAGGCCAGCGTGGACGCGTCCTTGTCGTCGGTCAGGCTGCCGACGGAGGCGGCGGCGATGCCCGCGACGCCCATCACGCACGCCGAGGGCACGGCGACCGTCAGCAGCGCGGAGCGCTTGGGGGGCGTACGGCGACGGGAACGTGCCCCGCTGCGGGAGGCGGCGCGCGGCGAGGGGGCCGGGGTGGACTCCTCCTGGCCGTCGAGGAGGGGAGCCGGGGCGGGGAGTTCGCCGGTGGTGGTCAACTCGGCGTCGTGCTGGGCCGGGTGGTCGTACGCGGCGGGATCGTCGTACGGCGACGGGTCGTCGTAGCCCGTGGGGCCGGTGTGCTCGATCTGCTCGAAGTGCGCGGTGGCCTGCTGGTCGAAGGATTCTGCTGGCTGCTCGTAGTCGCCGGTCGTGTGCCCGGTGGCGCCGTCGGAGTTCCACTGCGTGGCGTCGTACGCCCCGGTGTCGAAGGTCTGCGTGCCCCATTCCCAGTGCTGGGTCCGGTCGGCCGGGGCGCCGGACTGGTCCGTCTGGAGCCAGGCGTTCGCGTCCCACTGGCCGGAGACGTCATGGCCGTTGGCCTGCTGCGGAACGAAGGCCAGGCGCTCGTGGTCGGTCGTCCAGGCCGCGGTGTCGTACGCGCCGCTGTCGTAGCCGGCGTGGTGCTGGGCCGCGTAGGCGTCGTAGTTCGGGGTGTGGTGGTTGCCCGTGGACCACTGCGTGGCGTCGTACGCGCCCGTGCTCTCGCCGGGGAGACTGCCGAACAGGGGGTCCGCGTCGAAGGTGGGGGCGGCGTGGCCGGCGGTGGCAAAACCGTTGGAGTCGTAGCCGGCGTACGTGGTGGAGTCACCGTAGTGGGCTTCCTGGGCGCCGTACGACGCGTAGTGCGCCTGGGCGGCATCGGAAGCCGAAGCCGGAGACGTCATGGTCCCCGACGGGTGACGATCGTTCACCAACTTCTCTCTCGCCTCGACAACAGGGGCTGCCAGAGCAGTGCGGCGACTGTACCCGGCGGTACGCGGGCACGACAATCTTCGGCAGGTTTCGCGCGCGCAGGAAACGGGCATTCGGCCGTGTTTTGGCGGACTGCGGGCGCGAGTTTGGTCTTGTGTTCGAAGATTGTTCGAAGTTGGACGGCCGTCGGGGCTCGTGTGATCGGTGGCTACGCCACGGTCAGTCCGTCGGCCTTGGCGGCGGTCTCGGCTCCGGTTCCGGTGGTGTCGAGGGCCTGCCGGATTCCGGTGGCGACGGCGGGGTGCACCGGCAGGGCGAGATGGCCGACGCCGCTCACGCGGACGTTCTGCGCCAGCAGGTCCGGGTGGTCGACGCAGGCCGTCTCCAGCGGGTCCATCAGATGGTCGAGGTCGCTCCAGAAGCTCACGAAACGCGTACGGCAGCCGGGCGCGGGGCGGGCCAGCTCCTCGAGGATCGGTGAGCCGGGGCGCATCTGGCGCACGATGGGGTGCGCGTTGGCCAGTGGGACGACACGGGTGCCGGAGTGCGGGGTGCCGAGCGTGACAAGCGTGCGGACCCTGCGGTCACCGCCGAGGCGCTGCACGTAGTAGCGCGCTATCAGCCCGCCGAGGCTGTGCCCGACGACGTCGACCTGCCGGCTGCCGGTGCGCTCGCAGATCCCCTCTATGTGCCGGCCGAGCAGTTCGGCGGCGGTGCGGATGTCGCAGGTCAGCGGGGAGTAGTTGAGCGACTCGACCTGGTGCCTGCCGTGCTGGGCCAGGCTGCGGCGCAGCAGGACGAAGACCGAGCGGTTGTCGATGAAGCCGTGCAGCAGGACGACGGGGGGTTTGGTCTCGGTCGGCAGCTGAGTGGCGTCCGGTGGGGGGAGCGCGGGGGTGGTCCGGCGCTCCTGGGTGATGCCGGAGGGGTAGAGGAGGAGATGGCCGGCGAGGATCGCGATCTCCAGGGCGGTCGCCTTCAGCAGGGCCAGGGAGAGGCCGGCGAGCCTGCTCGGGAGCAGGCGCCGGTAGAGCGGGAGAAAGGGGAGTGCTGCCCCGGTGACCTTCATGGCCGACCTCCTTGCGGCACGTAGGAGGACGGCTCCGGCCCCCGTGTGCCCTCGTGGGAAGTCGCGGCGGAGGTGCCGGCGGGGGCATGAAGAGGGCGCGTGGGGCAAGCGAGGCGCGCGCTGCGTGAGCCGGCCCTGGTGGCCTTGGTGCGCCCATGACCTGGCGGGGCTCCCTGCCGGTGTGGCGACGAGGCTTCCCCGCTGTCGTGCCTTACCTGCCCTACGTGCCCTTCGTGCCACCGTCGATGCGCCGCACCCCCACGTCGCGCGGCCCTGCGGCGCGGTGGTGCGGCGACCTCGTTGCGGCTCCCGTTGCGCTTGGTCCCGCTGTGACGCGCGTGCCGCGGACTGCTGCGGCCCGTGTGCCGCAGAGATGTGGAACGGTGCGCGGCGAACGTGTCCCACCGTGTGATTTCCCCCTCTGTCTGCACCGCGAAACTGCCGGTTGCGGGATGCTGGCGATAACGTTCGTTCACTTCTTCGGGCAGCGTGGCCCGGGGCGTCCGTGCCGCGGCGGCGCAATACTCGGATATGAGCGGTGCTCGTCGGTGCGGATGGATGTAGTCGCTTCATGGAGGCAGTGATGGGTGTGGCAGCCGGTCCGATCCGCGTGGTGGTGGCCAAGCCTGGACTCGACGGCCACGATCGTGGGGCCAAGGTGATCGCGCGAGCGCTGCGCGACGCCGGTATGGAGGTCATCTACACCGGGCTTCACCAGACCCCCGAGCAGATCGTCGACACCGCGATCCAGGAGGATGCCGACGCGATCGGCCTGTCCATCCTCTCCGGGGCCCACAACACCCTCTTCGCCGCGGTGATCGACCTCCTCAAGGAGCGTGAGGCCGAGGACATCCTCGTCTTCGGCGGCGGGATCATCCCCGAGGACGACATCTCCCCGCTGAAGGAGAAGGGCGTCGCGGAGATCTTCACGCCCGGGGCCACCACTCAGTCGATCGTGGACTGGGTGCGGGCGAATGTGCGTCAGCCGGCGGGAGCCTAGGCCGACAGGGCTCGCCCTCAGAAGCCGGCCGGACCGGGTGGTTCCAGCTCTTTGATCATGGCCCCTCGCAGGCGCAACGTCGTGACCAGCCGCTGGAACGCCTCCGCCCAGTACCCGCCGGCCCCCGGCGACGCGTCCTCCGGCTCGTCCGGCACGGCCAGCAGGCCGTCCAGGCGGCTCGCCTCGGCCGGGTCCAGACAGCGCTCGGCCAGGCCCATCACTCCACTGAAACTCCATGGATAACTCCCCGCGTCCCGCGCGATGTTGAGCGCGTCGACCACCGCCCGCCCGAGCGGCGCGGCCCACGGCGCCGCACACACCCCGAGCAGCTGAAACGCCTCCGACAGACCGTGCGTCGCGATGAACCCCGCGACCCACTCGGCCCGCTCCGCCGGGCCCAGCGTGCCCAGCAGCTTCGCTCGCTCGGCCAGCGACACCGCCCCCGGACCGCCGGCCTCGGGGGCCGAGGGCGAACCGAGCAGCGCCCTGGCCCACTCGGCGTCCCGCTGCCGCACCGCCGCCCGGCACCACGCCGCGTGCAACTCGCCCCGCCAGTCGTCCGTCACCGGCAGCGCCACGATCTCCCGGGGCGTACGCCCGCCCAGCCGGCCCGGCCAGGTGCTCAGCGGCGCCGCCTCCACCAACTGACCGAACCACCACGACCGTTCACCCCGGCCCGCCGGAGCCTTGGCCACGACCCCGTCGCGCTCCATGGACGCGTCGCACTCGTGCGGCGCCTCGACGCCGATCGCCGGCCCGTCCCCCGTGTGATCCAGCGCAACGCAGGCCCCGGCCCGCACCGCCATCCGTGCCGCGAGCGCCGAACCCGGCAGGGCCGACAGCAGCTCCGCCGCCGTCGCCCGGACGTTGCGGCTCCGGTCGGCCAGCGCCTGCTCCAGGAACGGCTCGTCCTCCGGGCCCAGCCCGGTCCGCAGCGAGTCGAGGAACATCAACCGGTCCTCGGCCCGCTCCGTCGCCCACGTCGTGGTCAGCAGCTCGCGCGCGGCGCCGGGCTCGCGTGCGCGTATCGCGGACAGCAGGGCGACCCGCTCCGCGAACAGCCCCTCCTGCCACAACTGTCGGACCTTGGCCGAGTCGTCGAGACGCGGCAGCGCCGCGCCGCCTCCCGGAGTCGCGCGCAGGGCGAACCGCCAGTCCGGGTTGAGCCGGGCGAGCCACACCGCGCGCGGGCCCGCGAAGGTCAGCGCCGCCGGGCGCAGGTCCGTACGCCCTCGTGCCGCGTCCAGCAACGCGGGCAGCACCTCGGGGGGTGGGGCGAGGCCCCGGTCGTTCGCCCTCGCGAGCCACTCCGGCAGCAGCTCCACCAGGTCGGGCGAGGTGCCTCTGCGGCCGCCGCCGGCCGCGCCGGGACGGTCGGCCAGCAGCATCGCCAGCCGGCGGGCCGCCGCCGGGGGCAGCGCCGGGCGCGGATCCTCGGGCGCCGGCTGCGGACGCTGTGCCGCCGGCGCCGGCCGCAGCCCGGCCCGCCGCCGCACGGTCTCCGCGGCCGCCGCGTCCAGCAGGGCCACCGGCGCCTCCCGGCCCGGCGCACAGCCCGGTGGCGTACGCCGGTCCGTCCCGAGCAGCGCCGCCGTGACGAGCTCCTCCCAGGCGCTGGCCGCCGGCGAATCCACGGGAACGGAGGGACTGTTCATGGGGTCATTCCTCTCTTTCTCAGTGCTGGATGCCGCCGTGGGAAGGGGTGGGGGATGGGCGGCATGGGTGGGCCGGGTGGTCGCTCAGTACAGCTGTACGGCGTCGCCCGCGCCCTGTGGCCAGGCCGTCAGCGGGGTGAAGCCGCGGTGGCCGCACTCGCCGAACACCTTCACCGGCGCACCACCGGACAGCGCGACCAGACGCCACAGGCCCGGGCGGGCGCGGGCGGCCGGGGTGAGCGGCAGGGCCGTGTCCGCGTCGGCGTCCGCGAGCTGCCACGAGGTGCCGTCCGGGGTCGGTATGACCCGGTCCAGGGTCACCGGGACGGAGTCCAGCCACGGGTCGTCGCGGAGCGCCACGCCGTAGCGGGCGGTCGCCTCGGCCGTGGTCAGGCCCGGTGGCCGTATCGCCGCGGGAGCAGGCGCTGCGAACTGCTCGCCCAGGGCCGCTCGGAGCTGGCCGGCACCCGGGTACGCCGTCAGCTCCGCGTCCAGGGCCAGCCCCACCGGCAGCGTCAGCTCGGGGGCGCGGCCGGCGGCGCCGTAGGAGAGGAGCAGCGCGGTGCGGCCCGAGTCCGCGCCGTGCAGCCAGATCCGGCGGGTCGTCAGTTTCACGTCGGCCGTGTCGTACTGGGCGAGGACCAGCCAGCGGTCCCGCACGGGTGGGCCGTCCGCCGAGGCGGGCAGGCCGATACGGGAGCGGACCGTGTCCGCCAGACCGGCGGGCAGGCGCTCGCGGCGCAGCCAGCCCTGGTCGAGGAGGTGGAGCAGGGCGCACTCCTCCAGCAGACGGACCGGCCAGCCGGGGCCGGACGCCGGGATCGCACCCAACTCCCGGACCCGCGCGGCCAGTCCCGGTGCCTGGGCGTCGACCATGCGGGCCGCCGTCTCCTCCCACAGCCCGTACCCCGACTGTTCCGCGCCGGCCAGACCGCCGCGCAGCAGATCCGTCAGACGCTGCTCCAGCTCCGTGGCCCCTGCCGTGACCCGCACCGCCCGGCGCTCGGCCCTGCGCCGTGCCGCCTCCGGATCAGCGGAGCCCGTCGAGGAACCGGACGCGTCCGCCGACCGCTTGTCCTCGGCGCGCTGCCTTCTCCCCTTTATCCACTCTTCCGCCCAGTCCGGCGGCTGCCCCGGCGGCACCGCACCGTCCCCGCCCGCCCAGAGCAGCAGCAGCCCGAGAGCGTGCTTGCACGGGAACTTCCGGCTCGGGCAACTGCACTTGTACGCGGGCCCGGACGCGTCCGCGATGTCGATGACCGTCTGATACGGCTTGCTGCCACTGCCCTTGCACAGCCCCCACACCGTCCCTTCGTCGGCACTGCCCGCCTCGGACCACGGCCCCGCCGCCCCGAGTTTGCTTCCCGCTTTGCGCGACGCGGCGTCAGGCGCCAGTGCCAGCACCTGATCCGCGGTCCAGCGCACCCCCTGCTGAGTCATGCCATCGAAGGTAGGTCCCACCACTGACAATCGGTCCGGCGGACGCTCCCGCGAGGGCATTTGTGCAGGTCGGAGCGCGTTGTCAGTGGCGTGGTGCACGGTTGGTGCCAGATCCGAGAACGGCTGAACCGGCCGAGCTGGAGGGGGACTTTGCCATGCCTGTATCCGTAGAGCCGAAGCCCGTCGAAGCGGGCGGGACGGAATCGACCGAGGCGTTGCGGCCGCATGCCGAGGACGCGTTCGCCCATGAACTCGCGGCGCTGGCGGCGCAGGACGACCGTCCGCGACCGGCCCGCTGGAAGCTGTCGCCGTGGGCCGTGGCCACATATCTGTTCGGCGGCACACTGCCGGACGGCACGGTGATCACACCGAAGTACGTCGGCCCGCGCCGCATCGTCGAGGTCGCCGTCACCACCCTTGCCACCGACCGCGCCCTGCTCCTGCTCGGCGTGCCCGGCACCGCCAAGACCTGGGTGTCCGAACACCTGGCCGCGGCGGTCAGCGGCGACTCGACGCTGCTGGTGCAGGGCACCGCGGGCACACCGGAGGAGGCGATCCGGTACGGCTGGAACTACGCGCGGCTGCTCGCCCACGGGCCGAGCCGCGACGCCCTCGTGCCCAGCCCCGTCATGCGGGCCATGGCGGAGGGCATGACGGCCCGTGTCGAGGAGCTGACCCGTATTCCGGCCGATGTGCAGGACACGTTGATCACGATCCTGTCGGAGAAGACGCTGCCGATACCGGAACTGGGGCAGGAGGTGCAGGCGGTCCGCGGCTTCAACCTGATCGCCACGGCCAACGACCGCGACCGGGGCGTCAACGACCTCTCCAGCGCCCTGCGCCGCCGCTTCAACACGGTCGTGCTGCCGCTGCCGGAGAGCGCGGAGGCCGAGGTGGACATCGTCTCCCGCCGCGTCGACCAGATCGGCCGCTCCCTCGACCTGCCGGCGGCGCCCGACGGCATCGACGAGATCCGCCGGGTCGTCACGGTCTTCCGTGAGCTGCGCGACGGGGTCACCGCCGACGGCCGCACCAAGCTGAAGTCGCCGAGCGGCACGCTCTCGACGGCGGAGGCGATCTCCGTCGTCACCAACGGCCTCGCTCTGGCCGCGCACTTCGGCGACGGAGTCCTGCGCCCCGGGGACGTCGCCGCGGGCATCCTCGGCGCCGTCGTCCGCGACCCGGCGGCCGACCGTGTCATCTGGCAGGAGTACCTGGAGGCGGTCGTGCGCGAGCGCGACGGCTGGACGGACTTCTACCGCGCGTGCCGGGAGGTGAGCGCGTGAACGACGACGACCTCGGGTGGGGGCGCCCGCGTGGCGGGTCGACGGCGAGGGGATCGGTGGCGGCGGTGGGCCATGCGGTCGGGGCGGTGACGGGTGACGACTCGGGGTGGCCGCGGAGCTGACGCGGACGTGTGGGCCGCGCGGACGGTGTGAGCGGGGACGGTGTGAGCGCGGACGGTGTGAGCGGGGCGATGTGTGATGGCGGCGAAGGCGAGGGGGCCGAAGTGACAGGCGTTGACGCGGCTGTGAGCCGGGGACTGGACGCGGGCGTCGTCGAGGGACCGTCGGCTGACGTCGGCGCGGTGCGGGCGGGTGCGGGGCCGGTGGAGGGACGGGCGGGGTCGGACCCGTCGACCGTCTCCGCCCCGGCTGTGAAGCCGTCGGGGCCGTTGTTGCTCGGGGTGCGGCATCACGGGCCCGGGTCGGCGCGGGCCGTGCGGGCGGCGTTGGACGCGGCTCGGCCGCGGACCGTGCTGATCGAGGGGCCGCCGGAGGCCGATGCCCTGATCCCGCTCGCCGGTGACGAGGCGATGCGGCCGCCGGTCGCCCTCCTCGCCCATGCCGTGGACGAGCCCGGCCGCTCGGCCTTCTGGCCGCTGGCCGAGTTCTCCCCGGAGTGGGTCGCGATCCGCTGGGCCGTGGAGCACCGGGTCCCGGCCCGCTTCATCGACCTGCCGGCCACGCACACGTTGGCGTGGGGCAAGCAGGACGAGGCCCAGCCCGGGACCGAGGGAAGCGGAGGTGGTGAGGAGGGCCACGCAGACGCAGACGCCGATGCCGACGCGGGCGATGCGAGCGGGCCTCGCGCCGACGTCTGGGTGGATCCCCTCGCCGTGCTCGCCGATGTCGCCGGTTATGACGATCCCGAGCGGTGGTGGGAGGACGTCGTCGAGCACCGGGGGGTCGGGGACGGGGACGTGTTCGCGCCGTTTCTCGGGCTTGAAGAGGCCATGGGGGCGTTGCGGGAGGCATATGGGTGCGGGGGACATGAGCGGGATCTGGTGCGGGAGGCCCATATGCGGCTCCAGGTGCGGGCCGCGCAGCGGGAGTTCGGGGACGACGTGGCCGTGGTGTGCGGGGCGTGGCACGTGCCCGCGCTCCGGCAGAAGAGCACCGTGGCCGCCGACAAGGCGCTGCTGAAGGGGCTGCCCAAGGTCAAGGCCGACATGACCTGGGTGCCGTGGACATACCGCCGGCTGGCCCGGGTCAGCGGGTACGGGGCGGGGATCGACTCGCCGGGGTGGTACGGGCATCTGTTCGGCGCGCCGGACCGGCCGGTCGAGCGGTGGATGACCAAGGTGGCCGGGCTGCTGCGGGACGAGGACCGGATCGTGTCCTCGGCGCATGTCATCGAGGCGGTGCGGCTGGCGGAGACGCTGGCGGCGATGCGCGGGCGGCCGTTGCCGGGGCTGAGCGAGACGACCGACGCGGTGCGGGCGGTGATGTGCGAGGGCTCCGACGTGCCGCTGGCGCTGGTGAGGGACCGGCTGGTCGTGGGGGACGTGCTGGGGGAGGTGCCGCGGTCGGCGCCGGCGGTGCCGTTGCAGCGGGACCTCGACCGGATCCAGCGTCGGCTGCGGCTCAAGCCGGAGGCGCTGGAGCGGGAGTTGGAGCTCGACCTGCGCAAGGACAACGACGCCGAGCGCAGCAGGCTGCTGCATCGGCTGCGGCTGCTGCGCGTGGAGTGGGGCGAGCCGGTGGCGTCACGGGGGAGCACGGGGACGTTCCGGGAGACGTGGCGGTTGCGGTGGGAGCCCGAGCTGTCCGTGCGGGTCGCGGAGGCCGGGGTGTGGGGGACCACGGTGTACGCCGCGGCGACCGCCAAGGCGGAGTCCGATGCCGTCGCCGCTCAGGGCCTCGCCGACGTCACCGCCCTGGCCGAGCGCTGCCTGCTGGCCGAACTGCCGGACGCGTTGCCCACGGTGATGCGGGTCCTCGCCGACCGGGCCGCCCTCGACGCCGACGTCGGCCACCTCGCCCAGGCGCTGCCCGCGCTGGTCCGCTCCCTGCGGTACGGAGATGTGCGGGGCACGGACACCGGGGCGCTCGCCGAGGTCGCCGCGGGGCTCGCCGAGCGCGTCTTCGTCGGCCTGCCACCGGCCTGCGCCTCGCTGGACGCGGACGCGGCCGAGGAGATGCGGCGCCATGTGGATGCGGTGCATGGGGCGGTGGGGTTGCTGGGCGATGCGGTGAGTTCGGGGGCCGACACGCGGGAGGCGGGTCTCGCGCCCGGGCAGGGGGATGAGGGCAGCCCGTCGGAGTCTCTTGGGCACGGCGCCCCCGGCAGCACGCCCACCGCCCTCGGCCACGGCGACCTGCGCAAGCGCTGGCATGTGGTGCTTCGAGTGCTGTCCGTGCGGGACAGCGTGCCCGGTGTCATCAGGGGGCGGGCCGTGCGGTTGCTGCTGGATGACGGGGAGTTGGCGCAGGACGAGGCGGCGCGGCTGATGGGACTCGCGTTGTCGCCGGGGACGCCGCCGGGGGAGGCGGCCGCGTGGATCGAGGGGTTCGTCGGTGGGGGTTCGGGCGGCGGGATGCTGCTCGTGCACGACGAGCGGCTGCTCGGGTTGGTCGACGCGTGGCTGACGGGGGTGCCGGCGGAGGCGTTCACGGACGTGCTGCCACTGCTGCGGCGGACCTTCTCGGCGTATGAGCCGGGGGTGCGCCGGACCTTGGGGGAACTGGTTCGGCGTGGGCCGGGGGAGCGGGGGCGTGCGGCGGTCGGCGGTTCCGGCATACCCGGATTCGGGGCCGAGGTCGACCTCGAGCGGGCGGACGCGGTGCTGCCGGTGGTGCGGCTGCTGTTGGGGCTGGACCCGGTGGAAGTGGGAGAGGACGCGGCAAGCGGCCTCGCGGACAACGGCCTTGTGGGGGCGGCGGGATGACGACAGGTGGAGTGAGGGAGTCGAGCAAGCAGCGGGCCGGAGTGGTGAGTGCCGGGAGACAGCCGCACGGGTTCGCGGCGCGGGGGCGGCAGACGACCACGACCGTGCCGGTGATCCCGCTGTGGGAGCGGCCTCGAGAGGGAGCGTGCCGATGACGACCGAGGCGATGGATCCGGCCGGGGAGCGGCTGCGGCGGTGGCGGATGGTGCTGGGTGGCGACGACGCCGACGGCACCGGGTGCGCGCTCTCCGGGAAGGACGCCGCGATGGACGGGGCGCTGACCGCGCTCTACGGGAAGGGGGACAAGGGGCAGTCGGGGAAGGACCGTTCGGCGGGGCTCGGGGCGTCGGCGCCGTCCGTGGCGCGGTGGCTCGGGGACATCCGGACGTACTTCCCCTCGTCCGTCGTCCAGGTCATGCAGCGGGACGCCATCGACCGGCTCGGGCTGAACACATTGCTGCTGGAGCCGGAGATGCTGGAGGCGGTCGAGGCGGACGTGCATCTCGTCGGCACGCTGCTGTCGCTCAACAAGGCGATGCCGGAGAGCACGAAGGAGACGGCGCGGGCCGTCGTGCGCAAGGTCGTCGAGGACCTGGAGAAGCGGCTCGCCACCCGCACCCGGGCCACGCTCACCGGAGCCCTGGACCGCAGTGCCCGCATCAGCCGGCCGCGCCACCACGACATCGACTGGAACCGCACGATCGCGGCCAACCTCAAGCACTATCTGCCGGAGTACCGGACGGTCGTGCCGGAGCGGCTCATCGGGTACGGGCGGGCGTCGCAGTCGGTGAAGAAGGAAGTCGTCCTCTGTATCGACCAGTCGGGGTCGATGGCGGCGTCCGTGGTGTACGCCTCGGTGTTCGGGGCGGTGCTCGCGTCCATGCGGTCCATCAACACGCGGCTCGTCGTCTTCGACACCTCGGTCGTCGACCTCACCGACCAGCTCGACGACCCGGTCGACGTGCTCTTCGGCACACAGCTCGGCGGCGGCACGGACATCAACCGGGCGCTCGCGTACTGCCAGTCGCAGATCACCCGGCCCGCGGAGACGGTGGTGGTGCTGATCAGTGATCTGTACGAGGGCGGTATACGGAACGAGATGCTCAAGCGGGTGGCCGCGATGAAGGCGTCGGGGGTGCAGTTCGTGGCCCTGCTGGCGCTGTCGGACGAGGGGGCGCCGGCATACGACCGGGATCACGCGGCCGCGCTCGCCGCGCTGGGGGCACCGGCCTTCGCGTGTACGCCCGACCTGTTCCCGGAGGTGATGGCGGCGGCCATCGAGAAGCGGCCGATCCCGGTGCCGGACGCGGTGTGACGAGGGAGCGGCGAGGCGATGGCGAGGCGACGGCGAGGGGGATTGGCCAGGAATTACCGGTGATTTGTCGACGTGGTGACGACCGACTTGCGCCAGCAAAACGGACATGAGTACGCATCGGTAGCGGGGGGCTTGCGCGACCGCAGGAGGGGCGTGCAAGGATCGATGTCTCTTCAACGGTGCGCCGTCGCGCCGCCCGTACCGAGCGTGTCCAGCCGACTCGCCGCTCGTCACCTGTACTTCGTTCCGCCGCATGGGAGGACCACCCCGTCTTGACCTGGCCAGCCACCTCGCCCGGTGCCGCCGTGCGCGTCCTGCGCATCGCGGCCGGGCGGCGTGCGCTGCGACTGGCGCTGGTGGTGGGTGGTCTGCTCGCTCTTGGGTTCCTTTGCGGGGAACGGGCGTATGCGGCGGACGGGGTGTCGGCGGGGGCTTCGTCCGCGTCGGGAAAGTCGATCACGTCGGCTGCGTCGGCTACCTCGGCTGCCTCGGACACGGCGGCCAAAGCGTCGGGCGTGCTCCGGTCGTCGGCGGAGGGCACGGTCGAGCGGCTCCTGAGCCCGCCCGCCCAGCCCGGGGCGCAGGGTGAGTCGGCGGGGCCGTCGGCCAAGCCGGCGGTTCCCCCGAACCACGAGGACCGAGCTCCTCAGCCCGAGGCACCCCAGGACCCGGCTCCTCAGCCCCAGGACCCCCAGCCCAACGGCGGTCGGCTCCTCGACCCCGTGACCGACCACGGCACCCAGCCCATCCGCACCCACGTCGTGCGGCCGGTCGGCGATGTCGTGCGGACGGTGACCGAGGGGCTTGCCGAGGGGCTGGCCGAGGTGCGGGCGAAGGTGCCGCCGTTGGCGTCCTTGCCCGTGCTGCCGACGGCGCCCGAGTCGCCCGGAGACTGGCCGAGCTGGCCCGGGTTCGAGCTTCCCGTGCTTCCCGGGTTCCCGGACTTTCCGGGCGCCGAGGTTCCCGCGCTGCCCGGGCACACGTTGCCGGCTCCCGTCACCGGGACGCCGCAGCCGGGGCCGGACCTGCCCGGGTCCGGTGACGAACCCGCCGCCACGGGGCGTACCGGCAAGGAGACAGCCCTCGCCCACGGCCCCCACTTCATCGCCGACGCCACCGCGTCCCACACCCCGGCGCTCGGCGGAGCACACCGCACCGCGCCCTCCGGTTCCGCCCCCGCCTACCAGGCGCCGTCCGAAAACCCGGGCGGTGTGCTGGGCAACCACGCGGCGGGTGACAACGGTGGGCCGAGGCACGGGGACGCGCACGCGGTCTCGTTGAGCCGGCGGGTGGCGTTGGGACTGGTGCCCGGCGCCCCGGCGCGTGTCGAAGCGGACGAGATCAAGGACCGGCACCGGGACATTCCGGTTTCCCCCGCGTAGGGAGCGGGCCCGAGGCCCGAGGCCCGACGTCATTGGGTCATCGGGCCGCCCTCCCCGCCGCCGACCTGCCGCGCGGGGGCGGAAACAGGTCCGCCCGTCCGTCCGAACGCCTTCCCGGTCCCGGATGGACGCCGCTGGGGTCGTTTCCGGTCCGCTGGTCCCCAACTCCCCGGACCGCGACCGGAAACGGCGCCGGAATGTCCCCAAACCATCCGAAGTCCCGGAGCTTTCCTTCTCCGACGCTCCGGGACCTTCGGAGCCCCAAGATCTAGGGATCCGACGCACGCATGAACAAGAACATCCGCCGCTCGATCGTCATAGCCGCCGGCGTCACCGGCGCGTGGGCGCTCGGTTCGGCCGCCGCCAGCGCGGACGAGCTGCCCGCCTCCACCCTCTCCGTACCGGACCAGCCCACTGACGGGACCGAAGTGACCGACGCGGCCGACAGCGCCGATGCCTCCGGCCTCCTCGGCGGCGTCACCGACACCGTCAACGGCGTCGTCTCCGGGGTGACGGACACCGTCGCCGGCGTCACCGACACGGTCGACGACACCACCCGTACGGCCAAGACCACGCCCGCGAACACCGCCGACCAGGCCCGGAGTTACGTCGACGCCAAGGTCACGGTGCCCTCCGCCGCGAAGGCCGCCAAGGCCAAGGGCGCGGCCCAGGTCATCCAGGGCGCCAAGGCCGCCCGCGCGGACAAGGCGGCGGCGCAGGCCGGCGCGCACGCCGAGGCCGACGTCTCCGCGGCCGCCGATGCCGCCGCCCACGCCGGGGACACGGCCCGGCTCCCTCAGGACGCCCCCGAGACCCCCGGCACCGTCGACTACCTCTTCGGCCCCCTCGCCGCCTTCGCCCCCGAGCTGGAGCAGGCGCTCGCCGCGGCCCAGACGAAGCTGCAGGGCACGGAGGCGGCGGCGCGTTCGCAGGCGCAGGGCGTGGAGGGCGTCGTACGGACGAAGGCGCAGTACGCCGTGGCCGGTGCGGGGCGTACCGCGGCGGGCGTCGGTGACGTCGCGCATGCCGCGGTCGCCCACGCCGACGGCAGGACCGGGCACGCGGCATCGACCGCCCAGTCCCTCGCCACCGACCGGGCCACCGCCGTCACATCGGCCGCCGAGGCCTCCGTCTCCGCCGTCCCGAGCCATGTCACCGGCACGGTGGGCGGCGTGGAGCAGCGGGTCGTGGGCACGGTGGGCGGCGTGGAGCAGCAGGTCACCGGCACGGTCACCGGAGTCCACCAGCACGCCACCGACGCAGTCACCGGCGCCCAGCAGCACGTCACTCGCACGGTCGCCTCCGTCCCCGGCACAATCACCCCCGTCGTGCAGCAGACCACCGACGCGGTCGTCCCGCCCCTCGCCACCGAGGCCGTGCACGGCGTCGTCCCGGTTGCCGGGCATGCGGTCGAGGGTGTGGTCCCGGCCGCCGGGCACGCCGTCGCCGGTGTCGGCCTCGTCGCCGACGACACCGTGGCCGGGGTGACCCCGGTCGCCGTGAACGCGGTGGACAGCGTTCAGTCCGCGGCCGGCGGTGCGGTGACCGGTGTGCGGCCCGTCGTCGGCCAGGCGGTGGACGGTGTGGTTCCGGTCGCGCACGGCGCCGTGGGCGGGGTCGCCCGGACCGCCGGGCACACGGTCGGCGCCGCGACCGGGCTGGCGTACGGCGTCGTCGCCGATGTCCAGCCCGTGGCCACCGGTGCCATCGCCGGCGTCCAGCCGGTCGCCGGCGGGGCCGTGCAGGGCGTGCAGCCGGTGGCCCACGGCGCGGTCGGTGACGTACACCACTTCGCCTCCGGCACCGTCGCGGACGTACACCACTTCACTCACGGCACCGTCACGGACGCACAGCCCATCGCCCACGGCACCGTCGCCGACGTACAGCCCATCGCCTCCGGCACCGTCGCCGACGTACAGCCGGTCGCGCAGGGCCTCGCCGCCGATGTGCCGTCCTACGCCACCGGTCTGGTCGGCCAGGTCGCCGCGGAGGGCACCGGCACGGTCCTGCCGCCCGTCGTCGACACCGCCGTGCACGGCGTCGTGCCGGTCGCCGGGCAGGCCGGCGCGGACGCCACGGCCCTGGCGTACGGCGTGACCGGTGATGCGCAGCCGTTCGCGGGTGGGGTCGTCGGCGAGGTCGACCCGTTCGCGCAGGGGGTGGCCGGGCAGGCCGTTCCCTTCGCCGAGGGGGTCGCCGCGCAGGTGCAGCCGTTCGAGTACGGCGTCACCGGCGCTGTGCGGCCCGTCGTCGACGCGGTCGTGGACACCGTCCAGCCGGTCGCGCAGGGCGTCGGCGGCAGCGCCACCGCCCTGGCGTACGGCGTGACCGGTGATGTGCAGCCGTTCGCGGGCGGGGTCGTCGGCGAGGTCGACCCCTTCGTGCACGGGGTCGCCGGGCAGGCCGCGCCCTTCGCCGCGGACGTGACCGGCACGGTCCAGGGCTCGGCCGGCCCGCTGGCGGGCAACGCCGCCGCGGGCGTGCGGGGCGTGGCCCACTCGGCCACCCCGGGCTACGCGCAGGACCTCCACCAAGGTGGCACCCACGGCATCTGATTCCCACCTCACCCACGCCACCCGGGCCACTGGGTGAGGCCAGCCGACTCCGCGGGGCAGACGACCCCGGGCGGCCGAAAGCCGTCGGCCGCTCCGGCCGGAACCCCGCGGAAGGGCGCGGTGATCCCCATTGGGGTGGGGATCGCCCGCCCAGAGCCCGAAGGGGCGGCCCATTCGTGCCCCTCAGGGCTGTTCAAAGGACCTCACCGGGTCAACCCCAACCCGGTGAGGTCCTGCCATGTCGCCCTCCGGACACCTCACAGTCGGCACGCCGTGCCAGTGATCCCCGCTGCTGGCGGCATCGTGTGACAGGTATCACCGCTCAGGTGTGACCCGCGATTTAGAGGCCCCCCGCAAGCAGCGATAACCTGCGAGACGGACATGCCGCGCGCTCGGACACCGTGTGCGCCTCCCTTGTGACAGACAGCGGACGTCACGTTGCCCTCGCGGCACGCCCACGCAGACAACGAACCGCGAGATCACTGATAGGGACGGAAGCGCGTGGACCTGTTCGAGTACCAGGCGAGGGACCTCTTCGCCAAGCACGATGTACCGGTGCTGGCCGGTGAAGTCATCGACACGCCTGAGGCGGCCCGCGCAGCCACTGAGCGCCTCGGTGGCAAGTCCGTCGTCAAGGCACAGGTGAAGGTCGGCGGCCGCGGCAAGGCCGGCGGCGTCAAGCTCGCCGCGAGCGCGGACGAGGCCGTCGCCCGGGCGACCGACATCCTCGGCATGGACATCAAGGGCCACACGGTCCACAAGGTCATGATCGCCGAGACGGCCCCGGAGATCCTGGAGGAGTACTACGTCTCCTTCCTCCTCGACCGTGCCAACCGCACCTTCCTCTCCATCGCCTCCGTCGAGGGCGGCGTGGAGATCGAGGAGGTGGCGGCCACCCGTCCGGAGGCCGTCGCCAAGATCGCGATCGACGCCATCGACGGCGTGGACGAGGCCAAGGCCCGCGAGATCGTCGAGGCCGCCAAGTTCCCGGCCGAGGTCGCCGACAAGGTCGTGAACGTCCTCGTCACGCTGTGGGACACCTTCATCAAGTCGGACGCCCTCCTCGTCGAGGTCAACCCGCTCGCGAAGGTCGCCTCCGGTGACGTCATCGCCCTGGACGGCAAGGTGTCGCTCGACGACAACGCCGAGTTCCGCCACGACTGGGACGAGCTGCACGACAAGGCCGCGGCCAACCCGCTCGAGGCCGCCGCCAAGGAGAAGAACCTCAACTACGTCAAGCTCGACGGCGAGGTCGGCATCATCGGCAACGGCGCGGGTCTGGTCATGTCGACCCTGGACGTCGTCGCGTACGCCGGTGAGAACCACGGCAACGTCAAGCCGGCCAACTTCCTGGACATCGGCGGTGGCGCCTCCGCCCAGGTCATGGCCAACGGTCTGGAGATCATCCTCGGCGACCCGGACGTCAAGTCCGTGTTCGTCAACGTCTTCGGTGGCATCACCGCCTGTGACGAGGTCGCCAACGGCATCGTCCAGGCCCTGAAGCTGCTGGAGGACCGCGGCGAGGAGGTCACCAAGCCGCTCGTCGTCCGTCTCGACGGCAACAACGCCGAGCTCGGCCGACAGATCCTCACCGACGCCAACCACCCGCTGGTCCAGCGCGTCGACACCATGGACGGCGCGGCCGACAAGGCCGCCGAGCTGGCCCACGCCGCCAAGTAAGCACTCAGGACGAGGACACCAAACACCATGGCTATCTGGCTCAACAAGGACAGCAAGGTCATCGTCCAGGGCATGACGGGCGCCACCGGCATGAAGCACACCAAGCTCATGCTCGGTGACGGCACCAACGTCGTGGGCGGCGTCAACCCGCGCAAGGCGGGTCAGACCGTGGACTTCGACGGCACCGAGGTACCCGTCTTCGGGACCGTCAAGGACGCCATCGAGAAGACCGGCGCCAACGTCTCCGTCATCTTCGTGCCGGAGAAGTTCACCAAGGACGCGGTCGTCGAGGCCATCGACGCCGAGATCCCGCTGGCCGTCGTGATCACCGAGGGCATCGCCGTGCACGACTCGGCCGCCTTCTGGGCGTACGCCGGCAAGAAGGGCAACAAGACCCGCATCATCGGCCCGAACTGCCCCGGCATCATCACCCCGGGCGGCTCGAACGTCGGCATCATCCCGGGCGACATCACCAAGCCGGGCCGTATCGGCCTGGTCTCGAAGTCCGGCACGCTGACGTACCAGATGATGTACGAGCTGCGCGACATCGGCTTCTCGACCGCCGTCGGCATCGGTGGCGACCCGATCATCGGCACCACGCACATCGACGCGCTCGCCGCGTTCCAGGCCGACCCCGACACCGACCTGATCGTGATGATCGGTGAGATCGGCGGCGACGCCGAGGAGCGGGCCGCGGCCTTCATCAAGGAGAACGTGACCAAGCCGGTCGTCGGCTACGTCGCGGGCTTCACCGCGCCGGAGGGCAAGACCATGGGTCACGCCGGCGCCATCGTCTCCGGTTCGTCGGGCACCGCCCAGGCGAAGAAGGAGGCCCTCGAGGCCGCGGGCGTCAAGGTCGGCAAGACGCCGACCGAGACGGCGAAGCTGGCGCGCGAGATCCTGGGCGGCTGAGTCTCTACGGCACTCGGCTGAACGTTGATGGGCCCGTCCCCCGCGTGGGGGCGGGCCCACGGCGTTGTCGTGCGGGCGCGGGCCCACGGCGTTGTCTCCGGCGCCGGGCTGTCGCTAGCCGGCCCGCGGGCTCAGCCGCTCCGGGCCGTGGGCGATCTCCGCGCGGAGTTTCTCCCGGAGCTTCAGCTCCTTGTCCGACAGCGGCCCCGGCGCCATCCTCGGCGGCACCCCCCGCACCGTCGACCCCGGCGGCACCGGTGCCTCGTACTGCGTCGGCGCGGTCCGCAGGGTCAGCGCCGTCGTGCCGATGAGGGTCACCGTGAACGCGATGGCGGCGCGGGTCCAGAAGCGGGCCCGGTGTTCGCTGCCCTCGCGGACCGTCGTCGGCTTGGCGGCGCGCAGACGTTCCGTCGCGGCCAGTTCGGCCAGGCGGCGGTGGAGTTCCGTGGGGTCGGACAGGTCCGGCAGGCGGGTGGCGACCGCGGTGCGGGCGTGCATCAGGCGGTTGGCGGTGGCCGGGGTGCTCGCCTCCGTCTCGGCCGCCGTCTCGGGCAGGTCGAGGCCCACACCGTCGTAGAGGACGAGCGTGCGGCGCTGGGCTGCCGGCAGTTGGAGCAGTACGTCCAGCAGGGCGCGGTTCAAGGCGTCCGAGGGCGGCGGTTCGGGGTGCCGGTAGCGGGGGCGGAACCGGTGCCAGGGGGAGAGCGCGAAGTCGTACGCCGTCGCCCGCACCCAGCCCGCCGGATCCGGGTCGCGGGCCACCTCCGGCCAGCGCTGCCAGGCGAGTTGGAAGGCCCGCTCGACCGACTCGCGGGCGAGTTCACGGCGCCCGGTGAGCAGATAGGTCTGCCGTACGAGGGCCGGGGCGCAGAACGCGTAGAGCGCGTCGAAGGCCTGGGCGGGTGTCAGGCGGGTCCGCTCGACGGGCTGATCTGCCGTCACCTCGGGCTCCTCTGCGGGGTTCTGAACCTCCGTCTCCTCGACCAGGTACACGTGACACCCTTTCGTACGAAAAAGAACATAAACATATATTGAGCGACACATCGGAGGTTCGCCTGTTACGAGGCAAAAGCGCGTGTCGTTGGGAGCATGGCGCGTGTGATCGAGATGACCGCTCGCAGAACGTCCCTGCTCACACGCGTGCGCCGCCGGACGCCCGGGCTGGGCGCCAGCCTCTTCAGCGGTGCGGTGGCGGCCGGGCTGGGGCTCGGTGTGTTCGCCGTGGTGGTGATCGTGCTGTGGATCAGCTCGCCGTACCCGGACAGCGGACCGGGCGGGGCGCTGCGGATCGCCTCCGTGCTGTGGCTGTTGGCGCACGGCGCCGAACTGGTCCGCACCGACACGCTTTCCGGCGTCCCCGCGCCGGTCGGTGTCACCCCGCTGCTGCTGCTCGCGCTGCCGGTGTGGCTGGTGCACCGGGCGGCGCGGGACGCGGCGGCGGACGGCGGCGAGGGGGTGCCGCTGGCGTCGATCCGTACGGCGTGGGCGGGCGTCGTGCTCGGCTACCTCGCGGTCGGCGCGGCCGCCGCGGTGTACGCGGCCGGGGGTGAGCTGCGGCCGGCGTGGTGGTGGACGGCGGTGCGGGTGCCGCTGGTCGCGATGGGGGCCGCCGGGGTGGGGGTGTGGGCGGCGTGCGAACGGCGGCCCGAGACGGTGGACGGTCTGCTGGTCGTACTGCCGGCGCGGGTGCGGCGGCTGGTGCCCGGGGTGGAGGGACGGGCCCGGGTCGGCGCGGCGGCGCGGGCGGCGGGGGCCGGGGTGGCTGCGCTGGCCGGGGGTGGGGCGCTGCTGGTGGCCGGGTCGCTGGTGTGGCACGGCGGGGCGGTACGGACGTCCTTCCTGGAGCTGACCCAGGGGTGGTCGGGGCGGTTCGCGGTACTGCTGCTGTGCGCGGCGCTCGTGCCGAACGCGGCGATGTGGGCGGCGTCCTATGCCCTCGGTCCCGGGTTCGTGCTCGGGACGGGACATGTGGTGGGGCCGCTGTCCTCGGCACCGGCCCCCTTGCTCCCGCCGTTTCCCCTGCTGGAGGCCGTGCCGGAGACGGCGGTCGCGGGGCCGCTGCGGTGGGTGGTCGGGGTGCTGCCGGTTGTGGTGGGGATGGTGGTGGGGTGGTTCGCGGCGAGGTGGGGGGATGGGCTGGGGGGCGGGGAGGCGGGCGCGACGATCTGGTCCGAACCCCGGTCCGAACCCCGGTCCGAACCCCGGCCGGTGGCTCCCGTGACCTGGTCGCCCGGGCGGACCGCCGGGACCGCCGTACTCGCCGCCGTGTTCTGCGCGGTCCTGGTCGCCGTGCTGGCCACGCTGTCGGGTGGGCCGTTGGGGGTGGGGCTGCTCGCTCGGTTCGGGCCGGTGTGGTGGCAGACGGGGGCGGCGACGCTGGGGTGGGTCGCGTTCGTGGCGGTTCCGGTGGCGGTGGTGGTACGGGGCTGGCGGTGCTGGATGGGGGGGCGCCGGGCGGAACCGGTGAGCGATACGCGGGGGGCGCGGATCGGCAAGCCCCGGGTGGCGGGGCCGGGGGAGGACGGCCCGGCGGTGGCGGAGTCGGGCGAGCCCGCGGAGGCGGGAGCGGGCGGTGCCGGGGCGACGGACACCGCGCCGCAGGCCGACGTCGAGGGCGCCGCGGTGACGGCGTACGGCGAGGACCCTCAGTACGCGTCCTACGATCCGGCCGTTCCGTACGGGACGTACGACCACGACACGACCTTCGAGCCGGACGACTTCTCACCCACCGCCCCGACGCCGGAGCCACCGGACCCGCCGGCCGCCACGGAATCACCGAGCACCGGCGCCTCGTCCGATGCCGATGCCGATGCCGACGCCGATGACGATGCGGATTCCGATGCCGCGCACGCGCAGCTCACCCTCGACGCACCGGACGACCCCGAGGCACCGCCCCCACCGAACCCGCCCGAAGAACCACAGCCCCCGACCTGACCGGAACGCCCCTCAGCCGTCCTCGCCCAGAACGCCCCGCAGCTCCTCCGGCAGATGCCGCTCGCAGGACTGCTTCGCCGCGTTCGTCAGGGCGTCGCTGCGGCACGTGTAGTACTCGCTGTAGACCACCTTCGCGGCGAACCCGGCCGCGACCACCGCGATCGCGAGGGACGCCGTGACCAGACCGCTCACCGCCGCCGTCGTCTGGGGGCGGCCGGAGTTCTGCGGGGCCGGGGTGTCGGGGTCGGCGGTGCGGGGCTTGGTGCGCAGGCTGCCGATGCCCCAGTAGAGGGCCAGCGCGCCGAGCAGCAGTGCCACGTACGGCCAGCTGAACAGGGCGAAGAAGAAGGCCCACATGCCGGACAGCAGGGCGTAACGGGCCCGGCGCTGGGCGGGGTCGGTCGGGTCCCAGCGCATGTTCGTGCCGGGGCCGCCGCTTCCGGGGCCGTTCTGGCCGCTTCGGGGCTGCTCGCCGAAGCCGCCGCTGGAGCGGCCCGGCTGGCGGTCGCTCCACTGGTTGCCCCAGGGCGACGGGCCACCACCCTGACCGCCGCTCGGGCCGCCGCCCTGGTCGGAACCCTGCGAGCCGTCGTCGTCCGACGGGCGCCGGGGCTGCCACGGGCGGTCCGGTGTGCCCTCCGGCGGCGGGGCGAACGGGTTGTCCTCCTGCCCCTTGCCGTCACCGCCCCGCTGGTCGCCGTGCTGCCCGCCCGAGGGGGCGTCGGGCGGCGAGGCGGGGCGCTCCCGCAGCAGCATGCCGCTGTGCACCCCTCCCGGCAGGGACTGCGGGGGGAGCGTGAGGAGTCGCAGGCTGCGGTCCGACATCAAGTGAGCGTCTTCCCCTTGGATTCCGAATCGGATTACGAGTTGGATTACGACTGTTCTGGTGTGAGCCGTCATCTCGTGAACGCACCGCACACCACCCGCGTTCCCGAGTCCGCCCCTCCCAGACGCTACCTTCCGGCCACGCCCCCGTCCCGTGGGGGCCGCCCGGTGTGCCGGTATCGTTGCTGACGGTCGGCCGCTTCGTAGACTTCCCCGTATCCGGGGGCGCGAAGCATTCGTACGACCATACAAAGTCGTTCCAGAGTCGTTCACCCGAGAAAGGGCACCACCGTGGCCAAGCGCCTCGTCGTGCTGGTCTCCGGATCCGGCACCAATCTGCAGGCGCTGCTCGACGAGATCGCCGCCACCGGCAGCGCGGCGTACGGCGCCGAGATCGTCGCGGTCGGCGCCGACCGCGAGAACATCGAGGGGCTCGCCCGCGCCGAGCGCGCCGGGCTGCCGACCTTCGTACGGCGGGTCAAGGACTTCGCGACACGTGAGGAGTGGGACGCCTCGCTCGCCGAGGCCGTCGCCTCCTACGAGCCCGACCTCGTGGTGTCCGCCGGGTTCATGAAGATCGTCGGCAAGGAGTTCCTCGCCCGCTTCGGCGGCCGTTTCGTGAACACCCACCCGGCCCTGCTCCCCAGTTTTCCCGGCGCCCACGGCGTCCGTGACGCCCTCGCGTACGGAGCCAGGGTCACCGGCTGCACCGTCCACTTCGTCGACGACGGCGTCGACACCGGGCCGATCATCGCTCAGGGCGTGGTCGAGGTCCGGGACGAGGACGACGAGAGCGCTCTGCACGAGCGCATCAAGGAAGTCGAGCGAAGGCTGCTCGTCGAGGTCGTGGGGCGGCTCGCCCGCAACGGCTATCGCATTGAGGGACGAAAGGTAGTTATCCAGTGACCGCCGACAGCAATGTCACGGCCGAGAGCACCAAGCGGGTCATCCGTCGCGCGCTCGTCAGCGTCTACGACAAGACCGGTCTCGAAGACCTCGCGCGCGGCCTGCACGAGGCGGGCGTCGAACTCGTCTCCACCGGCTCCACGGCCGCGAGGATCGCCGAGGCCGGCGTCCCCGTCACCAAGGTCGAGGAGCTCACCGGCTTCCCCGAGTGCCTGGACGGCCGCGTCAAGACCCTGCACCCGCGCGTGCACGCCGGCATCCTCGCCGATCTGCGCCTGGAGGACCACCAGCGGCAGCTCGCCGAGCTGGGGGTCGAGCCGTTCGACCTCGTCGTCGTGAACCTCTATCCGTTCGAGGCGACCGTCGCCTCCGGTGCCTCACCCGACGAGTGCGTCGAGCAGATCGACATCGGCGGCCCCTCCATGGTGCGCGCCGCCGCCAAGAACCACCCGTCCGTGGCGGTCGTGACCAGCCCCGACCGTTACGCCGACGTCCTCACCGCGGTCGCCTCCGGCGGGTTCGACCTGGGCGCCCGCAAGAAGCTCGCCGCCGAGGCGTTCCGGCACACCGCCGAGTACGACGTGGCGGTCGCCGCCTGGTTCGCCGCGGACTACGCGGGCGACGGCGCGGAGTTCCCCGAGTTCCTCGGTGTGACGTACCAGCGCAAGCAGGTCCTGCGCTACGGCGAGAACCCGCACCAGCCCGCCGCCCTCTACACGGGTGGCTGCGGCGGTCTGGCCCAGGCCGAGCAGCTGCACGGCAAGGAGATGTCGTACAACAACTACACCGACACGGATGCCGCCCGCCGTGCCGCGTACGACCACGACGAGCCCTGCGTCGCGATCATCAAGCACGCCAATCCGTGCGGCATCGCGATCGGTGCCGATGTCGCCGAGGCGCACCGCAAGGCGCACGCCTGTGACCCGCTGTCGGCCTTCGGCGGGGTGATCGCCGTCAACCGCCCGGTCAGCAAGGAGATGGCCGAGCAGGTCGCCGAGATCTTCACGGAGGTCATCGTCGCCCCCGACTACGAGCCGGGCGCTGTCGATGTCCTCGCGAAGAAGAAGAACATCCGCGTACTGCGCTGCCCCGAGGCGCCCGAGGCGTCCGCGGAGTTCAAGCCGATCGACGGCGGCGGGCTCGCCCAGATCACCGACGTGTTCCAAGCCGAGGGCGACGACCCGGCGGACTGGACGCTGGCCACCGGCGAAGCGCTGTCCGCCGCCGAACTCGCCGAGCTGGCCTTCGCCTGGCGTGCCTGCCGGGCCGTCAAGTCCAACGCCATCCTGCTCGCCAAGGACGGCGCGTCGGTCGGGGTCGGCATGGGGCAGGTCAACCGTGTCGACTCCGCGAAGCTGGCCGTCGAGCGGGCCGGCGCCGAGCGCGCGCAGGGTGCCTACGCCGCCTCCGACGCCTTCTTCCCCTTCCCCGACGGCCTGGAGATCCTGACCCAGGCCGGCGTGAAGGCCGTGGTCCAGCCCGGCGGTTCGGTCCGCGACGAGCTGGTGGTCGAGGCGGCGAAGAAGGCCGGCGTCACGATGTACTTCACGGGGACGCGGCACTTCTTCCACTGAGCCGTGCAGCGGTGCCCCCTCCGAGGGGGCACCGCTGCGGGGATGGGCTCAGGCGCTCGTGAAGGTGTTGTCGCTGAGGTTGTCCGCGTAGTACTCGCCCGGCGCCAGGCAGGAGTAGCCGCCGCGGTAGTTGTACGCGTTGTAGAAGGCGACGATGCCGAGGCCGCCGATGTACCCGCTGTTCATGACGGACGAGGCCCTGTTGGTGTCGGAGCCCCGGAAGGCGCCACTGCTGTCATTCCAGTCGCCCGGGCCCGCGTGGGCCCGTGGTCGCGGGGCTGCCCCGTGTTGCTGCTGTGCGCAGCCGGTCATGGCGGTCGAGCCCCGCCGTTCGGCGGCGCACTCACCATGGCTTCCGGCGTGGCGCGGCGGAACCTCTCACGTGAGAGGGCAGGCCTGCGCCCATGTGTGGGACAGGGGGCGGACGCCCGCGGGCAGGTCGCGCCTCGTGCCGACCTCCACACAGCCCTGGCGGTCCCGCAGGGCACGCTGTCCGTAGTAGACGACGTTCACGAACGTCTCGCCCGCGTCGGTGTCGAGCCCGTTGTTGAAGACCGACCGGGCGTCCGCGCGGCCGGCCCAACTGCAGACGTTCTCGCCCCGCGCCCAGTCGACGTCGTCACCCCACCAGGAGCACATGTCGCCCTGACCGGCAGGCTCGGTGAAGAAGCAGATGTCGCCGGGCGGGCAGCGACCGTAGCCGGTGGCCGTGGCGGACGCGCCGGCGGAGGTGGGTGCGGCGTCGGCGGCGGTGTCCGCCTGGAGACCGGGCCCCGGTGACCGGCCGTCTTCCACCAGGGCCGTGATGCCGAGGCCGAGGCCCGCGAGCAGTGCCGTCGCCGTGGTGGTGGCCAGCATGACGCGGCCCCGCGGGCGAGGGCGCAGCCGCGGCAGGCGGGGGGCGCGATCGGTGCCCGTGGCCCGGGCCACGCGGCGCAGCAAGGCCGCCGTGTCGTGGGCGACGCGTTCTTCGTGCGTACGGGCGAGACAGTCGGTGATGATCTGTCGCCAGACGGGCGGCAGTTCGGCGCTCAGGCGCAGTTCCTCGGCGCCGCGTGCGTAGCGCACCGCCGAGTCCCGGCGAGTGGCCGGGCTGGCGCCTGGCAGTGGGTGCGTGCCGGTGAGGGCGAGGTGGGCGAGGATGCCGAAGGCCCAGATGTCCGCGGTGGGGCGGATCAGCAGGCCGCGGGCGCCGAACTCCGGGAAGAGGAGTTCGGGCGGGGTGTGGTCGGGGGTGGAGAAGGCGGGGGCGTAGGCGTGGGTGCCGTGGAGTTCCGCGGCGGTGTTGAAGTCGGCGAGGCGTACGGTGCCGTCGTCCATGAGCAGGACGTTGGCGGGTTTGAGGTCGCCGTGCACCCAGCCGGCCCGGTGCAGTTGGTCGAGGCCCTCGCAGACCTGTAGGAGCAGCGCGGACACTGCGTCGAACGCCGGGCGCCGCGACAGCAGCGTGTCCAGTGAGCCCCGCGCCAGCTCCAGTACGAGGACGGTGGCGCCATCGAGTTCGGGGTGGCCGGGGTCGTCGACGGTGAGGGCCTCGTACATCCGAATGAGGCGTGGTGCGCGCAGCCGCTTGAGCAGGTCCACCTCACGTTCGGCGAGGTCGCGTAAGTGGGCGAGTTGTCGTGGGGTGTGGGTGCCGGTGGGCAGGAACTTCAGGGCCACGCTCTGCGGCCGCGCGGCGTTCCCGGACGTGGCGCGGGCCGCGTAGACGGTGCTGAAGCCACCCGAGGCGATCGGCTCACGGACCTCCCAGGTGCCGACGCGGTAGCCGGCCGGCACCTGAACGGCGTGCGGCCGCCCCGTCATGACGTCACCCGGCTGGGAGCGGCGGCGAGCACGACCAGGTCGTCCTCCCGTACGAGGTCGAACCGCAGCGCGAGCGAGACCAGCAACTCCTTCTTGCCGTTGAGGCGTGCCGCCGGGACGGCGGTGGTGTCCGGGTCCGGCTTCAGCCGCAGCTTGACCGCGAGGTAGTTGATGTTCCACTGCACAGTGGCTCTGGTCACCGTGGGCCAGGTGGCGCGCAGGCGCTCCACCAGCGCTTCGGCGGTGGGCGGCGGGGCGTGCGGCACGCCGCGCAGGCGGGGTTCGCACAGGGCGACCAGCACGGCGAAGTACCGCTTGGTGTGGTCCAGGGAGAACGCCGGTGCCGTGGTCGTTCCGGTCAGGGCGCCGCCGCCGGACCAGCCGCTGGTGTCGAGGATCTCCTGGTGCGGGGCCCAGACATCGAAGGCGAGCAGGTCGCCCGCGGCAGGCAGCACCACTCGGGAGAACTCGAAGGGGACCGGGGCGTCCACCCGGCCGGGCACGACCTTGATGTGCTCGCCCGCGCCCTCCGGGTTCTCCACGACGTAGGTCTGGTGGGCACTGAGGTTGCTGAGCGTCCAGAAGGCACCGTGCGCGGTGATCACACCGGCGGCGCGGGACACTCCTTCGTGGGCGATCGTCAGACCGCCGCCCGCCGCACTCCTGCCGAAGGCGAGCTTCTCACCGGATGCGAGCCTGCTGTGGTCCTCGGTGCCGCGCGCGTCCGGCGGCACGACGATGATGGTGTGCATGGAGTCCCCCCTCCCCACGCCGGAGCCGTCCTGGACCGTCCCGTGTCGTTCCGATTCCTCCGGCTGACGGTCAGGGTAATGGGCGCAGCAGCCGGGAACTCAGCCTTTGAGCGGCGCGCCGTCATGTGGAACTGCGCAGCGCGGCCCAGGTGTCGGGGCCCACGAGACCGTCGACGTCCAGGCCCTTGGCGCTCTGGAACTTCTTGACCGCGGCCAGGGTGGCGTCGCCGAACTGGCCGTCCACGCCCGCGCCGCCGAGGCTGTAACCGCGCTTGTCCAGCATGCACTGCACCTGTGTGACGCGGCGGTTCTTGTCACCGTGCCGGGTCAGCTCGGTGCCGGAGTAGTACGTGCACTGGGCGTTCCACGGTGGTTCGGCGGGCGTCGTGGGGGTCTCGGTCGGGGAGGTGCCGGTGCCGCCGCCGCCGCTTGCGTCGCCGGAGGTGGCGGTGACGGTGACCGTGGGCTGCGCGCCGCCCGCGCCGCCGCCGGACCCGGACGCATCGCCGCCGTCGACGGCCGCTCCGCCCGTGGTCTGTCCGTCCTCGCCCCGGTTCTCGCCCTTCTCCTTGTCCGGCTCATTGTCCTTCTCCGTCTCCTTCTCCTCGTCGGAGGGAGAGGCGGAGGGGCTGGGAGAGGCCGACGCCGGCTCGTCCTCGGAGGCGGTGCCGCTGGAGGTGCTGGAGGTCGTCGGGAGGGCGGAGGCCGTTTCGCCGAGCTCGGGGCGGGTGAGGAGGAAGGCGCCGACGGCCACGGCGACCACGGCGATGCCCGCGACGGCTGCGAGGTACGGCTTCCGTCGCGACCGTCGCGTGCCGCTCTCGCCGTTCCCGGTGGCGGGCGGGCCCTGCGGGACCATGCCGTACGGCGCTGGCGGCGTGGCGGTGCCGTACGCACCTGGCGGGGTCGACGACGGGGTGCCGTACGGGCCGGGAGCAGGGGAGACCCCGCGCTCCGTGGGGGCCCGGAGGTGGACGGTCTGCTCCACGGAGGCGCTCTCCAGCACCTCGCAGGCCTGCTGCCGGGAGCGCAGCCGGCCGCCCAGGGGCTCCTGCCAGGAGGGTGCGTGACCGTGCCCGGCGGCCGTGGCCGCGTCGATCAGCTGCCGCGGGGTGGGCCGCGCGGCCGGGTCCTTGGCGAGGCAGGCCGACAGGAGTGCGGCCAACCCGGGGTCGGCCGCCGAGAGTTCGGTCATGACCTCCGGCTTCGGCTCCTCGAAGGCGACCCGGTGCATCACGTCCACGCCGGTTCCGTCGCCGAAGGGGGCGTTGCCGGTGCTGGCGTAGACGAGGCTGCAGGCGAGCGAGAAGACGTCGGAGGCGGTGTCGCAGCGGCCCTCGCGCAGATACTCGGGCGACATGTAGGCGGGGGTGCCGACCCGGGAGCCGGTCGTGGTGATGGCGCTGCTGTCCGCGGCCTGCGAGATGCCGAAGTCGATGACGTGTGCGCCCTGGAGGGACAGGATCACGTTGGACGGCTTGAGATCACGGTGTACGACCCCGGCGGCGGCCATCGCCGACAGGGCCTGTCCGAGGTCGGCGACCAGCCGCCACACCCCGGCCGGGCCCAGGACGCCGCACTCGCGGACGGCTTCGGCGAGGTCGAGGCCGGGCAGGTACTGCGTGGCCATCCACAGCAGCGAGTCGTCGAACCCGGTGCCCAGCAGCTGGGGCGCGCGCGGGGTGTGCACCTGGGCGTGTACGGCGGCCTCGCGCTCGAACCGCCGCCGGAACCGGGGGTCTTCGGCGTACTCGGGCCGGATGACCTTGACGGCGGCGAGGCCGGGGCTGTCGTCGGCGGGGCGGGCCAGGTAGACATGGCCCATGCCGCCGCTGCCGAGCAGCCCGAGCGGGACGTACGGTCCGATCCGCGTGGGGTCGGCGGCCCGCAGCGGCCTCGCGCCCGCCTGCCTCAGCGCGGCTTCGCCGGACGCCGGAGTGTAGGACGGACGGGGCTGCGGCTGGTCTGTCATGGATCCCCCGAGTGCCTTTCTGACCCAACGAACTCTTGGCTCACGTCGGTTGGCACAACGCTATCGTCCGGGGCGGGGGAGGGGTCCGGCGGCGCCGGAATCGGGACGGCCGCGGTGAGCGGGGGAAACCTGACGCTCACCGCGGCCGCGTACGGGATCGACCGCCCATCCCTGTTGAGCGGTCTCCTCCGCCGGCCGTGCCGCCTCCCCCCGGGGACGGCACGGGGCCATGGTGGTCTACCGCGCTCGGGCGCGCTTCAACGCGGCCTGCCGCGCCCCGCGGAAGTCCTTCAGCATGGAAGTGCCAGCCTGCGGAAGCGCCTTCTCCACCCGTTTCTGGGCTCGGGCGATCTGCTCGGCAAGACCGACCTCGGCCTGGCACGCGGCGTCTCGCACGGCGATCCTCAGCTCCTCTTTCCCCGTTGCGCGGAGGGCGGCCCTGTCCGACCTCGCGGAGTCGAGCCGCTTCTTCACCGCCTTGAGCGGATCCTTGCGGCCCTGATACCGGAAGCCCTCGTCCCGCATGCACGTAGCCCATTTCCGCTCTGCCGCCTTTACGAGGGCGTGATCGAGCGTGTCCTTCACGATGGAGCCGCGGAGGTGCTGCAGGGTGTAGTAGTTCCGATCCCAGGAAGTGCCGTACAGCGCCTTGCGCGCGACGTACACACAGGCATCGGTCGGAATCGACACGGTCGGCCCGTCCTGCAGTTCGATCTCCTCGCGTGGCCCGTCCGCCGTCCCCTTGAGCGCTTCTTCCCAAGCACGGCGATCGCGCTCGGACAGTGCTGACAGGCGCTGGGCGTTCGGGTCGGCGGGCGGCTCCCGCAACCGCTGCACGGTCAGGCCGTAGCCGTTCTGGGCCGCCTGGCTTCGCGTCAGCAGACCATAAGGACTTGCCGCCGTCGTCCCCCGGGTGTCGCCGACCGGCACCACGCTGTAGCCGAATCCCCGGTCCGCCATGCATTTCCGGACTTCTCGTTCTTCGGCACGGTGCAGCGCGGCGGACTCGGCCGCGGTGTAGCGGAGCGCGCCGCCCAGGGGGTGAGGGTCGGGCTGGTCCTCCGCCGCGGCCTCGTGGCCGGGTGACGTGGAGCACCCGGCCACGAGGAGCGCTGCGGCGGTCAGCCACAGCAGCCTGCGCATCGCGTCACACGCACCAGTTGTTGGACGCGAGGTCGTCGGCGAAGTCGCCGTTGCGGAATCCGTCCAGGTTGGAGACCCTGGCGCCGCGCGGCAGGACGAACGAGTCGCCCGTGTAGTTCAGTCCGTCGTGGATGCGGACGTTGCAGTTGTTGCCGTTGTTGTAGACCGACTCCGCGTTGTCGAACTTGTGGTACTGGAGCAGGTTGCTGTTGTCGCCGAACACCTCGCCCGGGTCCCCCGCACCGTTGTCGGAGAGGTACGCGCACAGCGCGCCGGAGCTGCAGTCGCTCCACGCGGCGTTGGCCGGCGTGGCGGTGGCGGCAATGCCCAGTCCCGCGAGCATCGCCGTACCGACCACGGCCGCGATCTTCTTCCTGATCATGTGACGTCCTCCTCGTGCGATGACCGCCTTCCCTGACGGCTCACCCATCACCCTGGGTGCGGCGAAGGAGGAGCGGTACCTGAAATGTTCCAGGTTCGCCTTGGCTGCTCCGCGTCACAGGATGAGTGGATCGGACTCAACGCGTAGCGGCTCCCAGTCGCCCGGACCACTCCTGGAACTTCGGGGCGACGCGCGTCAGCCCTGCGCTGTCCGGCCCGGTCGCCAGGTAGTAGAGGGACTCGTCCACGGAGTCGTCGTCGCCGCCCCAGCGGACCGTTCCCGCGCAGTCCGCGACGATGTCCCGGATTCTGTGAACCTGCTGCGGGAAGTAGCTGCCCCGGGATCTGGCGCCCGGGACGATCCGCAGGGCGGTGCCGGACGACAGGTTGGAGGCGGGGCTCGTCAACGGCGTGCGGCCGATTCCGCTCCAGCCCAGGATGTCGCCGGCGCGGAGTTCCTGGACCTCGTAGTGGAACCGGCGCGCTATGTGGAGGAGAAGGAGTTCCGGCAGCCCGATCCGTACCTCCACGCTGAGCCCGGTTCCGGACACGGAGCGGGTCCAGACCGTCGAGACGTGGTTGGCCTGGTGCTGGATCTCCCAGCCGTTCTGCGACAGCGGGATCTTCGTCGGCCGTGGGCCGGACTTCGGCGCGGTGCGGTCGGCTGCCGTGGCCGTGCCGGACGGAAGGAGATGCGCGGCCGCGGCCGCGGTGCCGACGGCCAGGACGGTACGTCGGTTGAGGTGTCCGTTCATGTCGAAGCCCTTCAGTTCGTCCGGCTGATCCGGTTGTACCGCTCCAGTACCTGGTACAGGCCGATCAGCTCGCGCCCGTACTTCTGAGCCCCCTCGTCAACGCCGTTGTAGCGGGCGAGGATCTCCTGGGTGTCGCTGTCGCTCGTATTGAGGCCGGGGCGCGGGACGTTGGTTTGGTACGCGTTGAAGATGGTGAGGTAGGCCGCGGTGGTGATGTTGTACATCGGGTCGTCGTGCAGGCGATTCCACACGTCCCGCCTGTCGTCCTCGGTGAGGCGGTCGCCGTTGATGATCCCCTTGTCGATGCAGTAGTTGCGGGCCGCGATGGCCACCCAGGCGAAGATCTGCCCCCAGCCGGTGCTGGAGTCGTCCCTGCGGCCGGCTTTGACCTCTTCGTCGGCGACCTTGTCCAGGACGTTCCACTTGCGCAGCTCCCACAGCACGGGAGCCTGCACCAGGGCTTTGCGGAGGCGGAGAAGCCTGGCGAGGTCGGTGAACAGCCAGTCCATGCTGAGAACGTCGTCGAAGGCGTCGGTGGTGGAGTTGCCGCCTATGGTGGCCCAGTCGTCGTCGGTCCAGCCGTCGCCGCCCGTCTCGGGAACCCCGATCTCCTCCAGGTACCTCTGGACCTCATCGAGGGCGGTGCTGCGGAGGCTGGTGTCGAAGTCGGTGTCGAGACCGGAGGTGTCCAGGGCCGGGGCGAAGGAGTTCTGGCCCCGGTCGCGGCCGGAAACGATGTTGACGTCGATCTCGATCCGTCCGTCCCCGGAGCCGATGGTCTTGGTGACGATCTGGTCGAAGGCCCAGTTGCGGGGGAGGGGATAACCGATGTTCCCGGAGAATCCGGCCGACATGTCGGACACGAAGCTCGTGACGGCGTACCCCTGGTCGGAGACGCGCTGACACACGTTCCGGGCGCCGTAAATGCCCACGTTGTAGGAGGAGTTCTCGCCGACTGTCCCGTGCACGCCCTTGAAGTGCGGGATGATGTGCTCGGTGACTTCCCAGTCGACGGCGTCGTAGTCGACGGCGAAGTAGATGGTGGTGCCGTTCTTGAAGCCGTGGCGCTTCGCCCACTCGATGGCCGACAGCGCGGCGCGCACCCCCGCATCGTAGGAGAAGTCGCCCACGGCGCGGTTCCACGTCTGGTAGATCGGGAAACAGCGCAGGCCGTTGGCGGCGATGGTCTCCAGTTCGCCGGGCTGGATCTGCTTTTCCGGCAGCGCGCTTCCCCCAGGGTTGAGATAGCGGCCGACGATCTCGATGCCCTCGGACTCGAGGGTCGCGGCGCGGGCGTTGGTGATCTTGGTGACGCCGTCGCAGCCGGCTCCCTTGCGGGTCTGGTCGCCGAAGGAGACCAGCAGTGATGCCCAGGTCGAGGCGTCCGCCCTGCCGGTTTCGTCGAGCGCGACGAACCGCTGGAAGGCGCGGACGGCCTCGGCCGTGCTGGGGCCGTAGGTCTCGGTGAACGTGGTGGAGCGCTTGGTGAAGCAGAGGGCTGCGGAGAACAGGCGTACCCAGTTTCCCGTGGATCCGACGGCCAGGGTGTGGTCCTTCAGCCCATTCAGTGTCTTCGGACCGAACCAGCCGGTGGCGACGCCGTCGGCCATGCCCAGTTCGTACTGGACGGCGTAGATCATGGCGGTGGCGACGGTGCGGGAGTAGTGGCCGTCGCACGGCATGATGAAGAAGTCGCGGCGCTTGACGTAGCGGCCGTTGAGCCACCGCTGGATGTCACAGATCGTCTCTGATCCGTTGTTCACCACCACGTAGGCGTCCATGGTCAGCAGGGCCTTGAAGACCTTGGGGACGAGGTCCGAACCGGGGTAGGCGCCGCCGACGCCCATCCGCGCCTTCATGAGGGCGACCGCGTCGGCGGTGCGCTCGTCGTAGATTCCGTTGATGCCGCTTCCGTCGTAGCCCTTGGCGTAGAGCGCGGACTGGATGATCATGGTGACGTTGGCGGGGGTGTCGCCGAAGCCGATGCTCGGCCAGGCCGACTCCAGCCTGGACAGCGTCGTCGGACCGAAGTTGTTCGACAGGCCGGTGATACCGAGCTCGTACTGGAGGGCGCGGGTCAGGGCATACATCAGCTGCCAGCTGGTGATGCCGTCCGTCTCGACCTCCATACCGATCTTGTCTTCGCCGTAGACGGTGTTCACGAATCTCTGGGCCCTGCGGACCATCTCGTCTGCCACGTGACGTCCCTTTCCGGAGGGGTAGGGAGGCTCACCGTGGCCGGGGGCCGAGCGCGGCGGTACCTCAAGATTTGCAGGTACCCCCAGCTGCGCTCGCTCCCCAGACTGGCCGTGCATGGCAGACCGCCCATGCCGAGCTGGGGGAAAGGACGATTCATGAAGCTGAAGAGACGGCTGACCACGGCGGCCATGGGGGTGGCGGCGAGCGGGGTGCTCATCGTCGCCACGGCGGGCGCGGCGCACGCGGCGAGCAAGAGCGTCAGCCGCACGGGCGTCAGTGTGTCGGCGAGCTGGGACTGGTCGGCGAACTCGCTCAAGGACGTGGACTACTCCGTCAAGGACACGCGCTGCGACGCCAACGACGTGTACGCGAGGATGCGCGTCTACACCAAGCTCAACCAGGACGGGACCGACACCTCGAAGCGCTACAACTCCGCCGGCTGCGGCACCGCCGTGGACTACAAGGACCTCAGGTTCGATGCCAGCAACCACATCACCGGCATACGCGTGTACGCGTGTGTCGATGATGCGGGCAGCGACTCCTGCAGCCGCTCCGGCTTCATCGACAACCCGAAGGTCGACTGACGCACCGCGGTGGCCCCGACTGCAGCGGGGCCACCGCGGCCTTTGATCACGACTGAGGACAGCGCCTAGCCGTCCACCTCGTACTGCCCCACCTCGATGAAGTGCCGCAGTGCCTCGGGCGTGCCGTCCTCAAGGGCGGCCTCCGCCGCTGCCCGCAGCGCGTCGCTGATGTCCGGGTCGGCCAGGATGCGGAACGTGGCGACGCGGTCGTCCTCGGCCTGGGCGAGGCGGTAGCCGGTCTCGCGGAAGGCCCGCAGGGCTTCCGGGGTGCCGACCTCAAGGGCCTTCGTGGCTTCCCGGACGACCGCCTTGTAGTCGTTCTCCTGGCCGATGTGCAGGATCCGGAAGGTGGCGACGCGGTCGTCCTCGAACTGGGCGAGGCGGTAGCCGGTCTCCAGGAAGGCGCGCACCGCCTCCGGAGTAGCCGCGTCGAGGGCCTTGTTGGCCTCCCGGATGACCGCCTTGTCGCCGTTCTGTGTGGCGATATGGAGGATGCGGGCGGTGGCGACCATGTCGTCCTCGAACTGGGCGATCCAGCGACCCGTCTCCAGGAAGTACCGCTGGTCCTCGATGGTGCCGTCCATGGCCTTCTGCGCGGCGGCGTAGACGGCCTTGCCGGTGCTCGGGTCGGCGATGATGCGCATGATCGCGACGCGGACGTCGTCGTCGGACATCTCGTCGACGTTCGAGGTGGTCGCGTCGGACGCGGTCGCCACGGTGGTGGCCGAGGACGCGGCTACGGCCGGGGTGGCCAGCAGAAGGGCCGGGGTCAGGGCGGTTGCCACGAGGGCCAGGGCAGCACGGGTCGGTCTCACGGGTGAGCCTTTCTTCCCAGGATTACCAGTGAACACATGTTCCCTTACGTCGCACCGGAGTTCACTGCCGGAACCCAGCAGTTTTCGGCCGTCCGTCGTTGCGTGCGCGTCTTGGCTCACGTGCGGGAGGGGTCCCGTCGGCCCGGCCGTAGATTCGCCGGCATGACGCTGATCGTCGGGTGTGTGCTGGTGGGCGCGGTGGTCGCCGTGCGCCGGGTCCTGCTGTACGGCCCGGTGGAGCCGGGCCGGATCGCACTGCGGCTCGTCGGCACCATGGCGGCGGTCGGCCTGGTGTCGTGGGGGCTGATGCTGCTGCCGCCCGTCAACGATGCCGTCCTCGGCGATCTGCCGCGCAACATATGGGACTTCGAGCGCATCTGCGAGGACGACCGCAATGGCGAGCCGTTCCCACGCGCGGCCTCCTACGAGCCGGGGCCCGGGCCGCATCCGTGGGTGGCGATACACAACGGCGGGGCTCTGTCCTCCGCCCAGGGCACGGAGACGAAGGAGTCAGAGTCGATCGAAGAGGAACCGGACCCGGACACAGTGGAGTTGGTGGCGTGTACGGAGCCGACCGGATCGGTGCCGGGTACGGAGTTCACCTGCTCGTACAGCATGGTGGGCCCGGTCGAGTTCTCCCGGGGCGTCTACACCGTCACCGTTGTCGAAGCACGCACCGGCGACCTGGTCGGCAGGGACACGGTGAGGGGTGACATGGAGTGCCCATACGTCATCGGAGCGAAAGAGACGGGGCCTTTCTACACCGATCCTCAATGGGAAGCGTACGCGGACCTGTTCGCCGATATTCAGGCCGCCCCGTCCGGCTCCTAGCGGGGCCCTGCCCGCTCACAACTGCCCGCCCTTGCGCAGCGCGCTCCACGTCCCCGGCCCCACGACCCCGTCCGCGTCCAGTCCCGTCCGCTTCTGGAACGTCACCACGGCACCGTGCGTGAGCGGGCCGAAGTCGCCGTCCACCTCGCCGACTTCCGTGATGCCGTGCAGATAGCGCAGCAGGCACTGCGCCTCGCGGACCTGGCTGCCGCCGTCACCCCGCTTGATGACGAAGTCCCAGGTGCCGCTCGAACCGGCGGTGTAACCGCGGCCGTGGGTCTGGTCCTCGTACACCACGGGCTTCTTGCAGGTGGGAGGTGCGGAGGCGGCGGGAGGCGAGTCGCGGAGTGCGTACGTCACCGCCGTGCCGCCGAGTACCGTCGCCGCCACCATCGCGGCGACCAGCGCCGGACGCCACCGCCGGGGCCGCAGCCTCGGCAGCCGGGCGGAGCGGGAGGTGCCCGCCGCCTCCTCCACACGGCGCAGGAGTGATGACGTGTCGTGGGCGATGCGGTCCCGGTGGGTGCGGGACAGACAGTCCGTCACGATCTCCCGCCAGGCCGCCGGGAGTTCGGGGGACAGGCGCAGCTCCTCCGTGCCCCTGGCGTAGCGCGTCGCGGCGTCCGCGCGGGCCTCCGCCGAGCTGCCCGGGAGGGGAAAGGTCCCGGTGAGGACGACGTGCGCCAGGACGCCGTAGGCCCAGATGTCGGCGGTCGGGCGGATCCGCGTGCCGCGCTCGTCGACCTCCGGCCACAGCAGCTCCGGCGGGGTGTAGTCGGGCGTGGCGAAGGCGGGGGCGTAGGCGTGGGTTCCCTCCAGCTCCGCGGCCATGTTGAAGTCGGCCAGCCGTACCGAACCGTCCTTCAGCAGCAGCACGTTGGCCGGCTTCAGGTCGCCGTGCAGCCAGCCCGCGTGATGCAGCTGGTGCATGCCCTCGCAGATCTGCGCCAGCAGGGCCGGGCCCGACTCGGGCTTCGGGCTGTGCTCCAGCACGGCGTCCAGAGATCCCTCCGCCCGCTCCAGTACGAGGACGGTGGCGCCGTCGAGCTCCGGGTGCCCGGGGTCGTCGACCGTCAGGGTGTCGTACATCCGGATCAGCCGGGGTGCGCGCAGCCGCCCCAGCAGCTCCACCTCCCTTTCGGCCAGATCGCGCAGGTGGCGCAGCTGGCGTGGGGTGCGGGTGCCGGTGGCCAGGAACTTCAGGGCGGCCACGGGCGGCAGCTCCGGGTCCTGTGCCTGCGTGCGCCGGGCCGCGTAGACCGTGGCGAACGCGCCGGAGCCGAGGGGCTCGCGCACCTCCCACGGGCCGATCCGGTAGCCCTTCGGGACCGGAACCGGGCACGGCGTCCCCCCGGTCACCGCAGCGCCCCGCTCGTGGCCGCGGCCAGCACCGTCAGGTCGTCCTCGCACACCAGGTCGAAACGCAGCGCCAGTGAGACCAGCGACTCCTTCTTGCCGTTGACGCGCCGGCCGGGCTCGGCGGTGTCCGGGCCGGGGCGCAGCCGCAGCTTGAGGGCCAGGTAGTCGATGTTCCAGTAGACGGTCGAGCGGCTGACCGTCGGCCAGGACGGGCGCAGTCGCTCCACCAGCTGCTCCACCGTGGGCAGCGGGGCGTGCGGTTCGCCGCGCAGCCGGGGCTCGCACAGGGCGGTCAGCACCGCGAAGTAGCGGCTGGTGCGGTCCAGGGCGAACGCCGGTGCCGTCGCGGGGCCGGGCAGTCCCCGGCGGTCGGCGCTGCGGAAGGCGTGGCGCGGCGCCCAGACGTCGAAGGTGAGCAGGTCTCCGGCGGCGGGCAGCACCACCCGCGCGAACTCGAACGGCACGGGAGCCTCCAGACGGCCCGGCGCGACCTTGAGATGCTCGCCCGCGCCCTCCGGGTTCTCCACGACGTAGGTCTGGTCCTCACTGAGGTTGCTCAGCAGCCAGAAGGAGCGGTGTGCGGTGATCTCCCCGGCGACCCGGGGCACCCCCTGATGCGCGATGGCCAGGCCGCCGTCCGGCGTGGCCCTGCCGAACATCAGCCGCTCGCCGACGGCGATCCGGATCTGGTCGTCCACACGTGCGCACGACGGCGGTACGACGATGACGCTGTACATGGAGTCGGTCCCCCTCCATATCCCCAGTTCAACGCTCAACATCGGCAGATTAAGGGGCGCCTGAGCCCGACTCCGAAGCTTTCGGCCGCCATGGCGCGTCGCGGCCTCGAACGGTACCTGTGAAGTCACAGGGTCACCTCTTGCCCGCAGGGGTGTACTCCTTGAGGTAGTGGGCGACGCGGGTGGCGTAGTCGCGGTACTTCGGGGGAACACCGCCCGCGTTGTTCACGACCTTGGTCGAGGTGCGGTAGGCGGCCGCCAGCAGGACCCGGCGGTCGCCTGCCAGTCCGGTCTTGTTCAGGCGGGGTTCCATGAAGCACAGGTAGCGGCCGACGGCCGGGATGGACTCTTCGGGGGTGAGGGGAGGCCTGGGGGTCTCCGACGCGGGAAGGCCGTCCGCGCGGATGTACCAGCGCAGGATGCTCGGCGTCCAGCGGGCGATGCCGTACTCGCCCTCCCCGCCCGCGCCCGGGTCGGAGAGGTCCGGGTCGAAGTTGCTCTCCGCCTTCAGCAGGGCGGCGATCAGCGCGGGCGTGACCTCGGCGTGGACGCAGTCGTGGGCGGAGTCCACGATGAGCCGGCGGTAGGCCACCGGGACGCCCTTGTCGGTGCGGAGTTCGGCGGCGCCGTAGGTGGCGGCCGTGACCTTCTCCCTCTCGCGGCCGCCGGTGCCACCGCCGTCGGCCCAGGTGCTGATGCCGTAGCCGAGCGAGGACACCGCCACCACGGCGGTCGCGGCGGCCAGCACCGTCGTACGGCGCGAGCGGCGGCGGGGGAGCAGGGCCCGAGGCAGCCGCGGCGAGCGACCCGTGCCGGCCGCGGCCTCCACCCGGCGCAGCAGGTCCTGGGTGGAGACGCGGTCCTCGTGCGTACGGGTCAGACAGTCGCGGACGATCTCCCGCCAGACGTCCGGGAGTTCGGGCGACAGCCGCAGCTCGTCGGTGCCGCGCGCATAGGCGGCGGCCGCGTCGCGGCGGGCCGTCGGCGTGGCGCCGGGCAGCGGGAAGGAGTCGGTGAGGACCAGATGGGCCAGGACGCCGAACGCCCAGACGTCCGCCGAGGGCCGGATACGTCGGCCCCGCTCGCCGATCTCCGACCACAGCAGCTCCGGCGGCGTGTAGTCGGGCGTGGAGAAGGCGGGCGTGTACGCGTGCGTGCCCTCCAGTTCCGCCGCCATGTTGAAGTCGGCCAGCCGGGCCGAACCGTCCGCCATCAGCAGCACGTTGGCCGGCTTGAGGTCGCCGTGCACCCAGCCCGCGTGGTGCAGTTGCGCCAGCCCCTCGCAGATCTGCGCGAGCAGCGCGGGACCGGCGTCGGGGCGCGGGTCCGCCGCCAGCAGCGTCGACAGGGAGCCCTCCGCTTTCTCCAGTACGAGGACGGTGGCGCCGTCGAGGGTGGGGCTGGCCGGGTCGTCGACGACGAGGGTGTCGTACATCCGGATCAGCCGCGGCTGCTTGAGCCGGCGGTGCAACTCGACCTCGCGCTCGATGAGTTCGCGCAGGTGGGTGAGTTGGCGCGGGGTTCCGGTGCCGGTGGGCAGGAACTTCAGGGCCGCGGACCCGGGGAGGGCGTCCCCTTCGACGCGCCGCGCCTCGTACACGCTCCCGAACGCCCCCGTGGCGATCGGCTCCCGCACCTCCCAGGCGCCCACCCGGTACCCCCGGGGCACCGGCACGGCGTACGGCTCGGTCACCGCGCGACCCGGCCGGCGGCGGGCTCCCGGAGGACGACGAGGTCGTCCTCCCGTACGAGGTCGAAGCGGAGCGCCAGCGACACCAGGGACTCCTTCTTGCCGTTGAGCCGTGGGCCGGTGTCCGCGGTCTCCGGGCCGGGCTTGAGGCGCAGTTTCACGGCGAGGTAGTCGATGTTCCACTGCACCGAGGTGCGCGAGGCCGCGGGCCATGTCGGGCGCAGCCGGTCCACGACCTGGTCGACGGTGGGCAGTGGGGCGTGCGGTTCGCCGCGCAGCCGGGGCTCGCACAGGGCGGCCAGCACCGCGAAGTACCGCTTCGTACGGTCCACCGAGAAGGCCGGCGCGGTCGTCGCCCCGTCCAGGCTGCCCTCGGAGCTGAGGTAGTCGTGGCGCGGCGCCCACACCTGGATCGCCAGCAGATCGCCGGCCGCGGGCAGCACGATCCGCGAGAACTCGAACGGGATCGGCGCGTCCAGCCGCCCCGGCCCGACCTTGATGTGCTCGCCCGCACCCTCCGGGTTCTCGACGACGTACGTCTGCTCCCGGCTGAGGTTGCTCAGTATCCAGAAGGCGCCCTGCGCGGTGATCTCACCGGCTCTGCGGGACACCCCGTCGTGCCCGATGGCGAGGCCGTTGTCGGAAACGGACCGCCCGAAGCCGAGCCGCTCGCCGGGCGCCAGCCGGATCTGGGTGGGATGGTTCTCGTCCTCCGTGGTCGGCGGAGGTACCACGATGATGCTGTACAAGGTGCGTCTCCCCGTGCCTGACGGCTACCCACGCCAGAGTAGGGCGACGCGGCCGGGCCGTGTCCCCCTCGAACAGGTGAGACACGGCCCTCGGCAGTTATTGGCGTGAACCGGACCCTGACTACCGCGTTTTCGGTGAAGGTCCGGTGTGCGTCAGTAGCGGGGGCGGTTGAACCACGCGCCGCCGTTCCTGTTGGCGCAGAAGACGATGATCAGGATGCCGAGGACCAGGCTGATCAAGGCGAAGATGTTGGCGCCGAGCAGATTGATGACGCTGAACAGCGTGACGACCGAGCCGTAGATGATCGCGGAGACCCGCACGCCGCCGCGGCCGGAGGCGAACTTCATGCCGGTGAGGATGGCCCAGGCCGCGAAGGCCAGCACAATGACGCCGAGCACGATCATGACGCCCGCGCCGACGTCGGCGATGGTGTCCGCGTCCTGCGAGGAGACGCTGCTGTCGGACTCGGCGGCCTCCGAGATCAGGTCGGCGAACCAGGCGCTGGCCACCATCATCAGCACACCGCCGAGCGCCTGGAAGCCGCCCAGGATGAACAGCATCACCCGCGCGGCCTTCACACCGCCCGGCATCTGCGTCGGTCCGGCCGGGTAGCCGCCGTACGGCTGCTGCATCGGCGGGGCCGCGGGGTAGCCGTAACCGGGCTGCCCCTGCTGGGGCTGCTGCGGGTAGCCGTAGCCCGGCTGGCCCTGCGGCTGTTGGGGCGGGTAGCCGGGCTGCTGGCCCTGGGGCGGCGGGCCGTAGGGGTTGTTCGGGTCGCCGAAACTCATGGCGGTCTTTCCTCCGTTGTCCGAGTGCGGGGACGCGCGGCACGGTTCGGAGGAAGGTCTACTGATGCGGTTTGTCCCCCCGGTACTGCCCGCGGCACTGCCGTCACATCGTTCTTTAATCAGCTCTTACTTGTCCAGCCGCGTTCCCTATGTGTTGTGCAAGTGCAACATCGCTGATCATGGGCGGATACGGGCGTAGATCAGCTGCCGTGGGCCCATGGCCGACCCGGATTGGAACCGCGAGGGCGTCATCCAGGAAGATGGGAGTCATGACCGCCCAGATTCTCGATGGCAAGGCCACCGCAGCCGCGATCAAGTCCGACCTGACCGCCCGCGTGGCGGCGCTGAAGGAGAAGGGCGTCACGCCCGGCCTCGGCACGATCCTGGTCGGGGACGACCCCGGCAGCCAGAAGTACGTCGTCGGCAAGCACCGCGACTGCGCCCAGGTCGGTATCGCCTCCATCCAGCGCGAACTGCCCGCCACCGCGACCCAGGAGGAGATCGAGGCCGTCGTCCGCGAGCTGAACGAGGACCCGGCCTGCACCGGTTACATCGTCCAGCTGCCGCTGCCCAGGGGCATCGACGAGAACCGCATCCTGGAGCTGATGGACCCGGCCAAGGACGCGGACGGGCTCCATCCGATGAACCTGGGCCGCCTGGTCCTCAACGAGCCGGCGCCCCTGCCCTGCACCCCCAACGGCGTGCTCACCCTGCTGCGTCAGCACGGCGTCGAGATCAAGGGCGCCGAGGTCGTGGTCGTCGGCCGCGGCGTCACCATCGGCCGGCCGATGCCGCTGCTGCTGACCCGGCGCAGCGAGAACGCGACCGTGACCCAGTGCCACACCGGCACCCGCGATCTGGCCTCGCACCTGCGCCGCGCCGACATCATCGTCGCCGCCGCGGGCTCCGCCCATCTGGTCCGTCCCGAGGACGTGAAGCCGGGCGCGGCCGTCCTCGACGTCGGTGTCTCGCGCAACGCCGAGGGCAAGATCGTGGGCGACGTCCACCCCGGCGTCGCCGAGGTGGCCGGCTGGATCTCCCCGAACCCCGGTGGCGTGGGCCCGATGACCCGGGCGCAGCTGCTGGTCAACGTGGTCGAGGCGGCGGAGCGCAGTGTCGGCTGAGGCGGGCTCCGAGAAGGCGGAGGAGATCGAGGACATCGAGGTCCGGGATCCGGTGAGCGCGCCGGACGCGGAGGGCACGCCCCGGCGCACCACCCGCCGCTTCCCGCTGTTCACGAAGGACACCGCGCGCCCCGAGGGCGGCGGCCGCGCGGCGCCCGGCGACCTGCCGGCCCCGGCCCGGCAGTGGCCGGTCCTGGTGGTCCTCGGGCTGGTCGGGGTCGGTCTGCTGGTCACCGCGCTCGACGTGTTCCGGGTCGGCATCCTGCTGATCGGCGGCGCCCTGCTGGCCGGCGCGGTGATGCGCTGGCTGCTGCCGAGCGTCGGCATGCTCGCGGTGCGCTCCCGCTTCACCGACATAGTGACGTACGGCGTACTGGGCCTCACGATCGTGCTGCTGGCGCTGATGGCGCAGCCGGACCCGCTGTTGAAACTCCCGTTCCTGAAGGACGCGCTGCACTTCACGGTGGAGAGCTGAGGCACCGCACCTGACGGCGGCCCGTCCTCTCCCCCGAGGAAGGACGGACCGCCGTCCGCGTCAACCCTCGGGCACGGTGAAGGGGCTGTTCAACGGCTGTCAGTGCGCTGTGGCACGGAGGTGACCGTTCCGCTACGTCGCGCACGTCGTGGAACCGACGCGCCGTGTCGTGTCGTCACCCGATCGGGTCTGGTTCGGAGGTGAGCGATGGGTGCGTGGCAGCCGCTGCCCGGCGATCTGCCGCTGGAGGTGCGGCACTTCGTGGAGCAGTTGCGGCAGCTCAAGGACCGTACGGGCCTGAGTCTGGTCGCGCTGGGCGCGCGCACCGCGTACAGCAAGTCCTCCTGGCAGCGTTACCTCAACGCCACCCAGCCCCCGCCCCGCCAGGCGGTGGCCGCGCTGTGCCGCGTCGCGGGGGTGGAGAAGGAGGAGGCCGAGCGCTTCGAGGTGCGGTGGGAACTCGCGGTGCGGGCCTGGCCGAAGCCGGTCACGGTGCCGGGGAAGCCGGAGGGCGCGGCGCCGGCCGAGGGCGAGGAGTACGAGGACGATCCCACGTTGCCCTGGTGGGACGCGCCGCCGAGGAAGCCGGGGCCGCCGTCGCGCCGGCTGCTGGTCGTGGCCGTGGTGCTCGCCGTGACGCTGGTGCTGGCGGCGGTGGTCGGGGCCGTTGCGCTGGGATGAGGTCATGGTGACCGCCGTGTCTGACTTGCCCGGATAGAGCATGTGTGACACCAGTGATCATTTATGTGCGTTCTGTGTGTCGATGTGTTGACAAGTTCGCGGATTTGCAAGGAAGTCGTTCGGTAAGCGGGCTAGCGTGGCCGATCGGGACGTCCGGGGCGTCCCGCTTTTTCTGCAAGGGCTTACTGCCAGGGTTGTGTCGGCGGTAGCCGGAGGCTGGTGGAACACTGGACGCGGTCCCGATGCTCCCGTGCGCCCCCACCCCGGGAACTGAGATCCTTACTGGGCGCATCCCTGTGGGTAGCCACATCGGGGACTCGGCAGCGGGCGTCACGCGCGGGGGAACGCGAGAAACACCAGCACGAACCGGGGGGAAGAGGGGGGAAGCAATGCCTCGTTGGAGGGCCTTGCCGGATGAACTCGATCCGCAGGTCAGGGAGTTCGCGAGCCAGTTGCGTCGGCTCGTGGACCGCAGCGGCCTGAGCGTCGCGGCGCTGGCCGACCGCACGGGATACAGCAAGACGTCCTGGGAGCGGTATCTGAACGGGCGACTGCTCGCGCCCAAGGGCGCGATCGTGGCGCTCGCCGAGGTCACGGGCACCAATCCGGTCCACCTGACGACCATGTGGGAGCTCGCCGAACGGGCGTGGAGCCGTTCGGAGATGCGTCACGACATGACCATGGAGGCGATCCGGATCTCCCAGGCCCGCGCGGCGCTGAGCGAGTTCGGCGCGCCGCCGGCCAACGCCAAGGGCGGCGGCGCCAGGACGGGCAAGGGCTCGCGCCGCGGCGGCAGCGCCACGGCGGCGCCCACGCCCGGCGTCGCGGGCCCGGCGGGCGTGGCACCCACCGTGCCGCCGGCGGTGCCGGTCCAGCCGAAGGCGCCGGAGGTACGGGACGCGACGGTCCAGGACGCTCCGGTACGGGGAGCCGACGGGGGTGACGTCCGCGAGAGCGGGACCTCCGAGGGCAACTCGTGGGGGCTGGCGGGGTACCGGGGGCCGTCGCCGGCAGGGGGGCGTACGGCGGAGACGCCAGGTGTGCCGCGGGCTTCCGGGGCGGAGCCGGGGCCGGCGTGGTCGCCGGGGACGCCCGGTCCGTACGGCGAACCCCCGCAGGGGCCCCGTCCGGGCGCCGGCGCCACGGGCGGCGGGGGTGCGAAGCGGCGGCTGACGATGTTCCTCGCGGGCGTCGTCGGTGTGCTGGTCGTGATCGCGGCGGTGTTCTTCCTCATCGACCCCGGCGGCGACAAGAAGGGCGACGACGTCGCCAAGTCGCCCTCGCCGACCGCTTCGACCGACCCCGATCTGCCGGCCGGCGTGAAGTGCAGCGGCGACTCCTGCACCGGCAAGGACGCGGAGGCCATGGGGTGCAGCGGTGACCTCGTGACGACCGCCAAGACCGCGACCGTCGGCACGGCCGTGGTCGAGGTGCGCTACAGCGAGACCTGCGGGGCCGCGTGGGGACGGGTCACACAGGCCGCCCAGGGCGACGAGGTCGTCGTGACGGCCGGCAAGGCCAAGGAGGAGTCCGGGCCGATCACCGCGGCCGGCGACACGATCGCCTACACGCCGATGGTGGCCGTGAAGGACGCCGGCGAGGCCATCGCCTGCGCGACGCTGGCCGCGGGCCAGGAGGGCTGCACGCAGTAGCGACAGCCTCGGGCAAAGAATCCCGACGGTGATGAATGGGCGGCCGCAGAATGGGCACGCGCACCGGTACCCCCACGGGAGTCCGGCATCGGTACCCCCACCAGGCGGCCGCCCAGTTTCCCTCTCCCGGACCGGGCGGCCGCCCCCTTTCGCCGTACTCGTGGTCATTCTGTGGGGTGGGCCACACGGACCCGGCCGTGCGAGATCCCGGATGCGCGATAGCCTGACCGGTGGATCTCTCGACGCCAAGAGATCGATCATCTCGGCACCACGAGACGGATCATCTCTGCGTCCCGCACCCCGGGGGCAGAGACGCCCCACCGCCAGCTGTCATACGGAGAACGCCATGACCCGCACTCCCGTGAACGTCACCGTCACCGGCGCGGCCGGCCAGATCGGTTACGCCCTGCTCTTCCGCATCGCCTCCGGCCAGCTGCTCGGCGCGGACGTGCCGGTCAAGCTGCGACTCCTGGAGATCACGCCGGCGCTGAAGGCCGCAGAGGGCACGGCCATGGAGCTCGACGACTGCGCCTTCCCCCTCCTTCAGGGCATCGACATCACCGACGACCCGAACGTCGCCTTCGACGGCGCCAACGTCGGCCTGCTCGTCGGCGCCCGCCCGCGCACCAAGGGCATGGAGCGCGGTGACCTCCTGGAGGCCAACGGCGGCATCTTCAAGCCGCAGGGCAAGGCCATCAACGACCACGCCGCGGACGACGTCAAGATCCTGGTCGTCGGCAACCCGGCCAACACCAACGCGCTGATCGCGCAGGCCGCCGCGCCGGACGTACCGGCCGAGCGCTTCACCGCGATGACCCGCCTCGACCACAACCGCGCGCTGACCCAGCTCGCGAAGAAGACGGGCTCGACCGTCTCCGACATCAAGCGGCTGACCATCTGGGGCAACCACTCCGCCACCCAGTACCCGGACATCTTCCACGCCAGCATCGCCGGCAAGAACGCCGCCGAGGTCGTCAACGATGAGAAGTGGCTCGCCGAGGACTTCATCCCGACCGTCGCCAAGCGCGGCGCGGCGATCATCGAGGCCCGCGGCGCCTCCTCGGCGGCCTCCGCCGCCAACGCCGCCATCGACCACGTCCACACCTGGGTCAACGGCACCGCCGACGGCGACTGGGTCTCCATGGGCATCCCGTCCGACGGCTCGTACGGCGTCCCGGAGGGCCTGATCTCCTCCTTCCCGGTCACCACCAAGGACGGCAAGTACGAGATCGTCCAGGGCCTGGAGATCAACGAGTTCTCCCGCGCCCGTATCGACGCCTCCGTCAAGGAGCTCGAGGAGGAGCGCGAGGCGGTCCGCTCCCTCGGCCTGATCTGACGGATCCGATCTGGCTCTCACCCGTGATCCCCGGGCGGCGGCAGCCGCCCGGGGATCGGTGCGTTTCACTCCCTCACGAGCAGCTCGGCCAGGTCCACGAACGCGTTCAGCGTCCGCGTCCGCAGCTGGTCCAGCCCCCGGAAGCCCGGGAAGTGCAGGGACCTGTCGAAGGGGACGGCGACCACCTGGTCCGCGCCGATGTCGAAGCGCGCCGGCAGGCCGTCCGGCACGGGCCGGCCGGTGACCCCGTCCACCGGGGCCACCACGACGATCGCCTCGTCCGCCAGCCGTCGGCGTCCACTCCCGCGCAGCCGGTCCAGCACCCGCCACGCGGCGTCGAGGAACCAGCCGGCGCTGCCGCAGCACAGGATCAGCCGGTCGGTCAGATCGAGGACGGTGTCCGCCGAGCGGTCGAACCGCAGCGGGGCCCAGTCGGTGAGGACGAAGGAGTAGTAGGGCTCGGTGCGCGCCAGCGCCTGCGCGTACGCCTCGGCGTGGGCGGGGTTCGGCGGGACGTGGCCCGGCGGGTGCGCCGCCACTTCCAGGCCCGACGACAGGCGCGTGGTGCGGGCGCTGACCTCCTGGTACGAGGCGTCGGCCGGCAGGTCGGCCAGATCGCGCACGGTGGCCGGGTTCCGGTCGGTGAGGAAGGCGCCGAGGGCACCCTCGTCGGCCGCTCCGTCGAGGGCGAGTACGGGCTCGCCCCGGACGGCGGCCAGCAGCGAGCCGAGCGCCACCGTCGTGGTGGCCCGGCCGCTGTAGTGGTAGGCACCGACCAGGGTGACGCGCCGGGCGTGCCGCAGTGGTCGCCGCAGGCGGGCCAGCCGGGCCTCCCGCTCGCGGCGGGCGGCGGGGAACCGGGGCGGGCGGATCGGCGGGCCGGTGGTGGGCGGCACGGCAGTCGCCGGGAGCACGAGTCGCGCCCGCGCCGGCCGCTCGACGGTGGACTTGGGCCGCCGCGTGGGGACGTGCTCGTGGGCGATGTAGTGGGCCAAGGAGTCCGCGACCTCGCCGGCGGTCGGGCGCTCGGCCGGGTCCGGGTCGAGGCAGCGCAGCACGATCCGGCGCAGCCGTGCCCACGTGTCGCCCTGCCACAGGTGCATGCCCTCCGGCTGGCCGGGCAGTTCCCAGCCCGCCTTGCTGCTGGCGAGCTGGAGCAGTTCGCCCAGCGCGCGCACGTTGTCCTCGGAGGTCGGCATGGGGCCCGCGCCCACGTACTGGCCGGCCACCGCGCAGTCGGACAGGTCGGCGAGCATCACGGTGCGGCGCAGCACGAAGACGTTCTCGGCGCTGAGGTCCACGGGAACGATCTCGTGGAGGTGGCACAGGGCCAGCGCGCTCGCCAGATGCCAGCCGACGACCAGCGCGGTGAGTTTGTCGAAGGGGGCGGTGCCGGTGCGGTGGGCCTGGTTGAAGATCTCGGCGAGCCGGGGCGGCGTCGGCTGCCCGGAGCCGTCGTGGACCGGAGCCGTCGCCACCCACTGCCCGTGTCCGCCGCTGTCGGCGCCGCGCTCCTCGGCGAGCAGGGCGGGCGCGTACTGTCCGTCCAGTCGGCGCAGCGCCTCGGCCTCCAGCGTGATCAACTCGGAGGTGTCGAAGAGGAGATCGGAGCGCGCGACGCGGACCCGGGCCGCCAGGCCCCGTCGGCCGACGCCGTCGTACTCCACCGTCCGCCGCAGCCGTCGCCGGGCGCGGAGCCGGTACGGGCCGAGCTGCCGGGGGTCGTCGTCGGTCAGTGGCTGCCAGCCGTCCGCGGCGGCGGCGCTCTGCTCCGGTCCGCGTTCCAGCCCGTGCACCTCCGGGTCGAACGACACCCCGAACCGGGTCAGGAGCCGTCGTTCCACGCTGGTGAACGGACGGTGCGAGCCGGGAAGCTGAGCGGATCCGTCCGGATGCGCCAGCCAGGCCGGGAAGTCGGGCGAGTTGCCCGCGAGTTGTTCCAGGCGCCGCCCGATGCTGCGGCCGGTGCGCAGGAGTTCGGCCTGGGGGACCGCGTCCAGGAGTACCGACCGCGACGCGTCGGAGAAGTCGAAGACCTGGTGCTTGGCGGGCAGCGGCCCCGGCACCGGCGCGGGATGCGGCCGCATGAGGCCGCCCAGGAACACCTCCGCGAGGTGGGAGGTCCGCGCCCGCCACGGGACCGCCGTCTGGACGAGCCGCATCACCGGCACCGTGAGCGGTGACACGGCCGCCAGGTGGGCCGCGAGCCGGTACGCCTCCGGGGTGGCCGCGTCCCGGAAGTGCTGGGCGTCGCCCGGGTCGGGGGACGCGGTGATCGAGCCGCCGGACCGGTGCGGCCGGGCCAGCAGCGGCAGTTCCACCGTGGCGCCGGGTGAGGCGAGCAGGTGGGCCCAGTTCCGCAGCGACGCGGCCGTCGGCTCCAGGACCGGGACCGGTACGCCGTCGAAGCGGGCGAGGTCGGCGGGCAGTACCGGGTCGGTGATCTCCCAGGAGGTGTTGGCCCCGCCGATCCGCCGGGTGGTGGCCTGCCAGCGTTCCGCCTGGATGCCGGAGCCGTCCCACAGGTCGGGCGGCAGGGTGTGCAGCAGGGCGGCGGGGCCCCGGGAGGCCCAGAGGGCCAGCAGGTCGTGGAGGGCGCCGCTGCGCCAGGAGGCGCCCATGCCGTCGCTGATGACGAGGACCAGGGTGCGGCCGGACGGGTCGCCGACCGCGCTCAGCGGTACCGGGGTGCTGTCGGGGCGGAACGGGCGGGCGTGCAGGCGTGGTTCGGAGACACCGCGGGCGTCGAGGCCGAGGACGCGGGTGGTGGCGAAGGCGCCCAGGCGTTCCAGCAGGGTGCGCAGTTCGGCACCGAGACGGTGCCACAGCAGCATCGACAGCCCGTCGTCGACGAGCAGCGCCAGGTGGAGCCAGCGCTCCTGCACGGGCCGCAGCACCACGTCGGGCAGCCGGGTCTCGGCGAGTTCGGCGGCGGTGCGCTCCTCGTCGATCTCCAGCCGGTGCGAGCTGGTCTGGCGGCGCCGCAACGGCCGTAGCGCGCGCCCCACTTCGAGCTCGCCGGTCAGCGCCTTGTCCTCCGGAACCCGCACGGGCAGCGCCTTGCCCGGCTCGGGGGCCTGCCGCAGCCGGATCTCGGGAATCGCCGGCGGGGTCTGCCGGGCGGCCGCGTACAGGGACGGGGCGGTCAGGTCGGGCAGGTCCGGGTCGTCGGGATCGGGTTCCTGCGCGGGCCGGGACGGTGTGTCACCGTCCGGCTCGTCGGCGGCCGGGGGCTGCGGCGCGGGCGGCTCGACGCGAGCGCACCGGCCGAGCGGCGCGTTGCTCCCGCCGGGCAGCCGCCGGGCGAGCCACAGCACGTCCAGCACCTGATCGGCGTCCAGCTCCTGGCCGGCGGCCGCCAGTACCCGCAGCGCCTCGGTGAGCCGCGCACCACCGCCACCCGCACTCATCACGCACCCGCCCCCGCGACGTCCCTCACAGTGCCCCGGTCAACTGGTGCAGAACGGCGTCCAGCAGCCCCTCCGCGTCCAGGTCCACCCCGCCGTTGCGCAGGAACACCGCGTTGAGGAGCTGGTCGGTGGCCAGTTCGCCGGGGGCGCGACGGCGGAGGAAGGCCTCGATCAGGTCGTCCGCGTCGCGCAGGGCCTCCTCGCCCAGGTGGGCGGTGACGATGGCGCGCAGCCGGGCCTCGTCCGGCACCGGCAGGGCGAGCCGCACGCAACGGCGCAGGAAGGCGGGCGGGAACTCGCGCTCGCCGTTGCTGGTGATGACGACGACCGGGAACTCGGCGCACTGGACGCGTCCCTGGTGGACGGTCACCGTGCCGCGGTGGTCGGCCGTCTGCACCGCCACGTCCGCCATGTCCTCGGGCAGCCGGGTCAGTTCGGGGATGTCGAAGTAGCCCTCCTCGAAGACGGTGAGCAGGTCGTTGGGCAGGTCGACGTCGCCCTTGTCCATCTCGTCGATGAGCAGGGCCCGCGGGGTCGCGGACGGGACGAGCGCCGTGCCCAGCGGACCGAGCCGGATGAACGTCCCGATCGACGGCTCGCCTTCGCCCCGGTCACGGCTGAGCGTCGTTTCGCGCAGGCGGCCGATCGCGTCGTACTGGTACAGCGCCTCGCGCACGGTCGACCGGCTGTTGATGGACCACCGCAGCAGCTCGCCCAGCCGCAGCTCGTGCGCGACCGCCCGGGCCAGCGACGACTTGCCGGTGCCGGCCGGCCCGGTGACCAGCAGCGGTCGGCGCAGATGCAGGGCGGCGTTGACCACGTCGGCGTGCTCCGACTGGATCAGGTACGGCAGTTCGGGGCGGGCGGCCGGCGTCGGGCTGAACCGCCGCCACGGCGGTGCCGAGGGCAGGTCGACGTCGCGTGGGACGCCGTCGCCGCGGAAGAGGCGCCAGTCGGCCTCGGAAGCGGAGGTCATGCGCTCTCCTGTGGTTCGCTCAGGTGCAGCCGGGGCACGGTGCGGTCGGCGTCCGCCCAGGCGAGGACCGGGCGGCCGGGGAACTCGGGGGCGCGGGTGCCCCGGGCGTTGGCCCGGTAGACCCGCACCCCGTCGGGCAGTTCACGGGTGGCGACCTCCGCCATGTGCTGGGTGACATGCGAGGGCGTGTCCCGGCCGCGGTCCCACACCACCACCGGTATGCCCACCGCGAGACAGATCTGAACGATGGCGTCGCGCGGCCCCTGCGGCACGTCGACGGACACCCGGACCGTGTCGAGCCGGCCCATCAGCTCGTAGTAGACCTGGTGCGGGTCCTGCGCCGGGTCCGCGACGACGAGCGTCTTTCCGGAGTCGAGCTGTCTCCACCGCTCCCGCCAGTCAGGGAGGAAACGCTCGTGCCGCCGCAGGAGTTCCGGACAGTGAACGACCAGGGGGAACTCCACCCCGAGCACCCCCGGCACGATTTCGCCGGGCACCTGGGCCGCCCACTCGTCGACCGGCAGGTTCAGATCCGCGCGGTCCACCAGCACCTCCACCAAGGGCCGTCCGCCGTCCTGGGCCGAGGGCGTGAGGGACTCCAGGACGCGCAGCAGTTCGCGCGCCGCCTGGGACGCCGTGTGCGAGGCGGCGCTGTCGGCCGACACCTGCCGGGGCCCGGTGCCCTCGTCGCACCAGATGCGCAGCCGGTGCCGCCCCCGCTCCGCCCGCGCGACCTGGACCAGGACCCGCTTGCGCGGGACGCCGCCACGCAGCATGCGGCCCCAGTCCTGCGCGTCCGAGCGCCGCTCCCGCAGCGCCGCCTCCGGGATGCCGAGCCGCACCCGCACACCGTCCGACCACAGCCGCAGCTCCGCCTGCCGGGGCGGCGGGCACAGCACGGCGACGTACTCGACGACCCGCAGCAGCGCCGGGACCCGGGGCTCGCCGTCGTCGGAGTGGCCGTCCCCGGACAGCTTCTCCAGCTTGTCCAGCAGGATGTCCAGGGTGCCCCCGTCGGTGGGAACGGCGACCCGCTTGGCGGCCTCGCGCACCGCCTCGGGGATCCGCTCCAGCACCGACCGGTCGACCTTGCGCAGTAGCTGGTGCAGCCGGTGGCGTTCGCGTGGTGAGAGCAGCAGCGGGGTCTTCGAGAACCGCCCGGCGACCAGCATGCGGTTGGTGGCCGCCGGGTTCCTTGGCCGCAGGATCTCGGTGCAGGCCGCCAGGGCGCGGGGATGGCGGAGCAGAAAGGCCGCGAACTCCTCGATGGGAGGCGGGCTGACGGGGCTGCCCTGCCCGACGTCGCAGGCGAGCGCCAGTTGCCGGGCGACGTCGCCGAGCGAGTACGGCGACGGCAGCGCGTTCCCGATCGCCTCCACGAGCATGCCGAAGGCCTCCGGATCCGCGGCCCGGGCGTCCTCCACGCGGGAGGTGCCGGAGAGGTCGCAGAGGTCGGGGGCGTCCAGCCGCCGCAGTTCCACCTCGACCTGCTGCCAGGGGATGCCCCAGCTGCGCCGGATCATGTGCTGCGGGCTGTGCGGCAGCGGGGCCCCGTCGGCGGCGTGCGGCGGCATGAAGTGCGCGGTGACGAGTCCTACGACGGCCCCGTCCTCCTCGCACCACAGCGGGCCGCCGCTGTAGCCGGGGCCGACCGCCATGCCGGTGCTCTCGCCGTCGAGATAGCCGATCGGGCCGTCGAGGGCGGCGACCCTCAGATCGGCGAAGGTCGCGCCGCGCCCGCTGCCGTGCCAGGCGCGCACCCGCCGGCCGGGCACCATGGCCGCACGGCGGTCGGGAGTGAGTGCCCCGCCGGGCGGCGCGTCGATCCGCAGCACCGCCAGATCGCCGAGCCACTCCCCGTCACCGTCCGGTACGGCCTCGCCGTCGCGGGTGCGCGCAGGGATCCAGTGCGCCACGCGCGCGGGGTACCGTTCGGTTCTCCGTGCCCCTTTCACCTCGACGAACAGCTCCTCGAGACCGGGCGGCCGGGTCTCGAACATCGCCCTGCCCAGGGCGTCATTGACGACATGCGCACAGGTCAGCACCGCGTCGACGCCGAGCACGACCGCCCCGCCCGCCGTCTTGCCGTCGCTCGTCCGGCGCACGGACGCGACGCGGGGACGTGCCTCGTCGCCGGGCACCGCCCCGGCCGGTATGAACCATCCCACGGTCACTCCGCGCCGGGCGCCGGCTTCCAACTGGCGGTGACGGTGAGGTGCGCCTGCCCGTTGCCGCCGACGATGCCGAGCTTGAGATCCTGCCCGACCTGGAAGCCGAAGGTCACGCTGAGCTCGCTGGGCGGGTCGGGTACCGCCGAGGCGGCGTCGTGCACCTCCTGCAGCAGCGGACCGAGCGGCTTGAGCGCGGCGCGCAGGGCACCCGTCGCGAGCTGGGCGACGGTCCGGCTCCCGCCGGTGGCGACGGGGACGGCCCGTCCCATGCCCTCGGGCAGATCGTCGTCCCCAGGCGTGGGCGGTTCGGGGGCCGCCGCCGCGGGGGCGAGCAGGAACCTGAGGGGCGTACCGTCGTCGAACTCTGATTCCAAGAAGGTGGACACGACAACATTATGGACGAACTGCCGTGACTGGCGGGGTAGTTCAGGGCGCCGGAGTTCCTCCGGCGGCACGCCGACGGCCCGCGCGCGGCCTCCCCGGAATCCTGACGGCATCACCGCCGCCACACCCCAAACCCGAGTTTCCGCCAACTCTCCCTCCCCTGACCGAATCCCGGCGCCGATGCTTGCTCTCGTTCGAGTGGCGGGCCTGACCTCACCGTCGATCGTTCGGGTGTCGGTGTGGCGTATACCACTCGTGGGGGCTGTCGGTGGCCGGGGTGTGGTGGTGACGGACGGCGAGGGGGCGACCAACCTGGCATTCCGTAACTACCGGCCAGTACCCCTGGTATGGCGCAATCCGCTCGGCGTGGACCCTCGCCCTGCCACCATCGACACCCATCGAAAATCCAGGCGTCGGGACAGTGGCGGGGGACTGGCCATGGGGCTGCTCGGAAATGAGCTGGCGTTCGCGCACACGCTGACTCCCCAGGAACACGAGAGCGTCATGGCCCTCGGCCATCGGAAGAGCTATCCGGCCGATGCCCATCTGCTCACCGAGGGCGACCGTTCCCGTCACGTCGTGATCATCATTCAGGGGTGGGTGACCGTATCCGTGGTGACGGACCGTGGGGCCACCCGGCTGATACTCGGCCTGCGCGGCCCGGGCGAACTGCTCGGCGAGATGGCCGCGCTGGACCAGCATCCGCGCAGCGCCACCGTGCGTGCGCTCGGCCCCATAGAGGCCCAGGTCATATCCGGGGACGCCTTCCGTCGCTTTCTCGCCCTGCACCCCCGGGTGAGCGGTCTGGTGATACGTCAGCTCACCGGCCGGCTCCGCAGCGCCGACCAGGAGCGGTCCGCGCTCGCCTCCCTCACCGTGCTCCAGCGCCTGGCCGGCCGGCTCGTCGAACTGTCGGGAGTCGACCCCGCCGGCCCCTACGCCCCGTCCGCGGCGGGCCCCTCGCGCGGCCCCGCGACAGCCGGCCCCGTCGTCCAGCTCGCCCAGGACGAACTGGCCGCCACGATAGGAGCCACCCGCGAAGCCGTGGCCAAGGCCCTGCGGCTGCTGCGCACCCAGCGCATCGTGCGCACCGGCAACCGGATGGTGGAGATCCTCGACCCCGGGTTGCTCGCGCTCCTGGCGGACGGCCATGCGGACGGCCATCAGGAGTAGACCCGCGCCCCGGCTTGTGTAAACGGCTACAGACGTCTCTCCCTGCGGGGCCGACCCTGAGGGCAGCAGCACTTTCCCCGCAGGACAAACACCTCTTTTGTACGCGAACAGAACACGCAGGGGGCACGGGTGGACCAACCACGAGCGGAACTCGCCGAAGCGCACTACGAGTTGGTGATCAGCGTCGACGCGAGACGTTCCGGTGAGTACGACGACGTCGACAAGCCGCGCATGCGCGCCCGGATCTACCGTGTGCTGGAGACGGCGTTCACCCAGGCCAGGGTCCCGCGGGACGCCGTGCACCTGGAGGACCGCGGCGACGGAGTGCTCGCGTCCGTCGCGGGACGGGTCGCGGTGACGCGGCTGCTCGGGCTGTGGATGGTCGAGGTGCACGAGAAGCTGCGGGACGAGAACCGTGACCTGGCCGTTCCCCTCGGGCTGCGCATCGGCATGCACGTCGGGCCCGTACGGCACGACGGGCGGGGCATCAGCGGACGCGCCGTCGACCTCGCCTGCCGCCTGGCCGACTCCACCGTCGCCCGCCGGCTCCTCGACGCCGAGAACGCCGACCTCGTACTCGTGACCTCACAGGGCCTGTACGAGGACGTGGTCACCGCCGGCGGCAAGTTCATCGAGCCCGCGCACTACGCCCCGGCCCGGCTGGAGCTCAAGGAGGGCGAGGTCACCGCCTGGTTCCAGCTTCCCGGGCGGCCCGCGCCGGAGATCCCCGGGACCACGCCGGCGCCGCCATCCGCCGGCGGTTCCCTGCCCGCCGACGACGCGTTCGACGCCTTCGACGACGAGGCCGACGACGGCGACGCGTTCGAGGTCGTCGGCGACAGGATGTCCGGCCACCGGCCCGCCGGCGGCGGGGTTCATTACAACGTCGTCGGCGACCTGTCCCATCACCACCACAACGAGTACCAGGGCGACGTGCACATCGGCCGGAACACCGACCGCCAGGCCGGGAAGGGAAGGGGCTGAGCCGGGTGAGCGACGACGAGCGGGCGGGCGGCGACGCCGCTGAAGAGCCCGCCGGGGGACGGTCGTCCGACGACGGCAGGAAGGCCGGGGACGACAAGCGGGACCGGGACGACAGCAAGCAGGACCGGGACGACGACCGGGGCCGGGACGGCCGGGACGACGACGGCGACGCCGACGGCGAGAACTCCGCCGAGGACGAGGAGGCGGAGAAGGACAAGGAGCGGGAGAAGGAACGCGAGCGCGCCGCCGGGCGGTTCAAGGCCTACACCCGCGACCCGCTCGCCGAGGACGAGGGCGAGGACGGGCCCACCGACCTCGCCGCCGCCGCGCGCACCCGACGGGCCGTCCGGCTGCTGTTCGAGGTCGGCGGGGACCTGAACCGCATCGACCGCTCGTACATCGACCGCGCCCACATCGGCGACAACATCAACCTGCTGCTGGGCGCCCGCCGCGCCCTGCGCAGCGGCCCCGTCCCCGAGGACGAGCTGCGCAGGCTGCGCCGGGCGCATGTGGAGCCCGAGGGGTACGTACGGCTGCGCAACGCACTGCGCGCCCGGCGGCTGCTCGTCCTCGGCGCCGCGCCCGGCACGGGACGCACCAGCACGGCGCTGTCCCTGCTCGACGAGGTCACCACGTCCGTGGCGAACGGCACCGACACCGAGCCCGTGGCGCGGGTGCGCCGCATCGACTCGGACGGCGGGTTCCGGCAGCTGGCCGAGACGCTCGACGGGGAGGGCGGCCAGGCGTGGCGCGGCACCGGCCATCTGCTGGAGCTGTCCCCGGCCCGGCCCGACGCGCTGCCCCCGGACGAGATGGACCTCGACGAACTCGCCGCGGCCCTGGCCCGCCGCGAGGCCTTCGCGGTGATCGTCGTCACCGTCGGCTCGGCGGCGAACCCGCTGCTCGCCGGGCGGTACGGCATGCTCTGCCCGCCCGCGCCCACCGAGGAACTGCTCACCACCCGGCTGCGCGAACGGCTGGAGGAACGTACCGCCGAGGCCCGCGAGGGCGACCCGCCGCTGGACGAACTGCTGGCCCGCGCGGAGGAGCTCGCGGGCGGGGACGAGGTCACCGAGGCGGTCGGGCTGGACGACCTGCGCCCCGCCGAGGCCGAGTTGCTGGCGTCGCTGCTGGCCGGGCACGTGGTGGGGGACGTCTCCTACGACGATCTGCTGTCCGGCTGCCGCAGCATCGCCGCCGAGCAGGCCCAGGAGTGGTTCGCCGGCGTGGACCGGGCGCTGACCGCGCTCCCGGCCGAGGCGGAGCGACCGGGCCGGGGCCCGGTGCGGTCGGGGACGGCCACCCTGTTCCACCCGGTGGCGTTCCGGATCGCGCTCGCCGTCCTCGGCGGCGCCTCGCACAGCGCCGTGGCCGCCGCCGCCCACCTGCTGACCTGGGAGCTGTCGGTCCAGTCCGACCCCGACACCACCCCGGCCCGCCCGCTGTTCTGCGACGACCCGGAAGCCGACGTGGCGCTCTCGCGTGCCGAACTGACCGACGGCAAGGTCGACGTGGACGGCCACGACGTGCCCGCGCGGCTCATCTACTACCGCGGCTCCGCGCTGCCGTCCGCGGTGCTGACCGAGCTGTGGGACCGGCACTTCCCGGTGCGGGCACCGGTGGTGCGCTGGCTGCGGCTGCTGGCGGACGACCCGCGCTCCCAGGTGTGGATGCGGGCCGCCGTCGCCGCCGGGGAGCTGTGCGTACGGGACTTCGACCACGGCTACACCGAGCTGGTCCGTCCGCTCGCCGAGGCCACCACGAACCGCCGGCTGATCTTCGCGGCCACCACGCTGGACCAGGCCGCCGGCCACGACTCGCACCGCGGGACGGTGCACCGGCTGGTGGGCGACTGGAGCCGCAAGGGCACCGCGGCACAGCGCTGGACCGCGGCATGGGCGCTGGGCTACGGCAACGCCGCCGCCACGACGGACGACACCCTGGACGCCCTGACCCGGATCGGGGTCCGCGACGACGGGGAACTGGTCTCGGTCGCCTCCCACAACGTCGTACGGCTGCTGGTGCTGCCGGACGCCGCCGAGGTGCTGGCGCGGATGACCGAGTGGACCCACCACAAGCGCGAGCCGTACCAGGACCTGGGGCTGGCGGCCACCGTGCGGCTCTCCTTGACGACGGTGGACGAACTGCTGATGGACCCCGACGCGCTGCTGGACGACAGCGCCTCCCCCTGGGGGGACCGCGGGGACTGGCCGGTCTCGCTCGCCCTCGCCGCGATCCGGCCCGAACTCGTCGAGCCGATGGCCGACCTGATGTGGACCGCGCTGAACACGGCCCGGTCCAAGGACGTGGCGATGGACGCGCTGGAGGAGCTGCTGCGCTCGGCCGAGCGCAAGGACGGCACCGAGTGGACCCGGCCGGGTCTTGCGGCGCTGCTGCCCGCGCTGGCCACCGAGGAGCACGACCGGCGGCGGCTGGACTGGCTGCTGCGCCGAATGATGAACGACCCGGAGAAGCCGCTCCCGGAACCCAGGGCGCGCGACCTGTGGTGGCTCGCCGTCGATCCGGAGGAGATGCCGCGTGTGACCGGGCCGCGTCCGGTCGGGACGCGACGGGAGTGGACCCGCGAGGAGGAGAGGCATGGCTGAGAACGAGGACGGGGCGCTTGACGCGGAGGAGTCGGGGGCGGCGCCCGCGGGTCCGTTCGTACGGGACTTCAATCCGCTGACCGACGGGTATCCGAGGGTGAGTCCCCGGTCCGCGGTGGTGCAGTTCTACCGGAACGGCGGCTACACGGTGAAGCGCGCCTCCGGTGTCCAGCACGTCGACAAGCCGGTGCTGGCCCGGCCGCACAGCATCTGCGAGATCGCGCTCGGCACCTATGTGACCCCGCTCCAGATGGAGTTGCCGGCGGCGGGCGGCACGACCTTCTTCAAGGCCGAGGTGGACATCCAGTGGGCCGTGACCGATCCGCACCTGGCCGCGCTCGAAGTCGTCACCGACGTCGCCAACCGGCTCACCTCGCCGGTCCTGGAGCGGCTGCGTGAGGTCACCACGACCTACCGGGTGACGGAGGCGGAACAGGCGAACCGTGCCATCACGCGCGAGTGCGCGGGGGGCCGCTGGGCCGACCTGGGCTCCGAACTCGGCCTGCGGGTACGGCTGTACGTCCGGCTGCGCGTCGACGACCGGACCATCGAGCACGCCGACGAGGAGCGGGACGCGCACGCCCAGGCCAAGGTGATCCGGCTGCGGCAGGACTCGTACCGGCGCATGCTGCAGGGCGGCGAGCTGGAGCAGCTCAGCTTCATGCTGGCGGCGGATCCCGAGGGCGCCAAGGACTTCCTGGAGAAGATCCGCCAGGAGGGCAGACAGGACGAGAAGGACCGGGTGGCCCGGCTGTTCGCGATGGCCGCGCGCGGCGAACTGGCCACCGTCGATGTGGAGACGCAGGTCCTGAACCTGCTCAACCAGGGCGACGGGCGGCCCATGGTGGGGCCCATCGGCACGGTGCCCGCGCGCCGGCCCCGCGAGCTGGAGGCGTCCGCCGGCCGGCCGTTCAACCCGGACTGGGCCTCGGACGAACCACCCCGGCGCCCGCCCCACCGGACGCAGCCCTCCCACGACGAGCCCGACCGACACGAGCCCCACCCGGCGGACGACCCCGCCTACGACGCCCGCCGCACCCCGTCCCGCCGTACCGAGCCCTACGACCCGCGCGACGAGGCCGACCACGGCGCCCGTCGCACCCCGTCCCGCCGCCCCGAGCCCTACGACCCGCGCGACGAGGCCGACCACGGCGGACCGGGCACCCGCGCTCGACGTCGCGGTCACCGGTCCGAGCCCTACCCGGCGGACGACCTCGTCCCCGACGACCGGCGCGCCCCGTCCCGCCGCCCCGAGCCCTACGACCCGCGCGACGAGGCCGACTTCGGCGGACCGCACGTCCCCTCGCGTGGGCGGGCGTACCGGCCGGACGCCTACCCGGCCGGGGAGTTCCGGGACGACGAGTCACGCCCCCGCCCCGGTCGCCGGGCGTTCCGGGCGGAGCCCTATTCCGCGGGTGGGGATTCCGACTATGAGGACGGGGCGCGTTCCCCTGACGGACGTCGTGCTTTCCGGGCGGGGTCCGTCTCCGGGGGTGGGGATTTCGGTCCCGAGGACCGGGCGGGGGCCTTCTCCGCGGGTGGGGATCCCGACTATGAGGACGAGCCGCGCTCGCGTGACGGGCGTCGGGCCCACCGGGCGGAGCCCTACCACCCCGGCGACGACATGCCCCGCACCGACGCGCGACGGCGGCCCCGTCGGCCGGAGCTCGGGTCTGCGGGACCGGTCCCCGGGCGGGACCCCGAGGATGAGTCGCGCTCCGGGGACCGGCCCAGGACCTACCGGCCGGAGCCGTACTACCCGGACGACGAGTGGGAGCGGCCGCGGCGTCGCAGGCGTGGTGAGGACGAGGGCTGGTCCTGGGCGGAGGAGGACCGATGACTGCCGACGGGGCGGCCCGGACTTCCCCCGACCCGGTCGTGCCTGTGCCGGACGGGGGTCGGCACTGCACGGACCGGGCGGGGGAGCGCATCGTCGCCGAGCGGCTGCTGGCCAACGTCCGGGAGGACCTCGGCCGCGCCGACTCCAAGGCGGCCGTGCTGCTCTCGGGGACGCTCGCGCTGCCCGCCTTCCTGGCCGGGTGGCGCGGCACCCCCGCCTGGAGCGGGTTCGCCGACGTGACGCTGGCCCTGTCCGGGGCGCTGTGGGCCGTCGCGGTGGCCGCGCTGGTCGGGGCGCTGATGCCGCGCACCGGCACGGTCCGCGGCGGGGACGGGGTGACGTACTTCGGCGACCTGGTGGCCGCCCGCGACCTGGCGGGGCTGTCCGCCCGGGTCGTCGAGGCCGGACGGGACCCGGCCGAGTGGCTCCTCGTCCAGGCCGTGGACGTCAGCTCGATCCTGTCCGCCAAGTACCGAGCCATCCGCTGGGGGGTCGCCTCGCTCGCGCCGTCGGCGGCCCTGGCCGTCGTCTGGGGGCTGACCGCGGGTTGATCCCGAGGGGCGCACACGACATCGGCGTACCACCGCACACACATCAACGCACCACCACACAGGACCGGCGCACGCACCAGGCACGACTCGGGTGCGTCACCACCTACGCGCCACAAGCGGGGCGACAGCCCCGGGCGCGAACACCGAGCACGAGCACCACCTTTCACAATCGCACGCACTTCGAGGACCAAGGGGACGGCCGTGGGGAGAGTCACGGGAAGACGGCAGACAGGAAGGCCCCGGCTGCGCCGCGCCGCGGCCTCGGCGCTGGGCGGCGCCGCGGTGTTCGTGTCCCTGCTGGCACCGGCCGGTCAGGATCCGGTGCCCGCGGCGGACTCGGCACCCGCGTTCCCGGCGGTCAACTACGCGGTGGCCGTGGACGAGTCGGCCAGCCTCGCGCCCGCCGACATGAAGGCCGAGAAGGCCGCCGCCAAGCGGATCGCGCTCGGCGACGTCTCCTCGTCCTCGCACGTCACGGTGTTCGGCTTCGCCGCCGCCGAGTCAGAGGACCAGCGCGCCGTGGACCCGGTGTGCCCGCGCACCACGCTGGACGCGGCCGGCCGCGAGACGGTCGCCAAGTGCGTCGACAAGCTGCGCGGCCGCAAGGAGAGCGAGGGCACCGGCACCGATCTGCCGAGCGCGATCCGGCAGGGCGTGCACGATCTGACCGACGGTTCCGACCCGTCCGAGCCCCGGGTGCTGTTCCTGCTGACCGACGGGAAGATGGACGTCGAGGACAGCCCCAAGTACGGCGACCCGGCGCACCGCAAGGCCGAGGGCGAGAAGCAGCTCAAGGAGGCGCTCAAGGACGCCGCGGCGCAGAACGTCCAGATCTGGCCGCTCGGCTTCGGGCCCGACCCGGACAAGCGGCAGCTCGACCAGATCGCCGCTGGCGGCTACCAGAAGGGCTGCGTCGCACTGCCCTCGGCGACCCCCAGGGCGCACAAGGTCTCCGGAGCCAAGGACGTCGGCACCACACTGGAGAAGATCTTCGCCGCCGCCCACTGCCTGCGCCACGAGGAGGGCCCCAGCAAGCGGCCGCCGGCCACCCTGGAGATCGGCATCTCCCCGCTCGCGACCGTCGGCAGCATCGTCGTCGACAAGGGCGACCCCGAGGTGGAGATCAGCTACATCGACCCGGCCGGTGACACGATCCCCGCCACCTCGGGGACGTTCAAGAAGTCCCGCTTCGAGCTCGCGGGCGGCACCGGCACCGTCGAGGCGCTGAAGATCGTCGACCCGCTGCCCGGCATCTGGAAGGTCAAGGCCGAGGCCCCGGAGGGCCATCGCTCGCTGCCCGTCGCCGTCAGCGTGCTGTGGCAGGGCGAGTTGCGCGGCGCGATCACCATGGACCCGCCCTCGCCGCAGGCCGGCGAGAAGGTCACGGTGACCATGCGGCTGCAGACCCGCGAGGGCTACGAGATCAAGGACCCGCGCGACTACGAGGGGCTGCGCGTGCGCGGCGAGCTGACCGGGGACGGCTTCTCCCCGCTGGCCATCGACCTCGCCGACCGCGGCAAGGGCTCCGACCCCAAGGCGAGCGACGGCTCCTTCACCGGCACCGTCACCGTCCCCGAGGACGCCGACGGAGCGCTCCGGGCGAGCGCCACCCTGACCGCCTCGGGCCTGCGCGCCGACACCCGCGACGAGGACAGCGTCGTGGCGCCCGGCGAACTGCCCGTCACCGCCGCGCTCGACCTGCCGGACGCGGACACCAACCCCGGCGACACGGTCACCGGCAGCCTCGCCGTGCACAACACCACCGACAGCGAGCACACCCTCCGGCTGTCCGTCGCCGACGTCAGGGACGGGCTGCTGTCCGTCAGGCCCGCCGAGATCACCCTGAAGCCCGGCGAGTCCGGCACCCGCGACGTCACGGTCGAGGTCGCCCCCCAGGGCGTCTTCGGCGACCGCCTCGGCGGCGACGGCCTCGACCTCGCCGGCACCGTCACCGTCACCGACACCACCGCCGACGACCGCACCCTCGTACGGGAGCCGCTGGCGGTGCGGGTCACACCGGAGCCGGGCGTCTGGGAGAAGTACTGGTGGCTGTTCGTCGCCGGCGCCGTCCTGCTGGCGCTCGCCGCCGCGGCCCTCGTCGCCGGGCGGCGGCTGCGGCACCGCCGCAAGGACCCGTACGGACTGATGCTCCAACTGGTCTCGCAGGACGGCCGCGTCCTGGGCGAGCATCCGGCGGGGCACGGCAACAGCAAGCAGTGGTACGAGTTCACCGTCGTCGAGGCCCACCGCAGCCCGCGCATCGAACGGCGCCCGCACGGCCAGTACGCCGTCCAGCGCAGCCGCGAGGGCGGAGCGGTGCTGCGCACCAAGGGCAGCGGCCGCACCCCGCTGTCCGCGGGCGGCCAGGTCCAGCTCACCGACACGCTGAGCCTCGCCCTGGGCGAGGACACCCGGCCCGGCCGCACCGCCCGCCGAAGGCCGCCCGCCGCCGGATCCGCCGTCGGCGCCGGTTCCCCGGCCGGGCCCGGTGACGGCGGGAACGACAGCCCCTTCACCTCGTACCTGTGAGGGACCTGTGACGCGCGACCCACGGACGTACCGAGCACGAACCTGCGGCCGCCTCGGCCGTGAAGCGGGGAGGAACCCATGAAGATCTTCCAGCCGATGCTCTTCGTCGGCCTGGGCGGCACCGGAGGTCTGGTCGGTGCCGAGCTGGAACGCAGACTGCGCGCCGAACTGTGCGGCCCGGACGGCATGGCGCTGCACCGGCAGAGCGGCCACGCCCCGTTCCAGCTGCCCGACTGCCTGCAGTTCGTGTACGCGGACTACAGCGAGAGCGACCTGCAGCGGCTGCCGCAGTTCAACGTCGACCCGTCCCTGCGGGCCGCGTACGCCCGCACCTCCCGGGCCACCCACAACCTGCTGCCGAACTTCGACGCCTCCCCGGAGGTGACCAAGATGCTCCGGGCGGTGCTGCGCGACGAGGTCGCCGACTGGCTGCCGCCGCGCGTCGACGAGCCGAAGGTCACCCCGCTGCACGCCGGCGCGGGCCAGTTGCCGACCGTGGGGCGGGCCGCGCTGTTCGCCACGCTCCGGCACGGCCTCGGCCCGGTCCTGGAACCGCTGCTCCAGGCGATCGACGCGATCGCCAAGTCGGCGGGCGAGCTGAGCGAGCTCGGCGGCGGCAAGGTCAACGGCTGCGACGTGTTCGTCGCCTTCTCGGTGGCCGGCGGCACCGGCGCCGGGATCTTCCTGGACTACCTCCACCTCATCAACCACGCTTTCCAGCTGCGCCGCTTCGACGGCGTGAAGATCTACCCGCTGGTCGTGATGCCGTCGTCGTTCTCCGCCGCGACCGGCGGCGGGCGCGAGGCCGAACTCAACGCGGCCCGGGCGCTGGTCGACCTGTTCCGGCTGGTCGACACGCAGAACGCGCCGTCGGAGGGCCACGAGATCGGCGATCTCGACCAGGAGCTCGGACTCGGCGTCCGCTACCCCGGATACACCCCGATCCGGCTGCGCACCGGCATCCTGCCCACGGCGTTCCTGTTCAGCCCGACCGCCGGCATCCGCGCCGACGACCTGCGCCGCTCCATCGTCTCCCTGGTGATGTCGCTGATCGGCACCGAACTGGGCGACGGCCGCTCCCGGGGCCGCACGCTGGCCGCCGACGACGACTTCCAGACCTTCGCGGCGAGCTTCATCAACCGGGGCGTGCAGCGCAGCGCCGTGTCCCCGACCGGCATCGGCCGCCAGGGCGTCTCCACCAGCCTGGTCGCCTCCATGACCGCGCCCATGGACCAGCTGGCCGACCTGGTGGCCGGGCGGCTGCTGCGGCTCGCGGTCACCGATCTCGTGGAACAGCCGCGGGCGGCGCTGCGGGACGAGGCGGTGCCGATGATCCGGCAGTTGTTCGCCGACTCCCACCTCGAAGAGCTCTGGGAGCGCAGGCAGTTGCCGGTGCCCGAGCCCGATCCGCTGCCGCGCGGCGGCCGCAGCATCGAGCAGGCGCTCGGCGAGCGCATCGCGGACATGCAGCGGCTGCTGTCCGACCTGCGGGCCGAGGCCGAGCGCGCGGCCATCGCCATGGCCGACCGGTTCGCGCCGCGCCCCGCCATCGACAAGCTGCTGCAGAGCGTGGACCCCTTCCTCGCCGAACGCGTCGTCAGGGGCGTCCCGGACAGCGACGAACCCATCGCCCGGCTCGGCTTCCTCGGCATGCTGGACCACCGCGCCCGCAACCCGCAGCGCCCGCTCGGGGTGACCGAGCTGCCGCCCAAGATCCCCCGGATCAAGGGCCAGTTGGGCGGTCTGGCGCCGGCCCGCTGGGGCGACGACGACGTGCAGGCGGCCATCCAGGAGCAGGACGCCTGGTACCAGTGGCGCTGCCGGATGGTGTGGCACGAGGCCTGGCGCGAACAGCAGATGCACTGGCAGCCCCAGGCCGACGCGGCCGGCACCGACCTCGGGCGCCTGGTGGGCGCCTTCCGCCGGCACAGCGACCAGGAGAACAAGACCGCCCAGCAGAAGGCGCACGAACTGTACGAGGACCGCACCGGCATCTCGTATCTGCTGCCGCCGCAGCGCACCCTCAACCACTTCTACGAGGACGTCGTCACCCGGCTGATCCGCCGCGAGGGCCTGCGCGAGAACGACGACGAGGCGGCGCTGCTGCTCAAGCTGGTCGACGGCGACACCTGGCGCGGCGTGCACGCGCAGAGCCGACGCGACCCGGAGGGCGCGGTGGCGAGGGTCAAGGGTCGACTGGAGGCCCGTATCACCCGCCTCTTCGCCGAGAGCGGGGCGCATCTGGAGGAACGGCCGCTGCTGCCGTCCATGGGCACGCTGCTGGCCGCGGCGGCGGGGGACTCGGACGCCAAGGACCAGGTCAGCAAGGAGGCGCTCGACCTGTTCGGGCGCAAGCTGACCGGGCTGCTGCCGGTCGGGTTCACCCCCGAGGGCACCGGGCTGTTGCGGGTCCTGGTGACCCACCCCCGGGTGCAGGCCGTGGAGGAGGTCCAGGAATTCCTCGGCAAGACGCTTCGCCTGCCCGCCGACGCGAAGAACTCCGTCGAGTACCGGGGCGTGGAGAGCGACTCGATCACCGTCGTCCTCTTCCGCAGCGAGATGAGCCTCACCCAGGTGCCCGAGGCCCGCAAGGTGCTGCGCCAGTGGGCCCGCGCCAAGGACTCCGAGCAGGCCCAGGACGTGCTGCGCTGGCGGCAGCGGCTCGGCTACCGCGACAGCTGGATGGTCAGCGGCGAGGAGGACCGGCGCGTCATCCTGCACCGCCTGCTGTGCTGCATGTGGAACGGCCAGGTGAACGTCGTCGACGGCGACCCGGCCTCACCGGACCGCATCCGGCTGCGGCTGCACCCCGAGAAGGGCCCGAACGTGCCCGGCGTCCGGCTGCGGCTCGGGGACTTCCCCGGCGGCGTGTCGAGCTGGGCCGAGCTGTTGCGGTCGTACGAGCGCTGGACGGTGCTGGACGACGAGCGGATCGTCGAGGACTACTGCCGTGAGCTGATGGGCGCTCAGCCGGAGGGCCTGGCCCGGGCCGGCAGCGAACCGCACCCGCTCTTCGTCGACCTCGTCGAGAAGGTCGCCCCGCGCCAGCTGGAACTGCTGGCCGAGCGGCGGGAGCGGGGCGGCGAACGGGTCGAGGGGTGGGTGCGTCCGCTGTGGGAGTTCTGGGCGGAGACCCTGCCCGCGGCCCTGGACACCGAGTTCGGCGACCAGCGCGCCATCCAGCCGACCCTGCGCACCCTGCTGGAACACATCCGCGGCGGCACTCCCACCGCCCCCCGCCCCCGCGGGGACTTCGCCGCCCCCCGCCGCCCGGCACCGGACGAGGACGACTGGGGGACGACACCGGTCACGCCGCGCGGCAGGGGGAGTTACGACGAGTACGAGGCGTCGTACGACGATCACGGCGAAGAGGAACGGGAGGGCTGGGGCGTCGGGCGTCGGGTCGGGGAAGGCCGCGACGAGGCGTATGACGACGGGAGCCGTCGAACGCCGCCGCCGTGGGCCGAGGGCGACTCCGGGGACTCCGGCCGCCGCACCCCCTGGGACGGTGACGCGCAGTGAGCAGGTCCCAGTCCTTCGGCACCGTCATCCACCTGGACCTGCGGGCCGGCGCGGCGGCGCTGCACAGTCCGTCGGCCCTGCGGGCCAGGGTCGCCCAGGAGCTGGGCCGGGCCGGGCTGCCGGAGCCGGACGACCCGCTGTTCCTCGTGGTCGACACCCCGGCCGGGCTCAACGACCACCAGACGCAGTACGAACTGCTCACCGGCTACCGCGCGGTGGGCGAGGTCAGGGTGCTGGTGCTGCTGGTCGGCAGCGCGCCGGGCGCCTTCGCCGGCGAGGAGGGGGACTTCCAGCCCGACCGCCGGCTGCTGCGCCCCTCCGTGCTGCGCGCCACGGGCACCGGACTGCTGTGGGCCGGCGATCTGCGCTCCGCCCGCACCGCGCTGGAGCAGCCCGAGCCGGACGACCCGGACGCGCTGGCGGTCCTGGTGGACGCGCTGTCCGTCCCGGACGTCTATCTCGCGGTGCTGGACGGCGTCCAGTCGCTGCCCGAGGCCGTCGCCGCGCCCGGCGTACGGCTGCTGGAGCAGGACCTGCCGCCGGAGGTGCGCGACCGGGCCTGGCGCGACGCGCTCACCCGGTTCGCCGGCGCCGACGACGACCTGGCGCCCGACGTGCTGCTGACCGCCTCGTCCGGAGCCGATCTGCCGGAGCCGCTGCGCGGCCTGGTGGCGGGCCGGGCCGGCCGGGACCTCGGGCACCGCGAACCCGGCGGCATCGCGGACGACGCCTACCGCGCCTGCGCGGACTCCCTCGACTACGCCGACGAGGCGCTGGCCGGGCTGCGCACCCTGCCCGGACTGCTGCGGGCCTCCCGCCGGGAGACCTTCGAGGCGGAGGTCGACCAGGCGCGGGGGGCGCTCGACAACTACCGGGACCTCGTCGCCACGGCCCTGCGCAGCGGCGGCGGCACGGCACCGTCGGCGGCCGAGTCGGCGACCCGCCTCGCGGCACTCGGGCTGCGGGTGCCGTCGGCCGAGGGCATGGGCGAGCGGATCGGCGAGGGGCTGCGGGAGTTCGCCCTGAAACTGCTGGCCCAGGGGCTCGCCCTGCGCTCGGTCGCCCAGCGCTTCACCGGGCTGGCCGGCCGGGTGGAGCCGCTGCCGGGCACGGCACTGCTGCCGAAACTCGCCCCCCACTCCGCAGAGGCCGTGGCCCGGCGGACGGCGGGCGGAACGGGCGCCGAGGTGCCCGGACTCCCGGTCGCCGGACCGCTGGCGGCGGCCGGCGCCGGGCTGCTCGGCGCGCTCTGGTCGGGGCCGTTCCTCGCCCTCGCGGTCCTCGTGCCGCTGCTGTTCGCCGGCATGGCGACGCTCGGCGCGGCCCGGCTGCGCGGCGCGGGACGCCCCGGCCGCTGGGCCGTGGCCCCGAGGGTCGCGGCGTTCTGCGGTGCCGCGGCCGGGGCGGGCGTGGGGTACGCGACCGACTCCCCGGTCTGGGTGGGCACGATCGGCCTGCTGGCCGCTCTCGGGATCGCGCTGGAGACCGTACGCCGGCTGTGGCGTGCGGCGGCCGCCGCCTGGGCCCCGGGCCGGACCACCGCCGTGCTGCGCCAGGCACTCGACGGACTGGACACCCTGCTGGCCGAGGCGGTGCGGGAGCACTGGGCCGTCGAGGAGCGCCTGTACTGCGCCGACGCCGCCCGTTCCGTCGCCGGCATGCTGCGGGCGACGGCGGCCGCGGCGGAGGCGGAGGCGCTGCCCGAGCCCGCGCGGCTCGCGGCGGCCGCCGCGTCCGGGGCCGAGGACGACTGGCTGTCCAGCGACCCGGACCTGGAACCGGACGACGACTACGCCGGGTCCGACGACGGCGAGAGCGACTGGGCGAGCGTGTACGCCTGGGAGGACGGCGACGCGTGGGACGAGCCCGGCGAGGAGAAGAGCGGGGAGCGGGAGACCGCCGCACCTTCCGGGACCCGCCCCAAGGGCGTGCCGCGCTGGCTGGAGCGGGAGAGCGGTGAGGGCGGGCCGGAGCTGGTCGCGACCCTGTCCGCCGATCTGACGGACGCCGCCCTCGAAGCCATGAAGCACTACTGGGGTGCCGTCGAGCGCGGCCAGGCCGGCGCCCGCGCCGTCCGGCGCACCGAGGAACGGGTCCGTGAGCTGCTGTCCACGGCCCGCCATCACCTCCAGCACAACGGGGTCCTGGCCCCGCCCCCGTTCGCCGCCGCGCGCCGCGTCCGCGCCACCTCGGCGAACCTGCTCGGCACCGACCCGTACGGACTGGCCGAACTGGTCGGCGCGGACGCCGACCGGCAGGCCGTGGTGCAGCTCTCCACCCCCGAGCAGGGCACGCTGCTCAGCCGCGACCCGGCGGCCGCGGTGTGGCTGAGGTTCGCACCGGGGGCGGTGCGCGACGAGGTCGAGAAGTCCTGGCGGGCGAGCGGTTCGGTGCACCCGGAGGAGGTCCTGTGGACATCGACGGGCCGCTACGCCGGCCTGGTCCGCCTCACCCCCCTGCGCATCGGCGTGGTGCACACCGTCCGCCCCCGGCACGGTTCCGACTCCGGCGGAGCGGAGGCGGGCGACGGTGCGGCGGGGACGTACGGCATGACGGACCCGTACGACCGGCCTGGCGCGTACGGCCGACCTGACGCGTACGGCCGGCCTGGCGCGTACGGCCGGCCTGACGCGTACGGCCGACCGGACACCTACGACCGGCCGGACACCGACGACCGACCGGACACCCACGACCGCGCGAGCTCGTACGACCGCGCGAGCTCCTACGACCGCACGGCTTCCTACGACCGCGCGGACCCCGGCGACTGGCCGGCCTCGGACGACCGGTCGGGCTCCGGTGACCGAGGGGACGGCGACCGCTGGTGATCCGCACCCCGCGTTCCGGTCCGCCGGACAGCCACCCGCACGGCCCGGTGCACAGGTACGAACGAAAGGACCGCCGGTGACCAGCACCACGCATTCCCGCCCGCCGGGGCCGGGCGGGCCGCCTCCGGACAAGCTCGCGTTCACCGCCCCGTCGGGGCGGCGGCGCGTCACCCCGGTGCGGGTCGGCCGGGAGTTCCGGCGCGACCGGCTGCTGCCCCAACTCCTGCGCAAGGCCGTGCTCGACGACGAGGGACAGCAGTGCGTGCAGGTACGGCTGAGCGCCAAGGACGCGGCGAACCCGGCGGCGCGCGCCCTGCTCGACACCGAGGCCGGCACCGCCGTGCAGCTCGGCCAGGTGCTCGGCGACACCGAGTACGCGGCGCTCTTCCCCCGGCTCATCGGCTACGAGCTGGACACCGCCGAGCCGTTCCTGCTGTACGACCCGCCGCGCGGCACGGCCGTCTCGCGGATCCATGTGATGGGCGCCGCCGACCAGGAGATCTTCACCCGTGACCTGATGCTGGCCCTGTGCCTGCTTGAGGGTCAGGGACTGGTGCCGCGCGGCGTCTCGCCCGCGACCGTGCTCTGGGACGGTGCCAGGGTCCAGCTGTGGGGCCTGGAGTCGGTGACCCGGATCGGCCGGCCGAGGCGCCCGTGGGGCCGTGCCCCCTTCTGCCCGCCCGAACAGCGCGGCGGTGAGGGAACCGCCGATCCCCGGGACGCGGTGTGGAGCGCGGCCCAGGTGCTGTACCGGCTGGCGACGGGGCGGCCGGGACCCGCCGACCGGCCGCCCGCCGACCTCGGCGAACACCGCAAGCTCGACCGGACGTTGCGCGACGCCTTCGCACCGCGGGCGGCCGACCGGCCGATGCCCGCCCAGGTGCTCGACCTCGTGGCGCCGGGAGCCGCCCGCCGGGTCCGGGCCGCCGTGCCGCCCGACGAGACGCGCCCGCACCACGAGGCCTTCGAGGAGGCGCTGCGCCTCAAACGGCAGGCGCCCGCCGCCCGGCCGCGCGAGCAGACCGGCAGTGGAGTGCTGTGCCCCTACTGCCTGGAGACGATCCAGCTCGACCTGACCAAACTGTTCGTCACCGACAGCCGTATGCAGTACAAGCCGCTGGACCTCAAGGGCATCAACAACCCGGTGCGGCGGACGGACGTCATGCGCGGCGCCGTCCAGAAGTGCACGGCGGACCCGGAGTTCCCCACGCACTACATCCCGGTGCCCTATCTGACCTACGGCCGCCCGCTGACCGTGGCGATGGTCGGCCAGTCCTCCACCGGCAAGAGCCATCTGCTCACCCAGATGATCGCGGCCATCACCGACGGCGGCCTTGAGCCGTACGGGCTGAAGTGGCAGTCCGTCAATCCCGAGCAGCACGCCCGGTTCGTACGGGACCGGGTGCAGCCGCTGCGGGGCGGCAAGGTCCTGGACCACACCGCGGCGCTGGGCATGGACGACTTCGCCCGCTTCGTGGAGTCCCTGCTGATCACCGACCCGCGGGGGCAGGTGCGCCCGGTCGCCTTCTTCGACCTCGGCGGCGAGGACCTCGTCCGCACCGACGCGGCACTGCGGTTCCTGCTCGGTGTCGACGCCCTCGTCTTCGTCGTCGACCCGGCGCTCGCCCTGCCGCTGCCGCAGCTCGACCACGCCCGCGAACGCTGGGGCGTGGAGGTGAACCGGGACGGCGACCTCGCCTTCGGCACGGTCCTGGACCGGCTGCCGAAGGACGGCGGGTACGTGGACGTGCCGGCCGCGATGGTGCTCGGCAAGGCCGACCTGCTCAGGTTCCAGCCGCCCGTCGACCGCTGGCTGACCCGGCCGCCGGCCACCTCGCTGGACCCGGCGCTGACCCGGGACGAGAGCCGGGACCTCTACGGGCTGCTGCGCCGGCACGCGGGCCAGGCCTGGCTGCGCCCCTTCGACGCGATCCGCCGCTGCACCCTGCACATCGCGTCCGCCACGGGCGGCCAGGAGGACCACGGCCGCTACCCCGCGGGCGCGGGTCCCCGGCGGGTGCTGGAGCCGCTGCTGGCGCTGCTGGCCATGCACGGGCTGATCCAGGTGCCGGGCGGCGCCGACGCGTTGGCGGTGGGGGAGGCGCCCGCGCTGGAGGCGGTGCCGTGGGGCGGGGAAGAGGCGGACGGGGAATTCGTGAGGCCGCGAGGGCCCGAGGAGCCCGAGGGATCCGAGGGAGGGGAACTTCAGTGAACGACTTCCATCAGGACGCCGCCCGGGGCCCGGTACAGCAGGTCGTCTACCGCTGGGACGGCAACCACGGCCGCCAGGGCACCGGCATGAACGCCGTCGCCCACTCCTGCGACGCCGAGCGCGCCGAGGAGTTGGGCCGGGAGCTGGGCCGGCTGCTGTGGGTGTCCGGCGCGGCGGCGGCCCGGCCGAGCGTCGTGCGCACGCTGTCCCGCGACGGCGACGTCCTGCTCGTCCAGCGCTGGCCCACCACCGACCGGGGCGGGCGGCCCAGCACGGTCAGCCATGTCCTGGTCGGCAACCGGGCCACGCTGAAGGTGCGGCAGTGCCTCGGGCTCGCCGACGGCGGCTGGCGCCGGCAGGAGAAGGCGGAGCAGGCGTCGGGGTCGCTGCCCGAGTTCGACGGCGCGTTCCTCGACGAGCTGGCGTCCGGCCGGCTGCCGGACATGCTGGAGAGGCTGCCGGGGGTCGAGCACTCGCTGATCCTCGCCGCCGCGGAGCTGCTGCGCGATCCGACGCAGCGGGTGTCGCTGCTGATCGAGGACGAGGCGCCGCGCGACTGGCCCGACCGGGACGCGGTGCCGGTGGTCTATCTCGGGCTGTTCCTGCTGTTCGGGGACTGGTTGGGCCAGGAGTGGACGTTCGCCACCTGCGACACCGTCGACACCCACCCGCTGCGGCTGATGGCCGTGCCGCGCTGGGAGCCGGACACCGGCGGCTCCGGCCCGCTGGCCAGGGTCATGGGACGGCGGCAGTCCCGCCCCCGGTTCGAGCACCGCGCGGCGGCCCAGCTGGTTCGGCACCTCCTCGCCCACCGGAAGGCCCGCCCCGGAGTGCCGCAACTGGTCGAGGACCTCGCCGGCGGAGCGGCCCTCGACTGGGAGCAGCGCCGCGCCCGCCTCCAACAGATCCTCGGCACCGACCGCACACCCCCGGCGGGCACGCGCATCCCGACGGCCGCGCTGCGGTCGGGGGAACGGAACGGCGATCCGGCCCGCGCCGTGGTGACCTCGGAGACGTATGCGGCCGCGTATCCCGAGGAGCCGTATGCGGACCGGTATCCGGAACCCCAACCCCGTCCGGAACCTCAACCCCATCCGGAACCCCAACCCCATCCGGAACCCCAACCCCCCGTGCATCCCGCCCCCATGCCCCAGCCTCCTGTCCCTTCACAACCCCAGCCCGCCCTCGACCCGAACTCCCACGACACACAAGCCCTGCACCACCACCTCCGCAGCTTCCGGCGCGGCGCTGTCATGGACCAGAGCATGCTGTTGGCGGAGTTGCGCAGGCAGCCCGACGAGGTGCTGCTGTGGGAGCTGCGGTCGGGTGAACTTCCTTTGGAGTCACTGGAGTTGCTGCTGGACGAACTGGGCGATCCGCACCGCGACCGGGTGCGTGCGCCCCAGCTGCGGCACGAGCTGTGCGCGGAGGTGCTCCGCAACGGCCTGTACTTCAAGCCGCACGGACCGGGCGCGGAGGGCAGATCGGGAGCCGACCGCGCCTCGCGCGCGGCCCACCTGTTCACCTGGGCCGTCGCACCGCTGGCCAGGGACGAGCGCCATCAGCTCCAACTCCAGGAACTGCTCTACCGGTTGAGCCGCGACCCGCACCCCACCACGGGCAACTGGCTCCGGCAGAGCATCATCGAGCCGCCGAACGGTCAGGTCCCCGACCTGCCGCCGGTGGTGTGGAGCCGGCTTCTGGCGAACGCGCTGACGCGGAACAGCGCACCGCCGCACTCCGTGTCACCGGCGCCCCCGCCGCTGCCGGCGCCCCACACCGCCCCGGCACCCACGACGCCGCCCCCGCAGCCGTCGGCCTACGCGCCGCGGCCGTTCACGGCCAGGATCACCGGAGGGCACGGCAACGCGGGCCTCCTCCTCATCGGCGGCCTCGGCTTCATCGCCATCGTCATGATCTTCGTGATCGCCTGGGCCGTCACCTGACCGACCGGTCCGCTCAGCGGGCGGCCAGCCGCTTCTCGAACCAGTGGCCGGCGTAGACGTTGTCGTCGTACGCCGGGATGTCCGTGTACCCACAGGCCCGGTACATGGCCTGCGCCTCGGTGAGCGCGGCGTGGGTGTCCAGGCGTACGACGGTCAGGTCGCGAGCGGCCGCCTCCTGTTCGAGCGCGGCGAGCAGGCGGCGGGCCAGGCCGAGGCGGCGGGCGGCGGGGTGCACCCAGACGTGGCGGATCTCGCCGGCGCCGGGCTCCAGCCGCCGCAGCGCGCCACAGCCCACCGGGCGGCCCTCCTCGTAGGCGACGAAGAACGCGCCGGCCTCGCCGGACACCTCCTCCGGCCGTACGAGGGCGTCCTTGTCGAACCCCTCGGGGAACCGCTCGTCGATGTCGGCCGCGTAGGCGTCCAGGCAGGCGCGGGCGTCCGGGGCGGCGCCGTCGACGAGGGCGACGGTGATGCCCGCGAGGCGCAGCAGGCGGTGCGCGGTGGTCATCGCCTCGGTGAGCTCGGCGCGCTGCGGATCGGTGAGGCCGTCGAGCAGGTCGTTCACGACGCCGTCCGCCCGCCGGTTCTGCTCCCTGACCTCCGTCCGCCCGGCCGGGGTCAGCTCGATCATGCGCAGCCGGCTGTCCTGCGGGTGGGTGCTCAGCCGGACCATGCCCTGGGCCTGCAGCGCCTTGGCCATCCGGCTCAGATATCCGGCGTCCAGCCCGAGCCGGCTCCTGAGCTCGCGCAGGGAGGCCCCGTCCCCGACCTCGAACAGCACCCGCGCCTCGCCGAGCGGACGGTCCTGGCCGAGGTAGTGGTCGTCCAGTACGCCGATGCGGCGCGTGAAGTAGCGGTTGAAGCGGCGGAAGGCCGTCACGTGTTCTACCGACACTGGCTCCATATTTATTTGACTGTAGTCAAAGGATCGGTTCGGGTCCATGCCTCCCGCGGTTGCTCCTAGCCTGCCCTCATGACCAACGACACCGAACAGCCGATCCTCATCGAGCCGCCCGTCGCGGGCAGCGAGGTCGACACCCTCATCGGCTCGCTGGAGCGGCAGCGCAGGACCTTCGCCTGGAAGTGCGAGGGGCTGGACGCGGCCGGTCTGGGTGCGCGGCTCGCGCCGTCCGCCCTCACGCTCGGCGGGCTGCTCAAGCACCTGGCCCTCGTCGAGGACGAGTACCTCACCCGGCGCCTGCTCGGGGCCGAGCTGCCGCCGCCGTGGGACACGGTGGACTGGGACGCCGACGCCGACTGGGAGTGGCGGTCGGCCGCCGGGGACGCGCCGGAGCGGCTGTACGCGCTGTGGGCGGGGGCCGTGGCCCGCTCCCGGGCGAATCTGCGGCAGGTGCTGTCCGGTGGAGGCCCGGATCAGCCCGTTCGGCTCACCTGGCCCGACGGCCGGGCGCCGAGCGTGCGGCGCGTGCTGATCGACCTCGTCGAGGAGTACGCCCGCCATGTCGGGCAGGCCGACATGATCCGCGAGTCCATCGACGGCCGGGTGGGTGAGGATCCGCCGGCCGGCTTCCCGAGCCCCTGATCGTCTCGCGGTCCACTGCGTTCCGTCCGGTTTGTCCCTATGTTCAGTGACACGGCCCACTTTCGGCCGTGGATCGCGCATGCATCCGCACGGCGGGGGCATGCGCACTCGGTCCCATGAGTGACACCCGTGTGACACAGGGGCTCTGAACAGGAACGGAAGGCAACACCGATCATGGCGGTAAGTACGGAACTCAAGGCGCGCGGCACCATCCACGTGGGAGGGGAATGGCGCGCGGCCGTCTCCGGGGCGACGCGCGAGATCCTCGACCCCGCGGACGCGACGCCGTTCGCCGTGGTCGCCGAGGGTGACGAGAAGGACACCGATCTGGCCGTGGCGGCCGCGCACCGCGCCTTCGACTCAGGCCAGGGCGAGTGGCCCCGTACGCCCGTCGCCGAGCGCGCCGCCCTGCTGCGCCGGGTCGCCGAGCTGCTCACGCGCGACCGCGAGCAGCTCGGCCTGCTGGAGAGCCGCGACGCCGGCAAGACCCTCGAAGAGGGCCGGGTCGACATCGACTGCGTCGCCGACGCCTTCCGCTACTTCGCCGACCTCGTCGCCGCCGAGGCCCCGGGCCGGGTCGTCGACGCGGGGTCCACCGAGATCCACAGCGTCGTCGTCCATGAGCCCGTCGGCGTCTGCGCGCTGATCACGCCCTGGAACTACCCCCTGCTCCAGGCCAGCTGGAAGATCGCGCCCGCGCTCGCCGCCGGGAACACCTTCGTCGTCAAGCCGAGCGAGATCACCCCGCTGACGACCGTCGCGCTCATCGAGCTGCTGGCCGAGGCCGGGCTGCCCGCCGGGGTCGCCAACATCGTCACCGGCCCCGGCCACACCGTCGGCGCCCGTCTCAGCGAGCACCCCGACGTCGACCTCGTCTCCTTCACCGGCGGCCTGGTCAGCGGCACCAAGGTGGCCCAGGCCGCGGCGCCCACCGTCAAGAAGGTCGCCCTCGAACTCGGCGGCAAGAACCCCAACGTCGTCTTCGCCGACGCCTGCGCCACCGACGAGGCCTTCGACACCGCCGTCGACCAGGCCCTCAACGCCGCGTTCATCCACAGCGGCCAGGTCTGCTCGGCCGGCGGCCGCCTGATCATCGAGGAGTCCGTGCGGGACCGCTTCGTCGCCGAGCTGGCGCGCCGGGCCGACCGTATCCGCCTCGGCCGCGGCACCGAGGACGGCGTCGAGTGCGGGCCGCTCGTCTCCGAGCAGCAGCGCGCCAAGGTCGAGGCGTACGTCGAGTCCGCGCTCCAGGAGGGCGCGGTGCTGCGCTCCGGCGGCAAGCGCCCGGAGGCCGGCCCCACCCGGCCCGCCGCCGGCTACTTCTACGAGCCGACCGTTCTCGACCACTGCCACCGCGAGATGCGCGTCGTCCGCGAGGAGGTCTTCGGCCCGGTCCTCACCGTCGAGACCTTCAGCACCGAGGACGAGGCGATCGCCCTCGCCAACGACACCGAGTACGGCCTCGCGGGCGCCGTCTGGACCGCCGACGCGGGACGCGCCCGCCGGGTCGCGGGCCGGCTGCGGCACGGCACCGTCTGGATCAACGACTTCCACCCCTACCTCCCGCAGGCGGAGTGGGGCGGCTTCGGCAAGAGCGGGGTGGGCCGCGAACTCGGCCCCGCCGGACTCGCCGAGTACCGCGAGGCCAAGCACGTCTACCAGAACCTCGAGCCGAAGCCCGTCCGCTGGTTCACCGGCTGACCCGGCCCGGCCCCTCCCCCCACGCAAGACCTCCCTGGAGTACCCCTTACATGTCCCAGAACACCCCTGTGTACGACTACGTCGTCATCGGCGGCGGCACCGCGGGCTCGGTCATCGCCTCCCGGCTGACGGAGAACCCCGACGTCACGGTCGCCGTCATCGAGGGCGGCCCCAGCGACGTCGACCGCGACGACGTCCTCACCCTGCGCCGCTGGATGGGCCTGCTCGGCGGCGACCTGGACTACGACTACCCGACCACCGAGCAGCCCCGCGGCAACTCCCACATCCGGCACAGCCGGGCCCGGGTCCTCGGCGGGTGCTCGAGCCACAACACCCTCATCGCCTTCAAGCCGCTGCCGTCCGACTGGGACGAGTGGGAGCAGGCCGGCGCCACCGGCTGGGGCGCGGTGCCGATGGAGGCGTACTACGCGCGGCTGAAGAACAACATCGTCCCGGTCGACGAGAAGGACCGGAACGCCATCGCCCGTGACTTCGTCGACGCGGCGCAGGGCGCGCTCGGCGTCCCGCGCGTCGAGGGCTTCAACAAGCAGCCCTTCACCGAGGGCGTCGGCTTCTTCGACCTCGCCTACCACCCGGAGAACAACAAGCGCTCCTCGGCGTCGGTGGCGTATCTGCACCCGGTGATGGACGAGCGCGAGAACCTCACCATCCTGCTGGAGACCTGGGCGTACCGGCTTCAGCTGGACGGCACCCGCGCCGAGGGCGTGCACGTGCGCACCAAGGACGGCGAGGAGCTGCTGGTCAAGGCCCGGCGCGAGGTCGTGCTGTGCGCCGGCGCCGTCGACTCGCCCCGGCTGCTGATGCACTCCGGCATCGGCCCCAAGGAGGACCTCGCCGCGCTGGGCATCCCGGTCGTCCACGACCTGCCGGGCGTCGGCGAGAACCTCCTCGACCACCCCGAGTCGGTGATCGTGTGGGAGACGAACGGGCCGATCCCGGACAACTCCGCGATGGACTCCGACGCGGGCCTGTTCGTGCGCCGCGACCCCGAACACCAGGGCCCCGACCTGATGTTCCACTTCTACCAGATCCCCTTCACGGACAACCCGGAGCGTCTCGGCTACCGGCGCCCGGAGTTCGGCGTCTCCATGACCCCGAACATCCCCAAGCCGAAGAGCCGCGGCCGGCTGTACCTGACCAGCGCCGACCCGTCCGTCAAGCCCGCGCTGGACTTCCGCTACTTCACCGACGAGGACGACTACGACGGCCGCACCCTCGTCGACGGCATCCGCATCGCCCGCGAGATCGCCAAGGCCGAGCCGCTGGCCGGCTGGCTCAAACGTGAGGTCTGCCCCGGCCCCGAGGTCACCGGTGACGAGGAGCTGAGCGAGTACGCCCGCAAGGTCGCGCACACCGTGTACCACCCGGCGGGCACCTGCCGGATGGGCGCCGCCGACGACGAACTGGCCGTGGTGGACCCGCAGTTGCGGATCCGCGGCCTGGACGGCATTCGTATCGCGGACGCCTCCGTGTTCCCGACCATGACCGCCGTGAACCCGATGATCGGAGTGCTCATGGTCGGTGAGAAGGCCGTCGACCTGATCGGAGGTGACGCGTGATGACCACGACGCAGCGGAGCACCGCGCCCGAGACCCGCAAGCCCCCGACCGAGACGCCGGTCTTCTCCGTCGAGAACCTGTGGAAGGTCTTCGGCCCCAAGGCCCACCGCGTCCCCGCCGACGCCGAGCTGACCGCGCTCACGCCGGCCGAGCTGCGCACGCGCACCGGCTGCACGGCGGCCGTCCGCGACGTGTCCTTCGACGTCCGCAAGGGCGAGGTCTTCGTCGTCATGGGCCTGTCCGGCTCCGGCAAGTCCACCCTCGTGCGCTGTCTGACCCGGCTGATCGAGCCCACGTCCGGCACCATCGCCATCGACGGCGAGGACGTCCGCGCCATGGACAAGTCCCGGCTGCGCGAACTGCGCCGGCACCGCGCCGCGATGGTCTTCCAGCACTTCGGCCTGCTCCCGCACCGCACGGTCCTGGACAACGTGGCCTACGGCCTGGAGATCCAGGGCGTCGGCAAGGCGGAGCGCCGCAAGCGGGCCGCCGAGGTCGTCGCCAAGGTCGGCCTGGAGGGCATGGAGCACCGCAGGCCGGGCCAGCTCTCCGGCGGCCAGCGCCAGCGCGTCGGCCTCGCGCGCGCCCTCGCGGTGGACCCGGAGGTCCTCCTCTTCGACGAGCCGTTCAGCGCCCTCGACCCGCTGATCCGGCGGGACATGCAGGAGGAGGTCGTGCGCCTGCACCGCGAGGAGGGCCGCACGATGGTCTTCATCACCCATGACCTCAGCGAGGCCCTCAAACTGGGCGACCGTATCGCCCTGATGCGCGACGGCCGCGTGGTCCAGCTCGGCACCCCCGAGGAGATCGTGGGCTCCCCGGCCGACGACTACGTCCGCGAGTTCGTCCGTGACGTCCCGCGCGAACAGGTCCTCACGGTCCGTACGGCCATGCGCGCCGCGTCGGCCGACGAGGCGGACAAGGGCCCGGCGCTCGCACCGGACGCGACGGTGTCCGAGGCCATCGAGGCCGTGGCGCGCAGCGGTGCCCCGGCCCGCGTCATGCAGGACGGACGCTGCCTGGGCGTGGTCGACCACGAGCGGCTCCTCGGCGTCGTGGCCGGGACGGAGCAGCCCGGGGAGGTGGCGTGATGGCCACCGTCACCGCCGCCGCCCCGCGCACCGCCCTGCCCGGCCTCCTCAAGCGCCCCGGCGTGCGCAAGCTCCTGCTGCTCGCGCTCGCCGCCGCGATCCTCGTCCCGCTGGCCAACGCCCGCTGGGCCAGCGGCACCTGGCCGGACGCGCTGACCGTGGACGTCTCCGAGCCGCTGACCAAGGCCAGCGACTGGATCGTCGACAACCGGGACAGCCACCCGCTGTTCCTCTACTTCTTCGGGCACATCAGCAACGCGGTCGTGATCTCCGTACGCGCCGTGTACCTGGTGCTGCTCGCCGCCGGCTGGGCCGGTGTCACGGCCGCCGCGTCCCTCATAGCCTGGCGCGTCGCCGGCTGGAGGCTGGCCGCCGGCACCGGCGTCGCGTTCCTCGCCTGCGGACTCCTCGGCATGTGGGTGCCGACCATGCAGACCCTCGCGCTGATGGTCGTGGCGGTGCTCGCCTCGGCCGTCGTGGGCATGCTGCTGGGGCTCGCCGCCGGGCTGTCCGAGCGGATGGACCGGATGCTGCGCCCCGTCCTGGACACCATGCAGGTGCTCCCGGCCTACGCCTACCTGCTGCCCGTCGTGCTGGTCTTCGGCCTGGGCGTCCCCGCCGCCGTCCTGGCCACCGTCGTCTACGCCGCCCCGCCGATGGCCCGGCTCACCGCCCTCGGCCTGCGCGGCGCCGACAAGGAGGTGCTGGAGGCGGTCCAGTCGCTCGGCACCACCGCGCGGCAGCGCCTGCTGACCGCCCGGATCCCGCTGGCCCGGGGGGAACTCCTCCTCGGCCTCAACCAGACGATCATGATGGCGCTGTCCATGGCGGTCATCGCGTCCGTCATCGGCGCCGGCGGCCTCGGCGACCGCGTCTACCAGGCGCTGGCCTCGGTCGACGTCGGCGCGGCGCTCGCGGCCGGCATCCCGATCGTGCTGCTGGCCGTCGTACTGGACCGCGTGACCGGCGCGGCGGGCGAGCGGCTCGGGGAGGAGCCCCGGCCGGGCGGCCGGGCCCTGTGGCTGTACGCCCTCGGCGGCGCCGTGGCCGTCGCGGTCGCCGGACGCCTGGCGGGCCGTCTCGACTGGCCCGACGCCTGGACCCTGAACTTCGCCGAGCCGGTCAACCGCGCCGTCGACTGGATGACCGACCACCTCTACTCCGGTGTGCCCGTGATCGGCGGCACCGCCGACTGGGCGGCCCACTTCACCACCTGGATCCTCGACCCCCTGCGTGACGGCCTGCAGTGGCTGCCCTGGTGGTCGGTGCTGCTGATCGTCGCCACGCTGGCCTGGCTCATCGGCACCTGGCGCACCGCCCTGACCGCCGTGCTCGCCATGGCCGCGATCGGCGTCCTGGGCGTGTGGGGGCCCTCGCTCGACACGCTCTCCCAGGTCCTGGCGGCCGTCGCCGTCACCCTCGTCCTGGGCTTCGCGACCGGTGTCGCGGCGGCCCGCAGCGACCGGGTCGAGCGGATGCTGCGCCCCGTCCTGGACGTGTTCCAGACGATGCCGCAGTTCGTGTACCTGATCCCGGTGGTCGCGCTGTTCGGCGTGGGCCGGGCCCCGGCCGCCGCGGCAGCCGTCGTCTACGCGCTGCCCGCCGTCGTGCGCATCACCACCCAGGGGCTGCGCCAGGTCGACCCGGCCGCCCTGGAGTCGGCACGCTCGCTCGGCGCGACCCCGCTCCAGCAGCTGCGCCAGGTCCAGCTCCCGCTCGCCCGGCCCGCCCTGCTGCTCGCCGTCAACCAGGGCGTGGTCCTGGTCCTCGCCGTCGTCATCATCGGCGGCCTGGTCGGCGGTGGCGCGCTCGGCTACGAGGTCGTCGCCGGCCTGGCCCGGGGCGAACTGGCGACCGGCCTGGTGGCCGGTGCCGCGATCGTCTGCCTGGGCCTGATGCTGGACCGGGTGACCCAGCCGACCGAACGCCGCGCGAAGAAGGGAGCGTGACATGCGCGTCCGTATCACCACCGCCGTAGTGGCCGGCGTGTCGTCCCTGGCGCTGCTGACCGGCTGCGGCGCCGCCGACATGACCAAGCAGGCCTCGCCGTTCGCCAACGCGCAGGGCGCCAAGACGGTGACGCTCTCCGTCCAGTCCTGGGTCGGCGCGCAGGCCAACGTGGCCGTCGCCCAGTACCTCCTGGAGCACGAGCTCGGCTACCGCGTCGACACCGTCCAGGTCGACGAGATCCCCGCCTGGGACGCGCTCAGCCAGGGCCGGGTCGACGCGATCCTGGAGGACTGGGGCCACCCGGAACAGGAGCAGCGCTACGTCAAGGACAAGAAGACGATCGTGGCCGGCGGCGACCTCGGGGTCACCGGGCATATCGGCTGGTTCGTGCCGACGTACTTCGCCGAGCAGCACCCGGACGTCACGGACTGGAAGAACCTCGACAAGTACGCCGATCAGATGCGCACCGCGGAGAGCGGCGGCAAGGGCCAGCTCATGGACGGCTCGCCGTCCTACGTCACCAACGACAAGGCGCTGGTGAACAACCTGGACCTGAACTACCAGGTGGTGTTCGCCGGTTCCGAGGCCGCGCAGATCACGCAGATCAAACAGTTCGCCAAGGAGAAGAAGCCCTTCCTGACGTACTGGTACTCCCCGCAGTGGCTGTTCGAGAAGGTCCCGATGACCGAGGTGAAGCTGCCGGCGTACAAGGAGGGCTGCGACGCGGACCCGGAGAAGGTCGCCTGCGCCTATCCGCACACCCCGCTGCAGAAGTACCTCAACGCCGACTTCTCGAAGAACGGCGGTGCGGCGGCGGCCCTGCTGAAGAAGTTCAAGTGGACGACCGAGGACCAGAACGAGGTCTCCCTGATGATCGCCGACCAGAAGCTGACGCCAGAGGAGGCGGCGAAGAAGTGGGTGGACAGCCACGAGTCCACGTGGAAGGCGTGGCTGTCCTGACCGCAGGGGCTTTCAGAACACCCCCTGGCCCAGGTGTGGGACCATCTCGCGCAGCGCGCCGGCGGCCCAGCGCTGCAGCTCCGGCCCGAACGTGATCCGGGTGGCCCCGAGCTCGCCGAGTTCGGCGGGTGAGGGGCCGTCCCCGGTCACCGTGCCGTGCACATTGATCGGCCCCTGGATCCCGGACCGCAGCAGGGGCAGTACGCCGGTGGGGGCGCCGATCGGATACACGCAGTCGGCGCCCGCCGCGACGTACAACGCGGCCCTCTCGATGGCCTGTACGGCGGCCTGCTCGGGGTCGGTGCCGGCCTGGCCGAAGGTGTCGATGCGGGCGTTGACGAAGAGCCGGTCGGCGGCGGCGTGCCGCACCTCGGCCAGCCGGTCGGCGTGCCGGTGCGGGTCCTGGAGGACCCCGTCCGCGGAGTCCTCCAGGTTGCAGCCCACGGCACCCGTCTCCAGCAGCCGCTCCACCAGCTCCTTCGGCGCGAGCCCGTACCCGCCCTCGATGTCCGCCGACACCGGTACGTCGACCGCCCGCACGATCCGCGCGACGGCCGCGAACATCTCGTCGGCCGGTGTCCGCCCGTCCGCGTGGCCGAGGGAGGCCGCGACGCCAGCGCTGGGCGTCGCGAGCGCCGGGAAGCCGGCCTCGGCGAGGACGCGGGCGCTGGCGGCGTCCCACGGACCGGGCAGGACCAGCGGGTCGTCGGGGGAGGGGCGCCGGTGGAGCGCGCGGAAGGCTTCGACCTTGGTCACGGTGTGTATCCCCCTGGTGGAATGCGTCGGGTGACCATCACCCGGTTCCAGTTGTTGATGGCGACGATCAGCCCGATGAGATGGGCCAGTTGGCTCTCGTCGAAGTGCTCGGCGGCCTTCTCGTACACCTCGTCGGGCACGAACCCGTCCGTCAGGACGGTGACCGCCTCGGTGAGCGCCAGCGCGGCCCGTTCCCGCTCGCTGAAGACGTCCTCGGCCTCCTCCCAGGCGGCGAGCAGGTCGAGCTGCGACTCACCGACGCCGTGCTTGCGGGCGATGGCGAGATGCATGTCCAGGCAGAACGCGCAGTGGTTGAGCTGCGAGGCCCGGATCACGACGAGCTCGGCGAGCGCGGGATCGCCGAGGCCTCTCTTCGCGGCGGTGCTGAGCGCGGACATGGCCCGCGCGACTTCCCGGTCGAGTAGCTGCGTACGAACCGTCACTCGAAATCGCCCGGCTGGTAGTGGCCGGGGACGGCCCGCGTGGTCACCCCGAACCGGTTCCACGCGTTGATCACCGCGATCGTCGCGATGAGCTGGGCCAGTTCGGCCTGGTCGAAGTGCTCGGCGGCCTTCTCGTACACCTCGTCGGGCACGAACCCGTCCGTCAGGACGGTCACGGCCTCCGTCAGCTCGATCGCCGCGAGCTCCTTCTCCGTGTAGAAGTGCTTCGACTCCTCCCACGCGTTCAACTGCACGATCCGCTGGACGCTCTCGCCGGCCGCGAGCGCGTCCTTGGTGTGCATGTCGAGGCAGAACGCGCAGTGGTTGATCGCGGAGGCACGCAGCCGTACGAGCTCCACCAGCCCGGGGTCCAGGCCCTGCTTGGCGGCCGCGTCCAGGCGGGCCATCGCCTTGTAGACCTCGGGAGCGTGCTTGGCCCAGCGCATCCGGGCCGGTTGCTCGGGAACGTACTCCGTACTCGTCGTCGTGGTGTCGTTCGTGGTGGTCATGTCCTCGACCCTAGGAGTCAGGCAGCCCAGGGGTATGGTCCATTTCCATGGCGAGACCGTGGGCCACTTTGGGCGTGACCTCTTGGACCGGGGCCAATAGCTCGTGATCTGTCACAGCCACTCTCCCGGTTCGAATCGGTAGGAACGGGTGATGACCTCCCGGTAGGTCAGGTGGCCAGGGTTGGCCTCGAGGCGAGCGGCGGCCCATTCGGCCCCGTCGCCCTGATCCACGTTGCCGTCGCTGCTCTGCCCGCACCCCTTGCTCTCCATGGCGTACAGAACGGGGTCACCTTCTGGCGTCGCGGAACCCCTCGCCGTGCTGTTTGATAGCAGCCGCACCGCCATGCACGCCGCAGCGTGATCAAGACAACGTGTTGATGATCTGCAAGCCCTTAGCGCTGAGGCCCCGAACAAGGCGGGTGCTTGGGTGCGCGGCTGGGCCGCCGGCGGGAGTGGCGTTCTCGCGTGTGATCGACGGTTCCACTCGGGTCGGCTACCGCTTGCATGCCACCGCGCCGAAGCTGTCCACTTCCGTAGGCAGGGCGGCGTCGGCCGGCTCCGGTCGCCACTGGGCGACGGAGAGCAAGCCGGGCTCCAGCAGTTCCAGGCCGTTGAAGAAGCGGGCCAGTTGGTCGGGGGTGCGGTTCGTGCGGGGGTTGTCGCTCGCCTCGTTCCACCGCTCGACCATCGCGCGCATCGCCTCCGGCCGGTACACCTCCGTGCTGTCGCAGAACACGAGGTGGCTGCCGGACGGCAGGGCGTCCAACAGACGGTCGACGATCGCGTAGGCGCTGTCGTCCGGGACATGGGCGACGACCCCCAGCAGCATCAGCGCCACGGGCCGGCCGAAGTCCAGTGTCCGGGCGGCACTCTCCAGGATGGCCTCCGGGTCGCGCAGGTCAGCGTCGATGTACGCCGTGTCGCCTTCGGGGGTACTGGTGAGCAGCGCCGTGGCGTGCGCCAGCACGATCGGGTCGTGGTCGACGTACACGATCCGTGCCTCGGGGGCGATCCGCTGGGCGACCTCGTGAGTGTTGTCCAGCGTCGGTAGCCCGGTGCCGACATCGAGGAACTGGCGTATGCCCACCTCGGCGGTCAGATGAGTGACCGTGCGGCGCAGAAACGCCCGCTGGGCGCGGGCGATGTCGACGATCTCCGGGTTCACTCTGTGGAGCTCGTCACCGACCTGCCGGTCGACCTCGTAGCAGTCCTTGCCGCCCAACCAATAGTTCCAGATCCGTGCCGAGTGCGGCAGGCTGCTGTTGATCAGCGGACGGTCGTGTGGCACGGAGACTCCCCGAGTTGGCCTGCGGACACCCTCCAATCTAGTAGGTCCGCAGGCTCGCCAACTGCTGGGCTGGCTGGCCCTGTTGGCTGGATGGTCACAGGCTCGACCCTAGGAGTCAGGCAGCCCAGGGGTATGGTCCATTTCCATGGCGGAACCGTGGGCCACTTTGGGCGTAGACCTGCACGTGGAGCCGACCGGACCGGGTCTGCGTCGGGGCCTGACCGATGCCCTGCGCGAGGCGGTCCGCACCGGCCGGCTGGCCCCCGGCACCCGTCTGCCCTCCTCCCGCTCGCTCTCCGCCGACCTGGGTGTCGCGCGCAACACGGTCGCCGAGGCATACGCCGACCTGGTCGCCGAGGGCTGGCTCACCGCCCGGCAGGGCTCGGGCACGCGGGTGGCGGACCGCACGGTGATCCCGCCGACCGACAGCACGACCTCGCGTCCCCGCGAACACCCCCGCCCGGCCTACGACCTGATCCCCGGCACCCCCGACCTCACCTCATTCCCCCGCACCGAGTGGCTCAAGGCGGCCCGCCGCGCCCTGCTGACCGCCCCCTCCCAGGCCCTCGGCTACGGCGACCCCCGCGGCAGTGCCGAACTGCGCACGGCTCTCGCCGGCTACCTCGCCCGCGCCAGGGGCGTGCGCGCCGATCCCGAACGCATCGTCGTCTGCGCCGGGTTCCTGCATGGGGTGAGGTTGCTGGGTGAGGTGCTGCGGGCGCGCGGGGCGACGACGGTGGCGGTGGAGTCGTACGGCCTGGACGCGCACTGGAGGCTGCTGACGCGGCGGGCGGGCCTGCGCACCGTCCCCCTCCCCTTCGACGAACTCGGCACGGACCCGGCCGGGTTGACGACCGAGGATGCGGTCCTGCTCACCCCCGCCCACCAGTTCCCCATGGGCGTCTCCCTGCACCGCGACCGCCGGACGGCGGTGGTGGACTGGGCGCGCCGCACCGGAGGCCTCGTCCTGGAGGACGACTACGACGGCGAGTTCCGCTACGACCGCCAGTCGGTCGGCGCCCTCCAGGGCCTGGACCCCGATCACGTGGTCCATCTGGGCACGGTGAGCAAGTCCCTCGCCCCCGGTCTGCGGCTGGCCTGGATGGTGCTGCCGCCGAGCCTGGTGGAGGAGGTGCTGAGGGCCAAGGGAGGTGTGGACACGTCCGGCGTCCTGGACCAGTTGACGCTGGCGGAGTTCATCGCCTCGGGCTCCTACGACCGTCACGTCCGGGCGTCCCGGTCGCGCTACCGCCGGCGCCGCGACGCGCTGGTCTCGGCCCTGGCGAGCCGTGCCCCCGACATCCGCGTCACCGGTATCGCGGCGGGCCTGCACGCCGTCCTGCGACTCCCGCCCGGCACGGAGCGGTCGGTGCTCCGGACGGCGGCCTGGCACGGCCTGGCCGTCGACGGGCTCAATCCCCGCTACCGCCACCCCGACGCCGTCGTCGAGCCGCTGGACGCCCTGGTCGTGGGATACGGGACACCACCGGAGCACGCATGGTCCGGGGCGCTGGACGCATTGTGCTCGGTGCTGTCCTCGATTTCCTTTGGCGATAACGACCTCTGACCGTCCCATTCACGGATAGAGTCGCCTCATGAGCAATAGCGATTCCATATCCCGCGTAGCCCTCAAGAAAACGACTCCCGATGTGTCCGCGGCGATGGGCTCCCTGCACGGCGCGGCCGTTTCGGCGGCCCGGGACGCCAAGGTCGAACCGGAGCTTCTGGAACTGGTCAGGATCCGCGCGTCACAGATCAACGGCTGTGCGTTCTGCCTCGACATGCACACCAAGGACGCCCGCGTCGCGGGCGAGACCGAGCAGCGGATCTACGCGCTGAACGCCTGGCGGGAGACGCCCTTCTTCTCCGAACGGGAGCGCGCCGCACTGGCGTTGACCGAGGCGGTGACCCTGGTGCACGACGGGCGGGTGCCGGACGCGGTCTACGCCGCCGCCGCGGAGGTCTTCGACGAGGCGCAGATCGCGGCACTGATCTGGGCGGCCACCGTCATCAACGCGTACAACCGGATCGCCATTGCGACGCGCATGGTTCCGGGTGGTTATCAGCCGGCCGTCGAAAAGAAATAGCGAATTCGGGCAGCGATGAGTGCGCCGGGTCGGGCTGAATTCGATCCGGCGCACTTTTGACCGACCGCACTTTTGGTTGGCTTCGGCAGTCGATTTTTCTCGGTCGCGGTCACCTATCCGGCAGCGGCTCCATGAGGTCGTCCAGCCATGTCCGCCATTCCGGGGCCCGCGTCGCCGGTGCCGCCCTCATCGGCCGTCCCGTCCATTCCGTCACCGGCCGGATCCCGTGCAACGCGTTGACCAGCCACACCTCACGGCCGTCCAGCTCGGCGACGGTCCGCGTCCGGCGGTCGACCGGGATCCCGGAGCGCCGGGCGCGTTCCTCGATGAGCCCGGCGGTCACCCCGGCCAGCAGCGGCAGCCGGGACGGGGGCAGACACAGGGTGTCGTCCTCCCACCACAGGACACTGGCGGTGGCCGACTCCAGCACCTCGCCGGAGGGCGTGACCAGCACCGCCTCCTGCGCACCCGCGTCGGCTGCCCGCCGGCGAACCTCGGCCAGGACGTCCAGGTCGGGTCCCTTGCGGCGCGGGACGGCACGCGGATCGGGCTGACCCAGCGCCCAGACCCGGATGCCGGCACCGAGCGGCGGAGCGTGCCGCAGCAGGACTCGCAGCTCGCCGGAGCCCTCCGTCAGCTCCACCCGGGGGAACCACTCACCCGCGCGCGGCAGTACGGCGGTCATGTCCCGCCAGAACTCCACCAGCCGGCGCGGCGGCGGCCCACCGCACTCCCCGCAGGCCCGCGCGAAGCGCTCCCGGTGCCGGTCGAAGCCGCGCACCCGGCCGTCGCGCACCAGCCAGGAGTCCGCGACGAGCAGCCGCCCGCCCGCCTGCCCACCGGGCGTCAGGCCCCGTCCGGGCGTCCACGTCAACAGCCCCTCGGTGGTGACCGGTCGGGTGATCAAGCGGGGTCCTCCTCCGTACTCGCCCTCATCCTTGCCTCGTACGCGTCCTCAGTATTTGCCGCCCGCCACCGCTGGCGCCCCGTGCCGAGGGCCGTACGGCGCGTGCTCCAGCCACGAACCGCACCACGGCAGCACCGGCGCCAGCACCGCCGCCGCGCGCTGCCTGGCCCGTACGGTCCGGCGCCGGGGCCGCAGGTGATCCAGTGCCCTGCCGGCGGCGGCGCTGTTGAACAGGCCCGCGGCGCGCCGGACTTCGGCGAAGTCGGCGACCGCCTCGGCCGTCCCCGCCGCGATGGCGTCCGCTGCCGCCGCCGCGTCGGCGATCCCGCTGTTCATCCCGCGTGCCCCGAACGGCGGAAAGAGATGCGCCGCCTCCCCGACGAGCAGCACCCGGCGGTGGGAGTCGGTGAACGAGGCCGCCACCTTGCGCAGGAAGCGGTACGTCGACACCCACAGGATCCGCTCGCCGTACCCGTCCCCGACGACCGCCGGCAGCCAGCGCCGTACGGCCTCCTCGGTGCCGTACGCCTCCTCCGTGTCGTCGTCGCGGCACTGCAGGTCGACCTGGAACCCCCCGGTGAAGGGCACCCGCATCACGCTGCGTCCGCCGACCCCCGGGTGCTCGTAGTGGAAGACCCGCTCCCCAGGCTGTTCGGCGCCCGGGACGTCGGCCACGTCGACGACGACGTGGAAGCCCTCGCCGCGGGTGCCCTCCATGGCGATGCCCAGCTCGCGCCGGACGGTGGAGCGGGCCCCGTCGGCGGCGACGGCGTACGCGCCGGTCCACTCCCGTCCGTCGTCGGCGGTCAGCCGGACCCCGGACTCCGTGGTGCTTACGCCGGTGACGCGGGCCTCCCAGACGAACTCCACCCCGGCCCGCTCGCAGGCCGCCCGCAGGAAGCGTTCGGTGTCCACCTGGCGCAGGCTGGTGAAGGGCGGGAGTCCCGGAGGGCCGGACGGGGGCGGGAAGGTGCGGGAGTACACCTCCCGGCCCCGGTACAGGGTGCGCTTGGTGTGCCAGGTCCGTCCGTACGAGGTGATCTCGGCGGCCAGCCCCGGCCGCATGCCGTCGAGCAGCCCGAGGGTCTCCCGGTGCACGAACAGGGCCCGGCTGCCGGGCCGTTCGCGGTCCTTCGGGTCGGCCTCCAGCAGGACGACGTCCAGCCCGTGCGCGCGCAGCCCGAGCGCCGCCGACAGGCCCACGGGGCCGGCGCCCACCACGACGACCGGGTTCACCTGAGCGCGCCCTCGGTCAGCATGCGGGTGATCTCCACCCGCTTCACCTTCCAGGTCGCGGTCATCGGCAGCTCCTCGAACCGCCACTGCCGGGGCTCGGCCATCGCGGGCAGATCGGCCGTCGCCCTCCGCCAGCGCTCCGGGTCCAGCGGCCGCTCGCCCCGCACGCACACCACCGGCACCGGCTCGCGGTCCACGCCGGGCACGATGACGATCTCGCGCAGCTCCTCAAGGCGGGACATCAGCGTGTCCTCGACCTCCAGATTGCTGTGCACGGCGTCGATCTGGTCGATCTCCCGGTCTATGAGATGCAGGGCGCCCAGTCGGCTCCGGTAGCCCATGTCGCCCATCTCCCACCAGCCGTCGTCGAGCTGCCGGTCGTAGCGGTCCTGCATGCCGAGGTAGGTGAGGATGCGGCCCCTGGTGCGGGCCTCGATCCGGCCGGGGGTCCCGGGCGCGACCCGCCTGCCCTCGGCGTCGGTGACACGGACCCGGGTGAAGCCGGGGATGCCGGTCCCGACCCGGCGGCCGTCCGCGCGGGCGGCGCTGCGCCGGGTGAACCACTGGAACGCGACGGGGCCCGTCTCGCTCTGCCCGTACAGCTGGATCAGCCAGGGCGTACGGCGCTTCGAGGCGTCCAGCAGCCGCCGTACGGTGCGCGGATGGATCGCGTCGAACGTGGAGCCGTACGACCGCACCCGGGACAGCGGGGCGCCGGGCGCGTCGGCGAGCTCCTCCCACAGCACGAAGGTGTTGGGGTGGGTCTCGACGATGCCGGGGCGATGCCGGACGAGCAGCGGGGCGACCTTGTCCGGCGCCGGGTCGGTGATCAGCACCAGCGGGCTGCCGAAGTGCAGCAGGACGCCGAGCAGATGGTAGAAGCGCGAGTGCACGAAGGACATGTGCAGCGCCGCGGTCTCCCCACGGGTGGGCCAGCCCATGGCCTGCTGCGGTACGAGCCGGTTCCACATGGTGTTCGCGCAGTGCACGGCCAGCTTGGGGACGCCGGTGGTGCCCGAGCTGTGGGTGATGAGGGCGGGCTCTCGGGGGTGCAGCCGTACGGGTGCGGCGGGTTCGGCGCCGGCGTACTTCTCCAGCGGATCGGCGCCGGGGGCGTCGTCCACGGAGAGGGTGCGTCCCGCGGGCAGGGCGACCTCCGCGAGCGGGCCTTCCAGCTTGGCCCGGTCGGTGATCAGCCAGGGCCGCCGCAGCCGGGCCAGCAACTGCCCGGCCACCGGGCCGGCCAGCGTGGGCGACAGCAGTACCGGGACGGCGCCGATGCGGGAGACGGCACAGGTCAGCAGGACGATGTCCACGTTGTCCGTCTTGTGGACGGCCACCTGTTCGGAGGGCCGCACCCCCGCCGCCCACAGCCGGCCGGACAGCTCGTCGACCACGTCGGCGAGCACCGGGTAGCTCAGATCGACCCCGAGGTCGGGGCGGACGTCCAGCGGCCGGTCCAGGGTGACGAAGACGGCGCCGTGCCGGTCCGCCGCGCGCCGGAACACCGGGCCCAGATAGAACCCGCGTTCGGAGAGCAGGGATTGCTGTGGCATGGGGCTGTTCCTCTCTCGGCTGTTCCTCTCCGGCATGGTCACCACGCGCCCTTGCGGACCAGATGGCGGCGGAGCTTTCCGGTCGGGGTGCGGGGCAGGGACGGGACGAGGCTGACGCCCCGGGGGACCTTGAAGGCGGCGAGGTGTTCGCGGGCCAGCCGGAGGAGTTCGCCCTCCAGGCCGTCCCGTACGGGGGTGCGGGGCACGACGAAGGCACGCAGCCGGCTCGCCCCGCGCCCGTCGGCCACCGCCGCGACGGCGACCTCCCGCACCGCCGGGTGGGTCCGCAGTACGGCCTCCACCTCCAGCGGGGAGACGGTGATGCCGCCGACCATCTCCATGTCGTCGGCGCGGCCCAGGTGCCGGTAGGTGCCGTCCGGCTCGCGGCGGGCCCGGTCCCGGGTGGCCAGCCAGCCGCCGACGAGCGTGCGTCCGGTCTCCTCGGGCCGGTTCAGATAGCCGGGCGTCACCGTCGGCCCGCGCACCCACATCTCGCCCTCCGCCCCGTCCGGCACCGGGCGCCCGGCCCGGTCCCGCAGCTCCACCTCGAAGCCGGGTACGGGGCGGCCTACGGTGCCCGGACGGTGGTGCTCGAAGCCGTTGGCGCAGAAGGCGTGCCCGGCCTCGGTGGAGCCGATCTGCTCCAGCACGGGCGCGCCGAGCAGTTCGGTGACCTGTCCGCCGAGCCCGTCCGGCATGCCCTCGCCGGCCGACACCGCGGCGCGCACCGAGGCGAAGCAGGCCTCGTGTCCGCTGCCCCGGTCGGCCACCAGGGCGGCGTACGCGGACGGCACGGAGTAGAGCAGGGTCACCCGGTGCCGGGCGACGAGTTCGTCGACGGCGGCCGGGGTCGGGCGGCGGTCCGTCAGGACGGCGGAGGAGCCGGAGAAGAGCGGGAAGACGAAGGCGTTGCCGAAGCCGTAGGCGAAGTACAGCTTCGACACCGACAGGGTGACGTCGTCCTCGGTGATGCGCAGCACCCGCCGGCCGATCAGGTCGTGATACGCCTTCGGGTCGCCGTGCGTGTGCACGACGCCCTTGGGGTGGCCGGTGGTACCGGACGTGTACTGCACATACAGCGGGGTGTGCGCGTCGACCGGGTGGGCGGGGGCCGGCTCGGCGGCGGGGGCGAGCGCGAGCAGTTCGTCGGCGCCGAGACACGCCCGGCCGCGGAAACGCTCCTGCTCCAGACCCGGTCCCGTCACACACAGCACGGCCTCGGTGTCCTGGGCCATGAACGCGTGGTCGGCGGCGGGAAGTTCGGGATTCACGAGAACCGCGACGGCACCGAGCCGGGCCACCCCGAGAAAGGCCGCCACCCAGGCGACACCGTCGGGCAGCGCGAGCAGCACGCGGTCACGGGGGCGCACCCCGTGACCGGCCAGCACGGTGGCCGCCCGCGCCCCGAGCTCGTGCACCTCGGCGTGGGTCCATGCCCGATGCCCCTGGTGAAACGCGGGCCGAGCGTCCCATCCACGCCGCGCCGAGAGATCGGCGAGGTGGGCGGCGAGGTTCCCGGGGGCTGCTGCGTCCGGCGGGGGTGTCCCGGGGCCGGCGGTGGCGGACGACTGCGGAGGGGCCGTGGGGTGCGTGGGGTGCGTGGTGCCCGAAGCCCGTGGGGGCCTCGTGGGGTGCGGAACGGCGGTGTGCGGTGCGGTCAAGGACTGCTCGGTCTTCATCGGGCGGCCTCCTCCGCGACGGACGGGATGACGCCGGGTTCGTGGCTGTCGCCGGTCCCTGTTGCCGTGGTCCCGGCGTTCTGCTGGGAGCCCATGTCCGCCAGGGTGGTCACGACGCTGCGCGCCGGAGACGACGCCGTGTCCCGGGACCGCCCCGCCCCCGCCGCCGTGTGCTCCCGCAGGGCCCGCATCTGGGCCGCCGTCTTCAGCAGCATCTCGTCGTACTCGGCGACCGGATCGGAGTCGAGGACGATCGCTCCGCCGGCGCCCAGCCGCAGCACCCCGTCCGCGAGGACGGCCGTACGGATGACGATGTTGAGGTCCGCGCCGCCGCTGCACCCCAGATAGCCGAGGGCACCGGAGTAGACCCCGCGGGCCTCGGTCTCCAGGGCGTCGATGATCTCCATGGTGCGCAGCTTCGGCGCGCCGGTCATCGAGCCGCCGGGGAAGCAGGCGCGGACGCAGTCCACCGCGTCCGTGCCCTCGCGCAGCCGCCCCTCCACGGTGGAGACGAGCTGATGCACGGTGGCGTACGTCTCGGTGGCCATGAGCTTGGGCACCCGCACCGACCCGGTCCGGCAGACCCGGCCAAGGTCGTTGCGGAGCAGATCCACGATCATCAGGTTCTCGGCACGCGTCTTGGCGTCCGTCGCCAGCGCGTCCCTGAGCCGGGCATCCTCCTCGGGCCCGGCACCGCGACCCGCGGTGCCCTTGATCGGCTTGGCCTCGGCGTGCCCGTCCCGGGTGATCCGCAGGAAGCGCTCGGGCGAGGAGCCGGCCACGTCGAACTCCCCGAACCGTAAGAAGGCCGCGTACGGCGCCGGGTTGACGCGCCGCAGCACCCGGTAGAAGCCGTACGCGTCGGACGGGGCGGGCATCCGGGCGGCGTTGGTCAGGCAGACCTCGTAGCTGGTGCCCGCCCGCAGCTCCTGCTTGCACGCCTCGATGTCGGCGAGGTACGTGGCCCGGTCGCGCACCAGCCACGGCTCGGCGGCGTCGAGGTCCGACTCGGCGGACGCGGGCGGCGACGGCCGGTCCGTCTCGGCGGTGACGAAGGTGAGCTGGGCCAGCGTGCTCTCCAGCCAGTCCGCGGCCTCCCGCGCGGCCCGCGGGGTGTCCTCCGCCAGGCACACGGCGTAGGTGAAGCCCTCCTGGTGGTCCACCGCGATCAGCCGGTCGGCGAACAGCCAGCAGGCGTCCGGGGTGTCGGCCCGGTGCTGGTTCGGCGAGCCGCAGTCCGCCTTCGTCTCGTAGCCGAAGTAGCCGACATAGCCGCCCGTGAAGTCGAAGGGCAGCCCGGTGGCGTCCACCCGACGGTTCGTCAGCTGCCGCTTGAGGTAGTCGAAGACGCTCGCCGCGACCTTGCGCGGCGGCCGTCCGGCCCGCTCGATCTCACAGCGGCCGGCGTCGACGTCGTACCGTACGAACTCGGCGAGCGGCCCGCTGTCGTCCCCGAGGAACGAGAAGCGGGACCGCCCCTCCTCCACCAGGGAGCTGTCCAGCCAGAACGCGCGCGGCGAGGATGCGTACAGCCGCGTGAAGGCGGCCTCCGTGTCGACCGCGCCGGCGATCCGGCGGGTGTGCAGGCGGTAGGCGGTGCGTCCGGCGGTCCGGGGGCGGGGGATGAGGGCGACCGGCGACGGCGCGGCCGATGAAGGCACCGCGGTGTTCTTCGTACGGGGCCTGCGGGCCCGTTCGGCCGTCAGGTTCCGGAAGTTCACGAGCATGCGGTGGCCGTAATCCGTGAGGACGGACTCCGGATGGAACTGCACCCCCCACAGGGGCCTGGTGCGGTGCCGGAGCCCCATCAGGACACCGTCCTCGGCCCAGGCGGTGGCCTCAAGCGTCCCGGGCAGCGGCTCGCGCACGGCCAGCGAGTGGTAGCGCACCGCGGTGAAGTGCTGCGGCAACCCCCGGAACAGGTCCCGCTCGTCGTGCCGGACCGTGGACAGATGACCGTGCAGGGGCCGCGGGGCCGGCTCGACGCGGCTCCGTTCCCCGAGCGCGATGCCCTGGTGGCCCAGGCAGACGCCGAGCACGGGCAGCCGGCACTCGGCGAGCAGCCTGGCGCTGATGCCGAAGTCGCGCGAGGCGCCCGGGTGCCCGGGACCCGGCGACACCACCACGTTGTCGAACCCCGCGAGATCCGGGATCCGGTCGGCGGGGGTGTCGTTGTGGATCACCAGCGGCTCCTCGCCGTTGACCTCGGCGATCAGCTGGAACAGGTTGTACGTGTACGAGTCGTAATTGTCGATGAGCAGGGTCTTCACCCGCCCACCTCCTTTGATTGGTCCCGGACCTATGCGGTCCGTCGTTTGTGCCGTCCACGAAGCGCCTGGAGCGGCGGATACAGCCATTTCCGGAAGAAACGCTGAAGGCGCGGCATGAGAATCCAGGTGACGAGGGCCGTCACACTCAGGCACAACAGCAGCGTACGAAAAAGCGCATTGAGGTTGTTCAGATAGGGGAGCACGGTCAGATTGAACAGGAGTACCGGCGGAAAAACCGCACTCATATTCACGAACCAGAGCTTCCACTTCGCCGGCGGAGTCGGCGGGGCCGGGGTGAGGGTCTGGGAGTCGAACCATGCCTTCGAGCCCCGCACCCTCCTGCGCCCCGTCTCCCGGGCGAGCTCCGCCGCCCGGGTGTCCAGCTGCGCTCGGACGTCCGAGTTCTCCCAGGCCAGGGCTGCCCCCTCGCTGGCGAAGCGGTAGACCACATGCCACTCCGCCTCTCGGTCGACAAGGACGCCACCCCCCAAAAAACCCTGCTGCTGTGCGCTCGCGCCCAGCATGGCCCACCCCCAGGAATGAAAGTCGGCCTCGCGGCCCGGCACCACGTGAAAGGCCACGGTGACGGTGACGGGATTACTGGTCACGTCGTCGATTACGGCATGAAAGCCCTCGGTGTTCAACGTTCAATCAAGATTTTTTCGACTGTCCGAATCGCAACCCTTGGCTGCTTTTCGGTGAGTACCGTCGGTAAGTATTACGCAATTCTTACGGAATCCCGGGAAGCGCTTGCCAAAAGTCGCGAGAAATGCCCAGGATCGATATTCCGCTCAGTGGGAAAGCGAAGGAGAACCATGTCTCGCTACGACTGGAACATGACCCACGAGGGAATCGACCGGGCGCGCGCCGCGATCGAACCCGTACGAAAAGAAGTCACCGCCCACCAGATTTACCAGCGGATCGGCAGCCGCGCGGACATGGCGACGTTCATGGCGCACCACGTCTTCGCGGTGTGGGACTTCATGTCACTGCTCAAGTCCCTGCAACGGGACCTGACATGTGTGGACGTCCCCTGGGTGCCGCGCGGCTCCGAGGTGAGCCGGCGACTGATCAACGACATTGTGCTGGTGGAGGAGAGCGACGAGCTGAACGGCGGCTTCACCAGCCACTTCGAGCTCTATCGCGCGGGCATGACCGAGGCGGGCGCCGAGACGGCCCCCATCGACACCTTCCTGGCGCTGATCACGGAGGGCCACGATGTGCCGGCGGCACTGCATGTCGCCCAAGTGCCCGCGCCGGCGGCCGAGTTCGTGCGCACCACCTTCGGCATCATCGCCGACCGCCCACTGCACTGCCGGGCCGCCGCCTTCGCCTTCTCCCGGGAGGACCTCATCCCGGACATGTTCGACCAGGTGATCAGGAAGGAGGGCACCGAACGGTTCCCGCTCTTCTGCGACTATCTGGCCCGCCACATCGAGGTCGACGGCGAGGAGCACACCCCGATGGCCATGCAGATGGTCGCCGACCTGTGCGGCACGGACGACACACGCTGGCGGGAGGCCGTGGAGACGGCGACCCTCGCGCTGGAGGCGAGGTCCCGGTTGTGGGACGGCATCACGGAGGCCATGGCGCCACCTACCCGCCGCTGAAGCGCCGGGCTTGCACACCGGCGACGCGCACGCCCACCATCTCGGACGATCCATGGCGCGATCCTGAACCACACGGCGAACCGCTGACCGTCGCAGGCCTCCCCATCAGACCCCGAGCACGCCCTGCAACTGGGCCAGCCCCCAGTCCAGATCCTCCTTTCCGATCACCAGGGGCGGCGCGATACGGATCGTCGCCCCATGGGTGTCCTTCACCAGCACACCCCGCTCCATCAACTGCTCGGACACCTCCCGCCCCGTGCCATGCCCCCGGGCGATGTCGACCCCGGCCCACAGCCCGCGCCCCCGCACCTGCGTCACCCGCCCGGTCCCGGCCAACTGCCCCAGCTCCCGGTGCAGATGCGCGCCCAGCTCCGCCGCCCGCTGCTGGAACTCGCCCGTCCGCAGCATCGCGATCACCTCCAGCGCCACCGCACACGCCAGCGGATTCCCACCGAACGTCGACCCGTGCTCCCCGGGCCGGAACACCCCGAGCACCTCGGCCGACGACACCACCGCCGACACCGGCACGACCCCGCCCCCGAGGGCCTTCCCCAGGACGTACACGTCCGGCACCACGCCCTCGTGCTCGCACGCGAAGGTGCGCCCCGTACGCCCCAGCCCCGACTGGACCTCGTCCGCCACGAACAGCACGTTCCGCTCCCGCGTCAACTCCCGCACCGCCGGCAGATAGCCCGCGGGAGGGACGACCACCCCCGCCTCGCCCTGGATCGGCTCCAGCAGCACCGCCACCGTGTTCTCCGTCAACGCCTCCCGCATCGCCGTCAGATCCCCGTACGGCACGATCTCGAAGCCCGGCGTGTACGGCCCGAAGTCCGCCCGCGCCTCCGGGTCGGTGGAGAAGCTGATGATCGTCGTCGTACGGCCGTGGAAGTTGTTGCCCGCCACCACGATCTTCGCCATCTCCGCCGGCACGCCCTTGACCCGGTACCCCCACTTCCGGGCCGTCTTCACGGCCGTCTCCACCGCCTCCGCCCCCGTGTTCATCGGCAGCACCATCTCCATCCCGCACAGCTCGGCGAGCTGCGCGCAGAACGCCCCGAACCGGTCGTGATGAAACGCCCGCGACGTCAGCGTCACCCGCTCCAGCTGCGCCTTCGCCGCATCCAGGATCCGCCGGTTGCCGTGCCCGAAGTTGAGCGCCGAATACCCGGCCAGCAGATCCAGATAGCGCCGCCCCTCCACATCCGTCATCCACGCCCCGTCCGCCGTCGCCACCACTACCGGCAGCGGGTGGTAGTTGTGCGCGCTGTGCGCGTCGATCGTGGCGATCAGGGATTCGTTGGTGCTCGACGTACCCACGGGGCTCTCCGTTTCCGCCACCGCGAGGGCTCGTGTTTCCGCCACCGCGAGGGCTCGTGTTTCCGGCAGTCACGAGGCTCGCGGCCACTGTCCAGTTCCTGCCTTACGAGTGCTGTGCGGCCCCTTCCTATCGTTGCTCGCATGGTGGACGCGGGACCATCGCTCATCGGCGCGCCCGGTAGGCTGATCGGCGGGCCGTGACTGGCGCGCTGGGATGGACCAACCATCGGGGAGCGGCCCCTGGGCCAAGTCCAGACCGAGTGCCGTGCGCCTGGGCCGTACCGTGATCGCTGCACACGACGTCCGGAGGTCCCCATGTCAGCCGAGCCCCTCTCCACCGAGTCCACCGCCTTCCGTTCCGCCCTCGACGTGATCCGCGCCGTCGAGCCGCGCGTGGCCGACGCCATCGGCCAGGAGGTCGCCGACCAGCGCGAGATGCTCAAACTGATCGCCTCCGAGAACTACGCCTCCCCGGCCACCCTCCTGGCGATGGGCAACTGGTTCAGCGACAAGTACGCCGAGGGCACCGTCGGCCGCCGCTTCTACGCCGGCTGCCGCAACGTCGACACCGTCGAGTCCCTCGCCGCCGAACACGCCAAGGAGCTCTTCGGCGCCCGCCACGCCTACGTCCAGCCGCACTCCGGCATCGACGCCAACCTCGTCGCCTTCTGGGCCGTCCTCGCCCAGCGCGTCGAGGCCCCCGCCCTGGAGAAGGCCGGCGTCCGCCAGGTCAACGAACTCTCCGAGGCCGACTGGGCCGAACTGCGCCGCGCCTTCGGCAACCAGCGCATGCTCGGCATGTCCCTGGACGCCGGCGGCCACCTCACCCACGGCTTCCGCCCGAACATCTCCGGCAAGATGTTCGACCAGCGCTCCTACGGCACCGACCCCGCCACGGGCCTGATCGACTACGAGGCCCTGCGCGCCTCCGCCCGCGAGTTCAAGCCGCTGATCATCGTCGCCGGCTACTCCGCCTACCCCCGTCTCGTGAACTTCCGGATCATGCGCGAGATCGCCGACGAGGTCGGCGCCACGCTCATGGTCGACATGGCCCACTTCGCGGGTCTCGTCGCCGGCAAGGTCCTCACCGGCGACTTCGACCCGGTCCCGCACGCCCAGATCGTCACCACCACCACCCACAAGTCGCTGCGCGGCCCGCGCGGCGGCATGGTCCTGTGCGACGACTCCCTCAAGGACCAGGTCGACCGCGGCTGCCCGATGGTCCTCGGCGGCCCGCTCCCGCACGTCATGGCCGCCAAGGCCGTCGCCCTCGCCGAGGCCCGCCAGGAGTCCTTCCGCGACTACGCCCAGCGCATCGTCGACAACTCCCGGGCGCTGGCGGAAGGGCTGATGCGCAGGGGCGCGACCCTTGTCACCGGCGGCACGGACAACCACCTCAACCTGATCGACGTCGCCTCCTCCTACGGACTCACCGGCCGCCAGGCCGAGGCCGCGCTCCTCGAGTCCGGCATCGTCACCAACCGCAACGCCATCCCGGCCGACCCCAACGGCGCCTGGTACACCTCCGGCATCCGCATCGGCACCCCCGCCCTGACCACCCGGGGCCTGGGCACCGCCGAGATGGACGAGGTCGCCGCCCTCATCGACCGCGTCCTCACCACCACCGAGCCGGGCACGACCAAGTCGGGCGCCCCGTCCAAGGCCGCTCACGTCCTCGACTCGAAGATCGCCGACGAGATCTCCCACCGCGCCACCGACCTCGTGGCCGGCTTCCCGCTCTACCCGGAGGTCGACCTGGGCTGACGCCCATGCCGCTGCGCCTACGGCCTCACAGGTCCAGGTCGATCAACTCCTGACGCGGCCCCTCCCGCGGCGGTCCGGCTTCCTGCCGGGCCGCCGCGCGGCGTATCAGCAGCGTGCCGCCCGCACCGGTCGCGAACCCCACGGCCAGCCCCGCCAAGCCCCACCCGGCACCCTCCGGCACCGGCCCGGACCAGCCGCCCCCGGCCGCCGTGCCGTCGTCGACCTCCACGACCTCGCCCGCGGACCCACCGACCAGCCGGGCCAGATCCAGCCGCTCGAAGGCGGAGCGCGGGGCCCGATGCCAGCGGATGTCGTCGTCCTCCACATCCGGCGCGAGATCCGAGCGCACCCAGGGCGTGCCGTCCTCGGCCACGAAGAGCTGGTCCTGCCGCTGGACTGCCACATCCCCTCCCGGTGCCCGGCTCGTCTGTGGCCAGCCGCCGACTCCCGTCAGCCCCCAGACCACCGTCATCCGTATCGGCGGATGCCGCCCCTCATCCCACTCCTCCGACACCCGCTCCGTCCCCACGTACGTCGGCTGCAGCAGCTGCCAGAGACGGGCGAACGCGGTTTTGCCGGAACGCAGCGCCATCGAGCGTCCCGTGCCGCCGGTGATGACCATGGCCACGTCGGGGGCGTCCCGCCCCTGCGCAGGGACGGCCGCGGCGCTCGCCGCCGTGCCCCACAGGGCCGCCAGCGCCGCCGACACCACCACCGTCACGAGCAGCGTGAGCCGCAGCTCTCCCTTCAGGCCGGCGCTCATACGTCCCGCAGCTCCTGCCTCGGCCCCGGCTCTCCTCGCAGACGGTCCAGCGGCAGTCGGGTGGCGAAGGGGCGCAGGAGCAGCGCCAGCACGGCTCCGGCCGCCGCGCCCGGCACGGCCCACCACCAGTCGGTGCCGTCATCCGACCCCGATCCCGCTCCCGACCTCGGCCCTGGCCCCGCCTGGGCCGGGGATGCCTCGGTCGCCTCCGTTGCCTCGTCCGTCCCTGGCGCCTCCCACGCCGGTGGGACGATCGCCTCGTTTCCCTCCGAGGAGGCCTTGCCCATCAGGCCCAGCCTGTCGAGCAGGGCGCGAAGCCGGCTCGGGTGCTCGGCGCGGCGCCAGACGCCGTTCGTCGTGCTGTCCAGGTTCGCCGCCGTGTGTATCCAGACGTCCTTCCCCTGATGGCTCGGGTAGACCCGGTCCAGGCGCCAGGGCGTCACGTCATGGACCATCCAGGTGACGTTGATCTGGCGGGCTGTCGTCAGGTCGGCCTCCGGCGGCTTGTCACGCGTGCCCTTGCCCGGTGCGCCGAGCAGCCGGTCCAGCTCTCCGTACTCCTTGTCGGAGTGGTACAGCGAGGCCGTCTGTGTGCTCTCCGGTGAGACCAGCAGCACGCTGGTCGGCCCTCCCGCCGACGCGGGGGACGCGGCACCCCACAGCAGCAGGGCGAGTGCTCCCGTCAACGCCCCGGTCAGCGCGGTGAGTTCACGACTCCGACTCCTCTCGCGGCCCTCACGCCTGCGCAACCGGTCCCACAAGCGGCCGATCCCCTGTCCCGACATCCGAACCCCCAACCCGAGCGATCCCCGTGCGGCCCGTCCCCGAGCCGCTTGTCACTTCTGGTACACCGCCCGACGCGGCTGGGTTCCCATTCCGAACCACCTATTTCGAGGCCTCTTCGGACGGCGTGCCCAGCGACCGCGCGACCCCCAGCGCCCGCTCCTTCGACGCCACCCCTTCCAGCCGCAGCGCCACGGCCTCGCCCTCGGTGTCGTGCGTCCACAGCAGCGTCGGACCGGCCGTCCGCTCCTCGCGTGCGTAGCGCTCCCCGCCCGCGTCCACCAACCAGAACGTCAGCAGATGCGGTCGGGGGAACCACAGGGCCGGGCCGGACCCGGCGCCGTTCGACCCGTCGGGCGCCGGCGAGATCCACTCCGGCGGCTCGCGCACCGCCTTGGCGAAGCCGATGTCCACACTCGCCCGGCGCTCGTCCAGCCGTATCGTGCGCCCGTCCTCGCGCCAGCACAGGCTCACCACGAACCGTCCCCCTGGCTCACCCGTCACCGTCACCGCGTCCGGCGTGCCGAGCTCCTTCGGGACGAGCGGCTCGAAGCCGGCCCGGCGCTCGGCCTGGGCGAACGACACCGAGTGACCGCAGCCGGGGACCTCGGCGCCCGGTGAGGGCACCGCCGACGGGTCGTAGCGCACCTCGACCCCGGCGAAGTCGAACCAGTCGAAGACCGCCGCCCGCACCGGGGGCGTGAGCACGAGCACCGTCAGCAGGCCGCACAGCGACGCGGTCAGCGAACGCCACCGCACCCGCGCCCAGCGCCGCACCGACCGCAGCCGCCCGGCCGCGCCCGGCGGCTCGGCCACCGGCACCCCCGCGTTCCCCCACTGCCTGGAGGGCGTGGGCGGTGGCCCCATGGCGAGTATCTGCCCCAGCACCCGCTCGACCATCGTCTCGGCGCCGTCCCCGGCGTCCGGCGCGTCCAGGGAGCGCCCGAGCGCACGCAGCTCCTCCGGCAGCCCTGCCGGGTCGCCGCGCCGACCGTGATCAGCGGCATGTCCGCGGGCGGGGCGCCCACTGTGCCGATCGGCGCCCTCACGGCCGTACGCACGCCGTCCGTCGCTCCCGTACGCCTCTCGGCCGTCATCGTCGTCAGGCCCGCGTCCGTCAGCCATGCTCATCACCCCCTTCCCGAGGCTCGAAATCCGGCAGCAGCCGCCCCAGCTTCCGCAGTGCGCGGTTCAGCCGGGACTTCACCGTGCCCCGGGGCCAGCCCAGGGCCTGGGCCGTCTCCGACTCGTCCATCTCCAGCAGATAGCGGTAGGTGACGACCAGACGGTGCTCCTCGCTGAGCTTCTCCAGTGCGGCCTGCAGTGCGGCACGGCGCTCTATCTCCAGCGCGGCCACCGCCGGGTCCGCCGACTCCGGTATCAGCGGCTCCGCCTCCACGAACGCCGCCTCGCGCCCGGCGAGCGTGCGCTGGCGGGCCGCTGTGCGCACTGTGTTCCTCGTCTCATTGGCCACGATCGCCAGCAGCCACGGCTTGAACGCGGCGCCGTCCTTGAACCGGTCCAGCGAGCAGTACGCCTTCACGAAGGCCTGCTGCACCACGTCCTCCGCGTCCGCACCCGCCCCGAGCGCCGCGGCCGCCCTGAGCGCGATGCCCGTATGGGCCCGCACCAGCTGCGCGTACGCCTCCGGCTCCCCGGCGCGTACGCGTGCGATCACCGCGGCCTCATCGACGATGCGGCCCCCCTCCCGCGTTCTCACACTCTTGTTACACCGCCGGAGACGGATCGGTTCCCATCTGTTTCCGACCAGTTCCGGACCGCCCTCCGGAACCTGAGAGAATGGTGGGCATGGCCTCTGATCGTCCCCGCGTGCTCTCCGGAATCCAGCCCACCGCAGGCTCGTTCCACCTCGGCAACTACCTCGGCGCCGTCCGCCAGTGGGTTGCCCTCCAGGAGTCCCACGACGCGTTCTACATGGTCGTCGACCTGCACGCGATCACGCTCCCGCAGGACCCGGCCGAGCTGCGCGCCAACACCCGGCTCGCCGCCGCCCAGCTCCTCGCGGCCGGACTCGACCCCGAGCGCTGCACGCTCTTCGTCCAGAGCCACGTCCCCGAGCACGCCCAGCTCGCCTGGGTCATGAACTGCCTCACCGGCTTCGGCGAGGCCTCCCGCATGACCCAGTTCAAGGACAAGTCCGCCAAGCAGGGGGCCGACCGGGCCTCCGTCGGGCTCTTCACCTACCCGATCCTGCAGGTCGCGGACATCCTGCTGTACCAGGCCAACGAGGTCCCGGTCGGCGAGGACCAGCGCCAGCACATCGAGCTCACCCGTGACCTCGCCGAGCGCTTCAACGGGCGGTTCGGCCAGACGTTCACCGTCCCGAAGCCGTACATCCTCAGGGAGACGGCGAAGATCTACGACCTTCAGGACCCGTCGATCAAGATGAGCAAGTCGGCGTCCACGCCGAAGGGCCTCATCAACCTCCTCGACGATCCCAAGGCCACCGCGAAGAAGGTCAAGAGCGCCGTCACCGACACCGACACCGTCATCCGCTACGACGTCGAGAACAAGCCGGGCGTCAGCAACCTGCTCACCATCTACTCGACCCTCACGGGGACGGGAATCGCGGAACTGGAGCAGAGTTACGACGGCAAGGGCTACGGTGCGCTCAAGACGGACCTCGCCGAGGTCATGGTCGAGTTCGTGACGCCCTTCCGGGAGCGCACCCAGCAGTATCTGGACGACCCGGAGACGCTGGACTCGATCCTGGCCAAGGGCGCGGAGAAGGCGCGCGCCGTCGCCGCGGAGACGCTCTCCCAGGCGTACGACAGGGTGGGCTTCCTGCCCGCCAAGCACTGAGCCCGTTCAGCGCTGCATATCACTACGGTTGCGCCTGCCCGCAGCACGGCCGTAGCCGTACAGTCGATAGCCGAGTGGCTGCCACGGCGGCCACTCACGCCCACCAACAGACGACAGGAGACGACGTGGGGACCGTAACGATCGGTGTGTCGATCGCGGTCCCGGAGCCTCACGGCAGCCTGCTCCAGGAGCGGCGCGCGGGCTTCGGCGACGCCGCGGCTCACGGTATCCCCACGCATGTCACGCTGCTGCCGCCGACCGAGGTCGACTCCGCGCTGCTGCCCGCGATCGAGGCGCACCTGGTCGAGGTCGCGGCCGCCGGGCGCCCCTTCCCGATGCGGCTGTCCGGCACCGGGACCTTCCGGCCCCTGTCGCCGGTCGTCTTCGTCCAGGTCGTCGAGGGCGCCGAGGCCTGCACCTGGCTGCAGAAGCAGGTCCGCGACGCCTCCGGCCCCGTCGCACGCGAACTGCAGTTCCCTTACCACCCGCACGTGACCGTCGCCCACGGCATCGACGAGGAGTCGATGGACCGCGCGTTCGAGGAACTCGCCGACTACGAGGCCGGCTGGCCCTGTACCGGCTTCGCCCTCTACGAACAGGGCGCCGACGGCGTGTGGCGCAAGCTGCGGGACTTCCCCTTCGGCAGGTCGGTGGTGCCGCCGCAGGCGGGGCATGTGGAGCGCGGGTCGATCCCGACGCTCTAGGTGTGCTGTCCCGGCACGCTCCCTCGCCGCACTCCGCCGCTGCGCCCGCCCTTCGCACGGACGACGGGGAACTCAGAACAGGCCCTGGGGGCGCTTCAGACCGGCAGGCGGCGGAGCAGCCCGCGCGGCGTATGGCGCAGCGCCGACATCAGCAGCCTGAGCGCGCCCGGTACCCACACCGTCTCCGAGCGGCGGCGCAGGCCCAGTTCGATCGCCGTGGCGACGGCCTCCGGGGTGGTCGCGAGGGGGGCCTCTTCCAGGTCTGCGGTCATCTTCGAGCGCACGAATCCCGGGCGTACGACCATGACGTGCACGCCGGTGCCGTGCAGGGCGTCGCCCAGGCCCTGGGCGAAGGTGTCGAGGCCGGCCTTGCTGGAGCCGTAGATGAAGTTGGCGCGGCGGGCCCGCTCCCCGGCGACCGAGGAGAGGACGACCAGCGAGCCGTGGCCCTGGGACTGCAGTGCGCCGGCGGCGACCAGGGCCGCGGACACGGCGCCGGTGTAGTTGGTCTGCGCGACCCGCACCGCGTTCAGCGGCTCGCGCTCGTCGCGCGCCTGGTCGCCGAGGATCCCGAAGGCGAGCAGCACCATGTCGATGTCGCCCTCCGCGAAGACCTTGCCGAGCACGGTCTCGTGGGACTCGGGGTCGAGCGCGTCGAAGGCCACCGTGTGCACGTCGGCACCCAGGGCGCGCAGTTCGGCCGCCGACTGCTCCAGGGCGGGCGACGGGCGGCCCGCGAGCCAGACCGTGCGGGTGCGGCGCGCGATCAGGCGGCGGGCGGTGGCCAGCGCGATCTCGGACGTACCGCCGAGGACGAGCAGGGACTGGGGGATGCCGAAGGCGTCCTTCACGAACAGCTCCTAGAGGCGTGGCTGGAGGGTGGTCACAGGGAGAGGCGGCGGGCCAGGTCCGACACGAACACCCCGCGCGGGTCGACCTCCGCGCGCAGGGCGCGGAACTCGTCCACGCGCGGATACATCGCGGCGAGCAGTTCGGGCCGCAGCCGGGCGTCCTTGGCGAGGCAGACCCGCCCGCCCGCCGTGGCCACGTCCTGGTCGAGCGCGTCCAGGAAGGCGCCGAGGCCGGGCAGGGCGGCCGGGATGTCCAGGGCCAGGGTCCAGCCGGGCACCGGGAAGGAGAGCCAGCCCGGATCGGCGTCGCCGAAGCGCTTGAGGACGGCCAGGAAGGACGGGCAGCGGTGCTCGGAGACGCGCCGCACGACCCGGCGCAGGGTTTCCTCCTGGCCGTGGCCGACGGCGAACTGGTACTGCACGAGGCCGCCCCGGCCGTAGATCCGGTTCCAGTGGGGCACGCCGTCCAGGGGGTGGAAGAAGGTGGCGAGCTTCTGGAGTTCGCCGGTACGCGCGCGTGGCGCCTTGCGGTACCAGAACTCGTTGAACCAGCTCACGCCGCGGTGGCTGAGCAGCCCGTCCGGGAGGAAGGCGGGCGGGGCGGGCAGACGGGCGGGGCGGAAGGCGAGCGGCTCCCTACGCGCGCGCGTGCCCTTGCGCAGCGCCTCCAGGGGCGCGTGGTCGCCGCGGGTGAGGACCGCGCGCCCGGTCGCCGCGCCGCGCGCCAGCAGGTCGATCCAGGCCACCGAGTAGCGGTAGTGGTCGTCGGCGGCGGCCAGGCGGGCCATCGCGTCGTCGAGGTCTCGCGCGCGCTCGGTGTCGACCGTCACCAGCGAGGTCTCCACCGGCTGGAGCTGGATCGTCGCGGTGAGGATCACGCCGGTCAGTCCCATGCCGCCGGTGGTCGCGTCGAACAGGGGTGTGTCGCGGCCGACGGTGTGGATCTCGCCGTCGGCGGTGAGGAGCTCCAGCGACAGCACGTGGCGGGAGAAGGACCCCGCGACGTGGTGGTTCCTGCCGTGGATGTCCGCGCCGATCGCGCCGCCGACCGTCACATGGCGGGTGCCGGGCGTCACCGGCACGAACCAGCCGAGCGGGAGCAGCACCTCGATCAGCCGGTGCAGGGAGACGCCCGCGTCGCACAGCACGATGCCGCTGTCGGCGTCGATCGCGTGAATCCGGTCCAGGCCGGTCATGTCCAGCACCGTGCCCCCGGCGTTCTGCGCCGCGTCCCCGTACGCCCGCCCCAGGCCCCTCGGAATGCCCCCGCGGACCCCGCAGCCCCGGACGGCCGTCACGGCTTCCTCGTACGTCCTGGGGCGGATCACGAGGGCGTTGGTGGGGGCGGTGCGGCCCCACCCCGAGACGGCGACGGTGTCGGCAGGCATGTCGGCGACCGTAGCGTCCATATACGGGTGATCAGTTCTGAAACATTCCGTCTCTACCCGGAATGGGTGATTAGTGGGCCGGAAGCGGTAGGGCGCCTGCTACGGTCCCGCGGTTTTGGGGCACCCGGACATCGGTCTCCCCCGCGGAGGGCAGAGTCGGATCATGGACTGGCTGAAAAAACTCCCCGTCGTCGGGTCCGCGGTGACCCGGCTGATGACCACGCACGCGTGGCGGTCGTACGAGCGCATGGACCGCGTGAAGTGGACACGGCTGGCCGCGGCGATGACGTTCACCAGCTTCATCGCGCTGTTCCCGCTGCTCACGGTGGCTGCGGCGATCGCCGCCGCGACGCTCAGCCAGGAGCAGCAGAACAAGCTGGAGGACAAGCTCTCCGACCAGGTCCCCGGCATCGCCGACCAGCTCGACATCGGCGCCCTGGTGGAGAACGCCGGCACTGTCGGCCTCATCGCCGGCGCCCTGTTGCTGGTCACCGGAATCGGATGGGTCGGCTCCATGCGCGAGTGCCTGCGCGCCGTGTGGGAGCTGCCCGACCCCGAGGAGAACGCCGTCCTGCGCAAGGCCAAGGACGCCGGTGTCCTGGTCGGCCTGGGCGGTGCCCTGCTCGTGACGATCGCCGCCTCCACGGTCGCCTCCGCCCTGATCGGCTGGATCACCCGGCAGATGGGCATCGACGAGGGCGGCTGGGGCGGGATCCTGTTGCAGATCGCCGCGTTCCTCGTGGCCGTACTCGCCGACTTCCTGCTTCTGCTGTACGTCCTGACCCTGCTGCCCGGCGTCGAGCCGCCACGCCGTCGGCTGATGGTGGCCGCGCTGATCGGCGCGATCGGGTTCGAGCTGCTGAAACTGCTGCTCAGCGGCTATATGCAGGGCGTGGCCACAAGGAGCATGTACGGCGCGTTCGGCGTGCCGGTCGCCCTGCTGCTGTGGATCAACTTCACCTCGAAGCTGGTGGTGTTCTGCGCCGCCTGGACGGCGACGCAGAGCAAGGACGAGATCGAGGCCGCCGACGAGTCCGAGGACTCCGTGGACGAGTCCGAGGACTCCGCCGGCGAGCCCGAGGACTCCGTGGACGAATCGGAGGACGCGCCCGCCGCGCCCCGTGAACCCGCCGTCAGGAGCGACTCCGACGCCGCACCAGGTCGGGCAGCGGCCAGCGGCGGTTGATCAGGAACGCGCCCGCCGCCAGCAGCACCAGCAGCCCGCCCGTGATCCCGAGCGCCACCCCGATGCCGCTCGAACCGCTCGCGGCCGAGGCGCCCACCGCCGACTTCGAGGACTCCTCGGAGTCCCCGGTGCCCCCGGCCTCCCCGGAGGGGTTCGCACCCGGCTGGGCGCTGGCCTGCGCCGCGCTCTTCGGCGGCACCAGCTCACCGACCGGCCGCACCTTGCCGGCCGCCTGGAAGCCCCAGTCGAAGAGCCGCGCGGTCTCCTTGTAGACCTCGTTGTGCTCGCTCTTCTCCGGGTTCATGACCGTCACGAGCAGCACTTTGCCGTTGCGCTCGGCGACGCCCGTGAAGGTGGCGCCGGCGTTGGTGGTGTTGCCGTTCTTGACGCCGGCGATGCCCTGGTAGACGGGGACGTCGCTGTCGCCGGTCAGCAGCCGGTTGGTGTTCTGGATCTCGAAGGACCCGCGGACCGACTTGCCCTTCTTGTTCTTCGCCGTCGCGCCCGGGAACTTGGCGGTGACGGTCGAGCAGTACTCGCGGAAGTCCTTCTTCTGCAGCCCGGAACGGGCGATCAGCGTCAGGTCGTACGCCGACGACACCTGGCGCGGAGCGTCGTAGCCGTCGGGCGACACCGCGTACGTGTCGAGGGCCTGGAGCTCCTCGGCGTGCTCGTTCATCTCCTTGACGGTGTTGTCGATGCCCTCGTTCATCTTCGACAGCACGTGCACGGCGTCGTTGCCGGAGCGCAGGAAGACCCCGAGCCACAGGTCGTGGACGGTGTACGTCTCGCCCTCCTTTATCCCGACCAGGCTGGAGCCCGACCCGACGTCCGCCAGGTCGGACGGCACGACCTTGTGCTTCATGGTCTTCGGGAACTTCGGCAGCACCGTGTCGGCGAACAGCATCTTCATGGTGCTCGCGGGCGGCAGCCGCCAGTGCGCGTTGTGCGCGGCCAGCACCTCGCCGGACTCGGCGTCGGCCACCACCCAGGAGCGCGCGGTCAGTTCCTTGGGCAGCACGGGGACGCCGCCGGCGAGATTCACCTGAGTGCCGGGCTGCCCCAGCCGCTCGCCGCCCACGGTCGACATGTTCGCCGGAGGAGTGGCCGACGGGCTCGTGCTCGGTGACGGCTTGGGGGCCGCGTAGGAGACGGGCGCGGTCAGCGCGAGGGACGACACGACGGCGGAAGTGACCAGCAGGGCTCGCCTGGTGGTCTTCTTGGGTGCGGGCACGACGGAGAACGTACATGCCGTTGCCATGGAAGTCCCGCTTCTGTCCCCACCCCACCGGGAGGACCGGACACGCGACGGCGATACTGAGTCCATGAAGCTCAGCCGCCCGGTCTCCTGGTTCCTGCTCGCCTTCGGGGTGTGGAGCTGGGTCATCTGGGTCACTTTCGTCAAAAACCTGATCAAGGACAGCAGCGGGCTCGCGTTCGACGACGGCCACCCCACGGCGTACTTCTGGGTGCACCTGCTGCTCGCCGTCGTCTCCTTCGTATTGGGGACGGTCGTCGGCGTCATTGGGTTGCGTGGAGTACGCGCACTGCGCCGGACGTCATAGGAACTCGGCCAGGACCCGGGACGTTCACTCGTCACGCAAGGGAAAGGGAACGTCGGCGTGGTCATCGTCTTCGTGCTTGTGGCGCTGCTCGTGGTGTCCGTCCTGGTGACGGGCAACTGGTGGGTGTGGCGTCGGCTGTTCCGCGACACGACGCGTGCCCCCGGGTTCGTGCGCCGCGCCGGCGTGGTGGTGATCGCCGGCGGCTGGGCGCTGATGGTCGGCGCCCTGGTGGCCGAGCGCACGGGTGCACCCTTCTGGCTCCAGCAGGTCCTGGCCTGGCCGGGCTTCCTGTGGCTGGCCCTGTCGCTGTACCTGCTGCTGGCCTTGCTGGCGGGTGAGCTCGTACGGCCCCTGCTGCGCCGGTGGCTCGAACGGCGGGCGCGCGTCCAGGAGGGCGTACCGGAGCCGGAGCTGGTGCCGGCGGGAGTGACGGCGACCACATCGTCGGTCACCGAGTCGGCCGAGGGCCAGTCGCAGTCACAGTCGTCCGCGTCCGGCGCGGCCCCGACGTCGACGATGACCCCGGCGGCCCCGGACGCCACGGCTCCCGACCGCCCCCTCGCCCATCCCTCCCGCCGCCTCTTCGTCTCCCGGGTCGTCGCCGGTGCCGCCGCCGCGGCCGCCGTCGGCACCGTCGGCTACGGCACCTACGGCGTGCTGCGCGGCCCCAAGGTGAAGCGGGTCACCGTCCCGCTGGCCAAGCTGCCGCGCGCGGCGCACGGTTACCGGATCGCGGTCGTCAGCGACATCCATCTGGGCCCGGTCCTGGGCCGCGGCTTCGCGCAGCGGGTCGTCGACACCATCAACGGCACCCAGCCCGACCTCATCGCGGTCGTCGGCGACCTGGTGGACGGCAGCGTGAAGGACCTCGGCCCGGCGGCGGCCCCGCTCGCCGGGCTCGAGGCGCGGCACGGCGCGTTCTTCGTCACCGGCAACCACGAGTACTTCTCCGGCGCCGAGCAGTGGATCGAGGAGGTGCGCCGGCTGGGTCTGCGCCCGCTGGAGAACGCCCGCACCGAACTGCCGCACTTCGACCTGGCCGGGGTCAACGACGTCGCGGGCGAGAGCGAGGGCCAGGGCCCCGACTTCGCCAAGGCCCTCGGCGACCGGGACAGAACGCGCGCGAGCGTGCTGCTCGCCCACCAGCCGGTCCAGATCCACGACGCCGTCGACCACGGCGTCGACCTCCAGCTCTCCGGCCACACCCACGGCGGCCAGCTCTGGCCCGGCAACCTCCTCGCCGAGCTGGCGAACCCCACGGTGGCCGGTCTGGAGCGGTACGGCGACACCCAGCTCTACGTCACCCGGGGCGCGGGCGCCTGGGGCCCGCCCACGCGCGTGGGCGCGGAGTCGGACATCACGGTGGTCGAGCTGGCGTCCCGTCAGGCCTGAGGGCTCGCACCGGCCTTCGGCGCGGACCTCTCGGCAGGCCCCCGCGGCGCCCCGCCACGCCCTGCCTGTGAACGGGCTGTGAATCCTGCCGGAATCCGTCGTAGGTAAGTTCTTTCCCATGTCGTCAGATTCCCCTTCCCCCTGCTGAAATCCGTGTGATTAGGTGTGCCAGCCACTTAGGGGAGTGGCGGAAATCCATTGCTCATGCGGGGGCCCTTCGCGGGCCTGGGGAGAGGGCGGGCACACCCATGCGTTCGGTTCGCATGCGGATTCTCGCGACGCTGCTGGTGCTGGCGGCCGTGGGAGTGGGCGGCTGGCAGCTGTTGCCGTCGCAGCAGGACGACGGCAGCACCATCACGGTCGGTACGACGGACGCGGTCACGTCGCTGGATCCGGCCGGCGCCTATGACGCCGGTTCCTGGGCGTTGTTCAACAACGTCTTCCAGTCACTGATGGCCTTCGAGCCGGGCGGTGTCACGCCCGTGCCCGACGCGGCCCAGAGCTGTGGCTTCGACGGCACTGGTCTGCGCACGTACCGCTGCGAGCTGCGCGAGGGCCTCACCTTCCCGAGCGGGCGGTCCATGACCGCCCAGGACGTGAAGTTCTCCTTCGACCGGGTCAAGCGGATCAAGTCGGACGTCGGTCCGTCCTCGCTGCTGGACACCCTCCGCTCGGTGAGCGCGAGCGGCCGTACCGTCACCTTCCATCTGTCGTCGCCCGACGCCACGTTCCCGCTCAAGGTCGCCACCGGGGCGGGCGCGATCGTGGACCGGGAGAAGTATCCGGCCGACGCCCTGCGCTCCGACAACGCTGTCGACGGCACCGGCCCCTACACCCTGACCTCGTACACGAAGGACGAGAAGGCGGTCCTCGCGCCCAACCGGAGCTACAAGGGCGCCGTCGGCACCGGCCGTCCCGTCGAACTGCGGTACTACGGCGACGCGGACGCCCTCGACGACGCCTGGAAGGCCAAGCGGATCGACGTCGCCACGCGGACGCTGCCGCCCGAGGTGCTCGCCGGTCTGAACGCCGCCGACCCGGGCCAGCGCGTCTCCGAGGCCGACAGCTCCGAGATCCGCAACCTCTACTTCGACACCCGCGCCGACTCGCCCCTGCACGACGTGCGGGTCCGGCAGGCCATGGCCTGGCTGATCGACCGCGAGAAGCTGGCGGCCACCGTCTACAAGGGGACCGTCGACCCGCTGTACTCGCTGATCCCGACGGGCATCACCGGCCACACCACGTCGTTCTTCGACGCCTACCCCAAGCTGAGCACCGCCAAGGTGCGCGCCCTGCTCAGCGAGGCCGGCGTGAGCCTGCCCGTCCGCTTCACCTACGGCTACGGCACCGGCCGCGGCGCCGCGGCCGCCGAGGAGGCCGCGGAGCTCAAGCGGCAGCTGGAGGCGGGCGGCCTGTTCAAGGTGGCCGTCAAGGGCTATGAGTGGACCGACTTCCAGAAGCGCTGGGCCGGCGGCAAGCTCGACGCCTACGCGGTCGGCTGGGTCGCCGACTTCCCCGACCCGGACACCTACGGCGGTCCGCTGGTCGGGACGGGCGCCACCATGAACACCGGATACAGTGACAAGTCGGTGGACCGGCTGATCACGTCCAGCCAGCAGTACGCCGACCGCGGGGAGGCCACGAAGGACTTCCGCTCGCTGCAGGAGGCCGTCGCCCGCGACGTCCCGGTGATCCCGCTGTGGCAGGCCAAGGAGTACGTCGTCACCAGCGAGGCGGTCGGCGGCGGCCAGTACCTCTCCGACGGCACCGGCGTCTTCCGCCTCTGGCGCCTCACCCGCATCTGACGCGATCTCGCGGCCTTGACGGTCCCCCTGGTGATGCGGGGGGACCGCGCCGCGCTGCACCATGTGACCGAGGTGTGCGCGGGGTGAGGAGCAGACGTGCTGAGACGCAACGCCTCTCGGCTGCCCCGGCACCCGGCGTCCGTCGGGCTCGCCCGGTGCCGGGTCCGGGAACACCTGGCCGACTGGGGCACGGGCCACGTGATCCGGCGCTCGACGACGCGGTGCTGCTCGTCTCCGAGCCGGCCACCAATGTCGTACGCCACGGACCGCTGATGGAGCGCGAGTTCGAGGTGGCCGTCACCGCGCTCGCCGACGGCTCCTGTCTGATCGAGGTGTCCGACGAGGGACAGCTGGAGCCGCGATTACGGGTGGTGGGGGCGTGGGAGGAGGCCGGGCGCGGACTGCGTCTGGTGGAGAACCTGGCGGCGGCGTGGGGGGTGTGGAGCCGGGGGCGCCATGGAAAGACCGTCTGGGCGCTCGTCGCTCCGCTTGGAGTGCCGTGACGCTCCGGGGTGGTGGGGTCTCGCCGGGAGCGCGGCTGCGGGTCTAGTGTGGCCGTTCGCGCAGTTCCTCGCGCCCCTGGGTCGGCAGACTCACCGTTACCCTCAAGCCCTCACCCGGCGCCGTCCGCACCGCCACCTCCCCGCCGTGCGCCTCCACCACGCCCTGCACGATCGCCATGCCCAGCCCGCTGCCCGCACCCCCGCCGGCCCGGAAGAACCGGTCGAAGACGCGGGCCGCGTCCTCCTCGCTCAGCCCGGGCCCCTTGTCCGCGACACACAGCCGTACGACGCCGTCGGCCCGCTCCACCCCCAGCCGCACCGGCACATCGGCGGGCGTGTGGGTGCGGACGTTGCTCAGCAGGTTGCCCAGCACCTGGCGCAGCCCCGCCTCGTCGGCGCGCACGAGCAGGGTGCCGTCGGCGCCGACCGTGATGGGCCGCTCGGGCTGCTGCACCCGCAGATCCTCGGCGGCGTCGCGCACCAGGCGGCTCAGATCGACGTTGCGGAACCGCAGTTCGGGCCGCTGGTCGAGCCGGGCGAGGGTGAGCAGCTCGTCGACGAGGCGTCCCATGCGGTCGACCTCGCCGTTCATCCGGTCCCAGGCGCGCTTGCGCTCGGCCGGTTCCGTCAGCATCCCCTTGTCGTAGAGCTGGAGGTAGCCGCGTATCGCCGACAGCGGGGTGCGCAGCTCGTGCGAGGCGTCGCCGACGAAGCGGCGCAGCTGGGCCGTGCTGCGCTCGCGCGTGCGGTGCGCCGACTCCACTTGGTGGAGCATGGAGTTGAGGGCGACCCTGAGCTGCTCGACCTCCAGGGTGGCTTCGCGGCTGGAGGGCACGCGCCGGGTCAGATCGCCCTCGGCGATCGCCGACGAGGTCTCCACCATGTCCTCCAGCGGCCGCATCCAGCGCAGTACGCTGATCATGGTCAGACAGGCGAGCAGCGCCAGCAGCAGGGTCCCGACGGCCAGGTCCATCTTGAGGGCCTTGCCCATGCCCTCGTGCAGGCCCTCGGTCGGGACGGCTATCAGCACGACGGTGCCGTCCGACAGCTGCGCCCCGACCATCCGGTAGCGCTCGCCCTCGACCTGTACGTCCCGCGGCTCCTCGGCGGCGGCGAGCGCGGCCGGGTCCTTCGCGGCGGCGGCCAGGGCGCGCTGGCGTGCGGTCGGCTCCAACGGGCCGAGGGCCACCGGCCGTCCGGTGGAGCCGACCGCGACGTACACCATGGACGGGCCCGGCAGCGGATCCGTGTCGCGGGCCCCGCTGTCGTTGAACGTGTCCAGGGCGACGCCCAGTTCGCTCAGGGACTCGATCTGGCGCAGGGTGAACCCGGCGTTGCCGAGCGTGGTGCGCGCGCTCTTCAGCTCGGTGTCGACCTTGTCGAGCAGATAGAACCGCGCCGTCATCAGACTGACCGCGGTGGCGACGGCGATGCCGACGGCCAGCAGCGCCACGTTGGCCAGCGTCAGCTTGCCGCGCAGCGAGTGGATGCCGCGCCGGCGACCGGCGCGCGGGACGCAGGGGAGCCTCATGCCAGCCCGTATCCGACGCCCCGCCGTGTGGTGATCACCGGCGGTCCCAGGGCGTCCAGCTTGCGCCGCAGATAGCTGATGTAGGTCTCCACGACGGTCGAGTCGGGCGGGGTGTGCTCGTACTGCCAGACGTGGCGCAGGAGCTGGTCCTTGGGCACGATCCGGCCGCCGTTGCGCACCAGGAAGCGCAGCAACGCGTACTCGGTGGGGGTGAGCTCCACGGTGCGGCCCGCGCGGCGCACCGAGTACGTCGCCTCGTCCAGCTCCAGGTCGCCGTATCTGAGCGGTGGCCGCTGCGGCAGGACGTCGGCCGGCCGGGTGCGGCGCAGGACGGCCGTGAGCCGGGCGATGACCACGTCGACGTCGAACGGCTTGGTGATGTAGTCGTCGCCGAAGCCGAGGGCGCCGACGATCTCGGCGGGCGAGTCGCGTGCGGTGAGGAAGACGAGCGCCAGGTCCGGGCGGCGCTCGCGCAGTTCACGTCCGAGGGCGCGGCCGTCGCCGTCCGGGAGCATCACATCCAGCAGCGCCGCGTCCGGGCGGGTGCGCTCGGCCAGGGACAGCGCCTCGCGGACGGTGCCCGCCGTCATCACCTCGAACCGGTGGAAGCGCAGGGCGATGGCGAGGACGTCGGCGATGCTCTCCTCGTCCTCCACGACCAGCACGGTGCCAGAACCCGTCGTCATGCCCCCAGTATCGGCGGGCCCACTGACAACGGGGCGAGTCGGCGCTTTGGAGTTCCTTGAGAGTCATGGCGTACGCATCCCCGCACCTGCGTGCCGGCGCCAATCCTGTTGCCCAGGACCTGGGGGACCAACCGACCGACTAAGGAGCGTTGAAGCGTGGCGGCATTGGCACGGTGGTGCTATCGGCACCGGCTGGTGGTCCTGTTGCTGTGGTTGGGGGCGCTTTTCGGCCTGGGCGCGGCGAGTTCGAGCGCGGGCACGAACTACGCGAACGTCTTCTCCCTTCCGAACACGGACTCCACGACGGCGTACGACCTGATGGAGAAGGCCTTCCCGGAGCGCGCGGGCGACACCGACACGGTGGTGTGGAAGGTGGACGAGGGGTCCGTACGGGACGAGTCCGTACGGTCCAGGATCGAGCCCGCGCTCGAGGAGATCGGGCGGATGAAGGGGGTCGGCGAGGTCACCGACCCGTACGCGGCACAGGGAACGGCGCAGATCAGCCGGGACGGGCGGATCGCCTACGCCCAGGTCACCTTCACCGAGCAGGCGAACGCCGTCCCCAAGGAGCTGATCGAGGACGTCGTCGACACGGCACAGGCCGCCGGGACCGACGGGCTCCAGGTCGAGTTGGGCGGCCAGGCCATCGCCCGCACCCAGGAGCCGCCGCAGGGCACCGCGGAGGCGGTCGGCATCCTCGCCGCGGCGGTCGTGCTGTTCCTCGCGTTCGGTTCGCTCTTCGCGATGCTGCTGCCGATCGTCGTGGCCGTCGCGGGCGTCGGCACCGGCATGATCGCGACGATGCTGATGAGCCATGTCACGGACGTGCCCGAAGTGGCCCCGCTGCTCGGCTCGCTGATCGGCCTCGGCGTCGGCATCGACTACGCCCTGTTCATCGTCACCCGGCACCGGCGCGGCATCCTGCGCGGCATGAAGCCGGAGGAGGCGGCCGTGACCGCGCTCAACACCTCCGGCCGCGCGGTGCTGTTCGCGGGCGGCACGGTGTGCATCGCGCTCGCCGGGATGCTGGTGATGAACATGCGGTTCCTGGACGGCGTGGTCGTCGCGACCTCGCTCACCGTCGTCCTGAGCGTGCTCGCCGCGATCACCCTGCTGCCGGCCCTCCTCGGCCTGCTCGGCATGCGGGTGCTCAGCCGCCGGCAGCGGCGCCGGCTCGCCGTGACGGGACCGGAACCGGCGGAGGCGAGCGGACTCGCGGCGCGCTGGTCGTCGTACGTCCAAAGGCGGCCGCGCCCGGTCGTGGCGCTGGCCGTCGTCGTCATGGCGGCCCTCGCGATCCCCGTGCTGTCGCTGCGCCTCGGCGCCACCGACCAGGGCAACCACCAGGAGTCGACCACCACCCGCCAGGCCTACGACCTGCTCGCCGAGGGCTTCGGCCCCGGATTCAACGGCCCGCTCCAGGTGGTCGTCGAGGGCGACGCCCCCGCCGGGCTGGTGGACGGCATCCGCTCGACCGAGGGGGTCGCCCAGGTGGCCGACCTGCCGCCCGCCAACGGCGTCACGGTCATCCAGGTCGTACCGGACACCTCGCCCCAGTCCGAGCAGACGGACCAGCTGATCGACCGGCTGCGCGACGACGTGATCCCGCAGTCCGGGGCCGAGGCCCATGTCGGCGGCGTCACCGCGGTCTTCAAGGACTTCGCCTCGGTGACCGGCGAGCGCCTGCCGTACTTCATCGCGACGATCATCGCGCTCGGCTTCCTGCTTCTGCTGGTGGCCTTCCGCTCGCTGGTCGTCCCGCTGACGGCCGCCTTGATGAACCTGATCGCGGCCGCCGCGTCCTTCGGCGTCCTGGTGGCGATCTTCCAGTGGGGCTGGGGCACCGAGCTGATCGGCGTCGGCAAGGAGGGCCCGATCACGTCCTTCCTGCCGGTCATCATGCTGTCCCTGCTGTTCGGCCTGTCCATGGACTACCAGGTGTTCCTGGTCAGCCGGATGCACGAGGAGTGGGTGCACACCAAGGACAACGCGCGCGCGGTCCGCGTCGGCCTCGCGGAGACCAGCCGGGTCATCAACTCGGCCGCCCTGATCATGATCTGTGTGTTCAGCGCGTTCGTGCTGAGCGGCGACATGGAGGGCGCCATGGCGGGCATCGGTCTCGCGGCCGCCGTCGCCCTGGACGCCTTCATCCTGCGTACGGCACTGGTGCCGGCCGCGATGCACATGCTCGGCAGGTCCAACTGGTGGCTGCCGGACTGGCTGGAGAAGCGGCTGCCGCATCTCGCGGTCGAGCCGAAGGAGGAGGAGCCGGTGGCCGAGGAGGCGGAGCCGGTCGGGGCGGGCCGCTCCTCGGTGGTCCACGGATTCGTCCGCACCGCCGACGGCGAGCCGGTCGAGGGCGCCGCGGTGACGCTGCTGACGAAGGGCGGGCGCCGGCTGGACGGGGTGACGTCCCTGGCCGACGGCTCCTACATCGTGTCGGTGCCGGCGCCGGGGACGTATCTGCTGGCGACGAGCGCCGAGTCGTACGGGTCCAGGGCCGGGCAGGTGGTCGTGACGGACGGGCCGCTCGTGTGCGACGTCGAACTGGTCGACGGGGAGGTCGACGCGGTCAACTGACCAGTCCAGCAGGCGGATTCAGGGGCGCTCGTCCTCGGCGGGCGCCCGTCGGCCGCCGGTCGTCCAGCCCGCCTTCCGGTCCGCCTTCTTGCCGGTCTTGCTGTCCGTCTTCCGGTCCGTCTTCTTCGCCGGATCCGGAATCGCGTTCGTCATCCCCGGCAGGAAGTCCGTGAACAGCTCGTGCACCTCGTGCACCAGCGGCCGCAGCACCCGGAACCGGGCCAGCGACACGCCCCGCGCGGTCAGCCGGGCGCCGCGCTCGGCGAGCCGGTAGCTGCGCTCGCGGCCCTCGGTCCGGTCGAAGACCCAGTACAGGACGAGCCCCATCTGGGAGAGCCACATCAACTCCGGCAGGACGTCCCGCAGCTCCTCGGGCACCTTGGTCTTCGTCGCGCCCGCCAGCACCTCCCGGTGGATGCCGATGGCCTCCACGCGCGCGTGCTCCGACTCGGCGGAGAACGGGCTGAGCGGGCTGTCGGGGTCGGCGGCGTTCTTGAAGAACTGCACCGCGAACTCGTGGTACGGCGTGGCGATGTCCAGCCACACCTTCAGCACGCCCGCGAGGCGCGCCTCCAGCTCGGTCTCGGTGGCCAGGACGTCCCGGATCGCCGCCCGGTGCTCGGCGGCGATCCGGTCGTAGAAGCCCTGGATCAGATGTTCCTTGCCCGCGAAGTAGTAGTACGCGTTGCCGACCGAGACCCCGGCCTCCTGGGCGATCGCCCGCATCGTCGTCTTGTCGTAGCCCCGCTCCTGGAACAGCCGCATGGCCGTCTCCAGGATCAGGGCACGGGTCTGCTCGGACTTGCTGGGCGCGTCGCCCTGTTCAGGGCGGTCGTTCTTCGAGGACACGGAACGAGAGCCTAACGAGTGCCGTTTCGGCCGACCGTCAGGAGCCCTGTGCCGTCTGGTACAGGTTCTGGGCGTCGGCACCGAAGTACGGGCCGTACATCCGGTTCGGCAGGAAGTTGTACTTGAAGCTGTTCACCGAGGACAGCAGGCCCTTGCCCGTGGCCTCGTCGAACTGTGTGAACCAGGGGCCGCCGCTGGAGCCGCCGGTCATGTTGCAGTTCATCCCGTGGTCGTCGGACAGCAGGAAGTCCCGGTTGGTGGTGCCGCTGCAGTAGATGAACTTCTCGCCGTCGTACGGGGCGGCGGCCGGGAAGCCGAACGAGTACATGCGCAGGTTGTAGCCGGTGTTGAAGGCCAGTCCCTGCCCGCCGACGACGTCCGTCAGGAGCTTGCCGTCCAGCGGGGCGACGACGGCGGCGCCGACGTCGTAGTTAATGTCCTCGCTCGCCGTCCACTGCGGTGTGGACAGGGTCTTCGACGCGGTCCAGCGGCCGTAGGGGGCCTGTCCGTCGTGGTAGCCGGGCACGAAGACCCAGTTGGTGTGCCAGGCGCCCTCCAGCTTCACACAGTGGCCCGCCGTGATCACGGTGCTCTTGTTGTCGCTGGTGACGGCGTTGCCGGAGCAGGACGCCGTACGGCCCTGGTAGGTGAAGAAGACGCGGCCCGCCGTGGAGACGACGGCGCCGCCGCCGGTCCACTGGGCGCCGCTGTTCGGGAAGGCCATCAGGCCGATGTCGGACGCCGCCTTGCCGACCGCCGCGGTCGGCGCGACCGTGGTCGCCTTCCCCTTGAGGGGCGCCGAGCCGCCGTCGAAATGCCCGTTGGCGGTCACGAGGTCGAGCGGGGTCGCCTCGCGCATCCGCTCTGCTGTCCAGAAGTCACGGGCCTGCTGCTGGGCGTCGGCCGAGACCGGGCTGACGCCGGCGGAGATGTCGGGCCTCGGCGCGGCGCCCGCGGGTGTGGCGAGGGCGCCCGCGGTGAGCAGCGCGGTGACGCCGACCAGGGCGCCGAGGAGGGAGCGGGGTATGCGGGTGACGCCGGGTATGCCTCTCACGCGTACTCCTTCTGCGATGGGGGGACCGGGCGGCCGGATGACCGCCCGCGAGCGACAGTCGGTGCGAGTGCGGAGTGGAGAACCTGAGGCAGCGTGCCAACCCGGACGCGGTTTTGGAAGGGTGCATGCCAGAAGCGGGGCTCGAATGCGGGCTGTTCAGGTCGGGTTGGGCCCTTTTGTCGTCGCCCTCACCGCGCGGGGGCGCAGGTGCCGCCCTCGCACCCCGGCGGGTTGTACGTCCAGCCACGGCTCGGGTCGTACGACCACCCGTCCCCGCGCCGGTGGGCCCGCCCGTCCCACTGCCCGCCGCGCCACTTGGCGGCGGCGAGCACGGCCCCCTTGGCCACCCGCGCCCCGGACGGGGTGCTGAGGCGATGCGCGAGTCCCCGGTGCTCGCGCAGCGCCCACAGCGTGACGATCCAGGCGGCGCCGCCCCGGTAGACCTGTCCGGCGTCACCGACGACCGTGATCTCGTCGAGGGTGGCGCCGTGGTCCAGGCCGGGGTAGCGCCGCCGGGCCTCGTCGGACCCGGCCGGCACCATCTCCAGCGGCACCAACTGCGGCTGTCGTACCAGCCAGTCGCGCACAAAGGTGCACAGGGAGCACTGGGCGTCGTAGAGGACGGTGAGCCCGCGGACCGCGGCCCCGGCCGCTCGGCCCGCTGTCGTCTCGACTGCCATGCCGGGCCCCGCTCAGGCCCTGGCCGACGGGGCGACCCAGTCCTGCGGCGCGACCGGCGGCACCTGCTCGTGCTCCATCACCCCGCGTCGCCGGATCTTGTTGAGCACGTAGACGTTGCCCAGGTGCATCACGCCGAGCACCAGCAGCACCACGCCGAGCTTGGTCGACAGGGCCTCGAAGACGCCGCGCGTGTCGACGACGGTGTCGTCGTCGCTCAGATACAGCGCGACGAAGCCGAGGTTGACGAGGTAGAAGCCGACCACCAGCAGATGGTTCACGGCGTCGGCGAGCTTCTCGTTGCCCCGCAGCACGTCGGCGAGGAAGATGCGCCCGTTGCGGCTGAGCGTGCGGGCCACCCAGACGGTCAGGGCGATGCTGACGACCAGGTAGATGACGTAGGCGATGACCGTGCGGTCCATGGCCTCCCCCTTCTTGAACGCGTTCAAAACGCTGACAGGGGAGACTGTAGACCCTTGCTTTGAACATGTTCAACTCGGTGGCGGTGAGGCCTTCGTCACGCCCCGGCCGCGGCACCCCTCATGGTCTGCGCCCGAGTTCCGGCCGTTTGGAGTAGTCCGTGAACCCGATGACGTTTCCCCAGGGGTCGGCGATCTCGACCGTCCACCCGGTGGCCACGGAGGAGGGGTCGTCGAGCGGCGCGATACCCGCGCCGCCCAGCGTCCGCGCCGCCGCCCGCGCGTCCGGCACCTCCAGCCACACCCGGGGCGAGGGCCACGGCGGCGGCCGGTGCCCCAACACGTCCTCCTGTCGCAGCAGGAGGCCAGGCGTCTCACCTCCGACCTTCAGCAGCGCGATCCCGGCCTCGTCGAGCCGGAACCCGACCGCGAACCCGGCCCGCTCGTAGAACCGGACGGCCTCGCCGAGGTCGCCGACCGGCAGCAGCACGTTGTCGAACCCGAGCAGTTCGTACGACTCGTCATCTGACATACCGTCAGGGTAAGGCGATGATCGGCCGGAATCGGTGATTGTCAGTGGCGGCTCGTACTGTCGTCGGCATGGGAATCGTGAGGTTCGTCGACGAGACGACAAGCGGGCGCCGCAGCGACGGCTGGGGGCTGGAGATCGCCGAGGAGCGGCTCACCGTGCGCGAGCTGATCCGGCGCCGCGTGTTCCAGGAGGTCACTCCGGCAGCTTCCTGCGCCTGCGCACCGACCAGGTCCGCTTCTACCCGATCGACGCCCCGCAGAACTCGGCGCACTGCCGCGGCGGCGAGTACCGCATGTGGCTGCGCGGCGGCGCCGACCCGGTGGAGCCGCTGCCCCTGACGGACGTCCCGCCCCTGGTCCTGTCCGAAGTCCTGCGCGACGTCGACCTGTTCGTCGGCGTGGGCAGCGTCGGCAATGACCCGACCTGGCAGGACGGCGGACCCGGCGGCCGCTTCCGGGAGTACTGGGCGTCCTACGGCTTCGGTGAACTCGGTGCCGGCGCCGAGACCCGACGGGCCCTCCTGCAACGCCTGATACCGCGGCTGGCGATCGCCGACCGCTGCACGATCGAGGGCCGCTTCCTGCATGTGAAGGGCGAACGCCACACGTACAAGATCCACCTCGGCTCGGGCAACATCCTCAGGACTCCGAACGACCAGTACCTGTGCATCGTCCCCAAGTCCGGCGCGGCCGCCCCGCAGGCCGGTTACCTGCCCTACGAGGGCGACCGGATGCTGGCGGTGATCCTGAGCAAGGCGATGATGCTGGCCGACGACACGAGGATCACGGATCCGACGATCCTGAGCCAGCTATGAGCAGGGCGCCCTTCGCGTGCTCAGCGCGATGTCGTCCATCCGGATGTCGTACGACGACGGCGTCGGGTCGGCCTGGTACAGCTGCCAGCCCAGCTTCAGCTTGTCGAAGGCCGGGAAGGTGAAGGGGTCCGACGTGCCGCCGTGCTGGTCCGTGGAGACGGTCAGGTCGGGCTGCTCGACGCCGTCGAAGTAGACCGTGACGCGGTTGTCGGTGGCGTCCAGGTGGAACTCCACGCACTGCCAGGCGTCGGCCGTGGCGGGGGCGGAGGTCTTCCAGGACGTCCAGTCGCCGGTGGGGCCGAGGTCGGAGCCGACACCCCAGAAGTTGCCGTCGTCGGTGGGGGCGTACTGGCCGCCCAGTGGCCGGACCAGCGTCGGGGAATCCGCCCCGGACGCCTCGGCGATGGTCCAGTGCGCCCAGTCGGGGGCGGTGGGGAAGGCGTCCACGCGCAGCCGCAGGCGGGCCCAATAGCTGTTGCCGGGGGCGGTCAGGTCGGGGAAGACGAGGAAGGCCCGGCCGTTGCCCTCGGTGTGGAGGCGCAGTTCACGGCCGCGGCCGGTGGAGCTGGGGGCGACGGTCAGGGTGCCGTTCTCCGCGTCGGTCGTCCAGCTCCGGCCCGCCGTGACCGGGCCGAGGGGCAGGCGGTCGAAGTTCTCGTGGGCGAGCGTCGGACGAGAGACGGGGGCGGCGGAGGCAGTGGGGGGTATCGCGAGCAGTGCGGCAGCCGTGGCGCACAGGGCGGCGGCCGCCTTTCTCAGGAGTGCCATAAAAGCAGTCTGTCTTGAAGTCTCAACTACCTCAACTACCTCAACGTCCTCAACTGCCTTTCACGCCACAGCCGTTGAGAAGGCCGAGGGCCCCGCCCCCCGGTACCGGACCGGGAGACGGGGCCCTCACGGCCGTACGGAAAGCCGTACCGGCCGATGTGTCTGACGCGACCTCAGAAGCGGCGCGTGATCAGTGCCTTCTTGACCTCGGCGATCGCCTTGGTGACCTCGATACCGCGCGGGCAGGCGTCCGTGCAGTTGAAGGTCGTGCGGCAGCGCCACACGCCGTCCTTGTCGTTGAGGATCTCCAGGCGCTGCTCGCCAGCCTCGTCACGCGAGTCGAAGATGAAGCGGTGCGCGTTGACGATGGCGGCCGGGCCGAAGTACTGGCCGTCGTTCCAGAACACCGGGCACGAGGAGGTGCAGGCGGCGCAGAGGATGCACTTCGTGGTGTCGTCGAAGCGCTCGCGGTCCTCGGCGGTCTGGAAGCGCTCACGCGTCGGCTCGTTCGTGTCCTTCGTGATGAGGAAGGGCATGACGTCTCGGTACGCCTGGAAGAACGGCTCCATGTCGACCACGAGGTCCTTCAGGACCGTCAGGCCCTTTATGGGCTCGACCGTGATCGGCTTCTCGGGGTTGATGTCCTTGATCAGCGTCTTGCACGCGAGGCGGTTCTTGCCGTTGATCCGCATCGCGTCCGAGCCGCAGATGCCGTGGGCGCAGGAGCGGCGGAAGGTCAGCGTGCCGTCCAGGTCCCACTTGATCTTGTGGAGGCCGTCGAGGACGCGCTCCTTGGGGTCGATCTCCAGCTGGAAGTCTTCCCACGTCGCCTCGGCCGAGACCTCCGGGTTGAAGCGGCGGACCCGGAAGGTGACCGTGATGTACGGGGACGCGGCGGACTCGGCCTCCACCTTGTCCATAACGGGGGTTGCCATCAGTACTTACGCTCCATCGGCTGGTAGCGGGTCTGGACGACCGGCTTGTAGTCGAGACGGACGGACTCGGTGCCGTCGTCGCCCACCTCGCGGTACGCCATGGTGTGGCGCATGAAGTTGACGTCGTCGCGGTTCGGGTAGTCCTCGCGGTAGTGACCGCCGCGGGACTCCTTGCGGGCCAGTGCGGACACGGCCATGACCTCGGCCAGGTCGAGCAGGTTGCCCAGCTCGATGGCCTCCAGCAGGTCGGTGTTGAACCGCTTGCCCTTGTCCTGGATCGAGACGTTCTTGTAGCGCTCGCGCAGCTCCGCGATCTTCTCGACCGCCGTCTTGATCGTCTGCTCGGTGCGGAACACCATGACGTTGGCGTCCATGGTCTCCTGGAGCTCCTTGCGCAGGGTCGCCACGCGCTCGGTGCCCGTCGAGGTGCGCAGGTGCTCGACCTGGTCGACCACGAGCTGCGCCGGGTTCTCCGGCAGCTCGACGTAGTCCGCCCGCTGGCTGTACTCCGCGGCCGCGATGCCGGCGCGACGCCCGAAGACGTTGATGTCGAGGAGGCTGTTGGTGCCGAGGCGGTTGGCGCCGTGGACCGACACACAGGCGACCTCGCCGGCCGCGTACAGGCCCGGGACGACCGTGGTGTTGTCCGCCAGGACCTCACCCTCGACGTTCGTCGGGATGCCGCCCATGGCGTAGTGCGCGGTCGGCTGGATCGGGATCGGGTCCGTGTACGGCTCGATGCCCAGGTACGTCCGAGCGAACTCCGTGATGTCCGGCAGCTTGGCGTCGAGCTGCTCCGGCGGGAGGTGCGTCAGGTCCAGGTAGACGTGGTCGCCCTCGGGACCGCAGCCGCGGCCCTCGCGGATCTCCGTGTAGATGGAGCGGGAGACGACGTCACGGGACGCGAGGTCCTTCATGACCGGCGCGTACTTCTCCATGAAGCGCTCGCCGTCCTTGTTGCGCAGGATGCCGCCCTCACCGCGGGCGCCCTCCGTCAGCAGGATGCCCATGCGCCAGATGCCGGTCGGGTGGAACTGGAAGAACTCCATGTCCTCCAGCGGCAGACCCCGGCGGTACACGGCGGCCTGGCCGTCACCGGTCAGCGTGTGCGCGTTCGACGTCACCTTGAAGAACTTGCCGCAGCCGCCGGAGGCGTAGATCACGGCCTTCGCCTGGAAGACGTGGATCTCGCCGGTGGCGAGTTCGTACGCCACGACGCCGGCCGACCGCTTGACGCCGTCGACCTCGGTGATCAGCTGGTCCAGGACGTAGAACTCGTTGAAGAACTCCACGCCCTCCTTGACGCAGTTCTGGTACAGCGTCTGGAGGATCATGTGGCCGGTGCGGTCCGCGGCGTAGCAGGACCGGCGGACCGGGGCCTCACCGTGGTTGCGGCTGTGACCGCCGAAGCGGCGCTGGTCGATCGTGCCGTTCGGGGTGCGGTTGAACGGCAGGCCCATCTTCTCCAGGTCGAGGACGGAGTCGATGGCCTCCTTCGCCAGGATCTCGGCGGCGTCCTGGTCGACCAGGTAGTCACCGCCCTTGACCGTGTCGAAGGTGTGCCACTCCCAGTTGTCCTCCTCCACGTTGGCGAGCGCGGCGGCCATACCGCCCTGCGCGGCGCCCGTGTGGGAGCGGGTGGGGTAGAGCTTGGTCAGCACGGCGGTGCGGCTGCGCTTCGTGGACTCGATGGCCGCGCGCATGCCCGCGCCACCGGCGCCGACGATGACGGTGTCGTACTTGTGGATCTTCATGATCGGTTACCTCAGCCCCGTGCCTAGCGGATGTTCGGGTCGAAGGTGAAGATCACCAGCGTGCCCAGCAGGATGGTGAACACCGTGGCGGTGTAGAGCAGGCCCTTGAGCCACAGCCGGGTGTTCGCGCGCTCCGCGTAGTCGTTGATGACCGTGCGCAGGCCGTTGGCGCCGTGCAGCATCGCGAGCCACAGCATCAGCAGGTCCCAGACCTGCCAGAACGGGGACGCCCAGCGGCCGGCCACGAAGGCGAAGCCGATCTTGGAGACGCCGCCGTCCAGCACGAGCTGGATCAGCAGGTGGCCGATGACCAGGACGACGAGGACGATGCCGGACAGGCGCATGAACAGCCAGGCAGCCATCTCGAAGTTGCCCCGGGTGGACCGGGGGGTCTTCTTGGTGCGCTTGCGCGGCGCCTCGATGTACGGGGCCGGGTTGTCGACGTTGTAGAGGGACTCGCCCTCGACCGGGCCGATACCGGTGGCGGTCTTCTCAGTGGTGGACATGCGCGTCAGCTCCCGAACACTTCACGAGCGGCGTGGCCGAGCACGGGGTAGATCGCCCCGAGCATCAGCACGACCCACAGGCCGACGACGGACCAGAGCATCTGCTTCTGGTAGCGCGGGCCCTTCGACCAGAAGTCGACGGCGATGACGCGCAGGCCGTTGAGCGCGTGGAAGAGGATGGCGGCGACGAGGCCGTACTCCAGCAGCGCGACGATGGGCGTCTTGTACGTGGCTACGACCTTGTCGTAGTCCTCGGGGGAGACACGGACGAGAGCGGTGTCCAGCACGTGAACGAACAGGAAGAAGAAAATGAGGACGCCGGTGACTCGGTGAGCCACCCAGGACCACATTCCTTCCCGGCCGCGGTACAGCGTTCCAGCCGGCACGGAAGTTCCTCCGGGAGCGGGGATTGGGGCCGCGCCGGCTTGTGCTGTCGGTCGGGCCCGGCCGGGTACGGTCCACCGGCCCTCAGCATCGTATCCACGGTCGCCTGCGGCGCTGAGCGGGGGGCTGGGTATGTGATCGAAGTGGCACGCGGATGGGGTATTGGCGGCTAATGGGGTGGTGTGGGCTGTTATTTGCCGGGTGCGGCGCCGTTGTGGCTGGTCGCGCAGTTCCTCGCGCCCCTGAGGGTGCTGACCAACCGTCCTCTTGCCAGGCGGCGGAGTTCCTCTGCTGCGACGACCCGCTCCTCCTCCGGATCGTTCGCCAATCGTGATCGGATGCCGGCCAGGACCCGGTCCAGTGCCTCGTCCGGCGGCAGGTCGTCCAGGCAGATCACGAACACATGGCCGAACTTGGCCTCGTATGCGGCATGGGCGGCATCCAGTGCGGTATGGGCGGCCCCGTATATGCCCTCCGGCAGCACCGGCAACGTTTCTTCCGCCAGCGCCTGGGCCAGATCCCCCGGCGTCAGGTCGTACGCCGCCTCGTCCGAGGCCGCCAGCAGGGCGTCGACGTCGGGGTAGGGGCGGTGGTCGGTCAGGCGTTCGGCCCAGCGGGGGCTGCGCAGGCAGCCCAGGAGGAGCCGCCGGGCGTCCTTGGCGGGCGCGGCGTTGAAGGCGTCCAGGACGGTGGGCAAGGACGGTATGGCGACTCGGCCAGGAAGATGTGTGGGCGTCACGTGGGTTTCGGCAGGGGATTCTGGGGGAGGAGTGGCGCCACGTTACCGAGTGTGGACGTGAGATGTCCGAAGGATGCCCGAATTTCAGTCGAACGGGAGAGTTTCAGAACGACGGCTGGACGGCGGGACGAGTGCACAGGCCCTAGGTTGGCGATGTGAGCCAGCACAAGCACAGGCGCCGGGCACCGGCGAAAAGGGCGCTCAAGCAGACGTGGGTGCTGATGGTCGCGGTGGTCGTCGTGACGGTGGCGGCCGGGGTGAGCCTCGGGCTCCTGGCCACCCGTGACGACGGAGGGCCGGCCGGGCCGGAGCAGCAGGGCTCCGCCCCGGGCACCTCGCAGGCCGACTCCCCCGTCGGGCGGCGGACCAGCCCGACTCCGTCACCCACACGGTCGTACCCGCTCTCGAAGGCTCCGCAGACCATTCCGGCGGTGCAGTCCCACACCGCCGCCCGCGGTCCCGGCTGGCGTCCCGCGCGCGGGGAGCGGGTCGTGGTCAGTGACGCCGAGCTGGCCGACGAGGGACGGCTCATAGCCGGTGAGCTCGGGCTGACGTATGCCGGGCGCAAGGACGACGCGCGGGCCGGGGACGTGCGGCTGGCGCTGAGCGAGGACGAAGGCGCGAATCCCGAGTCGTACACCATGACCGTGCGCGGTGGGCGGGTGGCGATCAGCGGGCCGGGTGAGTCGGGGGTCTTCTACGGGACCCGGACGCTCAAGCAGGAGGTCGCGGGTGGGGGTACGGCACCGGAGGGCGTCGTACGCGACGCGCCCGCCAAGCCGGTGCGCGGGTTCATGCTGGACATAGCCCGCAAGCACTTCACCGCCGACTGGATCGAGGACCGGGTGCGGGAGCTGGCGGACCTGAAGTTCAACCAGCTCGGGCTGCACTTCTCCGACGACCAGGGCTTCCGGATCGAGTCCGACTCGCACCCCGAGGTGGTGTCGCGGCAGCACCTCACCAAGGCGCAGGTCAGGAAGATCGTCCAGCTGGCCGAGAGCCGGCACATCACCGTGGTGCCCGAGATCGACTCGCCCGGGCATCTGGGGGCCGTCATCGCCGCGCACCCCGATCTGCAACTGCGCAACGTGAACGGTGCCGCGACCCGGGGCGCCATCGACATCTCCAAGCCCGAGTCCGCCGAGATCGTCGACGACCTGCTGAACGAGTACGCCGGCCTGTTCCCCGGCGGTCAGTGGCACCTCGGCGGCGACGAGTACCAGGCCCTGGTCGTCTCCGACCCCGAGGCGTCCTACCCGCAGCTCGCCACCGCCGCCCGCGAGGCCCACGGCTCCGGCGCCACCGTCGCCGACCTCGCCACCGGGTGGCTCAACGACCGCGCCGAGACCGTCCGCGCCCATGACCGCACCCCGCGGGCCTGGAACGACGGGTTCTTCCGGAACACCTCCGTCCAGCCGGACAAGGACATCCAGGTGGCCTACTGGACCGGCAAGGAGATCGGCGCCCGGGTGCCGGTGGAGTATCTGAGCGCCGGGCGGAAGGTCGTCAACTACAACGACGAGTTCCTCTACTACGTGCTGGGCGAGCCGCAGACCTTCGTCTATCCGACCGGCGAGCGGATTTACGAGCAGTGGACACCGCGGGTCCTCAGGGGAACCGTGGCCGTGCCGGCCGAGTACGACGGCCAGATCCTGGGCGGCTCCTTCGCCGTGTGGTGCGATCTGGCCGACTCCCAGACGCAGGCGCAGGTCGCGGCCGGGATCCGGATGCCGCTGCGGGCGACGGCGCAGAAGCTGTGGGACGCGGATCAGCCGCAACTGACCTGGGCCCGGTTCAGGGCGCTCGCGGACCGGCTGGACTGAGCTGTGGATTGACCCGAACGGCTGCGAACCCCCGTACGAATGTGGTGTATTCGGCCGAGCCGAACCGATCAGCCAGGGGGAAACCGGGATGGGCTACTGGGGGTTCTTCGTCGTGGGCCGCGGGACGCGGCCGCTGGCGGAGCTGGACGCGCTGGCCGGCGCCGAGGGGATGACGCTCAGGACGGAGGCGCCCGACGGATGGCAGGTGTGGGAGTACCCGAACGGCGGCGGCGACGTCGGCAGCATGAACACCCTGGCCCAGGAGACGGGCGCGCCCGCGCTCTTCGGGTACGTCATGGACAGCGCGTCGGTGGTGGTGGAGGCGGCGGCGCCGGAGAGCGGGGCGTGGACGACCTGTCTGGCGCGGGCCGCCATGGCCGGGTATCTCGGCGCCTCGGACGAGGGTCTCACCCTGGAGGACTACTTCCTCGAACCTCCCGACGCCGCCGAGCGGGCCGTCGCCTGGGCCGCCGAAGCGGGGCACGAGGTGAACGCGGAGTCGGTCGTCGACGTACTCACCGCTGAAGCGGACCCTTTGGCCGAAAACCTCTTCTTCCGGCTGCTCGACCGGCTCGGGGTGGTGCCGCTGTGACACTCCCGGGTCGTCGCACGCAGTAAGGGGAGGTGCGGGCTCCGTTAAGGAAGGCCAGCCAGGGGCCTGTGCGGGGGCCCCGACCCTCATAGAAGACCCGCTTAGGGAGGCTTGGATGAGCCTGGTGGAACTGATCGCTCAGGCCGACGAACGCGGACTGGCCGCCAGCGGGTTGGCTTGTTTGGATCGCTGCGTACCGCTGCTGGGCGGGGACGACGAGGTGCTGCGCCCACTGTGGGCGAACCTCGCGACCGACGGGGACCCCGCCGCCTGGGGCGAGCTGCTGGAGCAGGTGCGCGGCAAGCTGGGCATAGCCGAGGTCATGGACGACGAGGACGTCGAGGACGAGGCCGCGCTGCTCGCCCGGCGGATGCTGGCCGCCGCCCCCGTCGTACGGTCCGCCGGCGAGGCGCGGGTCTGGGCCGACGCCTGCTCGGTCGCCTCGCTCCAGATCCACCGGCTGCTCGACCCCGCCGAGGACGACACGGCCTCGGCCGACGCCCCCACCGAGGCGCTCGACTCCGTCCGGGCGGTCGGTGCGCCCGCCGTGGGCCGCGCGGAGGGCATGTCACCGCTCGTCGCCGCCGAACTGCGCCGCCAGGTCAGCGTCCTCGAACTGCTCGCCGGGCATGGCGCGGGCGGACTGCGCCGGGCGCTGGAGGTCTCGACCGAGGGGCGGCGGGTGCTGCGCGCGGTGGTGTCCCGGCGGGCCCGGGGGAGGGGCTGACGCCCGGACCGACGCCCGGACCGCGTCGGTACCGTCAGGCCATCAGCCACTTCACCACCGCGTCCCCGTACTGGGCCGTCTGCGAGTAGAACGCGGTCAGATCGCGGTGCGTCGCCGCGAACAGGCCGCGCACCTCGGGTTCCGCCGCCGGCTGGTGGTACGGCCGCAGCAGCTGCCCGCGCGCGTGCCGCCACAGCTCGTCGAAGGCGGCGCCCTTGAGGAACTCCGCGACCCCGGCCACCTGGGACGCGGTGAGCAGCATGAACGGCGGCCGGGCGGGGTCGGTGTGGAAGGCCGGGCGGCCGCCGAGGACCACTTGGGTGCGGGGGCCTTCGGGTGCGTGGTTCGGGGGGATGCCGCCGTAGAGGATCTCGACGTCGCCGTACCGCTGGTCGAGCACCTCCTCGCGATGCCGGCCGATCCGCTCCCGGACGGTGTCCCAGTCGTCCTCGAACAGGCGCTGGAACCAGGTCGGGCTGTTGCGCAGGGCCGAGGGCGGCACCGCGCGCAGATGGAAGTACATAGTCATCAGTGACTGGAGCGCATGGCGGCGGCAAAGCGTCACTCCCGGGTAAACCTGGTTCCTGAGGGAGTCCTGTGTCCGTCGTGGGGGCGCGGTGGGACGGTCCTGCACCGGTCCGGGAAAGCCGCCGGATCCGGGTGACGATTCGCTGGTCGAACACGCTTTTCAGAGATGTGACGACTCAAGCGGAGACCAGGCCCGCAGCCGCGACCAAGCCGGTGCGGTGGGCGGCGGACGCGGTGGCGACGATGCGCGAGGGAGCGCGGCTGCGGCTCGACTACTCGGAGCAGAGCCTGTGGCGGGTCGACCGGATGATCGAGAGTCTGCGGCGCGAGCGGACGCCGTACGCAGCCGTGGAGAACACGCTGCGTGGTTTCGGCGCGTACGCCGGTGAGGTGATCGCCCGTCAGACCGGCGCCGAGTGGTGGACGTCGGGCGGCGACCACTGGATCCGCACGCCCGACGGGCGGCTGTGGGATCCGATCGACGAGGCCCGGCGGTGTTTCGCGGGCGACGGGTCGCTGCGGTTGCTGTGCCGGGACGCGACGAGCGGGCGGTCGCGGTGGTGAAGCGACGCCGTATGGCATGACTCGGCCGGGACCCCGTGAATGGGAGGGGTCCCGGCCGAGTCAGGTGGTGTCGACCGCTACGGCGTCAGGGCCTCGCCGAGGCGAGCGTCCGTCGGGGTCCCGAGGGAGCTCTTGGTGTAGTAGACGCCGCCGCTGTTGCTGATGCCGGCGCTGCCGCTGTCGAGCTGCAGGATGACGCCGTCGTAACCGTTCTCGCCCTTCACACCGATGGCCAGGTCGGCGCGGCCCCAGCCGGAGAGGTCCTGCAGGACGACGGCGGAACCGAGCATGTCGTACGACTCGGTCACACCGGTGATGCCGCTGCTGTCCTGTGTGAACCCCTTGCCGCCGGAGCCGGTCAGGCCGGACGAGGTGCCCCTGAGCAGCACGGCCATGCCCGCGTTGGTCCGGGCGGTGTCGCTGCGGGTGAGGTCCTCGCCCGGCAGGCCGGCCAGGACGTCCGCGTAGCCGTCGTCGTCGTAGTCGCCGACCGAGACGGAGGCACCCATGCCGTCACCGGACTCGCCGGCGCCGGGAACGCCGCTGCTGCCCTGGTGGAGCGTGCGCATGCCGGTGGTGGTGAAGCCGGTCGAGGTGCCCGGAACCACGGTGACCTGGCCGCCGCTGGCGGCGTCGGACTCCGCGGTGTACGGCTGGCCGATGGCGATGTCGTCGTAGCCGTTGCCGTTGACGTCGCCCGCGGCGATGGAGCGGCCGCCCTTGACGGACAGGACGCTGACCTTGACCAGGCCGGAGGCGGAGCCCTTGAACCAGGTGACGCGGCCGATGCCGGACTGGTCGCGGTAGTTGAGGGCCACGTCCGCGTAGCCGTCGCGGTTGAAGTCGCCGGTGGCGGCGTCGAGGTACGCGAGGGACCCGGAGGCGCTGGTGAGCGTGCCGTACTGGGTGGTGCCGCCGGTCAGGCGGGCGTTCCAGCTGCCGCTGTTGCCGGAGCCGGCGGAGAAGACGTCGGCCTTGCCGTCGGCGTTGAAGTCGCCGACCGTGACGGCCGAGCCCAGCTTGGCGCCGGTCTGGGTCACGCCGGTGGTGGTGTAGTTGAACCCGGAGTTCAGGCCGGGACCGTACAGGACGGTGACCGAGCCGCGGTCCTTCGTGCTGCCCCAGTTCTCGCCGGGCGCGCCGATGGCCAGGTCGGCGTAGCCGTCGCCGTTGATGTCGCCCCAGGCGGTCGCCTCGCCGAAGTAGTCGTAGGACTCGTGGCCGCCGGGCACGCCGGGGCTGTTCTGCGTGAGGGAGCGCTTGAGCGTGGCGTCCGGCCCCTCCGTGTTGCCCGGTACGACGGTCACCGTGCCGCCGCTGCTCAGCGCCCGGCGCGTGCCCGCGACCAGGTCGTTGACGCCGTCGCGGTTGAAGTCGGCGGTCGGGATGGCGGAGTTGGCGCCGGCGCTCGCGGCGTAGCGGCGGATCTCGCCGAGCTTGGCGTACATCGCGTCACCCGGGCACTCGGTGGCGTAGCCGTCGCGGTGGCCGGAGATGGTGTTGAGGGTGGCCTGCTCGCCCTCGTCCCACACTCCGGTGTTGCCGCCGGCGGTCAGCGTGACCTTGCCGGTCGGGCTGACGCCGTACTGGCCCAGCTTCCAGGCGGCGACGCGGGCCACCGACTCCAGCGTGGCCCGGGTCGGCCGGCCCGGCGGGATGCCCTTGTCCGGGTCGCCCTGGAAGTCGCCGAGGATGGCGATGCCGGTGGAGTAGCTGTTGAAGCCGTAGGTGTGCGCGCCCTGCACGGGCAGGTCGGCGCCGCCCGCGCGGCCCTCGAAGACCTGGCCGCACTTGTCGACCAGGAAGTTGTAGCCGAGGTCGTTCCAGCCGTTGACGTCGGTGTGGTACGCCATGATGCCGCGCACCAGCGACGCCGACTGGGCGCAGCTGTAGCTGTTGGAGCCGACGGTGTGGTGCACGAACACCGCCTGCACCTTGTCGATGTAGGAGGGCGGGTCGTCCACCTTCGACTCGTCGGCACCCCACTGCGCCCGGGTGGCGATGGGCGGCCGGGTCACGGTGGACGGCGGGGCGGTCGGCACGGTCTCGGTCGGCGTCGGGGACGCGGTGGCCGGGTCCGTCGGGGTCGCGGTGTCGGTGGGCGCCGCGGTGTCCGACGGTGTCGTGGTCGGGTCCGTGGCCGTCGGGTCCGGCGTGGTCGGATCCGGCGCGGGCGACTCGGTCGGGGTGTCCGTGGGGGTGACCGCGTCAGTGGGCGTGGCGGCCGGGTCGGTCTCGGCGGCGAACGCGGCCGGCTCGAACTCGGTGCCGGTGGACTTGGTCTCGGCGGAGGTCACCACACCCGGGTCGACCAGGTTGACCTCGAGCCCCGTGGGCAGCCCGGCGCTGGCCGTACCGTCCTCGCGCACGACCTGGACCTCGACACCGTCGGACGGACCGACCCACAGCGGCTCCGAGGCGCCACGCATGCCCGGCTCGACGCCCTCCGGCGGATCCGCGCCCAGCTCCAGGTCCTGCCAGGCACTCCACTCACCGGTCTCCAGGCTGCGGGTACGCACCTGGGCGGTGCCGTCGATCTGCTTCGTGGGCCCGGTCCAGGAGACGCCCAGCAGCGAGAACTGGTTGGTGCCGGTGCGCGGCAGCTCCCGCTCCTTGCTGCCGCTGCCCTTCAGCGCGAGGTCGTAGACCTTCGTCGGGCGCTTGGCCCGGCCCGTCGCGCCGGTGTCGTCGGACGGGTCGGCCAGCGCGTACGTGGCCACGCCGCCACCCCCCAGCACGACGGCGCCGAGCGTCAGCCAGGCTCTGCGCTTCAGGCTCAGCGGTCTGTACGCGTGCGACGTACGACGCGCACGTCGAGTACGACGACTCAAGACGAATCCCACCCCAAAAGAAGGCCCTGGAGGGCCGAAGGAAGACCAGAAAGAAAGTCACGCGAGGCGCATCAGCCACAGAGATGGCCCGCTCCACCCAGCGTTTTGCACTGCGCAAACGTCACTGCACCAGATAGGGGAGTGACGCAGATCACTTTTGGATTCAGCCGATGGCGATCCGGGGATGGGCGGACGGCGTGATCCAGCCCATGATGCGGTCCATGGTGGCCCGGGGTACCGACACACATCCCGCCGTCGCGCCGCTGCCGTTGACGTGCAGGAAGATGCCGGCGCCGCGGCCGGGTGTGGCGGGCCACCGGTTGAAGTTGATGACGAGGGCCTTGGCGTACTGGGTCGGGTAGTTGATGAGGTGCTCGCTGCCGCGGTCGCCGGACTCGGTGAGCGGGAAGTCCGCGCCCTCCTCGCCGTGCATGGAGTTGTAGAACTTCGACTCGGGGTCCTGCACCCACCAGTCGTCGTCGGTGACCACGTGGTACGGCATGGCGGTGCCGCCGGCGAGGTGGCCGAAGCCCTCGGTGATCGTGTACGTGCCGCTCGGGGTGGTGTAGGTGCTCTGCCGCCGGGTCGCCCCGTCGGTCACGCCGTTGGAGCCGACCCGGCCCGCGCTGGTGCTGAACTGGGCCTTCCAGCCGGAGGAACCCTTGGCCCAGGCGGTGACGGTGGCGTAGGAGCCGCTGGCCTTGACGGTGATCAGCTGGGTGGCGTCGCCGGCCTCGACCGGTACCGGGAAGTCGGGGGCGGCGGGTGCGGCGGGCGCCGGGTCCTGCTGGCCGCCGGTCGCCGAGCCGGTGCCTGTGCCCGCGCCGGTGCCGCTCGCCGCCGCGCCGGCTTCCCGCGTGGCGGCGTCGGACGCGGAGGCGGAGGGGGACGCCGAGGCGGAGGCGTCGTCGGAGGTGGACGGACTGGCGGAGACGGAGGCGCTCGGGGACGCGGAGCCGGAGGCGTCGGCGGGGCTGTCGCCCGGCGTCCGCGACGCCTCGACCGAGTCGGCTGCCGCCGCCTGCTGGTCGTCCTGTCCGCCGCAGGCGGCTGTCACCGCCAGAACGCTGACGACGGCGGCGCTGATCAGAGCCTGCCGGGGGAAGACCTGCACGCTGGGCTCCTTACGAATGGGGCGTGTCGGGGACGGTCCACGGATGCGGGCGCGGTGGCGAAGCGGGCGGGCGGGCGCGCGACGGCACGACGGAAGGACCGCGCGGACGCATGCCGCACGGCCTGGGAGGGGTCATGTGCAACCGAGCCGGGGTTGTAGTTACGTGGCCGGATCGGTGTCAAGTGATGCGACAAAGATGCTGATATGGGGCATAGGGGGTGTCAGCCCTGGGTGGGCGGAGGGGGGATCAGCCCTGGGTCGCGTCCGCCTGTCCGGGCAGCGCGCCGGTGCAGGTGGCGCGGCCGAAGGTGCCGGTGGCGGTGGCGCTCTGGACGTGCTTGCCGCGGAGGGCGAGGGTGCAGCGGGCCTGGCCGCCCTTCTCGCCGAGGACGATGCTGACGGTCGGGTCCTGGCCGAGGGGGACGTCGACGGTCTTGCGCCAGGGCAGGGTGGCCGCCTTGACGATGACGGCTTCTCCTGAGGCGCTGCGGGCCTGGTAGGTGATGTCGGCGGTGCCCTCGCCGGTCACTTCGTAGGTCACCGCGGCGGTGGGGGTGCGGTCTGCCGGTTTCTCGTCGTCCTCGCCCGGGTCGAGCACGCCGTAGAGGACGAAACCGCCGCAGGCGGCCAGTACGGCACCGGCGGCGAGCAGGCCGGCGCGGTCGCCGGATGACTTCTTCGGGTTCTTCGAGTTTTCGGTTTCTGTTTCCGGTGCTTCGCGTTCCCGGGTTTCGACGCTCACGGGCGTACTCCTCTTGAAATTCAGAAAGCTGCCGTCGGGCGCTTATACACGATTCCGTCGGTCGATTTCCAGTGGGCGGAAATATCGGACACTCGACGACCTTTTTGACCTCAGGTATCCGCATTGTCCGGTCGCTTGACATGGGGTCATCGGAAGGAATGAGAATTCGGCGCCGCTGCCTATGGCCTGCCGTCCATGCAGGTGGAGGGGTTTTTCGGCGGCAATGTTCGGGCCCTGATATTCGAGGAGAGGTTTGGCGTGAGACCCAGACTGGGCAGGCTTATGGCGTGCCTTGTGGTGGCCGCGGTGACAAGTACCGCGCTGCCTCAGGTCGCTTATGCGGCGCCCGCTGACGACGGTGAAGGCAAGGGAATAGCCGACACCGTCAAAAGCTGGTTCGCCGATGATAGCGAAGACGGCAAGGTAAACGAGAAGCCTCCGTCGCATGACGAATTGGATGTGGCGGACCGGCAGAAGCTGCCGAAGGGCAAGGCCGATCCGGAGGCGAAGCGGGTCAGGGAGCTGACGGGCCGGCGCACGGCCAACGCCCGGTTCTGGGAGCTGTCGGACGGCCGGGTGCAGGCGGAGCTGTCGGCGGTGCCGACCTCGTACCGCTCGGGTGAGGGCAAGAAGGCGGCCTGGAAGCCGGTCGACACCACGGTGCGTGACACGAAGGCGAAGGGTTATGCGTTCGCCAACACCACGAACAACGGGCGGTCCTGGTTCGGTGGGGATGCCGGCCGGCTGGTGCGGTTCGCCTCGCCGAGCGGCCGTTCGGTCACTCTGGGCCTGGACGGCATGGCGGGCAAGGACCTCACTGCGAAGGTGAAGGGCTCCACGGTCACCTACGAGGACGTGGTGCACGGCGCGGACCTGGAGTATGTGGTCGGTCCGGGCCGGGTGAAGGAGAACATCACCCTGGCCAAGCGCCCGGACGGTCCGGTGACGTTCACCTTCACGCTGGACACCGACGGGCTGGAGCCGAAGGCGCGTAAGGACGGTTCGATCGCGCTGTTCGGCGAGCTGCCGGACACGCCCGAACTGATCATCCCGGCGCCGTACATGACGGACGCGGCCAGGGCGGATGCTTCCGTCTTCGGGCAGACCTACAGCCGGAAGGTCACCCAGAAGCTCACGCGGGACGGGGACGGCTGGAAGCTGACCGTCGCGCCGGATGAGAAGTGGCTGGCGTCGAAGGACCGGCAGTACCCGGTGGTGATCGACCCGACGATCACGATCGCGCCGGTCGGGGACGCCGCACAGGATGCCATGGTCCTGTCGGACCAGCCGACGTCCAACTTCGGCTCCTCCTGGAAGCTGTCGGCGGGCCGCACGGACACGGGCACCGCCCGGTCGCTGATCAAGTTCCCGCTGGACGAGATCCCGGCGGGCACGAAGATCGATACGGCGCGGCTGGAGATGTACTACGACCAGTCGCACACCACCGCCGGCACCAGTGTCCTGATCAAGGCGCACCGGGCGACGGGGGCGTGGGACGAGTCCACGGCGACCTGGGACAGCACCAGTTCGCTGGTGGGTGAGCTGTCCGGCACGAGTGTGCAGGTGGACGAGGGGGATGCGGGTACCACGGCGGCGTCCGGCACCTGGCCGGCCTCCTCTTCGTCGCTGACGCAGTACGCCGTCAACCAGGACTACCGCTACAACAAGGATGCGGTGGCCGGGGACGCCTACACCTGGCAGCCCCAGCTGCCGGAGAGCGCCACCTACCGGGTCGACGTGCATCATGTGGCCGCCTCGGACCGGGCCACCAACGCCCCGTACACGGTGACGTCCAAGGACGGCGCCACGACCTACACGGTGGACCAGTCGGCGGGTTCGGGCGGCGTGTGGACGTCGCTGAACAGCGGCTCGCAGATCAGCTTCGCCAAGGGCACGGCCGGCAAGGTGGTCCTGGGGGACGGTCCGGTGTCCACGTCGACGGCGGTGATCGCGGACGCGGTGCGCTGGGTGAACCCGGCGCAGCTGACGCGGTCCAAGGGCGAGTACAACACGTGGGACAAGTTCCCGGTCACCGACACCGTGCAGAAGTGGGTGAACGGGACGGAGGCCAACCACGGGTTCGTGCTCAAGGCGAGCAACGAGTCGTCCACCGGGGCGCTGGGCGGTCCGCTCTATGAGGCCGGGGACGGCGCCTACGGCGGCGAGACCTCGACGATCCCCCGGCTGACGGTCACCTACGGCAAGGTCGGCACCACGCTCGACTCCCCGCAGGTGATCCACTCCACCGGCCCGGAACTGTCGTGGAAGGCCTACGACAACGACTCCGGCGATGCCGGTCTGGACATCGTGGAGTACCAGCTGCACCGCTCCACGCAGCAGGCGTTCACGCCGTCCGCGGCCACCCTGATCGCGCCGGTCGACAAGTCGGTCACCAGCTACACGGATACGACCGCGACCCCGACGCCGGACTCGTCTTCGGCGGAGATCGGCCGCTCGTACTACTACCAGCTGGCGGTGAAGACGAAGAACGGTGAGCTGCTCGGCTCCCCGACCCGGGTGGTGGGCGTACCGAAGGCCGGCCGCACGATGAAGCTCATCCAGGGCACCTCCGGCGTGACGGACACGACCCTGTCGTCCGCGCAGCCGACCACCAACCAGGACACCATCAACTCCTGGGACGTGGGCCAGAACTGGCTGAGCGTGGGCAACAACTCCGCCACCTACGGCACCACCCGTGCGGCGATGAAGTTCGACACAGGCGACATCCCGGCCACGGCCACGGTGCTGGAGTCACGGCTGTTCATGTGGGCGGCGCAGACCACCACCGGCTCCAACGGCGCCCGCTACAACCTGCACGGCCTGACCCGCGGCTTCGACGAGACGACGGCGACGTGGAACAACGCCACCTCGACGACGGCGTGGACCAGCGCGGGCGGCGACCGCTCCTCCGTGGTGTCGGACTACACCCCGCAGTGGAGCAACGATGTGGGCCGGCACTGGTGGGACGCCACCGGCCTGACCCAGGGCTGGGTGGACGCCCCGTCCGCCAACCACGGTGCGCTGGTCAAGCTGGCGGACGAGTCCTCGACCGGGCCGCAGGAACGCACCCTGTTCCTGGCCTCGGAGGCGGACGACTGGCAGATCGGCCCGCTGCTGCGGGTGATCTACGTCGACTCCACGACCGAGGACACCTACTACGCGCCGCAGACCCCGTCCCGGATGACCCCGAACTCCACCTACACGGTGGACTTCACCGTCACCAACACCACCTCCAGTGCGTGGGCGGCGGGTGAGCGGGAGCTGTCGTACACCTGGAAGCTGCCCGACGGCACGGACGTGACCACCGGCGGCAACCAGGCCGCCACCGCCATCCCTGCCCTGAACCCCGGTCAGTCGGCGACGATCCAGGCGACGGTGAACACGCCGGTCAACTCCGATGCGGGCAACAAGCGCACCGAGTACGTGCTGGGCTGGGACGTCCGCAAGGTCTCCGACGGCACCTGGCTGTCCGCCGGCACCGGCGGCATCCCGGCCTTGAAGCAGAACGTGGCGGTGGAGGACCCCACCTCCAACACCCTGGGTTTGGAGAAGTTCTACTCCTACACCGGCAAGAACACCGGCGCCGGCTCCACGGTGATGAACAACCTGGCCTCCGGCAACAGCGTGTGGTCCTACAACGCGTTCAGCAACCCCGGCCGGGGCCTGACGACGTTCGCCAGGTTCGCCTACAACTCGCTGGACACCAGCGACACGGTGACCGGCGCGGGCTGGTCGGCACAACTGGCGGGCCCGGTCCGGCTCGGTGCGCCGCTGGACTTCCACCCCAACCCCAACCAGAACGCCACCGAGATCCGCCTGCCGGACGGGGACGGCACCACGCACGTCTTCACCAAGCAGGCCGACGGCACCTGGAAGGCCCCGGCGGGCGTCCACTACCGCATCACCATGAAAGCGGGCCTGGACTGCACCCCGGCCAAGGACCCCGTCCCGGACGCCTGGACACTGCTGCGCCCGGACGGCACACGGTTCTTCTTCGGCTGCGACGGCTATCTGACCTCGGCCGTGGACAAGAACGGCAACACGCAGACGTACACCTACGAGGAGCGCAAGTCCCGCAACAAGCCGACGAAGTTCCTCACCTACATCACCGACCCGGCCGGCCGGCAGTCACTGAAGATCGACTACTGGCGGAAGTACGAGAACAAGGGCGGCGTCGAATCGGGTGATGCCACCTACACGTACATCACCGCCACCGGCGCCAAGGCCACCGGCACCAACCTCAACGAGCCCAAGATCTACGACCACGTCAAGTCCATCACGGACATCTCGGGCCGTAAACTCTCCTTCTACTACACGACCAAGGGCCTGCTGGGCTGGATGACCGACGGCGAGGGATCCTCCCAGCCCAAGGACTTCAAGTTCACCTACGACGCAGACCAGGGCAACAAGAACGTCAAGCTGGTCACCGCCACCGACCCGCGCGGCAACGGCACGTCGCTGGCGTACTACGCCCCGCAGACCGGTGACGACCCGAAGTACCACTGGTGGACCAAGACCATCACCGACCGGCTCGGCGGTGACACCGGCTTCGCGTACGCGGCGAACACCACGAACACCAAGTTCACCGACACCACCGTCACCGACGCCGAGACGCACCAGACGAAGTACGTCACCGACGACTTCGCCCGCCCGGTGCAGACCACCAACGCCAAGTCCCAGACCACCAAGATGAGCTGGGACGCCGACAACAACGTCACCTACCTGGAGGAGGACAACGGCGCCAAGACCGCGTACTGCTACGACCAGAAGACCGGCTACCCGCTCTGGCAGCGCGACGCGGAGAACAACAAGACCGGCGTCCCGGACCAGACGACCACCTGCGTCACGGACTCCGCCAAGTGGCCGGCCAACGCCGCGAAGTACGAGTACCAGACCCGCGCCGACGGCTACTCGGCCGACCTGTTCCGCAAGACCTCACCCGAGGGCCGCGCCTGGCAGTTCGGCTACGACACCTTCGGCAACCTGACCACGGTCACCGACCCCAAGGGCGTCGCCACCGCGACGGCGGGCGACTACACCACGTCGTACGAGTACAACTCCTACGGGCAACTGACCAAGGCCACCGACGCCAACGGCAATCCGACGACGTACGGCGGCTTCGGCCCGACCGGTTACCCAACGACGATCACCGACGCGAAGACCAACTCGACGCTCTTCGTCTACGACGAGCGCGGCCAGGTCACCGAGGCCACCGACGCGCTGGACAAGACGACCACGCAGACGTACGACACGTTCGGGCGTCCGCTGGTCAAGACCGTGCCCAAGGACCAGGCGAGCGGTGACCTGATCACCACGCCTGCACCGGAGTACGACGCCAACGACAACATCACCAAGTCGACGGCGCCCAACGGCTCGGTGTCCACGGCGGTGTACGACAACGCGGACCAGGTCAGCTCGGCCACCCAGCCCAAGGACACCACCACGTCCGACGAGCGCAGAACGGCCTACACCTACGACAAGGTCGGCAACCTCAAGAGCACCACGGAGCCCAAGGGCACGCTGACCACGTCCGACACCACGGACTACGTCACGCGGAACACCTACGACGCCATCAATCAGCTCACGCAGGTGGTGAACGCCGCCGGCGACAAGCTCTCCTACGAGTACGACAACGTCGGCAACCTCGTCACGGTCATCGACCCCAAGAAGAACGCGACGACCGACACGACCGACTACACGACCAAGACCGACTACGACCTGAACCACCGGGTCACGGTCGTCACGGACGCGGGCGGCAAGACGACGAGGAAGGGCTACGACAAGGACGGACTGGTCGTCTCCTCGACCGACGCCGAGAACAACACCACCCTCATCTCCTACGACGAGCGCGGCAAACAGACCGAGGTCAAGGTCCCGCACGACGGCACCACGACCATCACGTACCGCACTACGAAGTACGAGTACGACCAGGTCGGCAACACCACCAAGGTGATCACGCCGAGGGCTGTGGCGGCCGGTACGACGGAGGCGTTCACCCAGCGCACCGAGTTCGACGCGCTGAACCGCCCGGTCAAGCAGTACCAGCCGTACGACCCGGCGGACTCCCGCTACAACGACCCGAACGTCTACACCCAGACCAGCTACGACGAGGTGGGCCGGGTGAAGTCGACCTCCTTGCCGCCCTCCGAGGGGCAGACGGTCCGCAACACCACCGGCTACACCTACTTCGACAACGGCTGGGTGAAGTCCTCCACGGACCCGTGGGACATCGTCACCACATACGACTACAACGACCTGGGCAAGCAGACGGCCCGGACGCTGACGTCGGCGGGCGGTTCCTCCAACCGCACGATGACCTGGTCCTACTACCCGGACGGCAAGCTGAGGACCCGCGCGGACGACGGTGTGCCGGTCGGCAAGGACGTGGTCCTGCTTGACAACTCCGACACCCAGAACACGTCGAAAACCGGAACCTGGACCGCCGGTGACATCGCCGGCCAGCAGGGCTACGACCACCTCACCCACGCGGCGGGGACCGGCACGGACGCCTTCACCTGGACGCTCAACATCCCCACGGACGGCACGTACACCGCGTACGTGAAGTACCCGCAGGCAACGGGCGCGACGACCACGGCCAAGTACACCGTCACGCACGACGGAGGCACGACCGACAAGACGATCGACCAGACCACCGGCGCCGGCACCTGGGTCTCGCTCGGCTCGTACGCCTTCACCCAGGCCAACGCGGCCAAGCTGGAGCTGTTCCAGAACAGCAGCGGCAAGGTCGTGGCGGACGGCGTGAAACTGGTGCGCGACAACACGGCCGATACCGACGACGAGCAGAAGACGTTCGCGTACGGCTACGACGTGAACGGCAATCTCACCAAGATCGACGACACCTCGTCGAACGCCACGATCGACGCGTACGCGATCACCTACACGGGCCTCAACCAGGTCTGGAAGGTGACCGAGTCGGCGGGCGGCGCGGCGCAGCAGGCCACCACGTACACATACGATGCGAACGGCCAGCCGGACACGGTCTCGCATCCCGACCAGTACACCAAGTACACCTACGACCTGCGCGAACTGGTGAAGACGGTATCGGTGGGCAAGTCCGCCACCGACACCGCGCCGAAGGTGACGTCGTACACGTACACCGACCGCGGTCTGCCGCGGAAGGAGACCAAGGCCAACGGCAACACCGTCGACCACACCTACTACCTGGACGGTCTGGCGAACACCCAGATCGAGAAGAAGGCGAACGGCACGCTGGTCTCCCAGCACACCGTCACCTACGACCCCAACGGCAACAAGCTGCGGGATGTCGGCACGAAGAAGGATGCGGACACCACGTCGACCTACATCGACGTCACGGCCGACTACGCCTACGACCCGGCCGACCGGATCGCCGAGGTGACCAAGTCCGGCGCGAGCACGGCGACGGAGTCGTACGTCTACGACGCCAACGCCAATGTGATCAGCCAGACGGTCAAGGGCGTCGCGTCGACCTTCACCTATGACCGCAACCGGCTGCTGTCGGGGACGATCAACGGGGTGGGCGCGAGCTACACCTACGACCCGTTCGGTCGGCTGGAGTCGGTCACGGGTGGTGGGAAGGTCGTGGAGCGCAACACCTACGACGGCTTCGACCACGTGGTGAAGCACTCCAAACTCGTCTCCGACGGCACCCAGCAGGTGACGACGTACACCTTCGACCCGCTCGACCGCACCGCCAGCAAGACCGCGGCCGGCAAGACCACCGAGTTCAACTACCTCGGCCTGACTGAGGAAGTGCTGAGCGAGGAGGTCGCGGGTTCGGTCACCGCGTCCTACCAGTACTCCCCGTGGGGCTGGCGGCTCTCCCAGATCAAGCGGTCCGGGAGCACCGAGGAACTGGGCGTGTACGGGTACAACACGCGTGGTGACGTCGAGTCCGTCACGACGCAGGCCGGTGACACCAAGGCGACCTACGGCTACACCGCCTACGGTTCCGACGACGAGGCCGAGTACAGCGGCGCCGACCAGCCGAACGTGGCCGACCCGGCGCAGGAGCCGTACAACCCGTACCGCTTCAACGCCAAGCGGTTCGACGTCTCGTCCGGCACCTATGACATGGGCTTCCGGGACTACGCCCCGGGCTTGAACCGCTTCACGACGAGGGACATGTACAACGGTGCCCTCGCCGACATGCGGCTCGGTGTCGACCCCTTCACCGGCAACCGCTACGCCTTCACGGGCGGCAACCCGGTCAACCGGTTCGAGCTGGACGGCCACATGCTGTGCAGTGAGCCCGGCCCGCACTGCGAGCGGAACTTCAGCGAATTTCCGCTGGAAGAGGAAGCGGACACGTCGATGCCCGGCGACGACTACCACTTCCAGACGTCGTACGCGCAGGAGTCGACCGGCGACACCGGCTTCGCGGACACCCCCGAACCGGCTCCGAAGCCGATCCCGGCCTGGGAGCGCCTCCTCGGCGGGATCACCCACACCCTGCTCACCGGCTTCACCCAGGTCGGTGGGGACGGTGGGACCGCCGGGCTCTGTGGCGGTCTCGGCGGAGGCTTCGGCGTGGGCTACGCCGAGCAGGGCTGCTTCATGGTTGTCCAGACGTCCAACGGCGACTACGACATCGGGTTCACCGAGAGCCACGGTCCGGCGGTCGGCTGGGGTGCGTCCGGATCACTGGACGTCGTCTACAGCAACGCGGACAGCTTCAACCAGATCGCCGGAACCGGCGTGGGTGGCGACGTGGCTTACGGGCCGCTCCTGGGCGTCCATGGGCTGGCCGGGGTGGCGGTGAATTCCGAGGACGAGTTGTCCCTGCCGGACGACATGACCATGGAGGGCGCCTTCGTGCGCAACAGCAACGGCGACATCGTGTGGACCCTCGGAGGCGGAGTCGCCCTGGTGACCGGCGTCGACGGAGGCTTCGGCAGCAGCTACACCACCGTCTACGGGGCGAGCGGCTGGTAATGCCGACCGCACCGTGACAACCATCGCACCGGGGGCGGGTGGACACCGTCCGCCCCCGGTGCGACTCTTCTGCGGCCGCCGACCGGGCAGGTCGACGGCACCAGCACACAGGAACGGACACCATGACCGACGCACACTCCGGACCCGAGTACGGCGATGACCGTCCGGGAGCCGTGCCGGACACCAGTTACCGTGCACTGATGTGGGGGCCCGCCAACTTCACCGGGCCGCCCCCGAGGCGCCTGATCGTGGAGGGGATCGCACTGGGACTCGGAGGCGCGGCCCTGATCGCGGGCAGCGGCGTCGCCGGGGTTCTCACCGGCCACCGCCTCCCGGCGCTGGTGGCCGGCATCGCCGTCGCGCTCGCCGCGGCGGCCTACCTCTTCTTCACCAACGCCGGACGGGTCCTCGTGGCCGTCGTGGCCGTCTTCGGTGCCCTGCTGGCCTGGTGGGTACCCCAGATCACCGAGGAGGCCGTGCTGGCCGAGCGGGGCGTGACGCGCAGCGTGGTGGTGACCGAGGTGGACACGCATCGCTACGAGGGCCGGGACTACGTGCAGAACTCATGCACCGTGGAACTCGCCGACGGCACCCCTGTCGCGGCCGAGGCGTGGCGCACCTGCACGCTCTCCACCAGGCCCGGCGACCACCTCGACATGGTCTTCGACCCCGATGGCGTCGTCGCCCCGACCGACCGGAGCCTCCCCGGCTCGGCGGCGGAGGCGGGCTGGCGCCCGGCCGCCTTCGCGCTGCTGCTGGCCGCGGTCTGCTGCGTCGCAGTCGTGCGGTCGCAGCCTTGAAGCGCGTGTCCGTCGGCTCATGCCCCCAGCGTTCCCCTCACCGGGGGCATGACCGGCGCCGGTAGCGCTGTTCAGCGCGCGGTACGCGCGACCTGGCCGCCGCTGATCCCGACCGTGCCCGTGACCTTCAGCGCGCCGCCGCTGCCGTCCGCCGGGGCGCCGGTGAGCTCCCAGGTGTAGGTGCCGTCCTTGACGTACCGGCCGTCGCCGGTCCGGCCGTCCCACGAGAACGACACGGCGGCGGCGTACTCCTTGGCCGCACCCGTGAACATCACGCGGCCGGTCTTGTTCCGGACCGTCACCTGGGCGTCGATGACGGGCTTGGACAGCAGCCAGTCCGCGTCCCACACGGCGTCCGCGGTGGACGTGAGGTTCACGGACTGTTCGACCCGCGACTCGATCTCGGCCACCTGGGAGGTGGCGACGCCCGAGTCGACCACGGTGATCCGGGCGCTCCTCTCCTTCGCGTACGCGACCGCGCCGCCGAAGCGGTCGGCCTCCACGATCGGGTACTCGTACTGGGAGGTGAAGGCCTCGATGGTGCGCGTGGCGTCCCCGATCGGGGTCAGGCCGAGCCGGCCGCGGCTCCCGTCGTACGCCACCACATAGCCATCGCCGAGGGCGCCGCGCGGGGCCCACGACGACTGCCGGGTCTGCGTGTTGTAGACGCCGTGGCCGGAGCTGACCGATCCCGAGGGGTAGCAGTCCCAGTACACCCAGGGTCCGGCCGTCTGCAACTGCTGCGGCTGGCAGCCGTTGTCGGTGATCGGGTCCGTGACCGTCGTCTCGCCGGACTTGAGGTCGACGGCCTGGAGGGTGCCGTCGTCCGAGTCGCTCGGCATCCACAGCTTGGTGCCCCAGACCGCGAGCCCGCCCTGGCCCTGGCGGACCCGGACCACCTTCGGCCCGCCGGACGCGTCCAGGTCGACGACGTACTGCCGGTCCTCCAGCCCGCGTCCGCTGTCACCGAACACCACATAGCGGCCGGAAGCCGAGCGCACGGCCGAGTAGTGGGCCGAGCCCGTCGGCATCGTCTCGCCGGTCTGCGGGTCCACGGCGGGTACGACGGTCTTCGTGCCGTCCGCCGCCAGCACGACGAGCACCTGGGCGCCGTCCGCGTCGGTCGTGGCGACGACGGTATGGCCGTCCCCGGTGCCGACCGGCTGCCGGGAGTCGTAGACACGCTGTGCCGCCTCGCCGGTGGTCTGTGCGTCCGGCCGTACGAGCAGCGACCGCTCGCCCGCCGACGGGGCGGCGCCGAGGGTGAGCTGCCGCTGGAACAGCGCCGGCAGGTACGTGGTGTCGGACTCGGCGGTGACCAGGTGCCCGGCCGTGAGCGACAGCTTCCTGAGCTTGCCCTCCTTGGGCGCCACCTCGCGCACCGTACGCAGCACGGGCGCCCCGTCGTCGCCGACGGAGACCCGGCGCACCGCCCAGTCCCCGGCGGAGGCGCCGCCGGTGACGGCCACACCGCCGCCCGGGACCTGCGCCATACGCCAACCGGCGTGCGCCAGCAGGGTCTTCGGCTCGCCGCCGGCGATCGGCAGCGCGGTGAGCGGGGCTCCCTCGCGGGCCAGGAAGTCGCCTGCGGCCTGCTGGAACTGGCGCGTGGTCAGCAGCCAGTCGCCGACGAGCCCGAGGCGCGGGGTGCCCTCGGCGTCGCCCGAGCCGAGCTCGACCTTGGTGTCGGCCGCCTGCGGGGTGGCGCGGGGGAGGACGCGGGCCGTGGTGTTGCCGCCCTCGGGCGAGTACCAGGCGACGTACGCGTCCGAGAACACGACCTGCGCGTTCGCGCCGGTGGCGCCCGAGAGCACCGGGGTGACCGCGGCCGTCGCCAGGTCCAGCAGGCCGATGCCGCGGGTGCCGTCGGGGTGCGCGTACCAGATCGCCACCGAACGGTCGTCGCCGCCGAGCGTCATGCCGTCCTCGGCGACCCAGCCGTTCAGCCCGGTGACGAGGGTGTCGGTGAGTTGTCCGTCCGCCATGCGCAGCACGTGCAGGACGTTCTTGTCGCCGTTCGCGTCCCGGGTGGCGGTGAGCACGGCGGAGCCGAAGACGCCACGGTAGAAGTGGCCGGTGGGGAGCGTGTACTGGGTGGTGGTGGCGGACTTCATGTCCATCACCCGCACCCGGTTCGGGGAGTCGTAGATCGCCACGACGTCCCCGCTGGTGACGGAGACGTGGCTGCCTCCCCCTCCGTCGATCGAGTTGACGTCGTCGTACGGTGACGAGGCGGGAAGGTCGACCGGCGTACCGCCGTCCGGGGCCCAGCGGTAGTAGCCGAGCGCGCTCTGGTCCTTGACCTCCGTGCGCTCCACGACGCCGCCGGGTCCCGCGCCGTACACGGGGTTGGCGACCGGCTTGAAGCGGTTCGGAGCGGGGATGGTCAGCGAGGACGTCTCGGCGTGGGCGTCCGACAGGAGAAAGGGCATGGTTCCGCCGACGGCGGCGAGGGCCACGGCGGTGGCGAGCCCGCCGCGTACGAGTGGTCGTCTTCTTCGGTTCGGCTGGTGGCGTGGGGCCACGGAGCACCTCCAGTAGGCATGCGAAAGGCATGGCAGAGGAGGCCGTTCAACGCGGACGCACAGGGGTCGACGCGGAACGGCCCTCCCAAAGGCGCCGCAACCTAACACGGCAGGCAGACCGGATTCGATCTGGTGCGCGAAGCAGTCGTAAGTGACCGAACCGGACGAGTATGGGTTCCGGCCGGCATGAAGGTCCCCATGAACGCCCGCTGCACGACGGCAGTACGATCCCGCTTCATGGTTATGGACGTGGACATGGGGCGGGACGGAAGACAGGACACGGCCGAGCTGGTCCACCGGCCGACGCGCGCCGACATCCTGGCGGGCGTCCGGCTGCGTGAGCGCCGTCGGCGCCTCCACTTGGTCCGGTGGGGCTTGACCGGGCTGTTCGGGACCGGCGCCGTGCTGGTGGTGACCTCACCGGAAAGCTCCGCGTTCTCTTTCGTGGCCGCCGTCTTCTGCGCCGCCTGGATCTGGTCGATCCCGCACCTCCAGGCCCATCACGCGCTGCGCACGGTCGCCTGGCAGGGCGAGTACCGCACGTCCGTGGGCGAGGCGGGGATCGCGACCGAGACCGAGCACGTGACGCTCGTACAGCGCTGGTCGGTCTTCCGCGGCTACCACGAGACCCGCGACCACGTGGTGCTGCTCAGCCGCGACCCGAACATCCTGCTCGTGGAGGTGCTGCCCAAGCGCGGGCTGCGCTCTCCACAGGACGGGGAGCGACTGCTGGCCCTGGTGGGCCGCCATCTGCCCCGCGTGTGAATGAAAGATCGCAACCGCATCGCAGTCACTCGAAGTGACCGTGCATGTAAGGAAGTTGCCGTGCGGCGTCCGTTCCGGCGGGCGGGTTCCCTCCCTCCGGCGCACACCCCCTCCGTCGACTCCGATCAACTCGCCCAGGCACGCCGAGTCGTCTAGGCCCGTCTGTCGCCGTGGCCGCCCCGGCGACTGCGGCTGCCCCGCCGCCGTGCCGCAGGCGCTGCTCTTCCGGCCGGTCGCCGACGCGCGCGCCTGTGCCGGGACCGCCGCCGTGCGCGGGCCGGCGAGGCAGCGGGTCCGGGCCCGGTCAGGCTGTCGTACGGGGTGCGGCGGCCGCTCGGGCCGTTCTGCGCGGGGAGGCGGCGCCGTGATGGGCGGCGCTCGCCTGTGAGGGGGCGGGGCCGCGCCTTCGGTGGGCGCGGCCCGCGGCGGCGTCAGGGCGCCCAGACCTCGGCCTCGTCGGCCGGGACGGTGGTGGCCAGGCCCAGCTCCTTGCGGGCGGCGACCGTCTTGTTCGGGTCGATGCCGGTGAAGGCCGAGTCGTAGGCGATGTAGAACGTGTCGACGTCGGCGGCGTTCGCGGCCTTCTTCCAGTGCCCGGCCGTCTTCGTGAGCTGCTCGCGGAGCTTGCCGACCTCCGTGCCGTCGATGCCCTTCAGGCTCTTGAGGTGGGTGTCGAGGGCGGCCGCGACGGCCTTGGCCTGCGCCTTGTAGCCGGGCAGGTCCTGCTCGGCGTCGTCCTTCTCGGGCTGGTTCTCCCAGAGGGCGTCGTAGACGCCGTTCGAACCCTTCAGGAACGAGATCTGCTCGGGCTTCAGCGTCTTCGCGGTGTTCAGCGAGCCGCTGAACTTGCCCGATTCCTTGGTGTAGGTGCAGCTCACGGCGCGGTCGCCGGTCGCCCAGCTCCGCGCGGTCGGGTGGTAGTAGAAGAGGGAGACCCCCTTGGGCAGCGCCCAGGTGTCCGGGGCGAACTTCGCGACCTCGACCGGGCAGCGTTCGTCGGCGATCGCCGAGACCTCCTCGTCACCGGGGAAGGTCTTCACGTCGAAGATCTGGAATTCGGCCGCGACCTGACCGGTGTGGGCCTCCTCGCAGGGCACGATCTCGACGAGGGTCTCCTCGCCCTCGCCCTTGGAGTTCGGGTTGTAGCAGTCCCCGACGTGCAGCGTGAACACCGAGCGCTGGCGGGCCACCTTCTTGGCGCCCTCCTTGGTGCTGTCGACCGCGTCCGAGACCGTCGAGCACCCCACCGCGCCGATCGCGAGCAGAGCGACTGCGGCGGATATGCCGCGAACGGACCTCTTATGAGAACTTTATGGGGGATGGTGTGCGCATCGTATGCCATCCCTGTGACTCTCCGACTTCCAGCGAGCCGCAATGGTTGTGCGAGGCGTGCGGCTATGCGGAGTTGGCGGCACTTCGCCATGGATTGGAACGAACTCAGCGCCTTGTCCGGCGAATTGACCTGAACGAACCCCGCCTGTTAGCCGTCTTGCCTGGTTGAGGGGGCCTGCAACCGCTGACACACATGACCGCTGATACGGGGGACATTCCGCCAATGGGGCAGCACGTCAAGCAGCCGATACCTCCGGAGCGGCCTCGGTCGAGGGGCGTCGAAGGCCGGAGCCGGTTCCGTGGCCGCCGCGGCCTCGCGCGGACCGGCCTGGCCGGGGTCGCCCTGACCGCCGTGATGCTCGCGTCCGGGGCCGCCGTCGCGTACTGGCAGGGCGGCCGTGCCGACGACCGGGCGGTGGCCGACGACGCGGGGGACATGCTGGAGGCGCCCACCGCCGAGGCCGACGTCCCGCCCGCCCCGGAGCCGAGCGCCGACCCCTCCGAGAGCCCCAGCGCCTCGTCCTCGTCCTCGTCCTCGCCCCCTCCTTCCCCGGCCCCCTCCGACTCCCCGTCGGCCACGACCGGCACCATCGACATCCCGGCCACCGGTCCCGGCACCTTCACCACCGCACAGGCCGACGGGTCGGTCGTCGGCACCGGCAGTCGCGTCCGGCGCTACAAGGTGATGGTCGAGGGCGGCATCGACGTCTCCGCGAGCGCGGCCGCCGCCGAGATCTCCGCGGTGCTCGCCGACCGGCGTGGCTGGACCCACGACGGGGTGAACTCCTTCCAGCTCGTCGGCTCCGGGTCGTACGACTTCGTCGTGAAGATCGCCACCCCCGGTACGGTGGACCGCATCTGCGGGGCCGCGGGACTGCTGACGCGCGGTGAGGTCAACTGCAGCGTGGGCACGGACGTGGTGGTCAACCTCAAGCGGTGGGTGCTGGGGTCGCCGGAGTTCGACGGGCCCATCGGGGAGTACCGCGCGCTGATCGTCAACCACGAGGTCGGCCACCGCATCGGCCACGGCCACGAGGGCTGCCCGGGCCCGGGACGGCCGGCTCCCGCGATGATGCAGCAGATCAAGGGCCTCGACGGTTGTGTCGCCAACGCCTGGCCCTACGATCGCGACGGCCGCTACCTGGGCGGGCCCGCCGTTCCCTGAGATACGGCGGATGCGGTGCCCACGCGGACGCATCAGGCGCCGAAAAGTTGTACGAGTTCGGTGACTTCGCTGTGTGCGAATGAACACGCTCGTTACCCGTGATGCTCACGAGGTCACGTCCGCTGGGTCAGCGGGAGGACCGGTAGGAGTCCTGCCGCCGACCGACCTGAGGGGTGGAGCCCCATGAGCACAGTGGACGAACGCGCACCGCGCGCACGGGAGATGCGCTCGCAGGCGGCGGGCTTCGTCACCCGAGTCACCGCGCGCAACCGGTTGCCGCTGGACTACTCCGTGGCCAGCCTGCGCCTCGTCGACTTCCTGATCGACGGACTGCGCAAGGGCGGCGCCGACCGGGAGCGGGCGCGGGAGACGCTGTTCGGTCTCGGGGCGTACGTCGGTGAGGTGCTCGTGCGCCGCGCGGGGGCGGTGTGGGAGGACTTCGACGCCGACCAGCGCGCGTACTTCGGCCAGCCGGTCGGGGTGCGCATGCCGGACGGACGGGTCTGGAACCCACTGGGCAAGGTCCACAACCGGTTCGACACCGGCGGCCCCACCGAGTCGCTGCAGACCTTCTATCTGACCCTGCACGGGCGGGCGCGGAGAGTCGTGGCATGAGCAGGCGCCTCGCCGCGACGACCGCGCTCCTCGTCTCCGCTGTACTCGCCGGATGCTCGACGGACCACGCGCCGCCCTCCGGCCAGAGCCACCGGTCCACCGCGGCCGCCGAGCCGGCGCCCGCTCCCGAGACCCCCGCCGAGCCGGCGCCCGCTCCCGAGACCCCGCCGAGCCGGCGCCCGCTCCCGAGACCCCCGCCGAGTTCCTCGCCCTGGCCAAGGAGGCGATGGCCGCGGAAGAGGGCTGGCGGTTCACCGTGCGCGGGAGCGAGGAACTGGTCCTGCGCGGACAGAAGAGCGGCGCCGGCTACTCGGCGCAGGTGCGCCGGACCACCGGCGACCCGTGGGCACTGCACTCCACCGGCAGCATCCGCACCAGCAAGGGCGTGACCAGGTCCGAGGAGATCTACGTCGTCGACGGCACCGGGTACGTCAAGGAGGGCGACGCCGCCTGGCGGCACGGGCCCCTCTCCGACCCGGAGATCGCGGACAAGGTCGAGGACCCGGTCGCCGCGCTGGACGCGTTCGGCGACTACGGCGACGCGGTCTCCCTCACCGTGTCGGACCGGCGGGTCGAACTGCGCGTCCGTACGACGCCCGGCGCGCTGACCGCCGTACGCGACCAGGCCGTCGTACGCAAGGCACTACGTGAACTCGCCCCGACCCTGGAGCAGTTGCGCGCGGCCGGCGTCACGGCGCCGGAGAGCGGGATCACCGTGGAGCGCGCCGAGGAGTCGGTCGTCCTCGACCCCTCGACGTATCAGATCACTTCGCACGCGTTCCGGTGTGTCTTCCGCATCCCGTACGGGAGCGGGGTCATCCGCTACGGCCAGGACGTGACCGAGCGGACCTCGGGGCCCTACGGGGAAGCCGTCGTGCTGCCGGAAGGGGTGGGGTGACGGTCCCCCTGTGACACTTCCGTGGGGATCGGCGCTGTTGACCGTGGAGGAACGTGGGCAACGGTGGCCGCATCGCAGGGCGCGGATTCGCTACGAACCGGTACGGACGAGGACAGTTCTTGGGCCAGGGAGGGAAACCCCGCCGCGTGCACGCGCACGACGGGGAATTGGGCGCGGCCGTCGCGCGGGCTCAGGAAGGTGACGAGGCCGCGTTCGCGGTCGCGTACCGGCTGGTGCAGCCCGGCCTGCTCGGGTACCTGCGCGGGCTGGTCGGGGAGGACGCGGAGGACGTGGCCTCCGACGCCTGGCTGGAGATCGCCCGGGACCTCGGCCGGTTCAAGGGCGACGGGGCCGGGTTCCGGGGCTGGAGCGCCACCATCGCCCGGCACCGGGCGCTGGACCATCTGCGCCGGCAGAAGGTACGGCCCCGGGCGGCGTCGCTGGAGCAGGACGTACTGCTGGACCTGCCCGGTCCGCACAGCACGTACGACCAGGCGCTGGAGTCGATCTCCACCGAGGTCGCCCTGGACCTGGTCCGCGGGCTGCCGCGGGACCAGGCCGAGGCGGTGCTGCTGCGGGTGGTCGTCGGCCTCGACGCACGGTCCGCGGCCCGCGTCCTGGGCAAGCGCCCGGGCGCGGTGCGCACGGCCGCGTACCGGGGGCTGAAGCGCCTGGCCAAGCAGCTCGGCGTCGAAGGTGTGACGGATGACGGCCCCCGGACGCTGGGGGAATCGAAATGAACAGTGAGCGTGACGGCGGCGACCGGGGCGACACATCGGCGCCTCGGTGAGGCGAAACCGGGTGCGCGGTGAGTCGTACGGGACGTGAAGGACGTACAGGCTCTACGAGCATGCCGGTCTCAGCGGTCATGAAGGTCACGTGGATCGCGTACGGCATGTGCATGACGTACCGCACGCAAGACGCATACAGATCAGGTCGGACAGGAACGGAAAACGGACATGGGTGAACAGCAGAACGGCGGTGGGTCCACCGGCCGTCGGCATGTGCACCCTGACGGCATGGCGTCCGGACCCGCCCTCGCACTGGACGACGCCGAACTGGAGGCGCTGCTCTCCGCCGCCGTCCTGCGCGGGCACCGTGTCGACAGCGAGGGCGAGCAGCGCGCCGTGGCCGCGTTCCGGGCGGCCCGGGACTCGGGCGCCCACCGGGCGGCACGCACCCGGCACCGGGACGACTGGCGGCCCCGCGAGCGGCGGCTGGCGCTGTCGGTGCGGACCACGCTTTCCCTGTTCCTCGCGAGCCTCACGCTGGGCGGGGCCGCGTTCGCCGCGATCGGCTCGTCCGGCTCCTCGGACGAATCCGACGACAAGGGCGGGCCCACCCCGTCCAACAGCGCCCTCGACCGGCCGACCGCCGAGCCGTCCTCGGCCGGGTCCGCCGCCGAGAAGCCCGGCCATCCGGACACCGCCCAGGACACCGAGGCCAGGTGCCGCGCCTACGACCAGGTCAAGGGCCAGGGCAAGGCCCTGGACGCCACGGCCTGGCAGCGGCTCGTCACGGCGGCGGGCGGCGAGGACAAGGTGGCCGCGTACTGCGCCGAGCAACTCGCGCGGGCGGCGACGAGCAGGCCGAGCCAGGCCGCCACGCCGGGCGGCGGCGCCGCGGGCGCGACGAACGGCGCCGACAACGCGGACAGCGGCGCCGACAACGCGCAGAGCGGTGCGGACAACGCGGAGAGCGGCGCGGGCAACGCGGAGAGCGGCGCGGGCAACGCGGAGAGCGGCGCCGACAATGCGGAGAGCGGCGCCGACAACGGCGCGGGCGGCGACCAGGGCGACCAGGCCGACAACGCGCCCGAGAGCGGCAAGAAGAACTGAGAAGAAGTGAGTCCGCGGGGGAATGACCACCCCTCGCACACCCCGGTGAACCCACCCGTCGGGCTGCGAACCCTGCGCCGAGGCAACGGCCGGGGCCGCCACCCCCCACAGGAGAGGCCCCGGCCGTCGCGCGGCACGGGCCGCGCGGCGGCCCGTACTCTCTACAGCGCCATGACTGCGTTTTCTGTCACACCTGGGCGGACACTTCACGGGTTCCCGGGTAGTTGCATGTTGTACGGACATGGACGAGCAGCGGTTTCAGGCCGTAACGTGCCTTTCGCGCCGGACGCGGAGGGTGTAGGACCACCGCAACGACCTGCGGTCTCGGCACCGCAACCATCAATTGAGGGATCCAGTGCTCGGGGATGACGCGGAGCTGACCGCCGCGGTGCTTGCGGCACAGGACGGGGACGAGACCGCGTTCCGGACTGTGTACCGCTCCGTACACCCGCGGTTGCTCGGGTACGTGCGGACGCTGGTCGGCGACCCGGACGCCGAGGACGTCGCCTCGGAGGCGTGGCTGCAGATAGCGCGCGACCTGGAGCGGTTCAGCGGGGACGCGGACCGCTTCCGCGGTTGGGCGGCGCGGATAGCCCGCAACCGCGCGCTGGACCACATACGCATGCGCGGCCGCCGTCCCGCGATCGGCGGCGACGAGACGGAGCTGACCGGGAAGGCCGCCGAGTCCGACACCGCCGGCGAGGCCATCGAGGCGCTCGCCACCGACGGCACCCTCTCCCTCATCGCGCGGCTGCCGCAGGACCAGGCCGAGGCGGTCGTGCTGCGCGTGGTCGTGGGGCTCGACGCCAAGACGGCCGCGGAGACGCTCGGCAAAAGGCCGGGTGCGGTACGGACGGCCGCGCACCGGGGCCTGAAGCGGCTCGCCGAGCTGCTCGGTGACGATCCGGAATCGGCCGGGGTGCTCGACGCCCTGCCTCCCCAGCGAGAACCGCGCGGCCGTGCGGTGACGTCCGCGAGTGTGACGCATATGCGTTCGCGGACGCAGAAGGATGTGTGATGGCCGACGAGCTGTACAGGTGGCTGGACCGCGAAACGGCGGAGCGTTTGCTGAGCGGAGAGTCACTGGAAGCTGTCGACGCGGCCGATCGCGATCAGGCCGAACGGCTGGCCAAGACGCTTGAGGCGCTGACCGCCGAACCCCCGCCGACCAGCGAGGAACTCCCCGGAGAGGCCGCCGCGCTGGCCGCGTTCCGCACCGCCCGCAAGGGCCGGGAGGCGGACCGGGAGGACGCTTCCGCCACCGTCGGCGACCGCCCCGGGCCGCCCGACTCGGGCCCCGCCGACGCCGGCCTCGTCCGCCTCGGCCGCCCGTCCCGCGCCGTCCGCCGCCCCCGCTGGGCCCGTCCCGTGCGGCTCGGTCTCGCCGCCGCGCTGGCCGTCGGCATGGTCGGCGGTGTCGCGGTCGCGGCCGGAACCGGAGTCCTGCCGACGCCGTTCGACCGCGACGAACCGGCCCGCCCGGCCGCCACCGTCTCGGCACCGGCACCGACGGAGCGCCCGCTCATCTCGCCGTCCCCCGAGACCGGCGGGCAGGACGAGCCCACCCCCGACGGCGGCTCGGGGGCCTCCGCCGGCCCCGGCGCCCCCGAGGACCCGGCGGCGACCGGCGGCTCGGCCACGGACCGCGACTCCGCCTCCGGGGACCGGGAGAAGCCCGGCGGCTGGTGGAAGAACGTCACCTCCTACTGCCGCGACGTCCGCGACGGCAGGCCGCTGACCGGCGACCACCGCCGCACCCTGGAGAACGCGGCGGGCAGCTCCGCACGCGTGTGGAAGTACTGCAAGAACGTCCTGTCCGGCGCCGGCGAGAGCACCCGGTCCCAGCGGGACGGCGAGGAGAACGCGGGCCAGGACAAGGGCCGCGACCAGGGCGACGACGACCAGGACAAGGACAGCGGCAAGGACAGGCGGAGGGACGACGAGGGCGAGGGTGACCCGCGCGGTCGCCACGGCCGCGACGGCCACCGCACGCAGAGCGCCGCGCGGCTCCACTCGGCCGTGACCGCCCTGCTCCCTGTGCGCACCCCCATCACAAGCCGCTGACCTGCGGTTTTATAGATCCGGGAAAATACTTCGCCGTGAGAGTGACGTTTTCGGCCGCGGCGGCGCTGATGAGAGTGAGCCGACTGGTCATCGGCCGTCGCACAGAGCCGGGGTTCCCCCCGTACCTGCGGCTCGTGCATCGGCGCGGGCGGGACACGTTCCCCCGGTCCCGCCCGCGCCTCATCTCCGCTTCCCGCCCTCACCAGTGGACGACGACCTTGTCGCCGGTCCGCACCTGGGCGAACATCTCCGAGATCGCCCGCTCGTCGGCCACGTTGACGCATCCGTGCGAGGCGCCCGCGTAGCCCGTGGCCGCGAAGTCGGACGAGTAGTGCACCGCCTGGCCACCGCTGAAGAACATCGCGTACGGCATCGGCGAGTCATAGAGCGTCGACACATGGTGCCGTGACTTCCAGTAGACACTGAACACACCTTCCCGGGTCGGTGTGTACTCCGACCCGAACCGCACCGGCACCGTCACGACCGTCCGCCCGTCGATCATCCAGCGCAGGGTCCGGCTCGACTTGCTGATGCACAGCACCCGGCCGCTGAGGCACCGCGCGTCCGGGGCGTCGGCGGGCTGCCCGCCCATCAGGTACAGGTCCCACTTGCCGGGCTCGCGCGTCATCTTCAGCAGCCGCTGCCAGGTGACCTCGTCGGTCCTGCCCGTCTTCGGCAACCCCCGCTTGCCCTGGAAACCCCGGACCGCCTGCTCGGTGAGGTCGTCGTAGGTCCCGGTCGGCCCGTCGAAGAGCCAGGCGATCTGCCGCAGCCGGGCCTGCAGCTCCCGTATGTCCCGGCCCGTGTCGCCGCGCCGCCACAGCACGGCGGGCGCCGCGGGCGGGGGCGTCGCGCTCGGCTTGTCGTCGGGCGGCGCGGACTTCGGGGAGGGCGTGCCGTCCGGCAGCTCTATGCGGATCGGCGAGTGCCGCTCGCCGTCCGAGGCCTGCACCGTGCAGCCGCACAGCACCGCGAGCACGGCGCCCGAGGCGCATACCGCAGCCGTTCTCCTCATGCCCCTGATACGCATCCCCGCCCCCGGTCGTCTCATCGCGGCCACCCCGACCGCACCGATGTCACCTGAGATGTTCCCCGCGCGTGACCGGTCGCGAACTACGCGGCATCGTGGGACACAGGGGTGACCACGGCAACGCGGGAGGTATCCACCATGGCGCGCGAGTCGGAGTCCGGACTGCCCATCGAACCGGTCTACGGGCCGGACGCGCTGACCGGCTGGGACCCGGCCGAGAAGCTGGGCGAGCCGGGCTCGTACCCCTTCACCCGCGGCGTGTATCCCACGATGTACACGGGCCGCCCGTGGACCATGCGCCAGTACGCGGGCTTCGGCACGGCGACGGAGTCCAACGCCCGCTATCGCGACCTGATCGCCCACGGCACGACGGGCCTCTCCGTCGCCTTCGACCTGCCCACCCAGATGGGCCACGACTCCGACGCCCCGATCGCGCACGGCGAGGTCGGCAAGGTGGGCGTGGCCATCGACTCGGTCGACGACATGCGGGTGCTGTTCGGCGGGATCCCGCTGGACAAGGTGTCGACGTCGATGACGATCAACGCCCCCGCGGCCCTGCTCCTGCTGCTCTACCAGTTGGTGGCGGAGGAACAGGGCGTCGCCGCCGACCGGCTCACCGGCACGATCCAGAACGACGTGCTCAAGGAGTACATCGCGCGCGGGACGTACATCTTCCCGCCCAAGCCCTCCCTGCGTCTGATCGCGGACATCTTCAGGTACTGCCGGGCCGAGATCCCGAAGTGGAACACCATCTCGATCTCCGGCTACCACATGGCCGAGGCGGGCGCGTCCCCCGCGCAGGAGATCGCCTTCACCCTCGCGGACGGCATCGAGTACGTCCGTACGGCGGTGGCCGCGGGGATGGACGTCGACGACTTCGCCCCCCGCCTGTCCTTCTTCTTCGTGGCCCGTACGACCCTCCTCGAAGAGGTCGCCAAGTTCCGCGCGGCGCGCAGGATCTGGGCGCGGGTGATGCGGGACGAGTTCGGCGCGAGGAACCCCAAGTCCCTGATGCTGCGCTTCCACACCCAGACGGCCGGTGTGCAGCTCACGGCCCAGCAGCCGGAGGTGAACCTCGTCCGGGTCGCGGTGCAGGGCTTGGCGGCGGTGCTCGGCGGCACCCAGTCCCTGCACACCAACGCCTTCGACGAGGCGATCGCGCTGCCGACGGACAAGAGCGCGCGGTTGGCGTTGCGCACCCAGCAGGTGCTGGCGTACGAGACGGACGTGACGGCGACGGTCGACCCCTTCGCGGGCTCGTACGTCATCGAGAGGATGACGGATGACGTCGAGGCGGCGGCGGTCGACCTGATGCGGCGGGTCGAGGACCTGGGCGGCGCGGTCGCGGCCATCGAGCACGGCTTCCAGAAGAACGAGATCGAGCACAGCGCGTACCGGATCGCCCAGGAGACGGACTCCGGCGAGCGGGTCGTGGTCGGCGTCAACCGGTTCCAGATGGACGAGGAGGAGCCGTATCAGCCGCTGCGGGTGGACCCGGCGATCGAGGCCCGGCAGGCGGAACGGCTTGCGCGGCTGCGGGCGGAGCGGGACCAGGGGGCGGTGGACGCGGCGCTGGCCGCGCTGAGGAAGGCGGCCGAGGGGGAGGAGAACGTGCTGTATCCGATGAAGGAGGCGTTGCGGGGGCGGGCGACGGTGGGGGAGGTGTGCGGGGCGCTGCGGGAGGTTTGGGGGACTTATGTGCCGTCGGATGTGTTCTGAGCTGGGCGATTCCCTCGAATGAGTGATCGGGGGCGGAAACCGTCCGTCCCCGGTTAATCTCGTGGAGGGTTTTCCCGAAAGGAGGGTGCCGTGGCTGTGATGCTGCACGAGTCGTCGCTTGCCGATGCCGCCGACCGGCTCTGGGAGGAGCTGCCCGGGCACCGGGTAGAGATCCTCAACGGGAGCATCGTTGTGACACCGCCGCCGGATGGACCGCATCAAGTGACGTGCGTCGAGGTCAGCTACGCGTTCAGGGAGGCCGGAGCCCGGGAGGCTGGGCTCCGGGCGGTTCCCGGGATCGGACTCTGGCTGCCGACCGGACCGGATGACTACGCGGTGCCGGACGTGTCCGTCGTCGACACTGACTTCCGGGATTCGCTTGTCGAGAAGAACTGCTATGCGCCGCATGTCTTCCGGCTGGTCCTGGAGGTGACCTCCACCAACTGGTCGAATGACACGGTCATCAAGCTCGGGACCTACGCCAAGGCAGGCATCCCTGTCTATGTCGTGGTCGACCGCGCGCACGACGAAGTCCTCCTTTACCAGAACCCCATCGACGGCAAGTACCCCGACCCCCTCCGCTACAAGCGAGGCCAGACAGTCCCCATCCCCGAATCCGTCGGTGTCACCCTCGACCTCCCCGTCGACACCCTCCTCGACGGCGACGACTAGCGAAGCCCGAACCGGACCAGGTAGTCCAGCAGCCCGGTCTCCTGGTCCCCGGCCCACCCCACATACCCGTCCGGCCGCACCAGGAACAACCCGCGGCCGTACGCCCCCTGCGCGCCCCCTCGCAGCACCCGCACCGCCCCCGGCACCCCAGGCGCCACCACGCCCACCGCGACCAACGTCCAGTGCGGCCCCCGGAACGCGTCAAACAGCCGTACGCCATCCACCACCCCGTCCGGCGCCCGATCCCCGGCCCGCACCGCCCCCGGGACCGCCCGCGCCTCCACCGTCAGGCTCGACTCCCGGTATCCCAGCCCCAGTTGACGCGTAGCCACCCCACGCCGCACCTCCCCGCGGTGCACGCTCGTCGACAGCCCCAGCACGCCCGCCGCGACAGGCCGCCGCTCCTCCTCGTACGTGTCCAGCAGAGCCTCGGCCGCCCCGTCCCGCAGCACCGCGTCCAGCTTCCACCCCAGGTTGTAGGCGTCCTGCACGCTGGTGTTGAGCCCTTGCCCGCCGGCCGGGGAGTGGACGTGCGCGGCGTCCCCCGCGAGGAACACGCGTCCGACCCGGAACCGGTCCGCGAGGGCTGTCCGGGGCATGAAGTTCGAGGCCCACCGCACCTCGGTGACGTCCTCCGGCGCCAGATGGGATCGCGCGCCGACGACCTCGCGCACGCCCTCCAGAGAGACGTCCACCGACGTCCCCTCCGTGAGCTGGGCCGTGACCTGGAAGTCCTCCGTCCCCGCGAGCGGGCAGACGGCGAGGAAGCCCTCACCTTCCCCACACGGCGGGAAGAGGTGCCAGTGGTCCCGGTCGAGGCCGGTGATCCTGACGTCCGCCACCAGCGTCGGGCTCGGGTCGACGGTCTCGCCGGTCATGCCGACGCCGAGCGCCCGGCGCACGGCCGAGCGGCCGCCGTCGGCGGCGACGACGTACCGCGCGCGGATGGCGCCGCCGTCCGCGAAGCCCACGGTCACCCCGTCCTCGTCCGGTGTGATCCCGGTGGCCTCCCGGCCGAAGGCGACCTTCCCGCCCAGCTCCGCCAGCCGCGCGTACAGCACCTCCTGCGTCCGCCACTGCGGCACCATCCACGGCTCGGCATACGGCGAGTCCTCGGTCACCTCGGCCGGGTCGAACATCCGGTGCTCGCCCATCCGCTTTCCGTCCCGCCAGATCATCCCGACCGGATAGCCGCCGCCGGCCGCGCGGATCGCGTCGAGCACGCCCAGGTCGTCGAAGACCTCCATCGTGCGCGGCTGGATCCCCTTGCCGCGCGACCCGGGGAACAGCGCCTCGGCCCGCTCCACCACCAGTGCGTCCACCCCGCGCCGGGCGAGGTCGATCCCCAGCGCGAGACCGGTCGGGCCCGCCCCCACGATCAGTACGTCCACGAGCAGAGCATCGCGGTTCACGCCCATCCCCCTTAACGTTGTTAAGTGCTGCCTGGGTGTGAGCGTGCCCTTAACGTCGTTAAGCTGTCAAGCGTGACTTCGGAACGACGAGCCCCCCTCGACCGCACCCGCGTCGCGGACACCGCCCTCGAGCTCCTGAACGAGGTCGGCCTGGACGGACTGACCCTGCGCGCCATCGCCAGACGGCTCGACGTCAAGGCGCCCGCCCTGTACTGGCACTTCAAGGACAAGCAGGCGCTGCTGGACGAGATGGCGACCGAGATGTACCGCCGGATGATCGCCGGGACGCCCCTCGACCCCGACGACACCTGGCGGGAGCGGCTGCTGAAGTCCAACCGCGGACTGCGCACGGCGCTGCTCGGCCACCGCGACGGGGCCAAGGTGTTCAGCGGCTCACGCTTCACCGGCATCGTGCACGCCGAGCAGATGGAGGACACCCTGCGCCTCTTCACGGCCGCGGGCCTCACCCTCGCCCAGGCGGTCCGCGCGACCTCGACGACGTACTTCTACACGCTCGGCTTCGTCACGGAGGAGCAGGGCGTGGAGCCCATGGCCGGGGAGCGCCGGGAGGGCTACGACGTGGCCGAACGCGCCCGCCTGATGGCCGACTTCCCCCTGTCGGCCCAGGCCGGAGCGGAGATCTTCGCCGACTACGAGGCGCACTTCGAGGAAGGGCTGGCGGTGGTGATCGACGGGATCGGGGCGCGGTACGGGATCAGGTGACCGTTACTTTTCGTTCACCTGGTAGTTGGCAGGGAGTTGATGTGCCGCGTCGAACATCTCCTACGGTCGCAGGGATCCGCCCCGGAGAGAGCCCAGGTGTACGCGTGACCAACCGCCCCCCCACCCTGTCCGTGATCGTCCCGTGCTACAACATCGAGTCGTACGTACCCGAGACGGTGACCAGCCTGGTCAACAACGAGCGGGACGACTTCGAGTTCATCTTCGTCGAGGACCGGTCCACCAAGGACAAGACATACGAAGCGCTGCTGACGCTGACGAAGAGACTCGGGAACAGCCGGGTGATTCGGCACGAGCACAACGGCGGACTGGCCACCGCGCGCAACACCGGGATCGACGCATCCGAGGGCCGCTACCTCACCTTCCTCGACGGTGACGACTGGCTGGCCCCGGGCTATCTCGCGGATCTGGTGGACGCCATCGAGCGGTTCGACGTCGACTTCGTACGGACCGACCACGTACAGGTGACCGGCATCGAGCGGACCGTGCACCGGGCACCCGAGGGACGGCGGCACACCCCCCTCGACCCGCGCACCTCGATCCTCCCGGTCGACGACACGACCATGGTCGACTATCCCTACGCCTGGGCCGGCGTCTACCACCGCCGCCTCCTCGACAAGGGCATGCTGCGCTTCCACGACGGACTGAAGACCGCCGAGGACCGCCCCTGGATCTGGGACCTGCACCGCAGGGCCGACTCCTACGCCGTCGCCAGCCTGCGCGGCGTCTTCTACCGCCGGGGCGTGGCCAGCTCGCTGACCCAGATCGGCGACGTGCGCCAGCTCGACTTCTTCCGCTCCTTCGACCTCGTCCTCGCCGAGCTCGCCGACGACCCCGATGTGGCCGGGCTGCGCAAGAAGGCGCTGCGCAACTACTGCGTCGTCATCGCCCACCAGCTGCTCAGCCGCGGCCGGTTCGAGCGCAGCATCGCCGCCAGGCTGAAGCAGATGGCCGCCGATGCGCTGGGCAGGATGTCGGAGGACGAGCTGGAAGAGGCCCTCGTCGGGATGGGCGAGGAGCGCGTGTACATGCTGCGCCGGATAAGGGGCGGCATGAAGGGAGTGGCGGCATGATCCAGATCTTCTTCTCGGCCACGCAGTACGCGGCCGCGACCGTCACCGCCGCCATCCGGGCCGGCCAGTTCGGCCCGCGCGAGGGCGTCCGCCGCATCCTGGTCGTCAGCAACACCGCCGCCATCCCCGAGGTCGGCACCCCGCTGGACAAGATGGCCGGCTTCGAGAAGCTGCGCCCCGAGTTCGACGAGGTGCGCTCCTGGAACGAGTTCATCTCCCCCCACCACCCGGCCGGCTGGTCCCCGCGCGGCCAGGACACCCTGCTGTGGGAGAAGGCCGTACGCCTCGCCTGGAACCTGGGCGACGAGCCCGTCGAGATCGCCTGCGAGTCCATCCAGGCCAACCCCTCCCGCGCGGTCGCCGACATCTTCGCCGACAGCCCGATCCATGTGTACGCGGACGGCCTGATGAGCTACGGCCCCACCCGCAACCGCATCCCGCACGGCATGAGCAGCCGCATCAAGCGCGTCCTGCACCTGGACCTGGTGCCGGGCCTCAAGCCCATGCTGCTGTCCGAGTACGGCGTCGAACCCGAGGCCGTCGCGAACGACGCCATCGTCGACGTCCTCGCGCAGATCGGCGAGTCCGGCGCCGGCATCCTCGCCGAGCGCCTCCCGGCCGACAACCCGCCCACCGCCGTACTCCTCGGCCAGTACCTCTCGGCCATCGACCTGATCACCCAGGACGAGGAGGAGCGGCTGCACATCCGCTTCCTGCGCGCCGCCGCCCGGGCCGGTCACCAGGACGTGCTGTTCAAGCCGCACCCCAGCGCGCCCGCCGTCTTCAACGAGTCCCTGGAGGCGGTCGCCGACGAACTCGGCGTCACCCTCACGGTTCTCAACGAGCCCGTCCTCGCCGAGACCGTCTTCGCCTACCTGAAGCCGAAGCTCGTCGTCGGCTGCTTCTCGACCGCGCTGATGACCGCCGCCGCCTTCTACGGCATCCCGGTCGCCCGCGTCGGCACGGACCTGCTCCTCGAACGCATCACCCCGTACGAGAACAGCAACCGCATCCCGCTGACCATCATCGACGCGGCCCTGCCCGACGCCGAGAACGCCGAGCTGGGCTCCCCGCTCGAACTCGCCGGGATGGCCGCGGAGCTGGCCCCGCTGGTGCGCAGCGTCGGCTACTGCATGCAGTCCCGCAAGCATCACGCGATGCGCGACGAGGTGACCGCCTGGCTCGGCGCCAACCTGGACCGGTACCAGCACTACTTCAAGCGCCGCCGCCTCACCAGTCTGCGCCTGCCCGGCGGCAGCCCGGTGCGCGCCGAGGCACTGCGCAGGCACCCGGCGGTCCGCAAGGCCGTACGGCAGCTGCGGCAGACGACGCGGAAGTAAGCGGAAGCAACACGCCCTCGCGGAAAGGCGGTTGGGGTGCCCCGGGTCACGGGGCACCCCAACCGCCTTTCCGCGAGGGTCAGAACCGCACGGCAGGCAAAGCCTGCTTCAGCTTCGGCCCGAACGGCCTCTCCACGAACCGGTGCATCAGCCAGGCCAGTCCGAGCAGGCTCAGTACGGACAGCGCCAGCGTCACGTAGGAGCCGAGCCCCAGGCCCCGGTGCAGCACCCGGATGAAGAACCAGCCCAGGTGCTCGTGGATCAGATAGAAGGGGTACGTCAGCGCCCCGGCGACCGTCAGCCAGTTCCAGTTGGCCCAGCGCGTCCAGCCCAGCGCCACCACCGCGACCGCGGCGAAGGCGAGGAAGACGATGCCCTGTATGACGTACGGGTTGCGGTGGAACTCGCCCTGCGCGCCCGGGTGCCACAGGGCCATCACCGAGTAGCGCTGGCCCAGCAGGAACGACATGCCGACGATGCCCCACAGCAGCAGGTCGCTGCCGAAGCGGTGGATCAGGTACAGCGCGAGGCCGCCGATGAAGAACGGGGCGTGGTCGCGCATCACCAGCTCGTCGGTGAGCGGGTTGTCGGCGACCCGGGCGAACGCGCCGGCCAGCGTCCACAGGATGCAGAAGGTGACCACCCGCTTGTAGGTGACGCCCTTCCAGATCACGAACAGGGCGAACAGCACGTAGAACTTCAGCTCCACCCACAGCGTCCAGCACACCCCGAGGACCCGCGGCACGCCCAGCGGCTGCTGCATCATCGTGAGGTTGACCAGCAACTCGTCCGGCCGCACCGGGTGGACGACGACCGGCAGGAGCACCGCGGCGCCGGTGACCATGACGATGGCCACCCAGTACGCGGGGAACAGGCGGGAGATCCGGGAGCGGAAGAAGTCGCCGAGGCTGCGGCCCCAGCTGCTCATGCAGATCACGAACCCGCTGATGACGAAGAAGAACTGCACACCCAGGCTGCCGTAGGTGGAGAACTGCGACAGCGTCGGGAACATCACGCCGGGGGACTGGTCCCAGGAGGTGGCGACCTCGCCGTTCTTGCCGGTGAAGTGGTACATGCACACCATCAGCGCGGCCACCAGCCGCAGCCCGTCCAGGGCGCGCAGCCGGCTCGCCGCCCGGGGCCGGACAGGAGGCCGGTCGGACAGAGGCAGCCGTATATGCGGTGCCGTGGCCTGGTCAGCCGCGCTCATCCAGGGGCCCTTCTCGCGGGAGTGGTTGACGACCGAACCTACGTCCCTCGGACGGGTGAAAGATGAGTGACGGCTGACGCTCAGGGAGCGCAAAGATGTCACACGGATGAACGACCACCCCTTCTTGGTTACTTTCGGCCGGCCACCTGCTTCAACGCCCGCGCCCGGCGCGCCAGTCGGCGCACGGTCGCGTTCCGCGGGATGAAGGAGAGCTGGGCCGGCACGGCCCCGGGCAGCGCCAGCGACGTCAGGCGCTTGCGCTTGAAGTAGCGCCAGGTGTGCGGGTTCAGATGCCTGCCGAGGTAGGACTCGGCGGCGCCGCGCAGCCCCGGGTAGATCTTCGGCTGCATCGCGAAGCCGACCGCCCCCAGCAGCGCGGCCAGTTCGTCCACCCGTTCCCGCGCGGGCATCGTCCAGCCGCTGACCGCGGAGGCGTCCGCGAGGTCCGGCAGCAGTGCGTCGACGATGGTCAGCGGCACCCGGTTGCTGTTCTGGTACGGCGTGAGCCGGGCCAGCAGGGTGTCGGTGCCGACCCGTGCGACCGGCAGGCCGTACAGGCCGGCGGCGGTCAGCAGCCCGGTCGAGAAGCAGCCGACGACCAGTGCCGGACGCAGCCGCTGGAAGGCGACCTCGGCGAGCACGGGCCGGTCCAGCACGGTGAGTCCGGCGCCCAGCTTCGCCGCCTCGTCCTCCAGGAGCTTCGACCAGCGGGCCGGTGCGACGGGGTGCGGCTTGAACACGAGGTTGCGATGGCCGAGCGCGACGGCGCCGCGCACCATCCGCAGATGCAGGTCCTCCTCCTCGGCATCGGTGAGGATGCCGAGCGCACTGAGGTACTGGCCGAGCAGCAGCGCCGGCTGGTCGCCGCCGGAGGCCGCGGGCAGCGCGGCCTCGGCCTCGGCCAGTTCGCCGAGCACCTTCAGGAACACCTCGGACGGCACCAGTTCGGACGGCACGCCGAACTCGGTGAGCAGCAGCGGGGTGAGGCCCGGGACGAGATCGAGGTGCAGCAGCCGGCCGATCCGGGTGCCGACCAGCGGGTCGATCTTGTCGCGCGTGGGGCCATAGCTTATGAGGCCGTCCGCGTAGACGTCGACGGGAGCGCCGGTGAACAGCTGGCACAGCGCCAGCGCCGGGTTGACCTGCACGGACTCGACCGCCAACTGGATCTCGTCGTCGCCCAGACGCCACAGCAGCCGTACGTACCGCTCCCACATGGGGATGTCGTCGGCGCGCGGCGACCAGCCGCTCGGGTGGAACGGGGCGATGGTCTCGTTCCAGGACAGCACCTCGTCGAACCGCCCGCGCAGCCCGTCGAAGCCCGGCATCGTGTCGACGGACGGGGCGATCTCCGGGTTCACCGCGTTGTTGGTGACCAGCAGCAGCCTGCGGTCGGCCGGTTCGAACAGCCCGGCGTCCAGGGCGGCGGCGAGCGTCGCGGCGCCGTACAGGGTCGAGGCGCAGAAGATCTGGGTGGTGCGAGGCATCAGACGGCCACCGTCCGTGCGCCCATCGACCGGCGCCGCACCCGCCGCAGCCGGGCCGCGCGCTGCGCGTCCATCGAGTCCATGACCTCCGCGAGCACGTCCTGCGGCATTCGTTTCAGGGCGGCGGCGCTCATCGAGCGCAGTTTTCGAGCCACGGCGGGTTCGAACCTCTCGATTTGTCCGAGATGATGGGCCATGATCGCACAATAGGTGCGCACGGCTTTCGGAAGCAGTTTATCGGCCTCCGGGTCACGCGCCGTTTCCTGGATTACCTGATCGAACGCGCGAATGAAATCGAGTTGTCGCACATCACCGATCTGGGTGAGTGAGGATGCCACTCCACGCCGGTAGTAGACACCGAGCAGTCCCACTACGGCGAAGGATTCCGACTCCCGGTGCAGCTTCCAGATCCACGGCCGGTCCTCGGCGGTGCGCAGGCCGTCGGTGAAGTGCAGGATCCCGCGGTCGACCAGGCGGCGGTGGTAGATGCCCGCCCACGCGTACGCGTAGTCCACGGACGTCGAGCGGTCGGCGGGCAGGATCGCCTCGCGCGGGTTCAGCACCGTCCGGCGCCGGCCGTGCGGCACCCGGTGGACGCTGCGGGCCCGCCCCGTGGACTGCACATGGTCGGTGCGCACGAAGTCGCACCCCAACTCCTCGATGGCCGAAAGGAGTTGGGGGAAATAGCCGGGAGCGAGCCAGTCGTCGCCGTCCAGGAACGTCAGATACTCGCCGCGCGCCTTGTCGATCCCGGTGTTCCGTGCGGTGGCCAGCCCTCCGTTCTGTTCGTGTCCGACGACCACCGCGCCCGGCAGCTCACGCTCCGCGCGCGCCAGGATGTCCGGTGTCCCGTCCGTCGAGCAGTCGTCGACGAGGATGAACTCGAAGTCCTCACGTGTGTTCGCACGCAGGCTCTTGAGGGTGTCTGGCGCGTATTGCTGCACGTTGTAGAACGGCACGATGACGGAGAGCTTGACCACGTGAGGGACGTTAGGCGGCGGTCCGGCATCCGTCTTTACTCAGAGCTTGATGTCAGGTGAACGACGCGTGGCGATGCAGTGAACCAGGCTTTTTTTCAACGACTTCGGGCCTCGCTTCGTCGTTAGTCGATGTGCTGTTAACCGTTTGTTGCATTCGGGTTGGGTAGAACCTTGGATTCGCTTCCTAGCGTCATCGACGTGCCAGCAAGTGTGACGAAGACCCGGCGAGTGGCCGTACTCGCGGATTCCGATACCCGGTGGAAATGGGGCGCGCTCACCGCGAACCGTATCGCCCAGGAGGATTCGGACATCCGTCTGGACGGCTATCTCCTGCGCGGCCGGGCCACCCCCACCGCCCGTCAGCTCCAGGAAGTCGGCGTGCCCGCCGACTCCCTCCGTGAGGTGTCCGCCGTCGAGTTCCTGCGCACCATGGCGCGGGAGTCGTACGACGTCCTGGTCCTCGCCCTCGTCGGCGGGGGTGTGCAGGCCATGCTGCACGGCCTGAAGCGGGTCTGGGAGGGGAGCGCCGAGCGGCCCGTGGTCGTCACCGGCTATGTCGGCGTCGTCTACGAGAAGCTCGCCGACGGCCTGCTGCTGCGGCACGGCGCGGACCTCGTCCTCGCCAACTCCCGCCAGGACGCCGAGCGGTTCCGCGCGGTGTACGAGGGGGTCGGCGCCGACGCCTCGTCGGTGACCGAGGTAGCGCTGCCGTTCCTCGGCGGCGAGCCCTACGCCGGCGAGCACGACCCGTACACGGTCGTCTTCGCCGCCCAGCCCTCCGTGCCGGACAGCCGCAAGGACCGCACCTACCTGCTGGACCGCCTCATCCAGCACGCCCGCAGGCACCCCGAGCGCGAGGTGCTGCTCAAGCTGCGCTCCAAGCCGGGCGAACACACCACCCACATCGAGGAGCTGCCGTACCAGAAGCTGGTCCAGCGGCTGGCGCCGCCGGCCAACTTCAAGCTGGTGTACGGCAACATGGGCGAGGTCCTCGACCGCACCGACCTGCTGGTCACGATCAGCTCCACGGCGGCGCTGGAGTCGCTGCACCGCCGTATCCCCACCGTCGTCCTCACCGACCTCGGCGTGCGCGAGGTGCTCGGCAACCACCACTTCGTGGGCTCCGGCTGCCTCGCCTCCTGGGACCAGCTCGACGAGGGACACCGGCCGGCGCCCGACGAGGAGTGGGTGTCCCGGCAGGGCGTCTGCGCCGACGGAACCTACGCCACCGCCTTCGACGCGGCCCGCGAACGCATCGCCAAGCTGCTGGAGCGGCCCGGCGGACTGCCCGCCCTGACGCCGTACTACACGCCGGCCACCGCGCCCGGCTATCTCCCCGGCATCCTCGCCCGCCACCACCTCGGCGTCGACGGCAGCCCGCTGCCCGGCGCCCCCGCCCACGACAGGGAGCCCGGCCCGGTCCGCCAGATAGTGCGCCGGGCGGCACGCGGCGCCTACCGGCACGGCGTGCAGCGGGTGGCACCCGTCATCCGGCGGATGGGGGAGCTGTGAGCCGCCAGATCCCACATCAAGGAGCAGACCCCATGTCCAACTCGGAAGCAGGTCAGGGCGTGCGACGCGTGCTCGCCGTGATCCCCGCGCGCGGCGGCTCCAAGGGCGTGCCCGCGAAGAACCTCATGCCCGTCGGCGGCGTACCGCTGGTGGCACGCGCCGTGCGCGAGTGCCGGGCTTCGAGACTCGTCACCGACGTCGTCGTCTCCACCGACGACCAGGGCATCGCGGCCGCCGCCCGGCAGGCCGGCGCCGAGGTCGTGCTGCGCCCCGCCGCCATCGCCGGCGACACCGCCACCTCCGAGGCGGCCGTGCTGCACGCGATGGACGCCCACGAGGCGCTGCACGGGGCCCCGGTGGACGTCGTCCTGCTGGTGCAGTGCACCAGCCCGTTCATCGTCCGCGAGGACATCGACGCGGTCGTCAAGGCCATCGTCGCCAACGGCGCCGACACCTCCCTGACCGTCGCCCCCTTCCACGGCTTCGTGTGGCGGCACGGCGACGAGGAGCCGGCCGCCGCCGAGACCGAGCGCGTCGCCGCCGGCGGTGGCTTCGGCGTCAACCACGACAAGTCCTTCCGCCCGCGCCGCCAGGACCGCCCCCAGGACTTCCTGGAGACCGGCGCCGCCTACGCGATGCACGCCGGCGGCTTCCGCGAGCACAAGCACCGCTTCTTCGGCCGCACCGAGCTGGTGCGCACCGACCCCGCCCGGGTGCTGGAGATCGACGATCCGCACGACCTGGCCCGCGCCCGCGCGCTGGCGCCGCTGTTCGACGCGGACCGGCCCGGCGCCCTCCCGACCACGGACGACATCGACGCGGTCGTACTGGACTTCGACGGCACCCAGACCGATGACCGGGTGCTGATCGATGCCGATGGAAAGGAGTTCGTCTCCGTGCACCGCGGAGACGGCCTCGGCATCGCCGCCCTGCGCAAGAGCGGCCTGAAGATGCTGATCCTGTCCACGGAGCAGAACCCGGTCGTTGCCGCCCGCGCACGGAAGCTGCAGATTCCCGTGCTGCACGGCATCGACCGGAAGGACCTCGCACTCAAGCAGTGGTGCGAGGAGCAGGGCATCGCGCCTGAGCGCGTGCTCTACGTCGGCAACGACGTCAACGACCTCCCGTGCTTCGCCCTCGTGGGCTGGCCCGTGGCGGTCGCGAGCGCCCACGACGTCGTGCGCGGCGCCGCACGCGCTGTCACCGCCACACCCGGCGGCGACGGCGCGATCCGAGAGATCGCCAGCTGGATCCTCGGCCCCTCTCTCGATTCCCTCACCAAGTAAGGACATCTTCTGCCATGAGCACCAACTCCCGTCTGCGCTCGTTCGGTTCGCGTGAGGTCGGCCCGGGCAAGCCCGTCTACATCTGCGGTGAGATCGGCATCAACCACAACGGTGAGCTGGAGAACGCCTTCAAGCTCATCGACGCGGCCGCCGAGGCCGGCTGTGACGCCGTGAAGTTCCAGAAGCGCACGCCGGAGATCTGCACCCCGCGCGACCAGTGGGACATCGAGCGCGACACCCCCTGGGGCCGGATGACCTACATCGACTACCGCCACCGCGTGGAGTTCGGTGAGGACGAGTACCGCCAGATCGACGAGTACTGCAAGGAGAAGGGGATCGACTGGTTCGCCTCCCCGTGGGACACCGAGGCCGTCGCCTTCCTGGAGAAGTTCGACGTCCCGGCCCACAAGGTGGCGTCCGCGTCGCTGACCGACGACGAGCTGCTGCGCGCCCTGCGCGCGACGGGTCGGGCGATCATCCTCTCCACGGGCATGTCGACCCCGAAGCAGATCCGCCACGCGGTCGAGGTCCTCGGCTCGGAGAACATCCTCATGTGCCACGCCACCTCGACCTACCCGTCGGTGGCCGAGGAGCTGAACCTGCGTGTGATCAACACGCTGGAGAAGGAGTTCCCGAACGTCCCGATCGGCTACTCCGGCCACGAGACGGGCCTGCAGACCACCCTCGCCGCGGTCGCGCTCGGGGCGACCTTCGTCGAGCGTCACATCACCCTGGACCGCGCGATGTGGGGTTCGGACCAGGCCGCCTCCGTCGAGCCGCAGGGCCTGCAGCGCCTGGTGCGCGACATCCGCACCATCGAGGCCTCCCTCGGTGACGGCGTCAAGAAGGTCTACGACTCCGAGCTCGCCCCGATGAAGAAGCTGCGCCGCGTCGCCGGTGTGGTGGCCGAGGCGGAGATCGCCGCCGCGGCCGGCGAGCCGGTCCAGGTCTGAGACAGCTCCCGCTGAATCCGGGTCCGAGTGCTCCGAACGCGAGCGCTCGGACTCGGAGCCGGTTCCAGCGACTTCTGCATACGAGCGCCGCATGAGCGCCTTACGACGGGACGGTCGTACGTCGATGAGCCCCCGCGCCGGGAACACCGGCCCCCACACTCTCGCCTTCGTCGAGAGCCCGGTACAGCTCCTGAACGTGTTGGAGTGGGCGCACGCCCACGAGCACACCGTCGGCGCGGGGCTGACCCTCGTCGTCCTGTCCCCGATCGACCCCATGACCCGCGGCCAGCTGCGCCGGATGGCCGAGCTGGCGCGCGAGGACGGGCACGAGGTCCGCTGGGAGGAGGCGCGGGGCGGCACGGCGGCCCCGTTCCACACCATCGGCGGCCTGGCGGGCCTGCTGCGCCGGGCGGACCGCGTGGTCCTCGGCGACCCGTTCTCGCGCTACGTCCAACTGCTGCTCACCATCACCAAGGCCCGCGACCTCGTCGTGGTGGACGACGGCACGGCGACGATGGAGTTCGTCGCCCAACTCGCCCGCGGTGAGCGCCTGGTGCGCTGGCACCGCAAGGGCGGCCGCCCCGGACCTCGGGACCTGGTCTTCGCGCCGGTGTCGTCGGCGGCCCGCAAGCGGCTGACGCCGGGTGAGCACCGGGCGGTCGAGATCTTCTCGTCGATGCCGATGGACGAGACCCCGGACGGTGTGAAGGTCACCCCCAACACCTTCGCCTGGACCCGCGACCGCTTCGGCCCGCCGCGCATCACCAAGGGCGCGGACATGGTGGGCACGTCCCTGGTCGAGACCGGCGTGGTGGACGGCGACCGCTATCTGGAGGCCGTCCGCTCCCTGGCCAGGACACACGGCGCCACGCGCTACTTCGCGCACCGCCGGGAGAGCGCGGACAAGCTCCACCGGCTCGCGGTGGAGACGGGGTTGGAGGTCGTGCGGCCCGATCTGCCGCTGGAGCTGATCGCCCGGAGGGGGCCCATCGGCCGTACGATCCTGAGCTTCCCGTCGACCGTCGTGCACACCCTGCCGCTGGCGCTGTCGGGCACGCAGGTGCGGGTGGCGGTGTGTGACATCGACCCGGCGTGGCTGACCGAGAACGCCTCGCCGCGGGCGCAGGGGTTCCTGTCCGGGGTGACCGGGACCGCGCGGGACGTGCATCGGCTGTCGGCGGTCACGGCGGTGTAGGGCCGCCGGCCCGCGATGCGCGGTATCGGGAGGCCCCTGCCCCGCACCACGGGCAACGCGGCGCGGGGCGGGCATTGATGGCACGGCCCAGCCGTCAGCGCAGACCGAGAACGGACTGGCCCTGGTCGAAGCCGGAGGCTTCCTGGTCGGAGCCGGTCGCGTCCTGGCCGAAGCCGGACATGCCCTGGCCGAACTCGGGCGTGGCGGGGGAGCTGTTCCCGAATCCACTTCCGAAGTTGCTCATCTCGTCGTCGTCAGCGAGGGCCTGGCCCGCGCCGCCGAGCAGAACGGTCCCGGCAAGAGCGACCGCGGCCAGCACGGTTGGTGCACGCATCAGCGTCTCCTTAGGTGGGTGTGTGTTCGGCGTAGGTATGCCGTCGGTCCACCTGCGAGTAGCGCCGATGTGCGGACAAGCACCCGATTAGGGGCGCACATGGAGCTGCCCGGATCAGGACCCTCGCCCGGATCACGCCGACTCGCGCGCCCCTACGCCGCTCTCCGCGCCAGCAGGAACGCCCGCGGCCGCTTCTCCTCGCCCAGCGGTTCGCGCAGGACACGGGCCTGGGGCCGGATGCCGGCCTTGGTCAGGGCGTCAGCCATGGTGTCGGGGGTGCGCCAGTAGCAGTCGAGCGAGATCTCCTCGCCGAAGCGCTCCGAGAGGTGCGTACGGTCATCGGTGTCGCCCGACTGGAAGGCGAGCAGGACATGGCCGCCGGGCCGCAGCACGCGGTGGAACTCGGCGAACGCCCTGGGCAGGTGATCGTCGGGGACATGGATGACCGAGTACAGGGCGAGGATTCCGCCGAGTGTCTCGTCCGGCAGGTCCAGCGCCGTCATCGAGCCCACGTGGAACCGGAGTTGGGGATGGGCGCGGCGGGCCAGGGCCACCATGCGCGGAGAGATGTCGACGCCGAAGACCGGGACGTCGAGGGCGTGGAGGTGCGCGGTCACGGAGCCGGGTCCGCTGCCGAGGTCGGCGACGGGGGCCGGGGCGTGCTCGCGGGCCAGCTCGGCGAAGGCGGTGACCAGCGAGCGGTCCAGGGTGGGGCTGTCGGCGGGCCAGTCGGAGAAGCGGTCGGTGTAGGCGGGGGCGATGGCGTCGTACGAGGCCCGGGTGGCCTCCAGGAAGTCCGCGGTCACGGGGCGCACCCTAGTGCGGCCGGTGGACGGGCGTCCGGGAGTTCACCCGGGCGGCGCCGGGAGTTCCCGACCACAGCATGCAGTTGGCGGCCCTCAGCCGTCGGCCGGCTGAATGAGACGCGTCGCGATCGCCACGACCGCCAGCGCGCCGGCGATCACGCGGAGCCCCGCCGGACCGGGCCACATGTTCCGCCTGGCCGCCGGCTGCATGTCCCACATCAGCCGCGCCACGCCCCCGTAGTCGCAGGCGATCAGGAGCAGTGCCACCACCGGCAGCGCCTAGACCCACTCGATGCGCAACGCCCCTCCCCACACGTCGGAGCGGGTTCGGATCCCGGCTCCCCAACCTCCGGTTGATCAACAGGGGATGGTCAACCGCAGTCGAACGTAGTCCCGGCCGAGCGGTCCGGGACGACGGGAGCCGTCCGGCCGCCAGCCCTGCCGGGCGTAGAACGCCTGCGCCCGCGCGTTGGCCTCCCAGCACTCCACCACGCCCTCGGTGAGCCCGTCCGCCCGCAGCCGCCGCACGAACGCCGCGTGCAGCAGACCGCCGACGCCGCGCCCCCAGCCCGTCGGGTCGACGCCGATCTGCTGGAGCTCACGCACCGACGCGGCGGCGATGTCGTCGAACTTCGGCGACCCTGCCATGAGGAAGCCGACGACGCGGCCCCCGGACGCGGCGGCCACCTGCGCACGGCCTTCGTCGACCGCGCGCTGCCAGTAGCCGCTGATGCGTTCCGCACCGGCCAGCTCCTGCGCGGGCAACCCGCCCGCCGTGTAGTACGCCGTACGGGTACGGGTGTGGAGCGCGGCCAGGGCGTGGGCCTCCTCGGTGCGGGCCGGCCGGATGCTGATCTGCGTATCGATCACGCCGTCGAAGACGCTCCGAGCGGGCTCCCGGTTCTTATGGGGCCGTCGGGCAGGGATCCCGACAGGTGAACACAACCGACGGTTCTGTGCGCGGCGTGGTATCCGTGGAGTGTGGGTGGCCGGCATCGTCACTCTCCGTCTCCGTCGATTTCATGATCGACTCGGCGGAAGGGCGGGCGAGTTTACCCACCCAAAACGATACCTATGCGTCGGGCGGCCAGATTTTCTTCCCCAAACGGGTTGAACTTTTGTTGATCGAGGGTCAGTTGGCCACCTCGGCGTCCTACCCTTCAGAGGGTGAACCAACTGATGTCCCCAGAGTCCGAAGCCGATCAACCCGGGGAAGCGGTCCTTCCCGGCACCCTGCCGGAGGCGCTCCGTGCCGAACTCGTGGAGTTCCGGCGCGACTTGCACATGCACCCCGAGCTCGGCAACCAGGAGTTCCGCACGACCGCCGCGATCAAGGCCCGGCTGGAGAAGGCCGGCCTGAGGCCCCGCGTGCTCGCCCTCGGAACCGGGCTCATCTGCGACATCGGGGAGTGGGACGGCGGGCGCCCCATGCTCGCCCTGCGCGCCGACATCGACGCCCTGCCCATCCCGGACACGAAGAGTGAGTGCCCGTACCGCTCGACCGTGCCCGACCGGGCGCACGCGTGCGGTCACGATGTGCATACGACCGTGGTGCTGGGGGCCGGCCTCGTCCTGGCCGAGCTGCACCGGCGCGGGCAGCTGCCCCGACCCGTCCGGCTGGTCTTCCAGCCCGCCGAGGAGGTGCTCCCCGGAGGCGCCGCCGACGTCGTCGAGTGCGGGGTGCTGGAGGGCGTGGGGCGGATCCTCGCCGTGCACTGCGACCCCAGGGTGGACGCCGGGAAGATCGGCCTGCGGGAGGGCGCCATCACCTCCGCCTGCGACCGGCTCGAAATCTCCCTCGACGGGCCGGGTGGGCACACCGCACGCCCCCACCTCACGACCGACCTCGTCACCGCCGCCGCCCGCGTCGTCACCGATGTGCCCGCGCTGGTCGCCCGGCGTGCCGACGCCCGCAGCGGGCTCGCGGTGACCTGGGGCCGCATCGACTCCGGCCACGCGCCCAACGTCATCCCGCAGCACGCCGAGCTGTCCGGGACCGTGCGCTGCCTCGACCTCGACACCTGGCGGCAGGCGCCGGACCTCGTCGTCGCCGCGATCGACGAGATCGCCAACCTGCACCGCGCCAAGTCGGAGATCAACTACGTCCGGGGCGTCCCGCCCGTCGTCAACGACCCGGCCGCGACCGAACTGCTGCGCGAGGCCATGGCCGCCCGCTGCGGCGCCGACTCCGTCGAGGGCACCGAGCAGAGCCTCGGCGGCGAGGACTTCTCCTGGTACCTGGAGCATGTGCCCGGCGCCATGGCCCGGCTCGGGGTGCGTGCGCCGGACGACCGGATCGTGCGTGACCTGCACCAGGGCGACTTCGATGTCGACGAGTCCGCCATCACGGTGGGCGTGGAGATGTTCACGGCGGCCGCGCTGATCGACGCCGCGGACTAGAGACCAGCCGGAGCGCCATCGCCGTTAGGGGTGCGGGTGGTCTCGCGGCCGGCGGTCCGTTGTGGCTGGTCGCGCCCACGTGGCGGAGCCGCATATCGATACGGCCCCGCGCCCCTGCGGCGTTCCGGTTGCGGTAGGCGAGCAGCGGAGGGAGTCTGGGCCCATGTCGGGCGGCCCTGGGTGTCATCTGCGCGGTTTCGATCCGGTGGTTCACAAGGCCGTAACCGGCCATCGGCACGAATGGATAACAGCAGGGGGAAACCCCGTTCCCAGGAGTGTCTACGCGCGTTAATGTGCGCCGAACTCAGCACCCACTGCGGGGCTTGGAGAATGGGGACTTCACGATGCGTCGGACATCCAAACTGACCCGTGTCGCGGTGGGGGTCGCGTCGATCGCGCTCGCTGCCACGGCGTGCGGTGGCACCAGCAGCGAAAACGGCGGCGGCAGCGACGGCGGCGGCGACACCAAGGGTCTCGCCATCGCGTACGACATCGGCGGCAAGGGCGACCAGTCCTTCAACGACGCCGCGTACGCCGGTCTGCAGAAGGCCCAGAAGGAGTTCAACTACAAGACGGCCGACATCGAGCCCACCGAGGGCGAGACGGACGCCGACAAGGAGCAGCGGCTGGCGTCGCTGGCCAAGCAGGGCTACAACCCGGTGATCGGCGTCGGCTTCGCCTACGGTCCCGCGATGGAGGCCGTGGCCAAGAAGTACCCGAAGACCACCTTCGGCATCGTCGACTCGGTCGTCGAGGGCGACAACGTCGCCTCCCTCGTCTTCGCCGAGGAGCAGGCCTCGTACCTCGCCGGTGTCGCGGCGGCCAAGGCCACCAAGACCAACACGGTCGGCTTCGTGGGCGGTGTGGACATCCCGCTGATCCACAAGTTCGAGGCCGGCTACAAGCAGGGCGTCCAGGACACCAGCGGCGGCAAGGTCAAGGTCGTCTCGCAGTACCTGACCCAGACCGCGGAGGAGGGCGGCTTCTCCAGCCCCGACAAGGGCAAGGCCGCCGCCGAGGGCCAGATCGAGAAGAAGGCCGACGTCCTCTACCAGGCGGCCGGTCTGTCCGGCCAGGGCGTGATCGAGGCGGCCGCCAAGGCCAAGGTCTGGGCGATCGGCGTCGACTCCGACCAGTACGAGCAGGCCGCCCTGTCGGCGTACAAGAACTACATCCTCACCTCCGCCCTCAAGGACGTCGGCGGCGCGGTCTACACGCTGGCCAAGTCCGTGGAGGACGGCAAGCCGCTGACCGGCACCCAGACCTTCGACCTGAAGGTCAACGGCGTCGGCCTGTCCGAGTCCAACCCGGAGTTCGCGAAGATCGCGGGTCTCTCGGACGCCGTGGCGAAGGCCAAGGAAGGCATCATCGACGGCTCCATCAAGGTCAAGACCGAGTAGTCGCGGTCGTACATCTCTGAAGCGGGCGGGCATCCGGGGGGTGCCCGCCCGCTTCGCCGTCCCGTAGCCGTCGGCGGGCCCTTGGTCAAGGCCGCGCGTGCTGTTGGCCACGGGCGCATAACAAGGTGGACAGAAGGGTTTTCCCGGCAGGTCTACGCGCGTTACTCTGCGACGAAAGCCAGCGCCGTAGCTGCAAGCCGTACCGGGCTGTACCGTCCGGCGCTGGGCGAACCCGGAGAAGTGCAGGCACGTCCCCACGCCGCCCGGCACGCACTCTCGCTGCACCGGCCAAAGGTCCTGGTAGCTCCGCTACGAGGACCTTCGTCCGGCACACCGAGGGCAGGCACCGGCTGTGACATCAGCCGCCGCCGCGGCGGGCGCGGGAGCGCACCCGCACTTCTCCGGCCACGCCAGTACGACAGGAGTACTCACACATGCGCCGGATTTCCCGGATCACGGTCGCAGGCGCAGCGACCGCCTCTCTGGCCCTCGCCCTCTCCGCCTGCGGCGGCACCTCGACCGAGGCCTCGTCGGACTCGAAGGGGGGCGACAAGGGGCTCGCCATCGCGTACGACGTCGGCGGAAAGGGTGACCAGTCCTTCAACGACGCCGCGTTCGCGGGCCTGGAGCAGGCGAAGAAGGAGTTCGGGTACAAGACCGCCGACGTCGAGCCCACCGAGGGCGAGACGGACGCCGACAAGGAGCAGCGCCTGGCCTCGCTGGCCAAGCAGGGCTACAACCCGGTGATCGGCGTCGGCTACGCGTACGCCGCCGCCGTGAAGGGCGCCGCTCAGAAGTTCCCCGACACCACCTTCGGCATCGTCGACGACTCCACCGTCGAGTCGAAGAACGTCGCCGACCTGGTCTTCTCCGAGGAGGAGGCCTCGTACCTGGCCGGCGTCGCCGCCGCCAAGAGCACCAAGACGAACACGGTCGGCTTCGTGGGCGGTGTGGACATTCCGCTGATCCACAAGTTCCAGGCCGGCTTCGAGCAGGGCGTCAAGGACACCAACCCCAAGGCCAAGGTCCTCACCCAGTACCTCACGCAGACCGCGGAGGAGGGTGGCTTCTCCAGCCCGGACAAGGGCAAGTCGGCCGCCGAGGGCCAGATCGAGAAGAAGGCCGACGTCGTCTACGCCGCCGCCGGTCTGTCCGGCCAGGGCGTCATCGAGGCCGCCGCCGCCAACAAGGTGTGGGCCATCGGAGTCGACTCCGACCAGTACAACCAGGAAGCCCTGGCCAAGTACAAGGACTCCATCCTGACCTCGGCGATGAAGGACGTCGCCAAGGCGGTGTACAACCTGGCGAAGTCGGTCGAGGACGGCAAGCCCGAGACCGGTATCGTTCGTGGCGATCTGAAGACCGGCGAGGTGAGCCTGTCGAACTCCAACCCGAAGTTCGCGGACAACGCCGAGGTCCAGGAAGCCATCAAGACGGCCAAGGAGAAGATCATCAGCGGCGAGATCAAGGTCGCGACCAGCTGAGCACTGCCACACCCTGAGCAGCGGTAACCCCGGGGTTACGTCCGCTCAACGGGGTACGGGGAGGCTTTTCGAGGGCTTTCCCCGTACCCCGTTGTCAGCGGTGCGTCGGCCCCTTTCAGGCCATAGGGGCGCTACGCGCGTAGACGACCCCCGTCCCCAGGAGAGTGCGCCATAAACGCGTCCAGCAGCCCTCCGGCCGGCGCGGCGGTCAACGGTCAGGTGACCGCCGTCGAGCTCGCCGGAATCACCAAGCGTTTCCCGGGCGTCGTGGCCAACCACGACATCCACCTCACCGTCCGCAAGGGCACCGTCCACGCCCTCGTCGGCGAGAACGGCGCCGGCAAGTCGACGCTGATGAAGATCCTCTACGGCATGCAGAAGCCGGACGAGGGCACCATCGCGATCGACGGCGAGCAGGTCTCCTTCTCGTCGCCGGCCGACGCCATCGCCCGCGGCATCGGCATGGTCCACCAGCACTTCATGCTCGCGGACAACCTCACCGTCCTCGAGAACGTGGTGCTCGGCAGCGAGCAGCTCTACGGCATCGGCGCCAAGGCCCGCCGGAAGATCAAGGAGATCTCCGACCGCTACGGCCTCGGCGTGCAGCCCGACCGGCTGGTCGAGGAGCTCGGCGTCGCCGCCCGCCAGCGCGTGGAGATCCTCAAGGTCCTCTACCGCGGCGCCACCACGCTGATCCTCGACGAGCCGACCGCCGTGCTCGTCCCGCAGGAGGTCGACGCCCTCTTCGACAACCTGCGCGAGCTCAAGGCCGAGGGCCTGTCGGTCATCTTCATCTCCCACAAGCTGGGCGAGGTGCTCTCCGTCGCCGACGAGATCACCGTCATCCGCCGCGGCACCACGGTCGGAACCGCGGTCCCCGCCGAGACCACCGCGAAGCAGCTCGCCGAGATGATGGTCGGCAGCGAGCTGCCCACGCCGGAGACCGCCGAGTCCACGGTCACCGACCGACCGGTCATCACCGTCGACAAGCTGCGCCTGGAGGCGCTGGGCGGCAAGGCCCTCCTGGACGACATCACCTTCACCATCCACGCGGGCGAGGTCCTGGGCATCGCCGGCGTCGAGGGCAACGGCCAGACCGAGCTGGTCGACGCGCTCATCGGCCTCAGGCACGCCGACTCCGGCACGATCACCATGATCGACCAGGAGATCACCGGCTGGACCACCCGCAAGCGCCGCGAGCAGGGCATCGGCTACATCCCCGAGGACCGCCACCGCCACGGCCTGCTCCTGGAGGCCCCCCTCTGGGAGAACCGCATCCTCGGCCATGTCACCGAGGAGCCCCTGGCCAAGGGCATCTGGCTGGACCCGAAGGCCGCGCGGGACGACACCCGCCGCATCGTCGAGGCGTACGACGTCCGCACGCCCGGCATCGACGTCACCGCCGCCTCCCTGTCCGGCGGCAACCAGCAGAAGCTGATCGTCGGCCGCGAGATGAGCCACACGCCACGCTTCCTGATCGCCGCCCACCCCACCCGCGGTGTGGACGTCGGCGCGCAGGCCGCGATCTGGGACCACATCCGCGAGGCCCGCCGCGAGGGCCTGGCCGTGCTGCTGATCTCCGCCGACCTGGACGAGCTGATCGGCCTGTCCGACACCCTCCGCGTGATCTACAACGGCAAGCTGGTCGCGGACGCCGACCCGGCCACCGTCACACCGGAGGAGCTCGGCTCGGCGATGACGGGTGCCGCCTCCGGCCACCTGGAGCACGAAGAAACCTCTGAGCCCGGCGAAGACGAGGCCCGCTGATGAAGAAGTTCGACAAGGAGCGCGTGCTCCTCGCGGTGGCCGGACCGGTCATCGCGCTCGCCGTGGCCTTTGTGCTCACCGCGATCGTGCTGGTCGCCTCGGGCAAGAGCCCGGTCGAGCCGTACACCCTGATGTTCGAGCAGATCGGCTTCTCGGACATCCAGGTGCTGGTCATCAACCAGGCGTCGATGTACTACATCGCGGCCCTGGCGGTGGCCATCGGCTTCCGGATGAACCTGTTCAACATCGGCGTGGACGGCCAGTACCAGCTCGCCGCCATGATGGCCGCCATCGTCGGCGCCCACATGAACCTGCCGGCCGCGATCCAGATCCCGCTGCTGCTCTTGACCGCCGTCTTCACCGGCGCCTTCTGGTCCGGCATCGCCGGTGTCCTCAAGGTCACCCGCGGCGTCAGCGAGGTCGTCGCGACGATCATGCTGAACGCGATCGCCACCTCCGTGATCGCCTACCTGTGGCTGCCGAACGTCTTCGGCGTCAAGGTCGGCAACAACAACACCACCGGCGAGATGCACGAGTCCGGCTGGGTCCCCGGCATCGACATGGGCGACGCCGGTGAGATCTACGGCCTGGTCTTCCTCGCCGTGCTGCTCGGCATCGGCTACTGGGTCGTCCTCAACCGCACCCGCTTCGGCTTCGACCTGCGCGCGTCCGGCGCCTCGCAGACCGCCGCCGCGGCCAGCGGCGTGGATCCGGGGCGCATGGTCCTGACCGCCATGCTGCTCTCCGGCGGCATCGCGGGCCTGGCCGGTCTGCCGATCCTGCTCGGCGACACCCACACCTACAGCCTGAACTTCCCCACCGGCATCGGCTTCCTCGGCATCGGCATCGCCCTGCTCGGCCGCAACAGCCCCGTCGGCATCGCGTTCGCCGCCCTGCTGTGGGCCTGGCTCGACAAGGCCTCGCCCGAGCTGGACTTCCACGGATACGACAAGGAGATCGCGGTCATCATGCAGGGCCTGATCGTGCTCTCGGTCGTCGTCTCGTACGAGGCCGTCCGCGAGTGGGGCCTGCGTCGCCAGCAGCGCCAGGTCGGCGCCGAACTGGCCGCCGGTCACGTCCTCGGCGGCGACAACAACACCACGAAGGAGGTGGCTGGCCGATGACCGCCCCGACCTCGGCGACCGACGTCAACCAGCCCACGCTGCAGCCCGCGGCACCGACCGGCCGCCGCCTCTCGTGGCCCGTCCTGCTGCTGGTCATCGCCGGAGCCCTGGCGCTGACCTCGATCGTCCGCATCATCACCGGCGCCGACGGCATCACCAACGTCAGCCAGATGTCCACCGCGCTCCAGCTCGCCGTGCCGATCGGCCTCGCCGGTCTGGGCGGTCTGTGGGCCGAGCGGGCGGGCGTCATCAACATCGGCCTCGAGGGCATGATGATCCTCGGCACCTGGTTCGGTGCCTGGGCCGGCTTCCAGTGGGGACCGTGGACCGGTGTCGTCGTCGGCATCATCGGCGGCTGCATCGGCGGCATCCTGCACGCCATCGCCACCATCACCTTCAGGGTCAACCACATCGTCTCCGGTGTGGCGATCAACATCCTCGCCCTCGGCATCACCCGCTACCTCGCGCCCCTCGCCTTCGAGGGCCACGCGGGCGGCTCCGCCAAGCAGTCCCCGGCCGTCGACTCCCTCGGCCACTTCACGGTCCCCGGCCTGTCCGACGGGCTGCGGGACCTGAACAACCAGGGCTGGTTCTTCATCTCGGACATCGCCGGCCTGCTCGGCGGTCTGGTCACCGACGTCTCCTGGCTGACCCTGATCGCGATCGCCCTGATCCCGGGCACCTGGTGGATCCTGTGGCGCACCGCCTTCGGTCTGCGCCTGCGCTCCTGCGGTGAGAACCCGGTGGCGGCCGAGTCCCTCGGCGTGAACGTCTACAAGTACAAGTACCTCGCCGTGATCATCTCCGGCGGCCTGGCCGGCCTCGGCGGCGTCTTCCTGTCCATCGTCGCCAACCCCTTCTATCTGGAGGGCCAGGTCAGCGGCCGCGGCTACATCGGCCTCGCCGCGATGATCTTCGGCAACTGGATGCCGGGCGGCCTCGCCCTGGGCGCCGGGCTCTTCGGCTACACCGACAGCCTCAACCTGCGCGGCGGCTCCACGAACGTCCACGCGCTGCTGCTGCTCGGCGCGCTCCTGCTGATCATCGGCGCGATCTGGCTCGTGATCCGCAAGAAGTACGCCCCGGCGATGATCACCGCGGTGGTCGGCGCCCTGGTGTTCGCCTGGTACGCCACCACCAACGAGGTGCCCAACCAGGTCGTCTCCGCCACGCCGTACGTCATCACCCTCATCGTCCTCACACTGTCCGCGCAGCGCCTGCGGATGCCGAAGGCGAACGGCCTGCCGTACCGGAAGGGTCAGGGCAAGTGACCCCGGCCGCCGCCCACGACATCGACTGGGACCGGCTGCGCGCGGCGGCGCGGGACGCCATGTCCCGCGCGTACGCCCCGTACTCCGGCTACCCGGTCGGCGTCGCGGCCCTGGTGGACGACGGCCGCACGATCACCGGCTGCAACGTCGAGAACGCCTCCTACGGCCTCTCCCTGTGCGCCGAGTGCGGACTGGTATCGGAGCTGCAGAACACGGGGGGCGGCCGGCTGACCCACTTCGCGTGCGTGGACCGCGACGGCGAACCCCTGGTCCCGTGTGGGCGCTGCCGCCAGCTGCTCCACGAGTTCGGCGGCCCGGACCTGCTGCTTCAGACCCCGGCGGGGATCCTGCCGCTGTCTCAGATGCTGCCCCAGGCGTTCGGCCCGGACCACCTCAGCAAGTAACTCCCGTACCGGCCCCTCCGAGTTGCTCACGCGACCGGCTCGGAGGGGCCGTACGACTTCTGGAACCCTCGGAAGGAAGCCAAGCCATGGCCATGGACGCCATCTCCGTCATCCGCACCAAGCGGGACCGCGGTGAACTCAGCGACGAGCAGATCGACTGGGTCATCGACGCGTACACCCGCGGGGAGGTCGCCGACGAGCAGATGTCCGCGCTCGCCATGGCGATCCTGCTCAACGGCATGAACCGCCGGGAGATCGCCCGCTGGACGGCCGCGATGATCGCGAGCGGCGAGCGCATGGACTTCTCGTCCCTGTCCCGCCCGACGGCCGACAAGCACTCCACGGGCGGCGTCGGCGACAAGATCACCCTCCCGCTCGCGCCCCTGGTGGCGGCCTGCGGGGCCGCCGTCCCTCAGCTCTCGGGCCGCGGCCTCGGCCACACCGGCGGCACCCTGGACAAGCTGGAGTCGATCCCCGGCTGGCGCGCGCTGCTGTCGAACGAGGAGATGCTGTCCGTGCTGGACGGCACCGGCGCGGTGATCTGCGCGGCGGGCGACGGCCTGGCACCGGCGGACAAGAAGCTGTACGCGCTGCGGGATGTGACGGGCACGGTCGAGGCGATCCCCCTGATCGCGTCCTCGATCATGTCGAAGAAGATCGCGGAGGGAACCGGCTCGCTGGTCCTGGACGTGAAGGTCGGCACCGGCGCCTTCATGAAGACCATCGAGGACGCGCGCGAGCTGGCGTCCACGATGGTGGGCCTGGGCAACGACCACGGCGTGAAGACGGTCGCGCTCCTGACGGACATGTCCACCCCGCTCGGCCTTACCGCCGGCAACGCGCTGGAGGTCCGCGAGTCGGTGGAGGTCCTGGCCGGCGGCGGCCCGGCGGACGTGGTGGAACTGACGATCGCCCTGGCCCGCGAAATGCTGGAGGCGGCGGGGGTGCGTGCCGCCGACCCGGCGAAGGCCCTGGCCGACGGCTCGGCGATGGACGTCTGGCGGCGCATGATCGCGGCCCAGGGCGGCGACCCGGATGCGGCACTGCCGGTGGCGCGCGAGCAGCATGTGGTCACGGCCCCGTCGTCCGGTGTCCTGACCCGCCTCGACGCCTACGACATCGGCGTCGCGGCCTGGCGCCTGGGCGCGGGGCGTGCGCGTAAGGAAGACCCGGTGCAGGCGGGCGCGGGCGTCGAGCTGCACGCCAAGCCGGGCGACACGGTGACGGCGGGCCAGCCCCTGCTGACCCTGCACACCGACACCCCGGAGCGCTTCGAGTACGCGCTGCAGTCGGTGGCGGGTTCTTACGACATCGCGGCGGCGGGGACGGACTTCACGGCTTCGCCGGTGGTGCTGGAGCGGATTGCCTGACCTGGGGTTTCCTCGTTTGGGTGAACGGGATCGGTGGACCTGCACCGGTCCCGTTCGGCGTGTTGGCTGGCCTCATGGATGTGATCGACGGCGACTACATCGTGACTGACAGCGCGTGGGACGAGCTCGTCTGGGTCTGGAAGCAGACGGACGTCCCCAGGGGCTGCAAGGTGGAGATCATCGGGGGCCTGGTCACTGTCACGCCCTATTCCGCGCGCGCTCACCACAGCATCGCCGAGCGCCTGCACCGGCGCCTCTACGAGGTGATCCCGGAGGACTGGGGCATCTACCAGAGGCTGGCGACGGCTCTGCCGTCACAACTCGGGCTCTACGTCCCCGACCTCGCGGTGGTGCCCGAGGAGGCGCTGCGTACGAGAGACGACCACTTCGTCCCCTGTGCGGCGTCCGAACTTGTCGTGGAGGTCACCTCGAAGGCGACCTCGGACAATGACCGGACGACGAAGAGGGCGGGTTATGCCGAGGTCGGTGTCCCGCTCTACCTCCTCATCGACCCCCTGGCACCGAGCGGACCCTCGATCACGCTGTACGGCGAGCCGAAGGACGGCGTCTATCGCGTCCTGTGTGTGGGTCGGCCCGGCGAGCCGATGATCTTGCCTCGGCCGTTCCACATCGCGCTCGACACCAGCGGGTTCGGTGGGTGACACCCCTCACCCCAGCAACGCCGCCACGACCACCAACACCGGCACCGAGATCACCGTCGACACCAGAATCGAGTCCCGCGCCAACCGCTCACCCACCCGGTAACTCGACGCATACGTGTAGAGGTTCTGCGCGGCGGGCAACGCCGACGTCACCACCACGTCCAGCAGCGGAGCGCCCCGCAGCCCGAACACCCCCGCCGCCAGCGCCCAGGCCGCCGCCGGCTGCCCCACCGACTTCAGCGCGACCGAGAGCAGCACCGGGCCCCGGTCCGGGCCGCGACCGGGCATCGTGCTGCCGCACAGGGAGATGCCGAAGGCCAGCAGAACCGCGGGGACCGACATGCCGCCGATCAGGGTGAGGGGGTCCAGGACGGGGGACGGCACCCGCACCCCGGCCGCCGACACCGCCACGCCCGCCAGGGAGCCGACCGCGATCGGGTTGCGCAACGGGGTCAGCAGACGGCGCCACAGCGGGCCCTTCTCCGCCCCGCCGCCGGACAGGTCGAGGATCGTCAGGGCGATCGGGGTGACCCCGACCAACTGGAACAGCAGCACCGGCGCCACGAGCGAGGCGTCGCCCAGGACGTACACGGCGATCGGGATGCCGAGGTTTCCGGAGTTGACGTAGCTGGAGCACAGGGCGCCGATCGTCGTACGGCCCACCCCCCAGTGCCGTACGACACCGACCGCGACGAAGACTCCGGCCGCCGCGGCCGTGCTCAGGGCCGTGACCAGGAGGCGGCTGGAGAAGATCACCGAGAGGTCGGTCTGGGCGAGCGTGGTGAAGAGCAGGGCGGGGGAGGCCACGTGGAAGGCCAGCTTGGTGAGGACTTCGCGGCCGTGGTCGCCGAGGTAGCCGCGGCGGCCGATCGCATAGCCCACGCCGATGACGACCGCGATCACCGCGAATCCCGTCAACACCCCCTGCACGGGACCCCCTTGGCGGGGAGGAGGCCGCAGGGTATTCGGGGGCGCGCTGATACATGGGGCATACAGCCAACCCTCCGGGGGAGGAGGGGAGCGGGTCAATGTGATCCCGGTTGGCGGACAGCGGACAGCGCGACGACGTACGGGTACCGGGCCGCGATGAGTTATCCGCCCCCGCCCGGTCTACCGATCGTGGACGCCATGACACCCGCTGTACTCGTGCTTGCCGGCCCCGTCACCCGGGACGAGGTGGCAGGGCTGTGCGATGCCGTGCGGGCGCGGCTGGAGACCACCCGGGCGAGAGTCGTGGTGTGCGATGTCGGCGGGCTCGGACCGCCGGGACTCGGCACCGTGGACCTCCTGGCGCGGCTCCAGCTCACCGCCCGGCGCGTCGGAGGGCGGATTCGGCTGCGCGACCCGGACCCCGCGCTACACGCCCTCCTCGACCTGGTCGGCCTCCGCTTCGAGGTGGAGGGGGAGCCCGAACAGCGGGAACCAGCGCTTGGTGTCGAGGAAGCAGTGGAACCCGGTGATCCGGCCCTCTGAGATCTCCAGCACCTGCACGGCCCACGGAGTGAAGCCGCCCGCCTCCGGATCCGGCTTGTACTGGGCGAAGCCCGGCAGCCCGTTGACCTGGACCGGCACCAGATGCGAGCCCGCGCAGGGGGCGCCGAGCGTCGTCATGAAGCCGGTGATGTCCTTGACGCCGGTCAGCCACAGGTCGAACGGCGGCATCGTCATGATGGCGTCCTCGTGCAGCAGGGCCGTCAGCGCCGTCATGTCATAGCCCTCGAAAGCCGCGACATACCGGTCCAGAAGCTTTTGCTGATCCTCGTCCAGCGGGTCGGATATGGCTGCCTCGGCGCCCGGCTGCCGCTGCTCGGCGAGGGTCGCCCGGGCCCGCTGGAGCGCGCTGTTCACCGACGCGACCGTGGTGCCCAGCAGCTCGGCGACCTCGCTCGCCTTCCAGGCCAGCACCTCGCGCAGGATCAGCACCGCCCGCTGCTTGGGCGGCAGTTGCTGGAGGGTGGCCATGAAAGCCAGCCGCACCGACTCCTTGGCGACCGCGGCCTCCGCCGGGTCCTCCGTGCTGGGCAGCACCCGGTTGTCCGGCATCGGCTCCAGCCAGGTGTTGTCCGGACGGGGCGAGAGCGCCGCGCGGGCCAGCGGCGTCGACTCCGTCAGGTCCATGGGCCTGGCCCGCTTGTTGCCCGCCGTCAGCATGTCCAGGCACACGTTCGTCGCGATGCGGTACAGCCACGACCGGAGACTGGAGCGCCCCTCGAACTTGTCGTAACTCCGCCAGGCCCGCACCATCGTGTCCTGCACCGCGTCCTCGGCCTCGAAGGACGAGCCGAGCATGCGGTAGCAGTACCCGGTCAGTTCGACGCGGTGCTTCTCCAGCCTGACGTCGAGGTCCGTTGTCGTAGTCGCCGTGCCGTCGCTCATCGTCCACCCACCCCTGTGGCCCAGTCCCGTGGTGCGCCTCGTCGCGCCCAACACCTCGGAAGCTACCGCAGGCCACTGACAATGGCCTGCGGAGCGCACAAAAGCGCAGGTCGAAGCGGTCTCAGACCAGTTGCCGCACGGACATCAGCAGCTACCGGCGCCGCACCGGCCGACCGCCCCGGTCGCGGCGTCCACCTCGATGCGCGCCGCCGCCTCGAAGTCGAACCCGAGACAGTGAGGCGCCCGCCCCCGCCGCCGGCAGCAGTCCGCCCAGCACCGGCACCGGCGTACGTGCGGGCAGTGCCCGTCCCGCCCAGCCGGCCGCCTCGGCGAAGGCGGCCCGTTCGATGCGGCAGTGCATCGGAGAATCCCCCTGCTCGGTCCGGTTGTCAGTGATCGCGGAGGTTGTCCGCGGCCACTGACAACCGGCCCCGACCAGAGGGAACGGGACGGAAGCCGGTGTCGGCTCAGGCCGCCGTCGTCAGTCGCTCGCGCCCGAGGCGGGCCGCCCGGGTGCCGAAGACCGTGATCGTCACGACGCCGAGGACCGCCAGCAGTCCGACGCCGACCGTGCCGGTCCAGCCGCCCGTGTGGAAGGCGACCGCGCCGAGCGTGCTGCCCGCGCTGGAGCCGACGTAGTAGGCGGACTGGTACAGCGCGGCGGCCTGGGCGCGGCCGTGGGCGGCCGTCTTGCTGACCGCCGAGGACGCCACCGCGTGGCCCGCGAAGAAGCCGCCGGTGATCAGGACCAGGCCGAGCAGGACCAGCGGGAGGGACCCGGACAGGGACACCAGCAGGCCCGTCGCGGTCGTCGCGCCGGCCGCGTACAGCGCGCCCCGGCGGCCCAGACGCCCCACCAGGCGCCCCGCCGTGGACGCCGACACCGTGCCGACCAGGTAGACCAGGAAGATCGAGCCGATGATGCCCTGGGGGAGGGAGAACGGGGCCTGAGTCAGGCGGTAGCCGATCACCGTGTAGACGCCGCCGAAGACCGTCATGAACAGCGCGCCGATCGCGTACAGGCGGCACAGCAGCGGGTTGGACAGGTGGTCGCGGACCGTGCGGGCCAGGACACGCGGGCGCAGGGAGCCCGGCCTGAAGTGGCGCGGCGCCGGGAGCAGCAGCCGGAAGGCGACCGCGCACGCCACCGCGATCCCGCCGATCACACCGACGGCGACCCGCCAGCCCCACTCCTGTGCGACCCAGCCGGTGATGACCCGGCCGCTCATGCCGCCGACGCTGTTGCCCGCGACGAACAGGCCGATCGCCGTGATCAGTGCCTTCGGGCGGACCTCCTCGGCCAGATACGCCGTCGCCGACGCCGGGAGTCCGGCCAGCGCCGCGCCCTGGACCGCGCGCAGCACGACCAGCGCGGTCAGGTTCGGCGCGAAGGGGACCAGGAGTCCGACCGTCACCGCGACCGCCAGCGACGCCGTCATGACCGTACGGCGTCCGAACCGCTCCGACAGCGCGCTCATCGGCAGCACGAACAGGGCGAGACCGCCGGTCGCCGCCGCCACCGTCCAGCTGGCCTCGCTCGCCGCCACGCCGAACTCACCCGAGATCAGCGGCAGCAGGGCCTGGGTGGAGTACAGGAGCGCGAAGGTCGCGACACCGGCGAGGAAGAGGGCGAAGCTCATCCGGCGGTAGCCGGGGCCGCCCGGGGCCATGCGGGAGTCGACGACGGGGACTGCGGGGGTGGCGTCCACGGTGGTGGACGCCCCGGTACTGGCGGGAGACATGCTTCGAAGCTACGTACGGCCCCGTTCATCCGTCCAATGCATGGAATCGTCATAATCGTTCCCATGGAGCATCAGCAGAGGTCACAGGGTCGCCTGTCACCATCCAGTGACACAGAAGACATGGTGATGTTGCTGGCGCCTCGCCTCGCGTACTTCGCCGGCGTCGCCCGCACCGAGCACGTCACGCGCGCCGCGCAGGAGATGCGGGTCCCGCAGTCCACGCTCTCCCGCGCCATGGTCCGCCTCGAACAGGACCTGGGCGTCGACCTGTTCGCCCGCCACGGCCGTACGGTCTCCCTGACCCCGGCCGGCCGCACCTTCCTCGGCTCCGTCGAACGCGCCCTCGCCGAGATCGGGCGCGCCGCCGAGGAGGTCCGTGCCGACGCCGATCCGGCCACCGGCAAGGTCGCCTTCGGGTTTCTGCACACCATGGGCGCCGAGACCGTCCCCGGCCTCCTGCACGACTTCCGCGCCGACCACCCCCGCGTCCGCTTCAGCCTCGTCCAGAACTACGGCGAGGCGATGATCGAGCGGCTGCGCGCCGGCGAGCTCGACCTGTGCCTGACCTCCCCGGTCCCGGACGCCCCCGACCTCGTCGCCCGCCGCCTGGACGAACAGAAGCTCCGCCTCGTCGTCCCCGCCGACCATCGCCTGGCCTCGCGCAGGCGCATCCGCCTGGCGGAGGCGGCCGACGAGACCTTCGTGACCCTGGAGCCCGGCTACGGCATGCGCCGCATCACCGACGACCTGTGCAAGGAGGCGGGCTTCAAGCCGCGGATCGCCTTCGAGGGGGAGGAGGCGGAGACGCTGCGAGGGCTCGTGGCGGCGGGCCTCGGGGTCGCCCTCCTGCCACCGCCCGCCGTACCCCGCCCCGGGGTGGTGGAACTGACGGTCACCGCCCCGAGGGCGGCCCGCGAGATCGGCGTGGCCTGGCTGGCGGCCCGCCCGGACACACCTCCGGTGGCGGCGTTCAAGAAGTTCCTGCTGTCGAGGAGGGGCAACCTGCTGCCGGGGTAGGGGCCGGTCGCCGGATTCCCGCTGCCCGGCGCAACGGCGTGCCCGCGGTGCCGGTGGCGTTGCCTCGCGCGAGGGCGACGGGGCCCGTGGGCGGCATCGGTGACGCGGAGAGCGTGCGTGCCGGAGCCCCCACCGGGCAGGCGGGAATCCGACGGCAGGCATCAGCAACGCTTGTGATCAGTACGGCTGGAACCCGCCCGGACCGCGGGAGCCCTGGCGTCGCAGCACCTCGTGCGCCGCCCGCCGCAGTGCGGCCACGCACGGCTCGTCGCGGCGGGACGGCAACCAGGCCAGGGCGGCCGTCCACGGTTCGAGGCCGGTGACGTCGACGTACGAGACCCCGGGGCGGGGGTAGAGCCGGCGGGTGGTGTCCGGGGGGAGCTGGATGCCTTCGCCCATGGCGATCAGCGGCAGGGCGCTCTCGTAGTCGACGATCGCGTGCGGGCTGTAGCGGACCGTGCCGCCGTCCGGCTGCGGGTCCGCGGACCAGAACCGCCGGAAGACCTCCGGGACCTGCTCCGACCAGCCGATCCGGGGCTCGTCGGCGAGGTCCGCGAGGGTCAGCGGCCCGCGTCCGGCAAGGGGGTTGCCGTCGGCCATCACCGCGCAGCGCGGGCCCTTGGCCAGCGGGAGGGTCCGGATGCCGGCGGGGACCGGCAGGAACACGAACGCCGCGTCGACCTCGCCGCGCAGGATGGCCGTCGCGGCGTCGAAGCCGAGGCGCAGGACCTCCACGTCCAACTCCGGCCGTGTCCCGCGCAGTTCGTCCAGGACGGCCGGTATCGGGTCCATCGAGGTGATCGCCTCCAGCGACCCGATCACGATCCGGCCCGCGGCCGCGTTCGCCCGTGTCCCGGCCTCGCGGCGCAGTTCCTCGGCCGCGTCCACCACACTGCGCGCCCGCGCCACCAGGGCTTCCCCCGCCGCGCTCAGCGCCACCCTGCGCGTCGTGCGGTTGATCAGGCCGACCCCGAGCCGTTCCTCCAGGGCGGTGATGTGGCGGGAGAACGTCGGCTGTGCCATGAAGGCCCGCTTGGCCGCGCGGCCGAAGTGCAGCTCCTCGGCCAGGATCAGGAACAGCTGTAACTGCTGGATGCTCGGATAGTTCGCGCCACGTCCCGATGCGCCCATAGGCGCGAGGCTATCAATGCGCCGCGGGGTTCGATCAAAACGCCCTTCCCCACGCAATCCGGATCCGGTGAGACTCGAAGCCGTACGGATGCACCCGACTTGGGGAGAAGCACCCACATGGCATTCGCCATCCGCCGCAAGACGTCCGCCGCCCTGCTCGCCGTGGCCACGGTCGGCGCCCTCGGCGCGACCGCCGCACCGGCCGGGGCGACCGTCCAGCAGCAGGCGCCCGACCGGTACCTGGTCTGCGCCGAGGCACCCGACGGCTCCCTCGTCCTCGACTACGACACGGGCGGCGACCCGGACGCCGACAACAGCGTCTGCTGGGCCGGTTCGGGCCGGACCGCGAACAACCTGGACGACCGGTTCGAGCTGCGGCAGGTGCACACCGCGAACAACCGCGGTTCCCTGCACCTGAAGACCGAGGAACGGGAGTGGGACCTGCCCTTCGACCGGAACCAGACCCACGACATCCCGAACGACACCGTCCTGCTCGGCCTGTCGCTGAACGAGTAGGCCACGAGGCGAGTGAGGCCCGCGCCCCCGGGCGTGGGCCTTTCCCGCGTGACTACCTCCGCAGCGACTTCCCGAACCCCGCCGCCAACGGCATCCGCAACCCCAGCGGCGGCGGAGCCGCGAACGCGTCCGCCACCGGCCGGGAGAACGCCCGCCCGAACAGCACCCCCATGACGAAGTCCTCGGCCAGCGCGAGGACTTCATCCCGATGCTGATGCAACCCGTGCCGGTCGGAGTGCACTTCGAACCGGCACACATCCCGGTTCGCCTTCTTCGCCCGCTCCGCGAGCCGGAACGACAGCTCGGGATCGGTCCGCTCGTCGTTCGTGCCGTGCACGACCATCACGCGCCGGCCCCCGAGCTGCTTCACCGGTTCGGGCGCGGCCGCCACATCGTCCTCCGGCAGCCAAGGGGCGATCGCCAGCACGGAGTTGACGGCCTCATGACCTCCCGCGCGCAGGGCCGCCCGCCCGCCCATGTCGAACCCGACCAGGCACACGGGAACGTCCCCATAACGTCGTACGACCTCGTCGGCGGCCCACAACGCGTCGCTCGCCAGATTCGCCGCACTGCCGTTCCAGCCGCGATAGCGGTAGTGGACGACATGGGTGGCCAGGCCCTCCCCACGGCCCGCCCGCGTCAGCCGGCGGCCCAGCGTCCGCACATACGACGTCGCCAACAGCGTCGCCGGCTTGCGATGCGAGACCTCGTCGCCTCCGGGAAGCAGAAGCACCACGCCGCTCACCGCCGTCGGCTCCGGCCCGATCGCCCTGCCCAGCCGGACCCTGCGCACCGGCGTCGCTTGCTGTGCCATGACAGAACAGTGTCAGAAGGGCGGGTGTACGCGACCCGTCCTTGGGGTCACCGTTACGTATCGACGGATTCGTACAAGCGGGGAAATGGGGTGTTCAACGGGCGATCTACGCGCGTAGGCAGTACAGTGCGGAAATGACGAGCGAGACTGCCCAGAAGGCGAACACCCCGAGCTCGGACCAGATCCGCCGGGCCCCGAAGGTTCTGCTGCACGATCACCTCGACGGCGGGCTGCGCCCCGGCACGATCGTCGAGCTCGCCCGCGACAGCGGGTACTCCCAGCTCCCCGAGACCGACCCCGACAAGCTCGGCGCCTGGTTCCGCGACGCCGCCGACTCCGGATCCCTGGAGCGGTACCTGGAGACCTTCTCCCACACCGTCGGCGTGATGCAGACCCGCGACGCCCTCGTACGGGTCGCCCGCGAGTGCGCCGAGGACCTCGCCGAGGACGGTGTCGTCTACGCCGAGGTGCGCTACGCGCCCGAACAGCACCTCGAAGGCGGGCTCAGCCTCGAAGAGGTCGTCGAGGCCGTCAACGAGGGCTTCCGCGAGGGGGAGGCGCTCGCGCGGGAGAACGGTCACCGCATCCGCGTCGGCGCCCTGCTCACCGCCATGCGGCACGCCGCCCGCGCGCTGGAGATCGCCGAACTCGCCAACCGCTACCGCGATCTGGGCGTCGTCGGCTTCGACATCGCGGGCGCCGAGGCCGGGCATCCGCCGACCCGGCATCTCGACGCCTTCGAGTACCTCAAGCGGGAGAACAACCACTTCACCATCCACGCGGGCGAGGCCTTCGGACTGCCGTCCATCTGGCAGGCCCTGCAGTGGTGCGGCGCCGACCGGCTCGGGCACGGGGTGCGCATCATCGACGACATCCAGGTGCACGCCGACGGCTCCGTGAAGCTCGGGCGGCTCGCGTCCTATGTGCGGGACAAGCGCATCCCGCTGGAGCTGTGCCCCAGCTCCAACCTCCAGACGGGCGCCGCCGACTCCTACGCCGCCCACCCCATCGGGCTGCTGCGCCGGCTGCACTTCCGGGCGACCGTGAACACCGACAACCGGCTGATGTCCCACACGAGTATGAGCCAGGAATTCGAGCATCTTGTCGACGCGTTCGGTTACACGCTCGACGACATGCAGTGGTTCTCCGTCAATGCGATGAAATCATCGTTCATTCCTTTCGATGAACGGCTCGCGATGATCAATGACGTCATCAAGCCCGGATATGCCGAACTCAAGTCCGAGTGGCTGTTCCGGCAGACCGCCTCTACCAGCGATTCTGAGGAGGGAGAGGGGTAGGTCCGGACCCCTTGGGCACACGGGGTGCGGGCTCTATTCACAATCCGTCCGCATTTCGATGTTTGCGGCCGAGTGGGGGGCGTGTTTACGGTCGAGGACCGCTTACATCCCCGTAACCCAATTTCGAGGACGCATTTCATGAAGCAGTCTGCTGCCAAGACTTTCGGTGTCGCCGCTCTCGGTGCCGCTTTCGCCGCCGCGGGCGCGGGTGCCGCGAACGCCGCGCCGGTCGCGCCGGACGCCGCCGCCGGTACGGCGCTGGACACCGTCAACCGGACGCTCCCCGCGGAGAACCTCTCGCAGGCGGCGCCGGGCGCCGGTGCCGGGCTGGCCACGGGCCAGGAGGCGCTCGCCACCGGACTGTCGGCCGCGCAGCCGGCTGCCGAGCAGGCGGTGGCCGGTGGGCCGACCGGCGTGGTCGCCGGGCTGCTCGGTGGGCTGCCGGTGCAGGGGGTTGCTGAGGGGCTGCCGGCCCAGGGGCTGCCGGTGCAGGGGCTGCCCACCCAGGGGCTGCCCGTGAACGGGGTTCCGCTCGGCTGAGTCCGGGTCGTATGCGACGCGCCGCTGGGGCGCACTCCTTGGTTCAGGGGGTGCGTCCCAGCGGCTTTTGTGGAGGTGGTGACTCAGAGGTGTGGTGGGGGTGGGGTGGGGTGGGGTGGAGGGCGGTTACCAGGCCGTGCGTGTCCTGTTCGCCTTGTCCTCCGAGGGGAGCAGGATCCACAGGGCTATGTAGAGCAGGAACTGCGGGCCCGGGAGCAGGCAGGAGAGCAGGAAGATCACGCGCATGGTCGTCGCGGAGGTGCCGAAGCGCCGTGCCAGCGCGGCGCACACTCCGCCGATCATGCGGCCGTTGGTGGGTCGGGCGAGCGCGGTCATGGTGCGGCTCCTTCGCGGGCGTCGGTCGAAGGCCTCCCTTGTGGGGCCTTTCGAGTGGGTGCCTCATCTGACATCCACGCTACGCGGACGAACCGGGCATAGCGTCCCTCTACGGAGCTATCCCGACCCTGGGAATCGTCGGGGTCCGACCCTGAGCCGGCTCCTGGGGGGAGGCGGGGCGCCGGGTGCGCTCGGACCTGCGGCGCAGGTGCCGACGGGCCGCCGGGACGATCGTCGCGTGGGCCAGGGCCACGCCGAGCGTGTTCAGGAGCACGGAGTCGACGTCGACGATCTGACCGGGGACGCCGGTCTGCAGCAGCTCTATCGCGAGGGAGATCAGGGCGCCGGCGGCGACCGCGCGGACCAGGGAGCCGAGGGGGGAGACGGTGAGTCTGCCGTGGGTCATCGGGATCAGTACGCCGAGGGGGGCGAGGAGCGCGAGGCCCTCCGTGATGCGGCGGGCCGCCTCCTGCCAGCCGAGGGCGAGGTCGGCTCTGATGCCGGCGAACGGTTGCAGGTTGGCCGGGGTCACCCAGGGGACGTCCAGGGGGCGCAGCGTGAGCCAGGCGACGAATGCGAGGTGTGCGAGCAGGAGGACGCCTCCTGTCGCACGGATGCGGATTGCGGCGCTGCCGCCGCCGATGGAGCCTTGACGCTGCACGCCCCCCTAGACGCGTGGCCCGGTGGGATCGGTTCCGGGGTGGGCGGGAGTGGGGTGAGGTGTCTGCCACATGCCTCCGGCGGTTGGGGCGGGATGCCTGCGGCGGCCTGTGCGGGATCGGTGGGGGTGCGCGTAGCGCCAACGGTTGAGGGGTGGGTCGGGGCCGCGCCGGGGGTGTCCGTCCTCGGTCGGGCGGTTGCCGTTGGGCAGGGAGGTGGCGTCTCTTGACGCCCGCCGCTGCGGGCGGACACCCCCCGACGCGGCCCCTTTCCGCCGTACGCGGCCGCCGGGCCGTGGGGGTCAGCCGTCCGTGATCTCCGTCGACGGGGGCTCGTTGCTGCCCGGTCGGGTGCGGACCTCGTCCGTGCAGTCGTAGCGGCGTGGCGGGGCCGGTGTGGGGCCGCCCAGGATGACCGAGCCGTCGCCCTCCGTGGCCGAGGAGTCGGAGAAGGTGCAGACGATCTGGGCCAGGGCGAAGGACGTGAGGTCGGTGGGGGGTGTGCTCAGGCGGAGGGTTTCGTCGGGGTCGTTCCGGCGGGGGCCCATCACGCTCATGGCGCCTCGGACGTCCGTGGTGTAGCCGGCCTCCTTCTCGGCGGTCGACGGGGGCGCCTCCAGCTCGTCCAGGAGGCCCTGGGCGACCAGGACGCGTCGTGCCGAGTCCGCGGTGCCGTCCGGTACGCGTACGGTCCTGTCCACCGCGACCAGTTGGGAGCCGCACAGGAGGAACACCTGGACCGGGAGGCCCCTCGCGGCCTGGGTCGAGACGTTCGGTTCGGACAGGGAGCAGCGGACCCGGGAGGGGGCGGGGCCGAAGTCGGTGGGGACTTCGGTGGGGCGTATGCCGCAGCCGGAGAGGAGGGCGGCGGACAGGGCGGAGAGGGCCAGGACACGGCGGGTGTTCATCCGGCCTCTCCCTTCTCCGTCTTGTCGTTGGCCTCGTCCGCCGCGCGGGCCAGGTCGGAGGCGTCCCGGGGCAGGCGCAGGGTGAAGACGGCGCCGCCCTCGGGGGAGTTGGCGGCGGTGATCTCGCCGCCGTGGATGTGGGCGTTCTCCAGGGCGATGGACAGGCCCAGGCCGCTGCCCTCGGAGCGGGGACGGGAGGCGCTGGCCTTGTAGAAGCGGTCGAAGACGTGCGGGAGGACGTCCTCGGGGATGCCCGGGCCGTGGTCGCGTACGGCGATGACGATCTCGTCGTCCGCCTCACGGACCGCGACGCGGACCGGGGAGCCGCCGTGCTTGAGGGCGTTGCCGATCAGGTTGGCCAGGATGACGTCCAGGCGGCGGGGGTCCAGGCGGGCGGTGATGCCGCGCTCGGCGTCCAGGTCGACGGCGTCCAGCCAGGCGCGGGCGTCGATGCAGGCGGTGATCTGGTCGGCGAGGTCGACGTCGTCGAGGACCAGGCGTGCCGTGCCCGCGTCGAAGCGGGTGACCTCCATGAGGTTCTCGACCAGGTCGTTCAGTCGACGGGTCTCGCTCACGACCAGGCGTACGGCGGGCTCGATCATGGGGTCCATCGAGCCGGACTCCGCCTCGAGTTCCTCTTCGAGGACTTCGGTGACGGCGGTGATCGCGGTGAGCGGGGTGCGCAGTTCGTGGGACATGTCGGCCACGAAGCGGCGGGAGGCCTCGTCGCGGCCGGCCATGTCGGCGACCCGCTTCTCCAGCGCGGCGGCGGCGTTGTTGAACGTGCGGGACAGGTCGGCCAGCTCATCCGTGCCGGATACCCGCAGGCGGGTGTCCAGCTTGCCCTCGCCGAGGCGGCGGGCGGCGACGCCCAGGCGCTGCACCGGCTTCAGTACGGTCGTCGCGGCGGCCTGCGCGAGCAGCGCGGAGCCGATCAGGGCGAGGCCCGTGGCGATGCCGAGGGACCAGGCGAGGGAGTTGAGGTCCTTGGCCTCCTGCTCCAGGGACTTGAGCATGTAGCCGGTCGGACCGCCGCCGCCCACCTTCGTGCCGGCTATCAGATACGGGGTGTCGTCCTCCACGATGCGCTGCCAGTACAGGTGGTACTCGGGCTCGTTGCCGGAGTCGTCCTGCTGCTTCTCATTGACCGCCGTGCGCAGGGACTTCGGTACGTCCGCCAGCGTGAAGCCATCCAGACCGCCGGAACTGCCGTAGGCGGGACCGCCGTCGGCGTCCTGGGCGACCAGCAGCACGGAGAAGCGCTGGCTGCTGTTGGCCATCAGACCCGCGGTGTGCTGCAGTTCGTCCTGGGTCGGCTCCTGGGGGAGCAGGCCGGCACGGGTCTGCATCTCCCGCTCGAAGTCGCGCAGCACCGCGTCCTGGGTGCGCCTGAGCACCGCCTCGCGGTTGAGCCAGTAGGCGATGCCGGAGGCCGACACGGCGGCCGTGAGCGCCACGAGACCGAAGACCACGACGAGTCGAAGGCGCAGGCTGGTGAAACGCAGCCTCGACCACACTCCCTTGCGAGCCGCGACCCAGCCGCGGAAACCCCCTTGCACGTCCGTCACTGAGGCGCGTCCAGGCGGTAGCCGACACCACGGACGGTACGGATCAGGGTGGGGGAGGAGGGGACGTCCTCGACCTTGGCGCGCAGTCGCTGGACACAGGCGTCCACGAGGCGGGAGTCGCCGAGGTAGTCGTGTTCCCAGACCAGGCGCAGGAGCTGCTGGCGGGACAGGGCCTGGCCGGGGCGGCGGCTCAGTTCGAGCAGCAGCCGCAGCTCGGTCGGGGTGAGCTGGAGGTCCTCGCCGTTCTTGGTCACGGTCATCGCCGCGCGGTCGATGACGAGGCTGCCGAAGGCCGCGGCGTCGTTCGACTCCCGCTCCCCGCGCCGCAGCACGGCCCGGATCCGGGCGTCGAGGACCCGGCCCTGGACGGGTTTGACGACGTAGTCGTCCGCGCCGGACTCCAGGCCGACCACGACGTCGATGTCGTCGCTGCGCGCGGTCAGCAGGATGATCGGCAGCTGGTCGGTGCGCCGGATGCGGCGGCACACCTCGAAGCCGTCGATGCCGGGCAGCATCACGTCCAGCACGATCAGGTCCGGCCGCTGCTCACGCAGCAGTTTCAGCCCGTCCTCGCCGGTGGCAGCGGTGGCCACACGGTGTCCCTGGCGCGTCAGTGAGAGCTCCAGGGCCGTGCGGATGGCGTCGTCGTCCTCGATCAGCAACAGGGAAGGCACGGGCCTCATTCTGGCCCATGCGGGGGCGGTGTTTCGACTCCTGTACGAGCTGTAGGGATACGTGCGCGTAGCGCTGCCCGCTGTGCGCGCGCTGTCCGGGTGCCGGGGCGGGCCTGTGACACAGGCCCCTGTGACAGGTCTGTGACAGTCGGCGGACACGGCCATGAAGGTGCCGGGGCAAGCTTTTCGGCACAGGCAAGACAGCAAGCCGACAGCAAGGTCGGACGAGCAGAACACCGGTAAGTCCACGACGGGGGGCGCGAGATGAACACGCTGCACGGCACCAGCACCAGCGCAGTGATCACGCGTCTGCACGACGTGAACGGGGGCCGGGGTTCGGAGAAGTCCGGTGCCGTGAGCGGGCGGGGGTGCGCTCGCGGCGCCGGGCGTCAGCACACCGCGTACATGACGGTGGTTGACGGTTTCACGGGGGAGCCCGCGGCGGTAGCCGCTATGGCTGCGGTCGGGGGAGCCGCGTACGGGGAGGACTCGGGGGAGCGGCGTCGCTCGCTGTCGGAGGCGGAGTTCACCGCCTACGTCCAGGAGCGTCGCTCCTCCCTGTACGCGACCGCCTACCACCTGACCGGTGACCGCTTCGAGGCCGAGGACCTGCTGCAGAGCGCGCTGTTCTCGACGTACAGGGCGTGGGACCGGATCAGTGACAAGGCCGCCGTCGGGGGTTATCTGCGGCGGACGATGACCAACCTGCACATCAGCGCGTGGCGCCGCCGCAAGCTGAACGAGTATCCGACCGAGGAGCTGCCGGAGACGCCCGGCGACACGGACGCGATGCGCGGCACCGAGCTGCGCGCGGTCCTGTGGCAGGCGCTGGCCCGGCTGCCCGAACTCCAGCGGACGATGCTGGTCCTGCGCTACTACGAGGGCCGCACCGACCCGGAGATCGCGGACATCCTCGACATCAGTGTCGGCACGGTGAAGTCCAGCATCTGGCGGTCGCTCCGCCGGCTGCGCGAGGACGAGGTCCTCAGCTTCGGCCGTGACGAGGAGGACGCCTTCGGGGAGCTTGTCGCCTGAAGGTCCGGGGGGACCGAAGGGGAGCGGTAACAAGTGGGGGGACCCACGGGGGTCGGGGGGCCAACGGGGGACCCGCCGGGGGAACACGGGGGATACGGGGAGTGCTCCACCACGGGGGAATCGGGTGGGGCACGACGAGAGCGGGGCTGGAGGGCCGGGGGGTCCGTCCAGTCCCGTTCTTCGTGTGTTCCGGAGCTTGCGGCTAGGGGGCCGTCGGCGCCGCGTTCGCCGCCGGGCAGCGGCCCGCCGCGGCTGCCGTGAGGCGGCCCAGGGCCTCGTCGCGGTCGCAGGCGTGGGCGCCGAGGGACGTCTGGTGGGCGATGATCGAGCGTTCCAGGCGCATCAGGCGCCAGCCGCGGCGCAGCAGGAAGGGGACCGACTTGCGGCCCTCCTTCAGATCGCGCAGGAAGCGTCGCCGGAAGGTCTTCACCGGGCCCCGGTTCAGGCAGAGCGCGTCGGCCAGTACACCCAGTTCACGGCAGCGGTTCACGATCTCGGCCGCGAAGATGCCCTCCGCGATGAACAGCGGCGTACGGCCGATCTCGACGGTCTCCTCGCCGGTGCGGGCGCTCAGCGAGATGTCGTACAGCGGCACGTTCGTACGGCCCGTGCGGCACAGCTCGGCGATCGCCGCGACGGCCGTGTCGGCGTCCCACGAGTCGGGGTGGTCCCAGTCGATGTCGGAGCTCCCGGGGACCTGGGGCAGCGTCGGGTCGTCGCCCTCCTTGTAGAAGTCGTCGAGCCGCAGGACCGGAAGACCGGAGCGGGCGGCGAGCAGGGACTTGCCGGAGCCGGAGGGGCCGCAGAGCAGCACGACTCGCGTCGGTATGGGCGGTTGGGAACTCACGGGACACCAGTGTGAGGCATCGCCGGGCCACTGAACGACCCCGCGGGTCGCCTTTGATGCGCGCGTCACACCCAAAACGCCCGCCGAGGCGGCTCAGCGGCCGCGCAGCGGGACCTCCCGGACCAGCCAGGACACCGCGAACGCCACGGCGCAGAGGGCGGCCGTGCCGAGCGCCACACCGTGCAGGCCGTCCACGACCCCCGTCCGGAAGGCGTCCCGGACCGGTTCCGGCAGGTCCCGCAGCAGCCCGGGGGTGAGCTCGCCCTCCGTCAGCCGGGTGCCGTCGGCTCCGAGCCGGTCCGTGACGGTGGCCGCGAGACGGTGGGTGTAGACGGACCCGAGGACGGCGACACCGAGCGAGCCGCCGATGGTGCGCAGCAGCGTCTGGGTGCCGCTCGCCGCGCCCATGTCGCGCGGCTCGGCGCTGTTCATCGTGATGAGCATCGCCGGCTGCGTCAGACAGCCGATGCCCACGCCGAGCAGCAACGTCAGACCGGAGGCCACCGGTGCCGAGGTGCCCGTGCCGAGCGTCAGCAGGGTCAGCGCCCCCGCCACGGCCAGCGCGCCGCCCGCGAGGGGATAGCCGCGGTAGCGCCCGCCGTCGCCGACCCGCCGGCCGATGACGAGCTGGGCGCCCATCATCCCCAGCATCAGCGGGAGCAGCAGCAGACCGCTCCCGGTGGACGACATGCCCCGTACGAACTGCATGTACTGCGGCAGATAGCTCGCCGCCGCCAGCATGGCCGCGCCCGTCACGAAGCTGAGGACCTGCGCCACCGTGAAGTTGCGGTCGCGGAACAGCCGGGGCGGGATCACCGGCTCCGCAGCGCGCCGCTCGACCCGCACGAAGGCGGCCAGCGCGACCGCGGAGCCCAGAGCGAGCCCGAGGATCTGCGGCGACGACCAGGCGTACGTCGTGCCGGCCCAGCTCGCGAGCAGCGTCAGCGCGAGGATCGCACCGGTCAGCAGCCCGGCTCCGGCCAGGTCGATCCGGGCCCGGACACGTGGCGTGCGCAGCCGCACCCCGAATCCGACGAGGGCGAGGGCCACGGCGCCGACGGGGACGTTGACGTAGAACACCCAGCGCCAGTCCAGCTGGTCCGTGAGGAAGCCGCCGGCCAGCGGGCCGCCGATCAGCGCGGCCGGCAGCAGCACCCCGATCAGCGACTGGGCGCGGCCGGCCTCGGCGGGGGCGAGCAGGGTGCCGATGAGCGAGAGCGCGCCCACGAACAGACCGCCCGCGCCGATCCCCTGCAGCGCCCGGAAGGCGATCAACTGCCCCATGTCCTGGGCGAGTCCGCACAGCACCGAGCCGGCCAGGAAGACGGTGATGGAGGTGAGATAGCTGCCCTTGTGGCCGTACAGGTCGCCGAGCTTGCCCCAGATCGGGGTGGAGACGGCCGTGGTGAGCAGATAGGCGGTGAGCACCCAGGACAGGTGGTCGAGGCCGCCCAGGTCGCCGACGATGGTCGGCAGTGCCGTGCCGACGACGGTGCCGTCGAGCGTGGCGAGCACGATGCCGAGCAGCAGGCCGAGGATGACCACCCGGGAGGGCGGGGCGGTCGGCCGGGTCCGCGGGCGCGGTTCCCGTGTGCCCGTGCCGGGTGTGTCCATGGTTCCCCCTCGTCCGAGGCCGGCGGTCAGGCGACGTAGCGGCGGACGGACTTGGCGTCCCGCAGCGCGTGGCCCCACCAGGCGAGCTGGTCGAGCAGGGCCTTCGCGGCCGTGTCGGCGGCGGGGTCCGTGCAGTTGCCGTCCTGGTCGAAGCGGCTCCAGACGTCGTGGAAGCTGACGGTGTTGCGGATGGTCGTGGCGTTCAGCTCGGCCATGACGACCCGGAGCTGCTCCACGGCGCGCAGACCGCCGGACAGGCCGCCGTACGAGACGAAGGCGACGGGCTTGCCGTGCCACTGCTCGTTGTGCCAGTCGATCGCGTTCTTCAGGGACGCCGGGAAGCTGTGGTTGTACTCGGGCGTGACGAGGACGAAGGCGTCGGCCGCCGCGAGCCGTGGCGAGACGAGGGCCAGTTGTTCCTCGGTGCCGGGCGGCGGCTGCTGACCGAAGGCCGGGAACACCGTCGGCAGTGGTGTCTCGGCGAGGTCGACGACATCGCCGCGCAGGTCGTCCCGCTGGTCGAGATGCCCGGTCAGCCACTTCGTCACGACGGGTGCGAAGCGTCCCTCCCGGGTCGAGCCGACGAGGACGGCGACGCGCAGCGGTTCGGCGGTGGCAGGCATGGGTCTCCCCTGGAGTACGAGATGTGTACGGCGTATTCCGTGCGTACAACGTACACATCAGTGTGTACGCCGTCTACTGGCGATACGCTGTACACGACATCGACCGGGAGGAGCGGGCCAATGGCGGTCGCGAAGCAGGGGGAGGGCGAGGAGAGCGAGGCGGAGGCGCCCTCGCTCTGGGAGCGCATGGACCGGCCCGCCCCCGTCCCGCGCGCCTCCCTGACCCTGGAGCGGATCGCCGCCGCCGCGGTCGAGCTCGCCGACGAGGAGGGCGGCGCCGCCGTCACCATGCGCCGCCTCGCCACGAAGCTCGGCGTCACCCCCATGGCCGCCTACCGGCACGTCTCCGGCAAGGACGACCTCTGGGCGCTCATGATCGACCGGGTCTCCCGGGACCTGGCCGTACCGGAGGACCCCGAGGACTGGCGGGAGGTACTGCGCTCCTACGCCCTGCAGACGCGGGAGCTGATGCTCGCCCACCCGTGGATGGCGGCCATGCCCACCACGGTCGTCCTGCTCACCCCGTCCCGGCTGGCCGTGGCCGAGCGGGGGCTGTCCGCGCTCGACGCCCACGATCTGGATGCCGACTCGGTGATGGCCGCCCTGCGGGCCGTCACCTCCTTCGTGCACGGCTCGGCCCAGACCGAGATCGCCCTACGGGACTACCAGGAACGCAACGGCTGGACCGGCGGCGACGAGACACGCCAGGCGCTCGCCCCGCAGATGCGCTACCTGATGAGCACCGGCCGCTACCCGGTCTTCGAGCGGTACGCCGGCACCGCGACCCGCAAGGACGACCGGGCCTGGGAGTTCACCTTCGGTCTCGACTGCGTGCTCGACGGCATCGGGCAGCGTCTCGGGATCTGACCCGGAACGACCGCGCGCACGGCGAAGCCCCGGCCCTCCCGGACGGAGGAGGGCCGGGGCTTCGGTACCGGGGGTGGGCTAGTACGAGGAGCCCGACGCGCCCAGCGACCCCGTCGGGTGCCAGACCGTCTTCGTCTCCAGGAACGCCGTCATACGGTCGGTGCCGGGGGTGGCGGCCCAGTCGTCCACAGGCTGTGGACGCAGGACGCGCTTGAGGTTGTCCGCCGCGGCGATCTCCAGCTCCTTCGCCAGTACGTCGTCGGCGCCCGCGAGGTCGATCGCGTTGACGTCCTGGTGCGCGGCCAGCGGCGTCGCGATCTCCGCCGTACGGCCGGAGAGGACGTTGACCACACCGCCGGGCAGGTCGGAGGTGGCGAGCACCTCGCCCAGCGACAGCGCCGGGAGCGGGGACTTCTCGGAGGCCACCACGATCGCCGTGTTGCCGGTCGCGATCACGGGGGCCACCACCGACACCAGGCCCAGGAACGACGACTCCCGCGGGGCCAGGACGGCCACCACGCCCGTCGGTTCGGGGGACGAGAGGTTGAAGTACGGGCCCGCCACCGGGTTGCCGCCGCCCACGACCTGGGCGATCTTGTCCGTCCAGCCCGCGTACCAGACCCAGCGGTCGATCGCCGCGTCCACCTGCGCCGCGGCCTTCGACTTCGACAGGCCCTCGGCGTCGGCGACCTCGCGGACGTACTGCTCGCGGCGGCCCTGAAGCATCTCGGCGATGCGGTAGAGGATCTGACCGCGGTTGTACGCCGTCGCGCCGGACCACGCGCCGAACGCCTTGCGCGCGGCCACCACCGCGTCACGGGCGTCCTTGCGGGAGGAGAGGGGCACGTTGGCCAGCCACTTGCCCTTTGAGTCGGTCACCTCGTACACCCGGCCGCTTTCGGAACGCGGGAACTTCCCGCCCACGTACAGCTTGTAGGTCTTGAAGACGGAGAGTCGGGTCGCATCAGACATCGAGGTACGCCTCCAGGCCGTGGCGGCCGCCCTCGCGGCCGAAGCCCGACTCCTTGTAACCGCCGAACGGCGAGGTCGGGTCGAACTTGTTGAACGTGTTGGACCAGACGACGCCGGCCCGCAGCTTGTTGGCGACGGCCAGGATCCGCGAGCCCTTCTCCGTCCAGATGCCCGCCGACAGGCCGTACGGCGTGTTGTTCGCCTTGGCGACGGCCTCGTCCGGCGTACGGAAGGTCAGCACCGACAGCACCGGGCCGAAGATCTCGTCGCGGGCGATCCGGTGCGCCTGGGTGACGTTGGTGAAGAGCGTCGGGGCGAACCAGTAGCCGGCGGTCGGGATCTCGCAGGCCGGCGACCAGCGCTCGGCGCCCTCCGCCTCGCCCTGCTCGACGAGCGAGGTGATGCGGGAGAGCTGCTCCTCGGAGTTGATCGCGCCGATGTCGGTGTTCTTGTCCAGCGGGTCGCCGAGGCGGAGGGTGGAGAGCCTGCGCTTGAGGGACTCCAGCAGCTCTTCCTGGATCGACTCCTGGACGAGGAGGCGGCTGCCCGCGCAGCAGACCTGGCCCTGGTTGAAGAAGATGCCGTTCACGATGCCCTCGACGGCCTGGTCGATCGGGGCGTCGTCGAAGACGATGTTGGCTCCCTTGCCGCCGAGCTCCAGGGTGAGCTTCTTGCGGGTGCCGGCGACGGTGCGCGCGATCTCCTTGCCGACGGCCGTGGAGCCGGTGAAGGCGACCTTGTTCACGTCCGGGTGCGCGACGACCGCGGCGCCCGCGTCGCCGTAGCCGGGAAGGATGTTGACGACGCCCTTGGGCAGGCCGGCCTGGCGGCAGATGTCCGCGAAGAAGAGCGCGGAGAGCGGGGTCGTCTCGGCGGGCTTCAGGACGACGGTGTTGCCGGTGGCGAGCGCGGGCGCGATCTTCCACGCCAGCATCAGCAGCGGGAAGTTCCAGGGGATGACCTGGCCCGCGACGCCCAGCGGCCTCGGGTCCGGCCCGAAACCGGCGTGGTCGAGCTTGTCGGCCCAGCCCGCGTAGTAGAAGAAGTGCGCGGCGACCAGGGGCAGGTCGGCGTCGCGGGTCTCCTTGATCGGCTTGCCGTTGTCCAGGGTCTCCAGGACCGCGAGCTCACGGGCCCGCTCCTGGATGATCCGGGCGATGCGGAACAGGTACTTCGCGCGCTCGGAGCCGGGCAGTGCCGACCACTTCTCGAAGGCCTTGCGGGCGGCCTTCACCGCGCGGTCCACGTCGGCCTCGCCGGCCTGGGCGACCTCGGAGAGGACCTCTTCCGTGCTGGGGCTGACCGTCTTGAAGACCTTGCCGTCGGCGGCCTCGGTGAACTCGCCGTCGACGAACAGGCCGTAGGACGGGGCGATGTCGACGATCGACCGGGACTCGGGAGCGGGGGCGTATTCAAAGGCTGTCATCGTGATCAGTCCACCGTCACGTAGTCGGGGCCGGAGTAGCGGCCGGTGGCCAGCTTCTGACGCTGCATCAGCAGATCGTTCAGGAGCGAGGAGGCGCCGAAGCGGAACCAGTGGTTGTCGAGCCAGTCCTCGCCGGCAGTCTCGTTGACCAGAACGAGGAACTTGATCGCGTCCTTGGAGGTACGGATCCCGCCGGCCGGCTTCACACCGACCTGGATGCCGGTCTGGGTACGGAAGTCCCGCACCGCTTCCAGCATAAGAAGGGTGTTCGCCGGGGTGGCGTTCACGGCGACCTTGCCGGTGGACGTCTTGATGAAGTCGGCGCCGCCCAGCATGCCGAGCCAGCTCGCCCGCCGGATGTTGTCGTACGTCGACAGCTCGCCGGTCTCGAAGATGACCTTGAGGCGGGCCGCCCCGCAGGCCTCCTTCACGGCGACGATCTCGTCGTACACCTTCATGTAGTTCCCGGCCAGGAACGCGCCCCGGTCGATGACCATGTCGATCTCGTCGGCACCGGCGGCGACGGCCTCGCGGACGTCCGCCAGCTTCACCCCCAGGGGCGCGCGGCCCGCGGGGAAGGCGGTGGCGACCGAGGCGACCTTCACGGTCGACCCGGCGACGGCCTCCTTGGCGGTGGCCACCATGTCGGGGTAGACACAGACGGCCGCGGTCGCCGGAGTCGTACGGTCGGTGGGGTCGGGGTGGACCGCCTTGGCGCCGAGCGCCCGGACCTTGCCCGGGGTGTCCGCGCCTTCCAGCGTCGTCAGGTCGACCATCGAGATGGCGAGGTCGATGGCGTACGCCTTGGCGGTCGTCTTGATGGAACGGGTGCCGAGGGACGCGGCGCGCGCCTCCAGACCGACCGCGTCGACGCCGGGCAGCCCGTGGAGGAAACGGCGCAGCGTGCTGTCGGACGCGGTGACGTCCGGGAGTGCGTGAGCTGCGGCAGATGCATTGGTGGGCATGGTCACCAGACGAGCATATCTACGCGCGTAGCGGCTGTACACCCCGGAGCGACGGATCTGTGAAACGCCGGGTGGCCGTATGCCGCCAGGGCGCGGGGAACTGCGCGACCAGCCACAGACGGCCCGCGCTCGCCCACGAACAAGTGCCCCACGGCGATCAGGCGCCCGGCCAAGCGCCGCAGGCATACGGCAGAATCGGGCTCATGACGACGCCGCATCAGCCCCCGACCCCCGACCCCGCGACGAAGGACCGGGTCTACCGCTCACCCATGGGCATCGTCGGCGGCGTCGCACTGCTCGGCATCGTGCTCTGGCTGGGCATCGACGCACTCGTACGCGGCGAGGGCCGCACCCAGTGGCTCGCCCTCGCGGCGATGATCCTCATCGTGCCGCTGGTGTCCGCCTTCACCGTGCGCCCGGCGGTGTACGCCAACGAAGAGCGGCTCCGCATCCGCAACCCGCTCCGCGTGATCGTGCTGCCCTGGGGGCAGATCGCCGCACTGCGGTCCAGCTACTCCAACGAGGTCCTCACCAAGTCCGGCACCAAGTTCCAGCTCTGGGCCGTCCCGGTCTCGCTGCGGGCCCGCAAGAAGGCCGCGCGGCGCACGGCCCGGGCCGCCGCGGGAGGTGAGCGTCGCGGGGTCGGCGGGCCGGCGTTCGGCGGGCTCGGGTTCGGCGCCCCGCGCGGGGACGTCGACGCGGACGGGCCGGTGCGGGCCGAGACCGACAAGGTCATGGACGATCTGCGGGAACTGCTGGAGCACCGGGAACAGGCGGAGTCCGCGCAGGGCGAGGTGACCGTGCGCTGGGCCTACGAGGTGGCGGGGCCGATCGTCGCGGGCGCCGTGCTGCTGGCGATCCTGCTGGCGATGGGCTGAGCGGCCCGCACGTCGAGCGCCGCGCCGAAACGCCGGAAGGGGTGCCCCCGGACGGGGGCACCCCTTTCCGAACGACCAAGGAGTCGTCGTACGGCTCAGATGCCCGCCGCCGTCGACAGGTCCCGCTTGATCGTCGCCAGCAGGTCGGCGGCCTGGGCGCGGGCGGCCGGCAGGGCGGCGTGCGTCGCGACCGGGACGACGACCTCCAGGTAGCACTTCAGCTTGGGCTCCGTGCCGCTGGGGCGGACGATCACACGGGCGCCGTCCAGGGTGTAGCGCAGGCCGTCCGTGGGCGGGAGGGTGGCCGTGCCCCGGGTGAGGTCCTCGGCGCGGGTGATGGCCAGGCCGGCGAGCTCGGTCGGCGGCTGCTCGCGCAGCCGGCGCATGGCGTCGGCGATGACCGACAGGTCCTGGACGCGGACCGAGAGCTGGTCCGTGGCGTGCAGGCCGTGCTCCACGGCGAGGTCGTCGAGGAGGTCGAGGAGCGTGCGGCCCTCGGCCTTGAGGACGGAGGCCAGTTCCGTGATCAGCAGCGCCGCCGTGATGCCGTCCTTGTCGCGCACGCCCTCGGGGTCGACGCAGTAGCCGAGGGCCTCCTCGTAGCCGTAGCGCAGGCCCTCGACGCGGGCGATCCACTTGAAGCCGGTGAGGGTCTCCTCGTACGGCAGGTTCGCCTTCTCGGCGATCCGGCCGAGGAGGGAGGAGGAGACGATCGACTCGGCGAACGTGCCCTGTGCTCCGCGGTCGACCAGGTGCGCGGCGAGCAGCGCGCCCACCTCGTCGCCGCGCAGCATCCGCCATGCGCCGTCGTCCTTGACGGCCACGGCGCAGCGGTCGGCGTCGGGGTCGTTGGCGATCACCAGGTCGGGGTCGGTCTCGCGGGCCTTGGCGAAGGCCAGGTCCATCGCGCCGGGCTCTTCCGGGTTGGGGAAGGCGACGGTGGGGAACTCCGGGTCGGGGTCGGCCTGCTCGGTGACCAGGGCGGGAGCCGGGAAGCCCGCGCGGGCGAAGGCGGCGAGGAGGACGTCCTTGCCCACGCCGTGCATCGCCGTGTAGACCGTGCGGGCGGTGCGGGGCGAGTCGGGGGCGAGGACCGCGTCCGTGCGGGCGAGGTAGGCCTCCAGGACGCTGTCGTCCAGGGTCTCCCAGCCCTCGGTGGGGCGGGGGACGACCGTGAGGGACGGGACCGCGGCGATCTCCCGCGCGATGTCGGTGTCGGCGGGCGGGACGATCTGGGAGCCGTCGCCCAGGTACACCTTGTAGCCGTTGTCGCGGGGCGGGTTGTGGCTGGCGGTGACCTCTACGCCGGCCACCGCGCCGAGGTGCCTTATGGCGTACGCCAGGACCGGGGTGGGCAGGGGGCGCGGGAGTACGGCGGCGCGCAGGCCGGCGCCGGTCATGACGGCGGCGGTGTCGCGGGCGAAGTCCTCCGACTTGTGGCGGGCGTCGTAGCCGACGACGACCAGGCCGTTGTCGTGCCCCTGCTTCTTGAGGTAGGCGGCGAGGCCGGCCGCGGCGCGGATGACGACCGTGCGGTTCATGCGCATCGGGCCGGCGCCGAGTTCGCCTCGCAGGCCGGCGGTGCCGAACTGGAGGGTGCCGCTGAAGCGTGCGGCGAGCTCTTCGACGTCCGCGGCGTCGATGAGCTTGGCGAGCTCGTCGCGGGTGTCCGGGTCGGGGTCCTCGGCGAGCCATGCCTGGGCCCGGGCGATGAGGTCGTCGTGCACGTCGGGTCAGCCTCTCGTTCGTGTTGGTGGGAGGGGGGAAGGGTTATCGCCCCCGCCGCCCCTACCCATTCCCGTCCCTTGGGGGCTGCCGCCCCCAGACCCCCGCTTCGGCCCTGAACGGGCCTTGTCCTCGAACGCCGGACGGGCTGAAAGATCAGCTCCCTGGGGAGGGGAACGGGTAGGGGCCGCGGGGGCGGGAAACGGCCTACAGCCGACCCAGCACCTGTGCCAGCAGTGAACCCATCCGCGTCGCGCTGTCGCGCCCCGCCTGCAGAACCTCCTCGTGGTTCAGCGGCTCGCCCGTCATGCCCGCCGCCAGGTTCGTGACCAGGGAGATGCCCAGCACCTCCGCGCCGGCCTCGCGCGCGGCGATCGCCTCGAGGACCGTCGACATGCCCACCAGGTCCGCGCCGATCACCCGGGCCATGCGGATCTCGGCCGGCGTCTCGTAGTGCGGGCCGGGGAACTGGGCGTAGACGCCCTCCTCCAGCGTGGCGTCGATCTCCTTGCACAGGGCCCGCAGCCGCGGCGAGTACAGGTCCGTCAGGTCGACGAAGTTCGCGCCGACGATCGGGGACGTCGCCGTGAGGTTGATGTGGTCGCTGATCAGGACCGGCTGGCCGGGGCGCATGCCCTCGCGCAGACCGCCGCAGCCGTTGGTGAGCACGACGGTCTTGCAGCCCGCCGCCACGGCGGTGCGCACACCGTGCGCCACGGCGGCGACGCCACGGCCCTCGTAGTAGTGGGTGCGGCCGAGGAAGACCAGGGCGCGCCTGTTGCCGATCCGGTAGGAGCGGATCTTGCCGCCGTGCCCTTCCACCGCCGGCGGGGGGAACCCGGGCAGCTCGGTGACCTGGAACTCGGCCTCGGGGGTGCCGAGGGCGTCCACGGCCGGAGCCCAGCCGGAGCCCATCACGAGGGCGACGTCGTGGGTCTCGGCGCCCGTGAGTTCGCGCAGGCGCGCGGCGGCGGCGTCGGCGGCGGCGTGGGGGTCGCCCTGGATGTCGTCCGGAAGAAGAGATGCGTTCACGCGACTGAGGGTAGCCGGTTTGGGCCTACGCGCGTAGATGACGGAGCTCACGGGATGGCGATCGTTGTCTTGTCGTTTCCAACGAAGCGGCCCCGTGCGGACGGGCTGCTCACTCGTCCGTGACGAGGATGTCCTTGTCGTTGAAGACCTCGACGATGAAGATCAGCAGACGGCCCCGGCTGACCGTGTACTCCACGAGGACGTTCTGCGTGAGCCGGATCGTACGATCGTCGCCGGTGGAGCTTATGGGCCGGGACACCGAGAGGAACGGGTCGCGTGCCAGCAGGGCGATGCCTTTGTCGAACGCGGTGCGCTGCTTGTCGTCGAGCCGGTCGCGGGCCTCGGCGGCCTGCACCGTGTAGTAGACGTCATACGTGGTGGGGGCCATGCGATCTCCCGTTGTGCGTCGATCCCCCAAGTCTAGAAGTCGCCGTCCCTCAGCACGGCCGCTTCCGCAGCTCCATCACGTAATCGTGTGGCGCCCCGGCGGACTCCGCCGCGTCCGCGATCTCGCCCAGGTAGCGGGCCGCCGGCAGGCCGCCCTCGTAGGCGTTCAGGACGTACGTCCACGCCGGCTCCTCGCCCTCCAGCGTGTGCACGCGGATGCGGAGCCGGCGGTAGATGCCCAGGCCCACGCCCTCCCAGCGGTCCATGGAGTCCTCGTCCATGGGCGCGATGTCGTAGAGGGCGACGAAGACCTGCTCCTCCGGCTCCTCGACGAGCGTCGCCAGCGCGCCGTCCCAGCCGAGCTGCTCGCCCCCGAACGTCAGCCGCCATCCGTTCAGCCAGCCGGTGGCGCGCAGCGGCGAGTGCGGGGCGCGGCGGGTCATCAGCCGCGCGTCGAGATTGCCGGCGTACGCGGCGTAGAGCGACATGGGGAGAGGGTACGGCAGGCGCATCCTGTGCCCCTGTCGTAACGGTGGTGTCTCGGGCGGGCCCCCAGGCGGTCGCATGGTGCGGCGTGCGGGACAATGGAGTACGTGACTCGGATCGTGATCATCGGTGGCGGACCCGGCGGATACGAAGCGGCGCTGGTCGCCGCGCAACTCGGCGCGGAGGTGACCGTCGTCGACTGCGACGGCCTCGGCGGGGCGTCGGTGCTCACCGACTGCGTGCCGTCGAAGACCCTCATCGCCACGGCCGAGGTGATGACCACCTTCGACTCCTCCTACGAGGAGCTGGGGATCATCGTCGCCGACGACACCCCGCACATCGACACGCCCGCGCGCGTCGTGGGCGTCGATCTGGGCAAGGTCAACCGGCGTGTCAAGCGGCTCGCGCTCGCGCAGTCCCACGACATCACCGCCTCCGTCACGCGTGCCGGTGCGCGCGTGATGCGCGGGCGTGGCCGGCTGGAGGGCATGCAGGGCCTCGACGGGTCCCGCAAGGTCGTGGTGCGGGCCGCGGACGGGACCGAGGAGACGCTGGTCGCGGATGCGGTGCTGATCGCCACCGGCGGGCATCCCCGTGAGCTGCCCGACGCCCAGCCCGACGGCGAGCGCATCCTGAACTGGACCCAGGTCTACGACCTCACCGAGCTGCCCGAGGAACTCATCGTGGTCGGCTCCGGTGTCACCGGTGCCGAGTTCGCCGGCGCCTACCAGGCGCTCGGGTCGCGGGTCACCCTCGTCTCGTCGCGGGACCGCGTGCTGCCCGGTGAGGACCCGGACGCCGCTGCCGTCCTGGAGGACGTCTTCCGGCGGCGCGGCATGAACGTCATGGCCCGCTCGCGCGCCGCCGCCGCCAAGCGCGTCGGCGACCGGGTCGAGGTCACCCTCGCCGACGGGCGTGTCATCAGCGGCAGCCACTGCCTCATGGCCGTCGGCGCCATCCCGAACTCCGAGGGCATGGGCCTGGAGGAGGCCGGCGTCAAGCTCCGCGAGTCCGGGCACATCTGGACCGACAAGGTCTCCAGGACGACCGCGCCGGGCGTGTACGCCGCCGGTGACGTGACCGGCGTCTTCGCGCTCGCGTCCGTGGCCGCCATGCAGGGACGTATCGCCATGTACCACTTCCTGGGCGACGCGGTGGCCCCGCTGAACCTGAAGACCGTTTCGTCGAATGTGTTCACCGACCCCGAGATCGCCACCGTCGGCTACACCCAGGCGGACGTGGACGGGGGCAAGATCGACGCCCGGGTCGTCAAGCTGCCGCTGCTGCGCAACCCGCGCGCGAAGATGCAGGGCATCCGGGACGGCTTCGTCAAGATCTTCTGTCGGCCGGGTACGGGCATCGTGGTCGGCGGCGTGGTCGTCTCGCCGCGCGCCTCGGAACTGATCCACCCGATCTCGATCGCGGTCGACAACAATCTGACGGTCGAACAGATCGCGAACGCCTTCACCGTGTACCCCTCCCTTTCGGGCTCGATCGCCGAGGTGGCACGGCAGCTGCACACCCGGAAGTCCGGCGGCGAACTCTGACGGCCGGATACGACTCCTCGCTGGTCACGGGGAGTTGTCGAGCATGCGTGCGGCATAGGCGGCGGGCCTAGGCTCTATACCACTTCTTGCCCTGGCGTGCGAACAACTTCTGTTATTCGGCGCAAACTGCTGAAACCAGACGGTCGTTGGGGTTACTGTCAGTTTCGTGTTCGCTGCAGAACGTCGTCAATTGATCCTCGAAATGGTGCGAGCGAACGGGGCCGTATCGCTCCGTGAGCTCGCCCGCGTCGTCCAGACCTCCGAAGTGACCGTACGGCGGGACGTGCGCGCACTGGAGGCAGAAGGACTCCTCGACCGCCGGCATGGCGGTGCGGTATTGCCGGGCGGGTTCACGCGGGAGTCCGGCTTTCCGCAGAAATCACATCTCGCGACCGCCGAGAAGACGGCCATCGCCGACCTCGCCGCGAACTTCGTGGAGGAGGGCGAGGCGATCGTCGTCGGGGCGGGAACCACCACGCAGGAGCTGGCCCGCCGGCTCGCCCGGGTGCCCGGGCTGACCGTCGTCACCAACTCCCTCCTGGTCGCACAGGCGTTGGCCCATGCCAACCGGGTCGAGGTCGTGATGACCGGCGGGACGCTCCGCGGGTCGAACTACGCCCTGGTGGGCAGCGGCGCCGAGCAGTCCCTGCAGGGACTGCGGGTGTCCCGGGCCTTCCTGTCCGGTAGCGGGCTCACCGCCGAGCGCGGCCTGTCCACGTCCAACATGCTCTCCGCGTCCGTCGACCGGGCGCTGGTGCAGGCGGCCTCGGAGGTCGTCGTCCTCGCCGACCACACGAAGCTCGGCACGGACACCATGTTCCAGACGGTGCCCACGGACGTCATCACACGGCTGGTCACCGATGAACCGCCCGCCCACGACGACCGCGCCCACACCGAGTTGCAGGCCCTTGCCGATCAGGGGGTGCAGATCGCCGTGGCCGGAGCGACGGGGGCGACCGGGGCGTCGGGGGGTGACGAGGTCCCGGCCCGACGTCAGCGGGCTCTGCCCGGGCCGCGGCGCGGGCAGACGCCGGGGGGTGGGGCGGGGTTGCGGCCGGCCGCCGCGTCGGTGCTCGGTGAGCAAGGGGCCGAGCGGGAGCGGGCCCGGGTTGCGGATCTGCGGCGACGGTAGGTTCGGCGCGGTTCGCCTATTCGCCGTAGGGGTCTGGGTTATCGGGCGGGTGCAGGTGTGTGTGGGGTTGCTCGCGCAGTTCCCCGCGCCCCTGGGTTGCCCGCAGCCCTCGGAGTGTCAAGTGCAGCAGCCTGTCCGCCAACCCCGGATCCCCCGGTGTCTCCTCCGCCGCCAGTGCAATGGCATGCGTCAGTTGGAGGAGGTCGCCGATTGCCACGTCCGGGCGGACCGAGCCCGCCTTCTGCGCCCGTTCCAGCAGCGCGCCGCCCGCCTCGCGGATCGGGCCGCTGCACCGCGCCAGCGCCGAGGAGTTGTTGTCGGTGGCGGACATCAGGGCGTGGGCCAGGCCCCGGTACTCGCCGGCGTGGGTGACCATCTCGCGTAGCCAGGTCACGAGGGCCGCGCACGGTTCCGGGGCGTTGAGGAGTTCACGGGAGCGGGTCAGCAGGTCGCCGACCGCGTCCTCGAAGACGGCGCTCAACAGGGCGTCGCGGTTGGGGAAGTGACGGTAGAGGGTGCCGATGCCCACGCCCGCCCGACGGGCCACGTCCTCCAGGGACGCGTCCGTGCCGTGCTCGGCGAAGGCGGAGCGGGCCTCGGTGAGCAGCCGCTCGTGGTTGCGGCGGGCATCCGCGCGCATGCCTGCCGGCGGCCGGGCCATGGGGCTCACCTGCCCTTCCTTCACTTGTTCCGTGGGTTCAGCATGCCAAAGGAAACGCCCGGTGGGCTGATCGCTCAGTCCGCCGGGCGCCTCAGGACGTCGTACGGCTCAGTCCTTGATCTCGCAGATGGCCGCGCCGGAGGTGAGGGAGGCGCCGATCTCGGCGGACAGGCCCTTGATGGTGCCGGACTTGTGGGCGTTCAGCGGCTGTTCCATCTTCATGGCCTCGAGGACGACGATCAGGTCGCCTTCCTTGACCTCCTGGCCTTCCTCGACGGCGACCTTGACGATGGTGCCCTGCATGGGGGAGGCGAGGGTGTCGCCGGAGGCCGCGGGGCCGGACTTCTTGGCCGCGCGGCGCTTGGGCTTGGCACCGGCGGCCAGGCCGGTGCGGGCAAGCGTCATGCCGAGGGAGGCCGGGAGGGAGACCTCCAGGCGCTTGCCGCCGACCTCGACCACGACCGTCTCGCGGCCGCTGTCCTCGTCCGCCTCGGTGTCGGCCGGGGCGGCGAAGGGCTTGATGTCGTTGACGAACTCCGTCTCGATCCAACGGGTGTGGACCGTGAAGGGGTCGATGGAGCCGGTCAGTTCCGGCGCGAACGCCGGGTCCACGACGACCGCGCGGTGGAAGGGGATGGCGGTGGCCATGCCCTCGACCTGGAACTCGGCCAGCGCACGGGCGGCGCGCTGGAGCGCCTGCTCGCGGGTGGCGCCGGTGACGATCAGCTTGGCCAGCAGCGAGTCCCAGGCCGGGCCGATCACCGATCCGGACTCCACGCCGGCGTCCAGGCGGACACCGGGGCCGGTGGGCGGGGTGAACGTGGTCACCGTGCCCGGGGCCGGGAGGAAGTTGCGGCCGGGGTCCTCGCCGTTGATGCGGAACTCGAAGGAATGGCCGCGCAACGCCGGGTCGTCGTAGCCGAGTTCCTCGCCGTCGGCGATGCGGAACATCTCGCGGACCAGGTCGATGCCGGTGACCTCCTCGGTGACCGGGTGCTCCACCTGCAGCCGGGTGTTGACCTCCAGGAAGGAGATCGTGCCGTCGAGGCCGACCAGGAACTCCACGGTGCCCGCGCCGACGTAGCCGGCCTCCTTGAGGATGGCCTTGGAGGCGCTGTACAGCTCGGCGATCTGCGCCTCGGACAGGAAGGGCGCGGGGGCCTCCTCGACCAGTTTCTGGTGGCGGCGCTGCAGGGAGCAGTCACGGGTGGAGACCACGACCACATTGCCGTGCTGGTCGGCCAGGCACTGGGTCTCGACGTGGCGGGGCTTGTCGAGGTAGCGCTCGACGAAGCACTCGCCGCGGCCGAACGCGGCCACCGCCTCGCGGACGGCGGAGTCGTACAGCTCCGGGACCTCTTCGAGGGTGCGGGCGACCTTCAGGCCGCGTCCGCCACCGCCGAAGGCGGCCTTGATGGCGATGGGCAGGCCGTGCTGCTCGGCGAAGGCGACGACCTCGTCGGCGCCGGAGACCGGGTCGGGGGTGCCCGCGACCAGCGGGGCGCCCGCGCGCTGGGCGATGTGACGGGCGGCGACCTTGTCGCCGAGGTCGCGAATGGCCTGCGGCGGGGGGCCGATCCAGATCAGACCGGCATCGAGGACGGCCTGGGCGAAGTCGGCGTTCTCCGACAGGAAGCCGTAGCCGGGGTGGATCGCGTCCGCGCCTGACTCGCGTGCGGCCTTCAGTACCTTGTCGATGTCCAGATAGCTGGTGGCCGGGGTGTCACCGCCCAGGGCGAACGCCTCATCCGCGGCGCGGACATGCAGAGCGTCGCGGTCCGGATCCGCGTAGACGGCCACGCTCGCGATCCCGGCGTCCCGGCAGGCCCGGGCCACGCGGACAGCGATTTCGCCACGGTTGGCGATGAGCACCTTGCGCACGATTGAGGCTCCCTCCTTGAAACAAGCCGAGTTTAGGGACTGCCGACACGACACTTCGACCCGTCCCCAGTGGTGAGCTTGCCCACACGGAGCGTGATGCCAGGCTCGCCCAACCTGCGAAATCCCTTGTCGCGCCACGGTACGCAGGTCTCTCCCGGAAAACCCTAGCTCTCCCCTGTGGTCAAGGTCTCTGTCATCACGTGCTGCGGGCCACTCGGTTTCTTTGTGGAATCCCTACGAATGGCCCAATGCATCTTTGCCATCCCCCGAACCCTTGTCCCGGGGTTTACCCGTTAGTAGCGTTCGCGATGTCTCGAAGGTACTTGGGGTAACTCTTGTTGCACTCGGAAGTGGGTGGGGGCCGGTGGTGCGCAGGCCGGTGGCGTGGGTCGTGGCGGTCGTGCTCTTGGTCGAGGCGTTCGGCGTCGCGGCGCTGAACTGGTTCCTCGGGATCGTCGTCGACCGTCAGGACATGTCCCTGGCGGGCCTGGACCCGGACATGATGTCGATGTCCTCGAAGATCGGCGGCGTGGTCTTCGGTGCCTACTTCGCGCTGTGCGGCCTGGTCGCCCTGCTCGTGGCCGTGCGCAACCGGGCCCCGGCCGGGCTCGGCCGCATCCTGCTGATCAGCGCGGCCGTGGTGCACGGGCTGCTGGCCGCGTTCGTCTGGGGCCTGGTGGGCTGGACGGCGTTCGTGTTCATGGTCGTCGTGCTCGGCCTGATCGTGCTGCTGCTGATGACCTACGACGCCCCGGCCGCGCCCGCGGAGCCGGTGGACGCCGCTCCGGACGAGGGCGACGGCGACGGCTCCCCGGTCGGCGGCGCTCCGGTCAGTCCTCCGCCGGCGCCCACAACTGGGTGATGCCGATGCCCAGTTGGCGCAGCAGCCGGCGCACCAGCGGCAGGCTGATGCCGATCACATTGCCGTGGTCGCCGTCGATCCCGTCGATGAACGGGGCCGAGCGGCCGTCCAGGGTGAACGCCCCGGCGACATAGAGGGGTTCGCCGGAGGCGACGTACGCGGCGATCTCCTCGTCGGTCGGCTCGCCGAAGCGGACGATCGTGGAGGCGGTGGCGGAGGCGTACCGGCCGCTGAGCGTGTCGTAGACGCAGTGGCCGGTCTGCAGGGTGCCCGCGCGCCCGCGCATCGACTTCCAGCGGGCCGTGGCCTCCTCGGCGTCGGCCGGCTTGCCGAGAGCCTGGCCGTCGAGGTCGAGGACCGAGTCGCAGCCGATCACGATCGAGCCCTTGACCTCCGGCTTCGCCGCCACGACGGAGGCCTTCGCCTCGGCCAGGGCCAGGGCCAGCTCGGCGGGGGTGGGTGCGTGGACGGCGTCCTCGTCGACGCCGCTCACGACGACCTCGGGGTCCAGGCCCGCCTGCCGCAGCAGCCCGAGCCGGGCGGGGGAGGCGGAGGCGAGGACGAGTCGGCGGCGGGGCTGATCAGTCATGCGGTCAGCGTATCGGCGCGTCCGGCCGGGCTCATCCCCGCCCGAGGAGCCCGAGCACGACCATCGCGAGCACCACGGCCAGCGCCATGAGAACGCCCAGCCGCCGCAACATCTCCTGCGTGTCGCGCAGTTCCTTGGGGGGCTCGTTCTCGGGGTCGGACCACAGCATGCCTTCCATCGTCGGCCGGGGGTTCGGCTCGCCGCCTGAGTACGCATACTCAACTTTCCCCAAACGGTGCTACGGTTCCATTAGTTAAAAGGGGCTCTGGTTCCGTTTGTGTTCTCGTCTGGAGGATGCGTCATGTTCACCACTTCCTGGACCGCGTCACCTCAGCGACCCAGCGAGGGCTTCACGCCCAACTGGTCCCGGGAGGGCTTCTGGCGCCAGTCGCTGCGGCAGGCCGTCCGGCTGTCGGCGGGCGGCGGTCGGGTGCGGGTGCGGCTCTCCAACGCGTACGGCGCCTCACCGGTCCGGATCGCGGGCGCGAGTGTGGGACGCACGGCCGACGGGGCCCGGGTGCGGCCCGGTTCGCCGGCCCGGCTCACCTTCGGGGGCGCCGGGCGGATCGCGATACCCGAGCGCGGGGAGGTCGTCAGCGATGACGTCCGACTCGCCGTCGCCGCCGGGGAGTCGGTCACCGTCACGCTGTACTTCGACGCCGCCACCGGGCCCGCGACCTTCCATGCCCAGGCCTTCACGACCTCCTACCGGGGCGAGGGCGACCTGACGGCGGACGCCGTCGGCGAGGGCTTCGACACCGCGACCGAGTCCTGGTACTTCCTGTCCGCGGTCGAGGTCGACGCCGGGCGCGCGGACGCCGTCGCCCTCTTCGGCGACTCGATCACGGACGGGTTCGGGTCGACGGCGGGCGCGAACCGGCGGTGGTCGGACGCGCTCGCCGAGCGCACGGGGCGGCCCGTGCTCAACGCGGGCATCGGCGGGAACCTGCTGCTCAACGACTCGGCGTGGTACGGCGACGGCGGCGTCCGCCGACTGCGCCGGGACGTCCTCGACCGGCCCGGAGCGGACACGCTGGTCGTCCTGCTCGGGCTGAACGACATCGGATTCAGCGAGACCGACGAGCAGCCGACCTACCAGCCGGCGCCGGTGGTGGAGCCGGGCGAGCTGATCGCCGGGCACCGGGAGCTGATCCGCCAGGGCAGGGCGGCCGGGTTGCGGGTGATCGGCTGCACCCTGCTGCCGTTCGGAGGGTCGGACCACTGGGGCGAGCGGGCGGCCAAGGCGAGCTCCGAACTGAACGAGTGGATCCGGTGCGCCGGGGAGTACGACGCGGTGGCCGACCTGAACCGGGCGCTGGCCGACCCCGCGGACCCCGACCGGCTGCACCCGTCGTACGACTTCGGCGATCACCTGCACCCGAACGACGCCGGGTACCAGGTGATGGCCGAAGTCCTGTCGACGGCCCTTTGAGACGACTCGGCCGGGTCAACCGGGCCAGTACGTACGCGCCCACGTCGACGGCCCCGGCTGCGGCAGGCGGCGTGCCGCGATCCGCGCCGGGTCGGCCCAGGAGTCGCGCGGGGTGGGGGCGCCGGGCGGAAGGGCGTTCGCCGCCGCGGCGCGGGCGCGGACCACCGCCAGTGCGGCGGCCAGCTCCTCCGGTGTCGGGTTGCCCCGTAGGACCTTGATGTTCATGTCGGCTCCCAGGGTCCGGCGGGTCTAGAGGGGGATGTTGCCGTGCTTCTTCGGAGGCAGGGATTCCCGCTTGGTGCGCAGCTGACGCAGACCCCGTACGACATGCAGACGGGTGTCGGACGGCATGATCACCGCGTCGATGTAGCCGCGCTCGGCCGCCACATAGGGGTTGAGGAGGGCGTCCTCGTACTCCTGGATCAGCCGTGCGCGCACCGCCTCGACGTCCTCACCGCTCGCCTCCGCCTCCGCGATGGTGCGCCGGTGCAGGATGTTGACCGCGCCCTGGGCGCCCATGACGGCGATCTGGGCGGTCGGCCAGGCGAGGTTGAGGTCGGCGCCCAGGTGCTTGGAGCCCATGACGTCGTAGGCGCCGCCGAAGGCCTTGCGGGTGATGACCGTGATGAGCGGGACCGTGGCCTCGGCGTAGGCGTAGATCAGCTTGGCGCCGCGCCGGATGATGCCGGTGTGCTCCTGGTCGACGCCCGGCAGGAAGCCCGGCACGTCGACGAAGGTGATGACCGGGACGTTGAAGGCGTCGCAGGTGCGCACGAAGCGCGCGGCCTTCTCACTGGCGTCGATGTCGAGGCAGCCGGCGAACTGCATCGGCTGGTTGGCGACGATGCCGACCGGACGGCCCTCGACCCGGCCGAACCCGGTGACGATGTTCGGCGCGAACAGCGGCTGCGTCTCGAAGAACTCGGCGTCGTCCAGGACGTGCTCGATCACCGCGTGCATGTCGTACGGCTGGTTCGCGCTGTCCGGCACGATCGTGTCCAGCTCGCGGTCCTCGTCGGTGACGGACAGGTCCGCCTCCTCCGGGAACGCGGGCGGCTCGGAGAGGTTGTTGGACGGCAGGTACGACAGCAGCTGCTTGACGTACTCGATGGCGTCCTTCTCGTCCCCGGCCATGTGATGCGCCACGCCCGAGGCCGAGTTGTGGGTGCGGGCGCCGCCCAGCTCCTCGAAGCCGACGTCCTCGCCGGTGACCGTCTTGATGACGTCCGGGCCGGTGATGAACATGTGCGAGGTCTGGTCGACCATGACCGTGAAGTCGGTGATGGCGGGGGAGTACACCGCGCCGCCCGCGCAGGGCCCGACGACCAGGCTGATCTGCGGGATGACGCCGGAGGCGTGCGTGTTGCGGCGGAAGATCTCGCCGTACGCGCCGAGGGAGGCCACGCCCTCCTGGATGCGGGCGCCGCCGGAGTCGTTGATGCCGATGACCGGGCAGCCGGTCTTCAGCGCGAAGTCCATCACCTTGACGATCTTCTGCCCGTAGACCTCGCCCAGCGCACCGCCGAAGACGGTGAAGTCCTGCGAGAACACGGCCACCGGACGGCCGTCGACCGTGCCGTACCCGGTGACGACACCGTCTCCGTACGGGCGGTTCTTCTCCAGCCCGAAGTTGGTGGAGCGGTGCCGGGCGAACTCGTCGAGCTCGACGAAGGACCCCTCGTCGAGCAGCAGCTCGACCCGCTCACGGGCCGTCAACTTGCCCTTGGCGTGCTGCTTTTCGACGGCGCGTGCGGAGCCGGCGTGCGTCGCTTCCTCGATACGGCGCTGGAGATCCGCGAGCTTGCCCGCGGTGGTGTGGATGTCGATCCCAGGGGACCCTTGGATCTCGTGACGCTCTTCCGGCTCGGACATCGGGATGTGGCTCCCTGCCTGCTCAAAAGGGGGGACGGTTACTCATCCGTAGAGTAGTGGGGTGCCTACCAATCGGCAGTGCGGCGTTTACCACACCTAGGGTGGCTTGCATGACGCCGCGAGATGCATCAGACGACAGCCGCTGGTCCGATCTGGACCGCCCGCCGCTCAACGCCGCCGCGCTGCGTCGTGGGCTCGTCCGGGAGGGCGGGCTGTGGCGTGCCGTGGAGGTGGTGCAGCGCACCGGCTCCACCAACACCGACCTCGTGGACCTGGCCACCGCGGGCAAGGCGGGCGAGGGCACGGTCCTGGTCGCCGAGGAACAGACGGCCGGCAAGGGGCGCCTGGACCGCGACTGGACGGCACCGGCCCGCTCGGGCCTGTTCTTCTCCGTACTGCTGAACCCGGCCGAGGTGCCGGTCCCGCGCTGGGGCTGGCTGCCGCTGCTCACCGGCGTCGCCGTGGCGACCGGCCTGTCCCGGGCCGCGGGCGTCGACACGGCACTCAAGTGGCCGAACGACCTGCTGGTGACCATCGGCGGCGACGAACGCAAGACCGGCGGCATCCTCGCGGAGCGGGCCGGGGACGCGGGGGTCGTCATCGGCGTCGGCATCAACGTCACGCTGCGCGAGGACGAGCTGCCGGTGCCCCAGGCCGGGTCGCTGGCGCTGGCCGGGGCGGCCAGCACGGACCGCGATCCGCTGCTGCGCGGCGTGCTGCGGTCGCTGGAGGACTGGTACGGGCGATGGCGGGCCGCGGCCGGAGATCCGCTGGTCAGCGACCTCCAGGAGACGTATGCGGCGGGGTGTGCGACGTTGGGGAAGATGGTGCGCGCCGAACTGCCGGGCGATCGGGCGATCACCGGGGAGGCGGTCGCCATCGACGGGGACGGACGGCTGGTGCTGGCGACGGAGGAGGGCGTGCAGGAGCCGGTGGGGGCCGGGGACATCGTCCATCTGCGGTTGGCATGAGGCCCGCATCCGGGCCGGGCAGGGCTTTCTCTTACGGAGTGAGCTGGCGCACACCTGCCGTAAAGTGAAGGCCGGTCGATTACTGACCGCGGCAGATCGGAAGGGCAGCAGGCGTGACCGTCGACGACACGGGCTCCGGCACGGGCGCGGACGGCCGGGTGGACCCTCCCCCCCTCTCGAACCCGCTCGAGCGGGGGGACCCCCATGCCGCCGATCCGGGCGAGGATCCGCTCGCCCTGCGCCTGGAACAGCTCATCCTCGGCGCCGAGCGGCGCTACACCCCGTTTCAGGCCGCCCGCAGCGCCGGGGTCTCCATGGAGCTGGCGTCCCGGTTCTGGCGGGCCATGGGCTTCGCCGACATCGGGCAGGCCAAGGCGCTGACCGAGGCCGACGTACTGGCGCTCCGGCGCCTCGCCGGTCTCGTCGAGGCGGGGCTGCTCAGCGAGGCCATGGCCGTACAGGTGGCCCGCTCCACCGGGCAGACCACCGCCCGGCTCGCCGAATGGCAGATCGACTCCTTCCTGGAGGGCCTGACCGAGCCCCCGGAGCCGGGCATGACGCGGACCGAGGTGACGTATCCCCTGGTCGAGCTGCTGTTGCCCGAGCTGGAGGAGTTCCTCGTCTACGTCTGGCGGCGCCAGCTGGCCGCCGCGACCGGCCGGGTCGTGCAGGCCGCCGACGACGAGGAGATGGTCGACCGGCGGCTGGCGGTCGGATTCGCCGACCTCGTGGGATTCACCCGGCTGACCCGCCGCATGGAGGAGGAGGAACTCGGCGAGCTCGTCGAGGCCTTCGAGACCACGGCGGCCGACCTGGTGGCCGCGCGCGGCGGACGGCTGATCAAGACCCTCGGCGACGAGGTGCTGTACGCGGCCGACGACGCGGGTGTCGCCGCGGAGATCGCGCTCCGGCTCATCGAGACGATGGCGGGCGACGAGACCATGCCCGAGCTGCGTGTCGGCATCGCCTTCGGCACGGTCACCACTCGTATGGGCGATGTCTTCGGTACGACCGTGAACCTCGCCTCCCGGCTGACGTCGATAGCCCCGCGCGACGCCGTCCTCGTCGACAGCGCGTTCGCGGAGGAACTCATCCGGTCGGGCGAGGCGCCGGCGTCCGAGGCGGACGCGGCGGAGGCCGCCGCCGCGGCGGAGAAGGAGGGGGAGGAGGCGCCGGTGTACCGGTTCGCGTTGCAGCCCATGTGGCAGCGGCCGGTGCGAGGGCTGGGCGTGGTGGAGCCGTGGCTTCTGACGCGGAGGGCTTCCACCGGGGGCGAGTGAGCGCCGTTGGGGTTGGGGTTGTTTGTCGGCCGCGGGCTGTACGTGGCTGGTCGCGCCCACGCGGCGGAGCCGCAAATCGACACAGCCCCGCGCCCCCTTTGGGGCGTTGCAGCGTGGGGCGTCGGTCAGTTCTGCAGGGGGTCCACGCACAAGCCGATGACCGGGACGCAGACCGGGTCGTCGTCGGGCTGAGTCGGTTGTGCGGGTGGCGTGGTCGTCGGTGGCCGATCTGAGGGCTCTTGTGCGGGCGGGGGCGACGGGGGTGTCGCTGTTCCCGGGGGCTGAGGTGTCGGCGTGGCCGGCTGGACCGTGGGCCGCCGCGGGGTGGTCGCGGTGTTCGGGGGTGTCGGTACGACGATCGAGTCCAGTGCCGAGGTCGCGCCCCGGCCGCCCATCGCGGATGTCGCCGTCGGGGTCGGCTTCCGGGGTGTCGTCGGCAGGGCGGTGGCGGCGTTCGCCGTGCGGTCCGGCTGTGGGGCCGTGTCCAGGGCGGGGGCCGCGGGCGGGCCGGATTCCGTTGTCCCCAGGCTGCCGGTGATGCCGGAGTCCGGGGTCGGGCGTACGAGGCTCAGGGCACCGGCCGCCAGGGCCAGGCCTCCGGCCGCGAGGAGGACCTTGCGGGGGCGGGGTCGGCGATGGCGGCCGCGGGGACCGAAGAGGCGGGTGGCGGCGACCGGGGCGCACGGGCCGAACGCCCCGGCCGTCTCCGGCGCCTCCGTCTCCGCTGCTTCCGCCTCCGGCGTCATCTCGCGTGCCATCGGTTCGTCCGCCGTCGTGCCCATCGCGCCCCTCCCCACGCGCCCGCGCCCCCGATGCGCCGTCGCGTCGCGCACGCTATGCGGTGGGGTGGGCGGTGCGGCGTGGGTTGGGCGGGATGTCACTCGAACGGGGTGTCGGGCCTGGACCCGGGAACCGGCCGTGGTGGGCCTTTCCCCGGCGGGGCGCTGCTGCGATGATCGGGGCGAGTGTTGTTAACCCGCGTTAACCGGAGGTGTCATGAGCGAGGAGCGGTACGGGGAGTTCGTGCTGGTGCGGCGGCATGGGGAGGGGCATGTCGCGGAGCTGGCCCTCGACCGGCCCAAGGCCATGAACGCGGTCTCGACGGAGATGGCCCGCTCGATCGCGGCGGCGTGCGCGGCGCTGGGCGCGGACCGTGACGTACGAGTGGTGGTGCTGACCTCGACGCACGAGCGGGCGTTCTGCGTCGGGGCGGATCTGAAGGAGCGCAACTCCTTCAGCGACGCGGATCTGGTGCGGCAGCGGCCGGTGGCGCGGGGGGCCTACACCGGGGTGCTGGAGCTGCCGGTGCCGACGATCGCGGCCGTGCACGGGTTCGCGCTCGGGGGCGGCTTCGAGCTGGCGCTGTCGTGCGATGTGATCGTGGCCGACCGCACGGCCGTGGTGGGGCTGCCGGAGGTGTCGGTCGGGGTGATCCCGGGCGGCGGGGGTACGCAGCTGCTGCCCCGGCGGGTCGGGGCGGCCCGGGCGGCCGAGCTGATCTTCACGGCGCGGCGGGTCGAGGCCGCCGAGGCCCGGGAGCTGGGGCTGGTGGACGAGCTGGTGGACGAGGGGCGGGATCGGGAGGAGGCACTGGCCATGGGGGCCCGGATCGCCGCGAACTCGCCGGTGGGGTTGCGCAACGCCAAGCGGGCGCTGCGCCTGGGGCACGGGATGGATCTGCGGGCCGGGCTGGAGGTCGAGGACGCGGCCTGGCGGGCCACGGCGTTCTCCGGGGACCGGGCGGAGGGCGTGGCGGCGTTCAACGAGAAGCGCAAGCCGCAGTGGCCGGGCGAGTGAGGGGTGACGGCAGTGCGGGTTGACGGTGAGGGGCTGCCCCTGAGGCGATGACCTTCCCATTCGCCACACCAACGTCCCAAATCGGGGTAAAGCTCCCTAACCTGGAGTGATGGGTGAGGACAGGCGGCTCGCGGCCGTGGTGGCGCTGGCGCAGGGGATGGCGGCGGCGCACACCCCGCGTGAGTCCTGGCGGGCGGCGGCGCTCGGGGCGTGTCGGGCGCTGGCCGGGAGTTTTGCCGCGCTGTCGGTGTGGGAGCGGGAGCTCGGGCGGCTGCGGGTGCTGGTGAACGTGGGCGACCGCGCGCGGGGGGAGGAGGAGTTCCCGGGGGACGAGGCGTATCCGGTGCATCAGTTCCCGGAGATCACCGAGTTCCTGCACGAGCGGTGGGTGGCCGGGGGTGAGCCCAACGCCTGGGTGGAGACCGCCGAGGGGCCGGCCGCCGGGCAGCCCGGGTACTGCCATCAGCGGGTCGCGGCGCTACGGCGGCGGGGGCGGGGCTGCTGTGTCGTCGCGCCGGTCGTGCTGAACGGGCGGGCGTGGGGGGAGCTGTACGTCGCCCGGTCCGCCGGGGCGCCGGTCTTCGACCGGGGGGACGCCGACTTCGCCACCGTGCTCGCGTCCGTGGTCGCCGCCGGGCTCGCGCAGAGCGAGCGGCTGGAGGAGGCTCGGCGGCTGGCGTTCACCGATGCGCTGACCGGGCTGGCGAATCGGCGGGCCGTCGATGTGCGGCTCGAGGAGGCGATCGAGCGGCATCGCCGTGACGGTGTGGTCGTCAGCCTCGTGGTGTGTGACCTCAATGGGCTCAAGCGGGTCAACGACACCCAGGGGCATGCGGTCGGGGACCGGCTGCTGGAGCGGTTCGGGTCGGTGCTGTCGCTGTGCGGCGCGATGGTGCCGGGGGCTCTGGCGGCTCGGCTGGGCGGGGACGAGTTCTGTCTGCTGGCGGTTGGTTCGGCCGCCGATGACGTGGTGAAGGCGGCGGACGAACTGTGCCGCCGGGCGGGGGATCTGGAGCTGGGGGAGGGGGTGGCGTGCGGGGTCGCGTCCACCGAGGAGCCGATCGGGGAGGTGCGCTCCGCCCGGCGGCTGTTCCGGCTGGCGGATGCCGCGCAGTACCGGGCGAAGGCCATGCGGGCCGATCGGCCTGTCGTCGCGGGGCGGCAGGGTCCGGACGACCCGGTGGTGCGCCTCGCCGACGAGCCCTTCGGGGAGGGGGTGGGGGATCGGCGGCGGTTCCGGGGGCGGCTGCCGTGACGCAGGTGTGCGCGGCTCTGTAAGGGGTGTACCGCCCATCCACTAGTGACATCTTCGTCTTCACTGCGTACGCTCCTGAATATGGATATGCACACTGTGGTGGTGGGGACGTCCGGGGTCACCGCGTCCGACGTCCTCGCCGTGGCGCGTGGTGGGGCCCGGGTCGAGTTGTCGCAGGAGGCGGTCGCGGCGCTTGCCGCGGCCCGGGGGATCGTCGATGCGCTGGCGGCCAAGCCCGACCCCGTCTACGGCGTCTCCACCGGGTTCGGCGCCCTGGCGACCCGGCACATCAGCCAGGAGCTGCGGGCCCAGCTGCAGCGCAACATCGTGCGTTCGCACGCCGCGGGGATGGGGCCGCGCGTGGAGCGGGAGGTCGTACGGGCCCTGATGTTCCTGCGGCTCAAGACCGTCTGTTCCGGGCACACCGGAGTGCGGCCCGAGGTCGCGCGGACCATGGCCGACGTGCTCAACGCCGGTATCACGCCCGTCGTTCACGAGTACGGCTCGCTCGGGTGCTCCGGGGACCTCGCTCCGCTCTCCCACTGCGCCCTGACACTGCTGGGGGAGGGGGAGGCGGAGGGCCCGGACGGGAGTGTGCGGCCCGCCGGCGAGCTGCTCGCCGCGCACGGCATCGCTCCCGTCGAGCTGCGCGAGAAGGAGGGCCTCGCCCTCCTCAACGGCACCGACGGCATGCTCGGCATGCTGGTCATGGCCCTCGCCGACCTCGACACCCTCTACAAGTCCGCCGACGTCACCGCCGCCCTGAGCCTTGAGGCACTCCTCGGGACGGACAAGGTGCTCGCGCCCGAGTTGCACGCCATCCGACCGCATCCGGGGCAGGGCGCCTCCGCCGCCAACATGCTGGCCGTGCTGAAGGGTTCCGGGCTGACCGGTCATCACCAGGACGACGCGCCCCGGGTGCAGGACGCCTACTCGGTGCGCTGTGCCCCGCAGGTCGCCGGCGCCGGGCGGGACACCATGGCGCATGCGCGGCTCGTCGCCGAGCGGGAGCTGGCTTCGGCGGTCGACAACCCCGTCGTGCTGCCGGACGGCCGGGTCGAGTCCAACGGCAACTTCCATGGGGCGCCCGTCGCCTACGTCCTCGACTTCCTCGCCATCGCCGTCGCCGACCTCGCCTCCATCGCCGAGCGCCGCACCGACCGGCTGCTGGACAAGAACCGCAGCCACGGTCTGCCGCCGTTCCTGGCCGACGACGCGGGTGTCGACTCAGGGCTGATGATCGCCCAGTACACCCAGGCCGCTCTGGTGAGTGAGCTGAAGCGGCTCGCCGTACCGGCCTCCGCGGACTCGATTCCGTCGTCCGCCATGCAGGAGGACCACGTCTCCATGGGCTGGTCCGCCGCCCGCAAGCTGCGCACGGCCGTCGACAACCTCACGCGCGTCCTCGCCGTCGAGCTGTACGCCGCCACGCGCGCCATAGAGCTGAGGGACGGGCTCGCCCCGGCACCCGCCTCGCAGGCCGTCATCGACGCCGTCCGGGCCGCCGGCGTCCAGGGCGCGGGGCCGGACCGGTTCCTGGCGCCCGACCTCGCCGCGGCCGACGCGTTCGTGCGCGGTGGGGAGCTGGTGGCCGCGGCCGAGAAGGTCACCGGACCGCTGCAGTGACGGTGACCGGCACCGGGAAGGGGCCCTGTCGGGCGTACGCGTACGGCTGACAGGGCCCCGGTGACGTGTGGGCGGCGCGGGCGGCTACTTCAGCTTCGTGGCCTGCGCGTCGATGATCTCGGCCGGGACGTCGTAGGGCTTGTCCGTCGCCAGCAGGCCCAGGTTCATCGTGTAGTACGTGGCGATGGTCGCGCCGTGGCGCACCACCTGGACGTGCGCCGTGCCCACGTCGCCGTCCCCGAGGTCGCTCTTCGTGGTGAACGCGACCGACTCGTCACCGGCGCCGGACGCCTTCTCCTCGGTGATCTTGTTGAGCTTCTGGTCCTCGCCCTGCATCACGAGGGGGAAGCCCCCGGAGCAGTTCCCGACCGCGTCCGACACGGACTTGAAGGTCTCCTCGGCGCCGGAGCCGTCGTACGAGGAGAGGCCCACCACCGTCACGTCGAGGTCCGTGGCCGTTGCGAACGCGTCCTCGAACTCCTCCGCGCTCATGTCGTCCATGGACTTGGAGGCCGTGTCGGTGGGCTTCTTGCGGTCCTGCGTGGCCAGCACGGCGGTGTTCGACACGGCCGAGTCGGCCGGCGGCAGGCCGCTCATGGCGTAGGCGAGCGGGCGGCACTTCTCGTCGGTGCTCTTGATCTGGTCCTTGGACGGCAGCTGCTTGCCGGAAGCGTCCACCTTGTAGCCGTCGACATCGCCCTGGGCGATGATCGCCTTCTTCAACTCCGCGGCGCTGAGCGCCTTCGCGTCCGAACCGCCGGAGTCCCCGCCGCAACCCGTGGCAAGGGCGAACGTCAGCACGCTCACAGCAACCGTGGCGGCCGTACGCACGCCCGATGATCTCTTCATGGGCGGACTATGAGGTCTGGGTCAAAACGACGTCAAGCGGATTCAGAAATCCGGACGTTCGCGGCGGACCGAGTAGGCGATGAAGCCCGCGCCGAGGGTGAGGCACAGGCTGCCGCCGACGACGTACGGCGTGGTGTCGAAGCTTCCGGTGTCGGCGAGCCGGGTGTCGTCCGCCGTGTCGGCGCCCGTACCGTCGGAGGCGGCCCGCGCCTGCTGGGTGACCTGGGTCGAGGGGGTCGCCGAGGGCTCCGTTCTCGCCGGCTCGTCGCCCGTCGCGTTCGCGGAGGGAACGAACCACAGGGCGCCGAGGAGGGCTCCCGCGGCGGTGGCGGTCAGCAGCGATCGGCGTGCGGTGGACGACGATCGGTGAGCGGCGGACACGGAATATCGATCCCCTTGTGGTGCTGGCGAATTGGCCGTGTGGGGCGATGTTAGTGAAAGTGGCGGGTCACGGGAAAGTCACGGGAGAAATGGGCCGTACGCTCCGGGCATGAGTACTCCAGAAACATCACGTTTTGTCCGGCTTCGCATTGAAGTCGTTCTCGAAGTGGACGACGCGGACGCCGTGACCGAGGCCGCTGTGCGGCGAATCCGGGAAGAAGAGGCCGGCAATGCCGTGGCGGTGGACGAACGGGTCCATGTCGAGAGTGCTGTGACGGAAGACACTGCGGAGGCCCTCGCCTATCTCATTGATCCGTTCGACCTGGTCAGCGAGGTACCGGGAGTCGAACTCGCCCAGGCCTCCTGGTCCAGCGAGCGCATCGAGTACGACCCGGATTCGCCGGAGTGGGACCTCGACGAGGATGATGGCGACGAGGACTTCGACGGCGAGAACGAAGGGGCCGAGCGGGCCGGCTGAGGCGTCTTGGGGAATTCGTGACCCCGGGCGGCAACCGCCGCCCGGGGTTTCGTCGTCTCATGGGAGGCACTGACCGACATCCGCACCACCCGCCCCGGCGGACGTGGTGTGCCCCACACATACAAGGGATGTGGAACGGGACGAACCGGTCGTAGCGTTGAAGGTTCTTGACGGGGGCTCTCGGGGTTTTTGGGGATTCGGGAAAGATGGAGAAGCGTGTGATGACGAACAGTAGGCGGCGCAGGGGCCTGACGGTCGCGTCCGCACTGCTCGGCGGTGTCCTGGTGCTCTCGGCCTGCTCCGGGGGCGGGGACGATGCCTCCGCGGGCGACGGCGACACCTCGCAGGCGAAGGTCGACGAGGCGGCGGCCAAGGAGACCTCCGAGGCTCAGATCAAGATCACGCCGGAGGACGGCACCGACAACGCCTCCATCAACAACTCCGCCGCCGTCACCGTGAGCAAGGGCACGCTCACCGAGGTGACGATGACGACCGCCGACGGCGCCGCGGTCGAGGGCGAGATATCCGCCGACAAGACGAGCTGGAAGCCCAGCGCCCAGCTCGACCGCTCCACGACCTACAAGGTCGCGGTCACCGCGAAGGACTCCAAGGGCCTCGAGGCGCACGAGAACGCCTCCTTCACCACGGTCTCCCCGAAGAACAGCTTCCTCGGCTACTTCACGCCGGAGGACGGCTCCACCGTCGGCGTCGGCATGCCGGTGTCGATCAACTTCGACAAGGCGATCAGCAACAAGGCGGCCGTCCAGAAGGGCGTCACCGTCTCCAGCACCAGCGGCCAGGAAGTGGTCTGCCACTGGTTCAACGACACCCGCATGGACTGCCGGCCCGACGACTACTGGGCGGAGGGCTCGACCGTCACCCTGAAGATGGCCCTGGACGGCGTCGAGGGCTCCGACGGTGTCTACGGCGTCCAGGAGAAGACGGTCACCTTCAAGATCGGCCGCAACCAGGTCAGCTACGTCGACGCGAAGACCAAGCAGATGAAGGTCACGCAGGACGGCAAGACCGTCAAGACCATCCCGATCTCCGCCGGTTCGCCGGAGAACAAGACCTACGAGGGCGTCATGGTGATGTCCGAGAAGTTCGAGGAGACGCGCATGAACGGCGCGACCGTCGGCTTCACGGACGACGACGGCAAGGGCGAGTACGACATCAAGGACGTGCCGCACGCCATCCGCCTGTCCACCTCCGGCACCTTCATCCACGGCAACTACTGGGGCGCCAAGTCCATCTTCGGCAACGTGAACACCAGCCACGGCTGTGTGGGCCTGTCCGACACCAAGGGCGCCAAGGACAAGGGCACCGCGGGCTACTGGTTCTACAACAACTCGATCGTCGGTGACGTCGTGGTCGTCCAGAACACCGGCGACAAGACCATCGCGCCGGACAACGGCCTCAACGGCTGGAACATGGACTGGGCGCAGTGGAAGGCCGGTTCGGCCGTCTGACCTCTGACAGCCGCCTCACAGCCGACCGATGCCGCCCCCAGGGGCGGCATCGGTGTTTCCGAGGGCGGTCCCAGCCTTCTCATCCATCTCTTATTTCGGCCTTATCCAGTCATCACGCGCCGTCCCTAGCTTGCGGCGCATGTTCTTCACCTACCTGAGGCGCGAGCTGCGCCGCCGCAGAAAGGCGGCCCTCGTCGTCGCCTCCGGACTCGCGCTGGGCATCGCGCTGGTCATCGTGGTCAACTCCGTGTCCTCCGGCATGAGCAGGGCCCAGGACAAGGTCCTGCAGTCGCTGTACGGCCTGGGCACGGACATGACCGTCACCAAGGCCGCCGAGCCCGCGTCCGACGGCTCCGAGCGGCCGCGGTTCCGGTTCGACGCCCAGAGCGACGGCTCCGAGGAGGAGCAGAGCAGCGACCGCGTCATGGTCCAGGGCTTCCAGACCCTGTCGGCCTCGACCGTGACCGAGGTCGGCTCGCAGAGCGGGGTCCAGGACGCGGTGGGCGGGCTGAGCCTTCAGGTCATCAAGGTCAGCGGGGAGTTCACCCGCGGGCAGTTCCAGCAGGACCAGAACAGCGGGGGCCGGCAGGGCGGCGGACCCGGGCAGCCGCAGGGCGAAGTGCGGGGCGGCGGTGCCGACTTCGACGTCAACAACTACTCCGTCTACGGTGCCGATGTCACCAAGCCGGCGCTCGGACCGCTGACCTCCTCGAAGATCACCAGCGGGCGTACGTTCAAGGCGACGGAGACCGACGCCGAGGTCGTCGTCGCCGACACCTCGTACGCCAAGGAGAAGAAGCTCGAGGTCGGCTCGACGGTCACCATCAAGGGCACCGAGTTCGAGGTGATCGGCATCGCCACGCCCGACAGCGGTGACGCGGCCGCCAACCTCTACATCCCGCTGAAGCAGGCGCAGACGCTCGCCGACGCGAAGGACGAGGTCACCACGATCTACGTCAAGGCGACCGACTCCCAGCGGATCGACTCCGTCAAGTCGGCGATCCAGGAGAACATCTCCGGTACGACGGTGACGACCTCGGCGGATCTCGCGGACACGGTGTCCGGCTCCCTGTCCACGGCGTCCTCGCTGGCGACGAGCGTCGGCAGGTGGCTGTCGATCGCGGTGCTCGTGGCGGCGTTCCTGGTGGCCGGTCTGCTCACCTCCTCGGCGGTGTCGCGCCGGGTGCGGGAGTTCGGCACGCTGAAGGCACTGGGGTGGAAGTCGGGGCGGGTGACCCGGCAGGTGGTCGGTGAGGCGATCGTGAACGGGCTGCTGGGCGGGGCGCTGGGGATCGCGCTGGGCCTGGCGGGGGCGTATGTCGTGACGGCGATCAGCCCGACGCTTCAGGCGCAGCTCGGAGGCGGCGGTAGCGGTGGCGGCACGGGCGGCGGCCCGGGTGGCGGCGGCCTCATGCGGCGGTCGGCCGGCACCACACTCGACGTCGCCCTGACGGCACCGGTCAGCCTCGCGACGGTCGCCCTGGCGGTGGGGCTCGCGGTGACCGGTGGACTGATCGCCGGCGCGTTCGGCGGCTGGCGGGCGGCTCGACTGCGGCCGGCGGACGCACTCAGGCGCGTCGAGTAGCGGAACGATCCGATCCACCCCGAACCCCACGCCACTCCACACCACCCAGGAGCACCCACCATGTACGAACTCAGAAACGTCACCAAGCGCTACACCCGAGGCAAGGAGACCATCCACGCCCTCGACGGTGTCGACCTCACCATCGCCGACGGTGACCGGCTCGTCATTCAGGGCCCCACCGGCGGCGGCAAGTCCACCCTCCTGCAGATGCTCGGGGGGCTGGATCGGCCGTCCTCCGGGGAAGTCGTGCTCGACGGGACCGACTTGGCCAAGCTCCCGGAGGCCCGGCTGACCAGGGTCCGCAGTGAGAGCATCGGGTTTGTGTTCCAGGCCTTCAACCTGATCCCCACCCTCACCGCACAGGAGAACGTCGAGACCGCCCTCGTCCCCCTCGGCATCAAGCCGAAGGAACGGCGGGAACGCGCCGCCGAGGCGCTGAACTCCGTAGGTCTCGGTGAGCGGCTCGCACATCTGCCCTCCGAGATGTCCGGAGGACAGCAGCAGCGCGTCGCCATCGCCCGCGCCCTCGTCAAGCAGCCCAAGGTGCTGCTCGCCGACGAACCCACCGGAAACCTCGACGAGTCGATGCGCGACGAGATCATGGACGTACTCGAACGCATGTGGAAGGAGCTGGGGCTGACCTTCATCATGGTCACCCACGACTCCGCCATCGCGAAGAAGGCCCCGCGGATCGCCACCATCCGCAAGGGCCGGATCAGCGTCAAGGAGAACGCGGGGGCGTAACCCGGCGAGGGGTGGCGGAGTTCGCGCCGTCGCGCATGCCGTCAGGGCGGAGCGGTGATGTGACGGGCTTGCCGGGCCAGAGGTGTGACCCGCGTCAGCCGCCGCTGCCGTACGGCCTGGTCAGGATCTCCAGATTGTGGCCGTTCGGGTCCTCGAAGTACGTGCCGCGGCCGCCGTCGTTGTGGTTGATCTCGCCGGGGCGGCGGTGGCCCGGGTCGGCCCAGTACGTCAGGCCGGCCTGACGTATCCGGCCGAAGATCGTGTCGAAGTCGTCCTCCGACACCAGGAACGCGTAGTGCTGCGACGTGATCGCGCCCGGCGAGTCCAGATAGTCCAGGGTCACGCCGTTGGGGATCTCGACCGGGATGAACGGACCGTACTGCGGGCTCACCTCCAGTCCCAGGATGTCGGCGAGGAACCGGGCGGACTCCTTCTTGTCGTGCGCGGCGACGATGGTGTGGTTGAGCTGGACGGTCATCGGGCTGCCCCCTCGTGTGCACGGTGCGGACTGGCTCCTTCGCTTTCACGCTAGGCGGGCCGGCCCGGCGGCACATCGGTCGTGGGGAGGGGGTGGCGCTACTCCTCGGGTACTCGGGCTCCGGGCCGGGGGTACTTCATACCCCGGGGGTACGGGCGGACCGGGCGCGGCTCGGGCTCGCCGTCCGCACGCCACTGCCACCGAGGGCCCCGGAGCGGGGTGGCTCCGGGGCCCTTCGGGCGCGTCGCGGTCAGATCGTCGCCGTGTCGATCACGAAGCGGTAGCGCACATCGCTGTTGAGCACCCGCTCGTACGCCTCGTTGATCTGGTCGGCGTCGATCAGCTCGATCTCGGCGCCGATCCCGTGCGCCGCACAGAAGTCGAGCATCTCCTGGGTCTCCCGGATGCCGCCGATGCCGGAACCGGCGAGGGTCTTGCGGCCGCTGATCACCGAGAACAGGTTCAGCGCGACGGGCTCCTCGGGGGCGCCGACGTTCACGAAGGCGCCGTCCGTCTTGAGCAGGGACAGGAACCGGTCCAGGTCCAGCGGAGCCGAGACCGTGGACAGGATCAGGTCGAAGCTGCCGCGCAGCTCCTCGAAGGTCTGCGGGTCGCTGGTGGCGTAGTAGTGGTCGGCGCCCAGCTTCAGACCGTCGTCCCTCTTGCGCAGGGACTGCGAGAGCACCGTCACCTCGGCGCCGAGCGCGTGCGCGATCTTCACGCCCATGTGGCCGAGGCCGCCCATGCCGAGGACCGCGACCTTCTTGCCGGGGCCGGCGTTCCAGTGGCGCAGCGGGGAGTAGGTGGTGATGCCGGCGCAGAGCAGCGGCGCGGCGACGTCCAGGGAGAGGCCGTCGGGGATGCGGACGACGAAGTTCTCGTCGACGACGATCTTCTGCGAGTAGCCGCCGTAGGTCGGCTCGCCGTTCTTGTCGAGGGCGTTGTACGTGCCGGTCTGGCCCTTGAGGCAGTACTGCTCCAGGCCGGCCCGGCAGTTCTCGCACTCACGGCAGGAGTCGACCATGCAGCCGACGCCCACGCGGTCGCCGACCTGGTACTTCGTGACGCCGGAGCCGACCTCGGAGACGACGCCGGCGATCTCGTGACCGGGGACCATCGGGAAGATCGCCTCGCCCCAGCCCTCGCGGGCCTGGTGGATGTCGGAGTGGCAGATACCGGCGAACTCGATGTCGATCAGGACGTCGAACTCGCCGACCGCGCGGCGCTCGATGGTGGTGCGCTCCAGCGGAGCCTTGGCGGAGGGTGCTGCGTATGCGGCAACGGTGGTCATGCCGGTTCTCCTAGCGGGGTATCGCGCCCGGCTGCCTTCTGGTCCTGCTGTTCGTCCGGGCACGCTCTCAGCCTGCCGAGGCGGTCGGCGCTCACCCAGACCTCAGTCGTTCGTACGTCGGCCGGTCCTACCACTGACGGGGACAGGCTGGTGGGCGTATGAACGGGAATACTCGAGGCATGGATGAACAGCCCCGATCCGTGTCAGGACCGGCCGCCGGAACCGGGCGCGGCCTGGACCCGCGCGCCGAGCTCAGCGAGTTCCTGCGCACCCGGCGGGCCCGGCTGAAGCCCGAGGACGTCGGGCTGCCCGACTTCGGCCGGCACCGCAGGGTGCCGGGGCTGCGGCGCGAGGAGCTGGCGCAGCTCGCCGGGGTGTCCGTGGCGTACTACACCCGGCTGGAACAAGGCAACGGGCGCAATGTCTCGGCGGAGGTCCTCGACGCCATCGCGCGGGCACTGCGCCTGAACGACGCCGAGCATGCGCACCTGACGCACCTGGCGAAGCCGAAGCAGCACAAGAAGAAGCAGGCGGCGCGCACGGAACAGGTGCGGCCGGCGCTGCGGCAGCTACTGGACTCCATCCACGACGTCCCCGCGTACGTCTCGGGCCGGCGCTCGGACATCCTCGCCTGGAACGGGATGGCGGCGGCGGTCTTCGGCGACTGGGCGGAACTGCCGGCGAAGGAGCGGAACTGGGCGCGGCTGGTGTTCCTCAGGTCCGAGTACCGCGAGCTGTTCGTGGAGTGGGAGCAGAAGGCGTCCGACATGGTGGCCTTGCTGCGCATGGACGCGGGCTGCCACCCCGACGACCCCCGCCTGTCCGCCCTCGTCGGCGAGCTCTCCGTCAAGAGCGAGGAGTTCCGACGGCTGTGGGCCATCCACGACGTCAAGGAGAAGAGCTACGGCGTCAAGCGCCTGCGGCACCCCCTGGTGGGCGAGCTGACCTTGAACTTCGAGTCCTTCCGACTGACCGACGGCTCGGAACAGAACCTGGTCACCTACCACGCGGAGCCGGGCTCACCGTCGGCGGAGGCCCTGCGACTGCTGGCGAGCTGGGGCGCGGACGCGACGAAGGCGGGGACGGGGGCGTCGGCGTCCCCGGGGTGACGGGGCGCGGCAGCCGCCCCTGGCTGCGCAGGGCCGGCCACCTCTAGCTTGGGGACCATGCCCGGATCCTCAGCGCGGGACTTCTACGACGACCTGGCCCCCGACTACCACCTGCTCTTCCCGGACTGGGACGTGAGCATGGCCCGGCAGGCACGGTCGCTGGACGCACTCGTCCGCCGCCACCTGGGCCCGGGAGCCCGGCGGATCCTGGACTGCGCCTGCGGAATCGGAACCCAGTCCATCGGGCTGGCCCTGGCCGGCCACCGGCTCGTCGGCAGCGACCTGAGTCCCGTCGCCGCCGCACGTGCCGTGACCGAGGCGGCCGCCCGCGGGGTGGATCTGCCGGCGACCGCCGCGGACATGCGTGCGCTGCCGTTCGCCTCGACCGCCTTCGACGTCGTCGTCTGCGCCGACAACTCGCTCCCGCACCTGCTGACCGCACAGGACGTCACAACAGCCCTGCACGGCATGCGACGGGTGCTGCGCGACGACGGACTCCTGATCATCACGATCCGCGCCTACGACGAGATCCGCCGCACCCGACCCACCTCGGCGCCGCCCCAGGTCGCACAGACCTCCGACGGCAAGGCCATCACCTTCCAGCTCTGGCACTGGCACGAGGACGGCGAGCGCTACGACCTGGAGCACTTCCAGCTCATCCCCACCGGGAACACCTGGACGGTCCGAGTCCGCCGGACCACGTCCTGGGCCCTGACCAGCCGGCAGCTCACGGACCTCGCCCGCGCGGCCGGCTTCACCGACCTGACCTGGCACACCCCACCCACCAGCGGCCACTACCAGCCGATACTCACGGCACGACGCGGATGCCCTTGAGGGGCGCAGGCGGCGATCGGCGGCCGCATGGCCGGCTGGACGGGCGTGGAATCGCTCGGAGCCCTCGTGCGTTGAGGAAGCTGGGCATCGGATCCCGGTGGTGTGCGAGCCGAGTAGCCCGAGTGATCAAGTCGACACGTATGGGAGGGCCGACAATGGCTGCGCAGACACAGAGGGCCGTGCTGGCGGGCGGATGTTTCTGGGGAATGCAGGACCTGATCCGTCGGCTCCCGGGCGTGACGGCGACCCGGGTCGGATACACCGGGGGTGACGTGCCGAACGCGACGTACCGCAACCATGGCACGCACGCGGAGGCCATTGAGATCCTCTTCGACCCTGAGAGGACCGACTACCGCGCGCTCCTGGAGTTCTTCTTCCAGATCCACGACCCGAGCACCAAGAACCGACAGGGCAATGACATCGGCCTCAGCTACCGCTCGGCGATCTACTACGTGGACGACGAGCAGAAGCGGATCGCCGAGGACACGATCGCGGATGTGGACGCCTCCGGCCTGTGGCCGGGCAAGGTCGTCACCGAGGTGGAGCCGGTCGGCCCCTTCTGGGAGGCCGAGCCCGAGCACCAGGACTATCTGCAGCGTTACCCGGACGGCTACACCTGCCACTTCCCGCGCCCGGGATGGCGGCTGCCCGCCCGCGCGGAGGGCTGACCGCGAGACGGTGCCGACGGCGGGCCGGGTCTCGATTCCCTCCCGTGCCCGTCAGTGCGGCAGCGTCGCCGGGCTTCCGCCGTTCGCCTCGTAGCCCGCCACCGCCAGCGCGCGGTAGACCGCGAACTCCGCGGCCGGGTCGGCGGAGAGCGTCCAGGGGAGGGCGCCCACGTGGCCGTCCACGTGTATCAGCTGGTCCATCGCTTCCGCCCAGCGCTCGCCCCGGACCAGGAAGAACACCAGCAGGTGCCGCACATGCGCCAGCATCGGGTCGTCGGGGCGGGCCGCGTGCACCGTGAACAGCGCCCCGTGGATCGCCTTCGTCACGACCTCGCTCTGGTAGAAGCCACTGACCAGGTTCACCTCGGGCAGATGCTCGAACACCGCGAAGAGCGGCATGGCGGCCAGCAGCGAGCCCTGCGGTGCGCGGGCCGCCGCCGCCTCCGCGAAGTCGTACGCCAGCTCCCGCGAGCCGTGCCACTTCTCGCACCAGTAGTGCAGGGCCGCCAGGTGTGCGCCCATGTGGGCCGGGGCGCGGTCCAGGATCTTCAGCCAGAGCTGCTCGAACTCCGGGCGGGGGTAGGCCAGTCCACGGGCCACCGACAGCTCGATGATGTACGGGATCGGGTCACCGGGAGCCAGCAGGGCCGCCTCGCCGCACGCCGACCTCGCCTCCTCCATGATGATCCGGAACTCGTCCGTGCCGGGCGTCGCCGTACGCCAGGCCTGCTGGACCAGGAACTCCGCCTGTACCGCCGCGCCGCCCGCGTCCTTGGGCTGCTCCGTCCGCCACACGCGCAGCCACTGCCCGCCCGGCGCCTCGCTGACCCCGCCCGGCCGCTGCTGCAGCTCCAGCGCGGCGGCGCCGGCGAAGGCCTGCACACGCTGCCAGCGCAGCTCGCCCTCCGCCTCCGTGCCGGCGAGGAGCTGAGAGGCCGCTCGGTAGTCCTGGGTGCGCTGCACCAGGTCCAGGACGTCCAGCAGGTCCTGGTCGGGGCCGGGCATGCGGATGTCCAGCTCCTCCTGCCGCACGAAGCCGTAGTTCGCCGGGTCCGCGGCGTCGGGGTGACCCGACGGGACCTGCTCGATCATGCCCCGCCTGCGGCGCAGGAACGGCACCAGCACGAAGCCGATCATGACCAGCGCGATCAGGAACCAGAGAATTTCCATGCCTCCAGCGTTCCAGACGCCGCCGACAATTGGCCAACGAGGTCGGGAGAACCCGAAGAACCCGCCGTCCGCCATCCGGTCCGTTCGCGCACTACGCTCGGTGCCCATGAGTGACAGGCACATCAGTCAGCACTTCGAGACCCTCGCGATCCATGCGGGCAACACCGCCGACCCCCTCACCGGCGCGGTCGTCCCACCGATCCACCAGGTCTCGACCTACAAGCAGGACGGCGTCGGCGGCCTGCGCGGTGGCTACGAGTACAGCCGTAGCGCCAACCCGACCAGGACCGCCCTGGAGGAGAACCTCGCCGCCCTGGAGGGCGGCCGTCGCGGGCTCGCGTTCGCGTCCGGACTGGCGGCCGAGGACTGCCTGTTGCGTACGCTGCTCAGCCCCGGCGACCACGTGGTCATCCCCAATGACGCGTACGGCGGCACGTTCCGGCTGTTCGCGAAGGTCGTCGCCCGCTGGGGGGTGGAGTGGTCGGTCGCCGACACCAGCGACGCGGCCGCCGTGCGGGCCGCCATCACCCCGAAGACCAAGGTCGTCTGGGTGGAGACCCCCTCCAACCCGCTGCTCGGCATCACCGACATCGCCGCCGTCGCGCAGGTCGCCCGGGACGCGGGCGCCAAGCTCGTCGTCGACAACACGTTCGCCACGCCGTACCTTCAGCAGCCGCTGTCGCTCGGCGCGGACGTCGTCGTGCACTCCCTGACCAAGTACATGGGCGGCCACTCGGACGTCGTCGGCGGTGCGCTGATCGTCAGTGACCCGGACCTGGGCGACGAACTGGCCTTCCACCAGAACGCGATGGGCGCCATCGCCGGGCCCTTCGACTCCTGGCTGGTGCTGCGCGGCACCAAGACGCTCTCGGTGCGCATGGACCGGCACAGCGAGAACGCCACGAAGGTCGCCGACATGCTCAGCCGGCACGCGCGCGTGACGCGCGTTCTGTACCCGGGCCTGCCCGAGCACCCCGGGCACGAGGTCGCCGCCAAGCAGATGAAGGCGTTCGGCGGCATGGTCTCCTTCCAGGTCGCCGGTGGCGAGGAGGCGGCCGTCGCGGTCTGCAACCGGGCCGAGCTGTTCACGCTCGGCGAGTCCCTGGGCGGCGTCGAGTCCCTCATCGAGCACCCGGGACGCATGACCCACGCCTCGGTGACCGGCTCCGCCCTGGAGGTGCCCGCCGACCTCGTCCGGCTCTCGGTCGGCATCGAGAACGTCGACGACCTGCTGGAGGACCTGCAGCAGGCGCTCGGCTAGGGCAGGGCGGCAGAGAGGGGCTCACCAGCCCGTCAGGGGTGGAGTCGTCTCCGACGGCGGCTCCACCCAGGGCTGGGCCGTCACGGCCCACACCGCGAAGGCCACGGCCGCCGCGAACAGGAGCGCCCACGTCAGCACCAGGGCCGCCCTCCTGCGGCGCAGCATACGGCCGCCGCGCCGGACGACCTCCGGGTACAGGTCCGGCGGTACGGGTGGCGGCGGGCCCTCCATGATCCGCCGCGCGGCCGCTTCCCGCTGGGCGCGGTTCACGGTGACACCGCCTTCGCCCCCAGCACGGCCGGAGCCGGCCCGCGCGGCGGATGCAGCAGCGTCGCCGTCGCCCGGTCGCAGATCGTGTGGACGCGCTCCGCGGGCAGGCCGAGCAGCGCGGCCGTCTGCTCCTCGGCGACCCCCTCGTACAGCCGCAGCACCAGGATCAGGCGCTCCCGCGGGGAGAGCCGGGCGAGCGGGCTGCCGGGGTGCGGGCGGGATCGGCCGAGGGCGACCGGGCCGGCGTACCGGTGCCAGGCGACCCGGGAGAAGCGGGTGGCCAGTTCCTGGCGGGCGCGGTCGTACGGGTCCTCACCGCGCAGTCGGTCCCAGCACGCGTACGTGTGCGCCAGGGCCAGCGTCAGCAGGCGTCTGGCGCGCGGGTTGGCCTCGGGCGGCTCCGCGGTGAGCAGTGTGGCGGCATGCAGCAGCCGCCCGGCCGCGCCCGCGACGAACGCCTCGAACTCCCGGTCCCGGCGGGCGTCCTGGACCACACTCCGTCGTCCCACCGCCCCTCCCGCCTGACCGCGCCTTGAGGACCGGCCCCCCGACCAGGCACGTGACACATCGGTCGCGTACGAAGAGGGCCCGGTTTCATATGAGGACAGCTTTCATATGAGGACAGCGCAGGCCCGGGGTCAAGAGCCGGGACCCGATCACCCCCGCACGCGGGCGTGCACGATCCGGGACAACCCGGGAGCCAGGGGGCGCGACCCCGCTGCTCAGGTCGCCGTGTGCGGCTCCGCGCCCGAGATTCCCTGGGCCGCCATCCGGGTGGAGAGCGCGGTGTTGAAGCGGGTGAGAAGCGTGCAGAACGCCTCGCGCTCCTCGGGTGCCCAGTCGTGTGTCAGCTCGGCCATCAACTGACGGCGCGAGGAACGCACTTCCTCCAGCCGGGACTGCCCGCGCGGCGAGAGCTGGAGCACCACCGCCCGTCCGTCCTCGGGGTGCGAGGTCCGCTTGACGAGCCCCGTGTCGACGAGCGGCGCCACCTGGCGGGTGACCGTCGACGAGTCGATCCCCATGCTCGCGGCGAGCGCCTTGACGCCCATGGGGCCTTCCTTGTCGAGGCGGTTGAGCAGGAGGTATGCGGCGCGGTCCATGGAGTTGCGCACCTGCCCGACCCCGCCGAGCCGGGTCTGTTCGGCACGACGGGCGAAGACCGCCACCTCGTGCTGCAGCGTGTCGAGGAGACCGCTGTCGGCGACGGTCGTCATGTCCATCGACATTTCAGGTGTTGTGGGCATGGCCGGGGGCTCACTTCATGAAAGGGGGTGCTGGGTTGGGGGACAGGGTACGCGGCCGGGGGGCGGGGTGTACCGGCGCTGCGCAAACCCGTCTCGGTGCTTGGTCACAACGCGGCCCCGCGCCTGTGAACTGCGAGACTTGTGTCATGAGCTACAGCACGGCTGACTCCTTGCCTCCTGTCACGCTCGACGACGTGCGCGGCGCGCAGAAGATGCTGACGGGCGTCGCGCGCGTGACGGCGATGGAGGGCAGCAGGCACCTGTCCCAGCTGGTGGGCGCGCCGGTGCACTTCAAGTGCGAGAACCTCCAGCGGACGGGGTCGTTCAAGCTGCGCGGCGCGTATGTACGGATCGCCGGGCTGCTGCCGGAGGAGCGCGCGGCGGAAGTCGTGGCGGCGAGCGCCGGCAACCACGCGCAGGGCGTCGCCCTGGCGTCGTCGCTGCTCGGCGTGCGCTCGACGGTGTTCATGCCGAAGGGCGCCCCGCTGCCGAAGATCAGCGCCACCCGGGACTACGGCGCCGAGGTGCGCCTGCACGGGCAGGTGGTCGACGAGACGCTGGCCGCGGCGCAGGAGTACGCGGCCGAGACGGGCGCGGTGTTCATCCACCCCTTCGACCACCCCGACATCATCGCCGGCCAGGGCACGGTCGGACTGGAGATCCTCGAGCAGTGCCCGGAGGTGCGGACGATCGTCGTCGGCATCGGCGGGGGAGGGCTCGCCGCGGGCATCGCGGTGGCGGTGAAGTCGCTGCGGCCCGACGTGCGGATCGTGGGCGTACAGGCGGCGGGCGCGGCGGCGTACCCGCCCTCGCTGACGGCCGGGCACCCGGTCGCGGTCGACAACCCGGCGACCATGGCCGACGGCATAAAGGTCGGCCGGCCCGGCGACGTGCCGTTCTGGCTCGTGCGTGACCTGGTGGACGAGGTCCGCACGGTCACCGAGGACGAGCTGGCCACCGCCCTGCTGCTGTGCCTGGAGCGGGCCAAGCTGGTCGTCGAGCCGGCCGGGGCGAGCCCGGTCGCGGCGCTGCTGAGCGACCCCGGCGACTTCGAGGGCCCGGTCGTCGCGGTGCTGTCCGGCGGCAACGTCGACCCGCTGCTGCTGCAGCGCGTCCTGCGGCACGGCATGGCCGCGCAGGGCCGCTACCTGGCCGTACGGCTGCGGCTGACGGACCGGCCGGGCGCGCTCGCCACGCTTTTGGGGGCGTTGTCAGTGGTGGACGCTAACGTCCTCGACGTGAGCCATGTACGGACCGACCCACGGCTCGGGCTCACGGAGGCGGAGGTCGAGCTGCACCTGGAGACGAAGGGCCCGGCGCACTGCGTCGAGGTCGGCCACGCTCTGCGCGAGGCGGGCTACACCGTCATCGGCTGAGGTCGGGCCACTCTTCGTCACTCGTTCGAGCAAGTCCATTGAGAGACGCGATACATCGCGTTATGGTGTGTCTGTATCGCATGGCAACCATCCTCAACGACGTGGAGACCTCATATGCCAGGCGCCATCTATGCCGAAGGTCTGGTGAAGACCTTCGGTGACGTAAGGGCTCTGGACGGCGTCGACCTCGATGTTCCCGAGGGCACCGTCCTGGGTCTGCTCGGGCCGAACGGCGCGGGCAAGACCACGACCGTCCGCTGTCTGACGACCCTGCTGCGGCCGGACAGCGGCTCGGCGGTCGTCGCCGGAATCGACGTCCTCAAGAACCCCGACGCCGTGCGCCGCTCCATCGGCCTGTCCGGCCAGTTCGCGGCGGTCGACGAATACCTCACCGGCCGCGAGAACCTCCAGATGGTCGGCCAGCTCTACCAGATGAGGGCGAAGACGGCGAAGGCCCGCGCGGCCGAGCTGCTGGAGCAGTTCGATCTCGCCGACGCCGCCGACCGCCCCACGAAGACCTACTCCGGAGGCATGCGCCGCCGTCTCGACCTCGCGGCGGCACTGGTGGTCTCACCGCCCGTGATGTTCATGGACGAGCCGACCACCGGACTCGACCCGCGCAACCGCCAGCTGCTGTGGGAGGTCATCAAGCAACTCGTCTCGGGCGGTACGACCCTGCTGCTGACCACCCAGTACCTGGAGGAGGCCGACCACCTCGCACACGACATCGCCGTCGTCGACCACGGCCATGTCATCGCCAAGGGCACCTCCGACCAGCTCAAGGCCCGCACCGGCGGCGAGCGCGTCGAGGTCGTCGTCCATGAGCGCGAGGACATACAGCCCGCGTCGGAGGTGCTGCGCGGCTTCGGCAAGGGCGACACCACGGTCGAGGAACACATGCGCAAGCTCACGGTGCCCGTGACCGGCGGCGCCAAGCTCCTCGCCGAGGTCATCCGCGAGCTCGACGTCCGCGGCATCGAGATCGACGACATCGGCCTGCGCCGGCCCACCCTCGACGATGTGTTCCTGTCCCTGACGGGCCATGTCGCGGAGATCAAGAACGCCGAGAGCGACGCCAAGGAGGCCGCCAAGTGAGCGCCGTCACCGACGCCGTGCGGGTCGCGCCGGCCACGAACCCGGTCAGCCAGTCGGTCCGGGACTCGATGGTCGTCGCCAAACGCAATCTGATCCGGATGTCACGCATTCCGGAGATGATCATCTACGGGCTCATCCAGCCCATCATGTTCGTGGTGCTGTTCACGTACGTCTTCGGCGGGTCCATGCAGATCGGCAACAGCACCAGCGCCGCCGACTACAAGAACTTCCTGATGGCGGGCATCTTCGCGCAGACCGTCACCTTCGCCACCGCCAGCTCCGGCGCGGGTATCGCCGACGACATGCACAAGGGCCTCATCGACCGCTTCCGCTCGCTGCCGATGGCGCGCGGCGCGGTGCTGACCGGGCGCACCTTCGCCGATCTGGTGCAGACGACGCTGACCCTGGTGGTGCTGGCCGTGGTCGCCGTGCTGGTCGGCTGGCGGGTGGGCTCGGACGGTGACACGAACGCCGGCAAGGTCCTCGGTGCCTTCGGCCTGCTGCTTCTGCTCGGCTACGCGTTCACCTGGATCGGCGCCCTGATCGGCATGTCCGTGAAGACTCCCGAGGCGGCCACGTCCAGCGGGCTGATCTGGCTGTTCCCGGTCACGTTCATCTCGAACGCGTTCGTGGACACCAGCCATATGACCCCGTGGCTGCGGCACATCGCCGAATGGAACCCGTTCAGCGCCACCGTCCAGGCGTGCCGGGTGCTGTTCGCCAACCCGGGTCAGTCACCGTCGGACGCCTGGCCCATGCAGTATCCGGTGTGGGCCTCGCTGATCTACTCGGTGCTGATCATCCTCATCTTCCGCACCCTGGCGGTTCGCAAGTACCGCTCCGCGACCGCATGACGAAACCCCCGGCGCCGAGGGGCGGCCGGGGGCTGTCGTGGAAAACCGGGTCTGCCGGTCCTGCCTGGTGGCGGAGTCAGCCGTTGTAGGGCTCGGCCTTGAGGATCTTCACCGAGGCCGTCTTGCCGTTCGGCAGCTCGTACTCCGCGTCCTCGCCGACCTTGTGGCCGATCACGCCGGAGCCCAGCGGGGACTGCGGGGAGTACGTCTCGATGTCGGAGCTCGCGTACTCACGCGAGGCGAGCAGGAAGGTCATCGTGTCGTCCTCGTCACCGTCGAAGGCGATCGTCACGACCATGCCGGGGGCCACCGCACCGTCCGCCGACGCCGGCGCCTCGCCGACCTTGGCGTTCTCCAGGAGCTGGGTCAGCTGACGCACCCGGAGCTCCTGCTTGCCCTGCTCCTCCTTGGCCGCGTGGTACCCGCCGTTCTCGCGCAGGTCGCCCTCCTCGCGCGCGGCCGCGATCTTGGCGGCGATCTCCGTGCGCGCAGGACCAGACAGGTACTCCAGCTCGGCCCTGAGCTGGTTGTACGCCTCCTGGGTCAGCCAGGTGACGTTCTCGCTGGTCTGGGTCACAGGTGCTCCTCGTAGGTACTGGGAATACAAAGCATCGCCCTACCCAGAAGGATGTTCCCTCATGGATGGGCGAAACCACGAGCCTAACAATTCAATGGCCGAAGGGGGAGGACATAAGCCATCAGAATTGCGTCAACGCAGGTCAGCGCCGCTGTATTCCGGATGAATCCGGTCAGTCGGCGTGGCAGCCGAGCAGCTCGGCCGTGGTCCCCTGGGACGTCGTACGGAGGGTGACGACCTTGTCGACGCGGGTGGCGTCGCCGTCGAAGCGGAAGTCGGCCCGGCCCACCTCGGCACCGTTCTCCGCCTGGGAGCGCAGGGTGCAGTAGCCGGAGGCGCCGGCGTCCTTGCGGACCTCCAGATGCACCTTGACCGCGTTCTCGCCGGCGTCGAACTCGATCACCTCGGCGCTGATCTTGTTCTGGCCGACGTAGTGATAGGCGAAATAGCCGATCAGCGCCAGCAGCACCGCCCCGAGGACGGCGCCGGCGACCTTGAGCCTGCGGTCGGCACGTGCGTCCGAGGGGCGGCCGTAGCGGCCCTCGGGCAGCCGTGTGCTCGCCGTGCTCATGATCGTCCTCTCCACCGGGGCGGGACGGTTGTCCCAAAACGGGGCCCGCGGGTCGTGGCCCGGAATTATCCGCCCCCCGATTCGGTCACTATAGAAGCTGCCGATCGCGCCGGTTCACACCGGGCGCCGACACTTGAGGATTGAGTCTTGACTGACCAGCTGCGACTGATGGCCGTGCACGCCCACCCCGACGACGAGTCGAGCAAGGGCGCGGCGACCATGGCGAAGTACGTGTCCGAGGGGGTGGACGTGCTGGTGGTGACCTGCACGGGCGGGGAGCGCGGCTCCATCCTCAACCCGAAGCTTCAGGGCGACAAGTACATCGAGGAGCACATCCACGAGGTGCGCAAGAAGGAGATGGACGAGGCCCGCGAGATCCTCGGGGTCCGGCAGGAGTGGCTCGGCTTCGTCGACTCCGGCCTGCCCGAGGGCGACCCGCTGCCGCCGCTCCCGGAGGGCTGCTTCGCGCTGGAGGACGTCGACAAGGCGGCCGGTGAGCTGGTGAAGCAGATCCGTCGCTTCCGTCCCCAGGTGATCACCACCTACGACGAGAACGGCGGCTACCCGCACCCCGACCACATCATGACCCACAAGATCTCGATGGTGGCGTTCGAGGGCGCGGCGGACGCCGAGAAGTACCCGGAGGCGGAGTACGGGCCCGCGTACCAGCCGCAGAAGCTCTACTACAACCAGGGCTTCAACCGCCCGCGCACCGAGGCGCTGCACCAGGCCATGCTCGACCGCGGCATGGAGTCCCCCTACGGGGACTGGCTCAAGCGCTGGGACGAGTTCGGCATGAAGCAGCGCACCCTCACCACGCATGTGCCGTGCGGCGACTTCTACGAGATCCGCGACAAGGCGCTGCTCGCGCACGCCACGCAGATCGACCCCGACGGCGGCTGGTTCCGGGTTCCGCTGGAGCTCCAGCGGGAGGTCTGGCCGACCGAGGAGTACGAGCTCGCGAAGTCCCTCGTCGATACCTCCCTCCCCGAGGACGACCTCTTTGCGGGCATCCGCGACAATGCCTGACATGAGCGCAAGCGCAAGCCTGGCAATGACACAGCTCGCCACCCTCGCCAAGGAGGTCGACGAGGACAAGGTCACCCCCGGTGTCCTCGGCTTCATCGTCTTCGCGGTGATGGCACTGGCGGTGTGGGGCCTGATGAAGTCCATGAACCGCCACATGAGCAGGGTCGACTTCAAGGAGCCCGCGGATCCGAAGCCGGACTCCGGGGACACCGCCGACGCGACCGGCGCGGCGAAGTCGCGGAAGAGCTGAGGGCGACGGCGCCCGGCGCCGGTTCAGTGCCGGGCCGTTGACGTCACCCCCATGACCTCGCGTGCGTGGCGGTTCGGCACCATGCCGAGTCGCCAGGCCTGCCATCCCGCCTCCAGGTTCACGCCGCGTTCCAGCAGGAGCTGGTAGGCCTCCACGTAGTCGTCCAGCTTCGCGTCGCGCAGTGGATGGCCGGTGCGGGAGAGCTGGGCCAGTTCCTCCTGGGCCACCGCCGTGCCGACCTCCACGCCGCCGGGAGCGGCGTAGGGCAGCAGCGTGCAGCGTAGGAAGCGGGCCCAGTCCTCGCCGCGCCGGTCGCCGTAGGACGCGAACAGGCCGATCGCGTCGTCGCACAGGGTCAGCGCCTGCGCGGCGCGGGTGTTGCCGGCGTCCACGACCGCCAGCTCCAGGCAGGTCCACGCCTCGCCGTGCGCGACGCCGATGCGCTGGAAGTCGGCCCGGGCGTCGACCAGGAGCTGGCGGGCGAAGCCCGAGTTGCGCAGCGAGCCCGTCTGGGCCGCGCGCTGGTCGCGGGTCACCCGCGCCGAGTGGTGCCGGGCGCACGCCAGGCCGTACACGTCGCGCATCCGGGAGAACATCGTCCGGGAGCGCTCCAGCTCGCGGACCGCGAGGTCGAGGTTGCCCGTCTCCTCCAGGGCCTGGCCCAGGTAGTACAGGGACCAGGCCTCGCCGCGCGCGTCCTCGTTCTCGCGGTGGCGGGCGGCCGCCTGGCGCAGGCCGTCCACCGCCGGCGACGGATCGCCGGCGACCAGACGGGCCCGCGAGAGCTGGGTCATGGCCCACGCCTCGCCACGGGCGTCACGGGTGCGGCCGTACAGCTCCAGGGCCGTGCGCAGATCGTCCTCCGCACGCGGTACGTCGCCCATCCGCAGACCGAGCTGGCCGAGCTGGAAGTGGGCCCAGGCCTCGCCGTGGACGGACTCGCCGGCGCGGTGCAGCGACAGGGACTCGGTCAGCAGGTCCAGGGAGTCGGCGACCCGGCCCCTGTCCCGCTCCACCGCCGCCAGCGCGTGCATCGTCCAGGCGCGGTCGGTCGCAAGGCCGGGTGCCGACTGCAGGTCCAGGGCCTCGCGGAGCTTCGCCGCCGCCTCGGTGAGATTGCCCTGGTGGTGCAGTGTGATGCCCAGGGAGCACAGGGCACGGGCCGCGCCCGCGTCGTGGTGGGCCTCCATGTACAGCTCGACGACCGAGGTCAGGGTGGTGCGGGCCTTGTCGAGTTCGCCGAGCTGGCGGGCCGCGATGCCGGTGCGCCACTGCACCGAGCGGACCAGCAGGCCCTTGTCCACGGCCTGCGCCAACTCGCTGATCTCGCCGAGGCGGTAGAGGTCGCCGCGCAGCAGGCAGTAGTCGCACAGGGCGCCCAGCAGGTTCAGCACCGCCGCCTGGTTGGCGTCCTCCGCGTGCCTCAGCGCCGCCGTGATGAAGCTCGACTCGTCGTCCAGCCAGCGCAGCGCGTCGTCCAGGGACGTGAAGCCGTGCGGGCTGAACCGGTCCGAGCGGGTCGACATGTTGCCGTCCACCAGGCGCAGCACCGAGTCGGCGAGATCGGCGTAGTTCACGATCAGCCGCTCCTGCGCCGCCGTGCGCTCCGCCTGCTCCTCCTCGTCGAGGAGGCGGGCCTGGGCGAAGGCGCGGACCAGGTCGTGGAGGCGGTAGCGGCTGCCGCGGACGTGGTCGATCAGGCCCGCCCGGGACAGTGCCACCAGGTGACGGGTGGCCTCGGCCTCGTCCGTGGCCAGCAGCGCCGCCGCGGCGGCCGCGCCCAGCGAGGTCCGGCCGGCCAGCGCGAGTCTGCGCAGCAGCCGGCGGGCCGCCTCGGACTGGTCGGTGTAGCGCAGCCACAGCACCCGTTCGATCGGCTCCACCGGGCCGTACGCCCCCAGATCGGTCGCCAGGGCGCGCGGTGAGCGCGGGCCCAGGGACGAGCCCGCGATGCGCAGCGCCAGTGGCAGTCCGCCGCACAGCTCCCGGATCCGGTCGGCCGATTCGGCGTCGTAGGGCCCCGAGGAGTCGTGCGCGGCGGCGCTCAGCAGTTCCTCCGCGCCGGCCGCGTCCAGCGCCTCGACCGGAAGCTGGTGCACCCAGGCGGCGAGGTCGGCGGGCAGTTCGAGGGGCTCGCGGGAGGTGACCAGGACCAGGCTGTCGGAGCGCTCGGGGACGAGGGCGCGGACCTGCCCGGCGTCCGAGGCGTCATCCAGTACGACGGTGACCGGGAGGCCGGTGAGGTGCTGGTGGTACAGCTCGCCGAGCCGCTTGAGCTGCTGTTCGGGGGAGGAGCGCTCACGGAACAGGAGTTGCTCGCGCGGGGCGCCCAAGCGGTTCAGCAGATGCAGCAGGGCGTCTCTCGTCGACAGCGGCGGCTCCTCGGCGGTGTCGCCGCGCAGGTCCACCACGCACGCGCCGCGGAACTGGTCCTTCAGATCGTGGGCCGCGCGGATCGCCAGCGCGGTACGGCCGCTGCCGGGCCCGCCGTGCAGGACGACGACCGTCGGCCTGGTCTCCGTACTGGCGCGGGCCGCCTGCACCCACTGCCGGATCCGCGCCATCTCCTGCCGGCGGCCCGCGAACGGGTCCATCGGATCGGGGAGCTGGGCGAACGACTGCCCCAGCACACTGCGTCCACGGGCCGCCGCGCTCTTGTCGGCGCCCCGCAGCCGCGGCCCCGTCTTCTTCGGGCCGGTGGACGCGCTCAGCACCCGCTGCTGGTCGAGGAAGGGGCGGATGCCGCGTACCTCCAGTGCCGTCAGCCACTGCAGCCGCAGCTGTTCCGGGCCGCCGGGCTGGCCGGCGGCGCCCGCGCGGTGGTGGGCGGCGGGCAGATGCGTCCCGGCCACCTTCACGACCGCCGCCGCCGCGCCCACGACGCCCACGGTGACGCCCGCGCCCACCGCGGTGGTGGCGCCGGTGCCGAGCACCAGGTCGGAGACGACGGCCGCGACGGCGGCGACCGCGGCGACCATGAGCGGCGTACCGCCGCCCTCCCGGGCGAACCGCTGACCGAACGTCAGCCGGCCGGCCTCCGCCTCGTCCAGCGCGCGGGTGTACGCCTCGTACTCCTCGGCCGCCGCCTGCGCCATGGAGTCCAGCGCCCCGCGCGCCCGTGACAACAGCACCTGGCCGTCGATACGGCCGCCGGAGCGCCGCACCTCCTCCTCCACGGCCCGAGCCAACAGCCGCTCGGCATCGGTCCGATGGCCGTCCCGCATGTCTCGTCCCCCTCCGGCGGCAACTCCTTCGCCTATGAGTGTCCTTCGGGGGAGGCCCGAGCGCGAGGGGGCGGCGATCATCGGACCGCAACGGGAGCGTTGTGAACCACCATGCCGCGGGCCGACCGCGGCGCATCCTGGGATCACGCGCGGGTGCAACCCCTGTGGGAGCACCCCGGTCAGGCAGGATGGAGGCATGCCGAACCGACTGGCCCATGAGACGTCCCCGTACCTCCTCCAGCACGCCTCCAACCCGGTGGACTGGTGGCCCTGGGAACAAGCGGCGTTCGAGGAGGCGCGGCGGCGCGGCGTGCCCGTTCTGCTGTCGATCGGATACTCCGCGTGTCACTGGTGTCATGTCATGGCCCACGAGTCCTTCGAGGACCAGGAGACCGCCGACTACCTCAACGCCCACTTCGTGAGCGTCAAGGTCGACCGCGAGGAACGCCCCGACGTGGACGCCGTCTACATGGAGGCCGTCCAGGCGGCCACCGGACAGGGCGGCTGGCCCATGACGGTGTTTCTGACCCCGGACGCCGAGCCCTTCTACTTCGGCACCTACTTCCCGCCCGCCCCCCGGTCCGGCATGCCGTCCTTCCGCCAGGTCCTGGAGGGCGTGCGCAGCGCCTGGGCCGACCGGCGCGACGAGGTCGCCGAGGTCGCCGGGAAGATCGTCCGGGATCTGGCCGGGCGGGAGATCTCCTACGGCGGCACCGAGGCGCCCGGCGAGCAGGAGCTGGCGCAGGCGCTGCTCGGGCTGACGCGGGAGTACGACCCGCAGCGGGGCGGGTTCGGTGGGGCGCCGAAGTTTCCGCCGTCCATGGTGATCGAGTTTCTGTTGCGGCACCACGCGCGGACGGGGGCCGAGGGTGCGCTGCAGATGGCGCAGGACACCTGCGAGCGGATGGCCCGCGGCGGCATCTACGACCAGCTTGGTGGCGGGTTCGCGCGGTACTCCGTCGACCGGGACTGGGTCGTGCCGCACTTCGAGAAGATGCTGTACGACAACGCCCTGCTGTGTCGGGTGTACGCCCACCTGTGGCGGGCCACCGGGTCCGAGCTGGCGCGCCGGGTCGCCCTGGAGACCGCCGACTTCATGGTCCGCGAACTGCGCACCGACGAGGGCGGGTTCGCCTCCGCGCTCGACGCCGACAGCGACGACGGGACCGGCAAGCACGTCGAGGGCGCCTACTACGTGTGGACCCCGGGGCAACTGCGCGAGGTCCTCGGCGACGACGACGCCGAGCTCGCCGCCCGCCACTTCGGCGTGACGCAGGAGGGCACCTTCGAGCACGGCTCCTCCGTCCTCCAGCTCCCGCAGCAGGACGGGCTGTTCGACGCCGAGAAGATCGCGTCCGTGCGGCGGCGGCTGCTGGACAGCCGGAGCGAGCGCCCCGCACCCGGCCGTGACGACAAGGTCGTCGCCGCCTGGAACGGTCTCGCCATCGCCGCCCTCGCCGAGACCGGCGCCTACTTCGACCGCCCCGACCTCGTGGACGCCGCCCTCGCCGCCGCCGACCTGCTCGTCCGGCTGCACCTCGACGACCAGGCCCGCCTCGCCCGCACCAGCAAGGACGGCCGGGCCGGCGCCAACCCGGGTGTGCTGGAGGACTACGCCGACGTCGCCGAGGGCTTCCTCGCGCTCGCCTCCGTCACCGGCGAGGGCGTCTGGCTGGACTTCGCCGGGTTCCTGCTCGACCACGTGCTCGCCCGCTTCGTGGACGAGGAGTCCGGCGCCCTCTACGACACGGCCGTCGACGCCGAGCGGCTGATCCGCCGTCCCCAGGACCCCACCGACAACGCCGTCCCCTCCGGCTGGAGCGCGGCGGCCGGTGCCCTGCTCAGCTATGCCGCCCAGACCGGCGCCGAGCCCCACCGCGGCGCCGCCGAGAGGGCGTTGGGCGTCGTCAAGGCCCTCGGCCCGCGCGTCCCCCGCTTCATCGGCTGGGGTCTGGCCGTAGCCGAGGCCAACCTCGCCGGGCCCCGCGAGGTCGCGATCATCGGGCCGAGCCTCGACGACCGGGCCACGAAGGCGCTGCACCGTACGGCGCTTCTGGGCACCGCCCCCGGAGCCGTCGTCGCCGTGGGCACCCCGGACAGCGACGAACTCCCGCTCCTCGCCGACCGGCCGCTCGTCGGCGGTGAACCGGCCGCGTACGTCTGCCGTAACTTCACCTGTGACGCGCCGACGACGGATCCGGAGCGGCTGCGCGCGGCTCTGCGGAGCTGACCGGCGACACGGACGCGGAGGGTGTCGTTCCGGCTGCCCAAATGGGTGTCTGTTCGGATAGGTCGCGCTTTCCAACGCACCGTTCCGAAACACGCAATTGACCGAAACGGCCCTTGCGCTTCACAGTTTCCCCTTAATCTCTCCACAGTGACGCGACGGGTGTGACGCACCGTCGCGACAGGGGGCATTGGGGATCTGGGGGGATCTGTTGCTGACGTCTGTCTTCATAGCCGTCGTCTCGCTGGCCTTGTTCTGGATGGCGGCTTTCACCTTGTGGTGGCAGATGCACGCGTGGCGTACGCCCGAAGTGCTCGCCTCCACCCGATTCAGCAGACCGGACGGCGGCGGGCGTCTGTCGTTCTCGCTGCTGCTTCCGGCACGGCACGAACAGGCCGTGCTGGACCACACCATCCAGCGGCTGCTGGAGTCCACACACACCGACTTCGAGATCATCGTCATCGTCGGGCACGACGACCCGGAGACCACGCAGGTCGCCGAGGAGGCGGCCGCCCGTGATCCGCGGGTCCGGGTCGTGGTCGACACCCACGAGAAGAAGAACAAGCCGAAGGCCATGAACACGGCGCTGCCGCACTGCCGCGGCGATGTCGTCGGGGTCTTCGACGCCGAGGACCAGGTCCACCCGGAGCTGCTGGCCCACGTCGACCACGCGTTCCGCACGACGGGAGCCGACGTCGTCCAGGGCGGGGTCCAGCTCATCAACTTCCACTCGAGCTGGTACAGCCTGCGCAACTGCCTGGAGTACTTCTTCTGGTTCCGCTCGCGACTCCACCTGCATGCGCAGAAGGGGTTCATCCCGCTCGGCGGCAACACCGTCTTCGTGCGGACGCACGTGCTCCGGGAGGCCGACGGCTGGGATCCCGACTGCCTCGCCGAGGACTGCGACCTGGGTGTCCGGCTGTCCAGCGTCGGCAAGAAGGTCGTCGTCGCCTACGACTCCGACATGGTGACCAAGGAGGAGACGCCCGGCAGCCTGATGTCGCTGCTGAAGCAGCGCACCCGCTGGAACCAGGGCTTCCTTCAGGTCTACCGGAAGAAGGACTGGAGGCAACTGCCCACCTTCGGACAGCGGTTGCTCGCCCGGTACACGCTCATGACGCCGTTCATGCAGGCCTTCACCGGGCTCATCATCCCGCTCAACATCGCGATCGCCGTGTTCCTCGACGTGCCGGTGAGCGTCGCCTTCATCACCTTCCTGCCGGCCGTCACCGCCCTCGTGACCTTCGTCTTCGAGGTCGTCGGACTGCACGACTTCGGCAAGCAGTACGGACTGCGCGTCCGCTTCGTGCACTACCTGAAGCTCGTCGTGGGCGGTCCCTTCTACCAGGTGCTCCTCGCCGGGGCCGCCGTGCGCGCCGTCTGGCGTGAGCAGCGCGGCCGCAACGACTGGGAGCTGACCACCCACGTCGGCGCCCATCTCGCCCACGCCGAAGCGACCCGAGACCTCCGAGAGGACGTCCCTGCGTGACCTCCACCCTTCCCGCGGTGACCACTGAGAAGGTCCCCGCGCAGCGGCAGCCTGCGCCTGTGGCGCGTTCGACCGGTCGAACAACCCCGCCGATACGGCTGCGTTCGTCCCGACCCGACCTCCTCCTGTGCGGCGTCCTGCTCGTCGCGATCCTTGTCGTACAGGGCTGGAACATCGCCGACTACCCGACCCTCAGCGACGACGAGGGCACCTACCTCGCCCAGGCCTGGGCCGTCCAGGAGGGCCGGGGCCTGGCCCACTACACCTACTGGTACGACCACCCGCCGCTCGGCTGGATCCAGCTCGCCCTGCTGACCTGGATCCCGGCCGCGCTCAGCCCCGAGTCGATGACGGTCGGCACCATGCGCGCGGCGATGCTCGTCGTCAGCGCGGTCAGCGCGGTGCTGGTGTACGTGCTCGGGCGGCGGCTGTCCCTGCCGCGCTGGGCGGCCGGGCTCGGCATGGTCCTCTTCGGCCTCTCGCCGCTGTCGGTCGTCCTGCAGCGGGAGATCTTCCTCGACAACCTCGCGGTGATGTGGACGCTGCTCGCGTTCGCCCTCGCCGCCTCGCCGAGCCGCCACCTCTGGCACCACTTCGGCGCCGGGATCGTGGCCGCCACGGCCGTACTGACCAAGGAGACGATGCTCCTGGTCCTGCCCGCGGTCTTCCTCACGATGTGGCGGCACAGCCACCGCGACACCCGCAAGTTCGCCCTGACCGGCGCGGTCACCGCCTGTGCGCTGATCGGCCTGTCCTACCCCCTGTTCGCCCTGCTGAAGGGCGAGCTGCTGCCGGGCAGCGGACATGTCTCGCTGTGGGACGGCATCAAGTACCAGATGACCAGACCCGGTTCGGGCTTCCTCCTCGACCAGGGCTCCGGGTCGTACGGCGTCCTGCAGTCGTGGCTCTACTACGACCGTGTCCTGATCCTCGGCGGTCTCGCGGGCGGCCTCCTGCTCCTGGTCACCTGGCGCTGGTCGGTCACCGCCCGCGCCCTGGCCGGACCGTCCCTCGCGGTGGTCGTCCTCGCCCTGATGGCGCTGCGCCCGAACGGCTATCTGCCCGCCATGTACGTCATCCAGGCCCTGCCGTTCCTCGCCCTCGTCCTCGCCGGGGGCACCGCCTCCGTCGCCCACGCGGTCCTGCGGCGCCGGCGGTCCGAGGCCGAGCACCGCTATCTCACCGGCGGCCGCTACGCCCTCGCGGCCGTCCTCGCGATCGCCGCCGGCGCCTACGTCGTCCCGCGCTGGTACGAGGGTGACCGCACCGCCGTCACCGCCGACGCCAACGCGCCCTACCAGGCCGCCTCGAAGTGGCTGGCCACCGAGGTGGCGGACCCGCAGGACACCCGCGTCCTGGTCGACGACGCGCTGTGGCTGGACCTGGTGCACGCCGGGTACGAGCCCGGGCTCGGCGTCATCTGGTTCTACAAGGCCGACCTCGACCCGGCCGTGACCAGGACGATGCCGCGCGGCTGGAAGGACCTCGACTACGTGGTCGCCTCCCCGACGGTACGCCGTGACGCGGTCGACCTGCCCAACGTCAGGGCGGCCATCGAGCACTCGAAGCCGGTCGCCGTCTTCGGCAGCGGCGCGGACCGCGTCGAGATCCGCCAGATCCAGACAGCCTCCGGAGGCGTCCGATGAGCCAGGAATCCACCGCCCCCCAGGAGCTGGGCGAGCCGACCGTCGAGGCCGTGGAGGTGCCCGAACCGGCCGCGGTCACCATCGTCGTACCGACCTTCAACGAGTCCGCCAACGTACGGCAGCTGCTGCACCAGATCACCGAGTCGGTGCCGTCCCGGCTGCCCTGCGAGGTCGTCTTCGTGGACGACTCCACCGACGACACCCCGCAGGTCATCGAGGAGGCCGCGCAGGACTGCCCGTTCCCCGTCACCGTCATCCACCGCGACGAACCCGTCGGCGGGCTCGGCGGCGCGGTCGTCGAGGGCATGAAGGCGGCCGGTTCGGACTGGATCGTCGTCATGGACGGCGACTGCCAGCACCCGCCGTCCCTGGTCCCCGACCTGGTCGCCACCGGCGAGCGCGCGAACGCCGGACTGGTCGTCGCCTCCCGGTACGTCAAGGGCGGCAGCCGGGCCGGGCTCGCCGGCAGCTATCGCGTGGCCGTGTCACGGGCGGCGACCTGGCTGACCAAGTCCCTCTTCCCGCGCCGGCTGCACGGCATCAGCGACCCGATGAGCGGCTTCTTCGCGATCCGCCGCGGCGACATCGCGGCAGAGGCGCTGCGGCCCCTCGGCTACAAGATCCTCCTGGAGCTGGCCGTGCGCAGCCGCCCGCGTGCGGTCAGCGAGGTGCCGTTCGTGTTCCAGGAGCGGTTCGCGGGGGAGTCCAAGTCCACCGCGGCCGAGGGACGCCGCTTCCTGCGGCACCTCGCCGGGCTGCGCACGGCCGACCCGCTGGCCCGGATGGTGGTGTTCGGGCTGATCGGGCTGACCGGCTTCGTGCCGAACCTGGCCGCGCTGTGGGCGATGACGCAGGCCGGGCTGCACTACCTCCCGGCGGAGATCATCGCCAACCAGTTCGGGGTGGCCTGGAACTTCCTGCTCATCGAGAAGCTGCTGTTCCGCGAGCGCCGCCGGCACCGCCACTGGGCCGACCGCACCGTGCGGTTCGCGCTGCTCGCCAACGCCGACCTGGTGCTGCGCATCCCGCTGATCGCGCTGCTGGTCGGGCACTTCGGGCTGGCCGTGCTGCCCGCGACCGCGCTGGCCCTGGTCATCACCTTCGTCCTGCGCTTCGTCGGTACCGAGGCGCTGGTCTATCTGCCCCGCAGGAGCCGCACAGCAAGGAGTACTGCATGAGATCCAGACGGAGAACGGCCCTCCTGGCCGTCATGGGCCTCACCGGGGCCCTGCTCCTGACCGCACCCCCGTCCGCCTCCGCCGCCAACCTCGTCAAGAACCCCGGCTTCGAGACCGCCGGCACCGACGACATGCCCTACTGCTGGGAGAAGTCCGGCTGGGGCGACAACGACTTCACCTTCGAGACGGTGGCCGACGCCCACAGCGGCGGCAAGGCCATGAAGGTCGAGCTCACCCGCCGCCTCGACGGCGACCGCAAGGCGCTGATCACCGAGTCCGCCGAGTGCGCGCCGGTCGTCACCCCGGGCAAGCAGTACGACCTGGGGCTCTGGTACAAGTCGACCACCCCCGACACCTCGGTCACTCTCTTCCGGCACGACCCCACGGCGGGCTGGCAGTACTGGACCGACCTCAAGACGCTCCAGATGGCGGCCGGCTGGACCGAGGCCACGGTCCGCACACCCGAGGTGCCCGCCGGCACCGACCGGATCTCCTGGGGCGTCTCCGTCTACGGCACCGGCTCCGTCACCACCGACGACTACACGATGGACCAGGTCGCCGACCCCGTCCCGGACCCGGTGTGCACGGGGACCGCCGAGGAGTGCGCGAACGGCCGCTGGGACGTGCTGCCCACCCAGAACCCGGTGCGTTCGATGCACTCGGTCGTCCTGAACAACGGCAAGGTGCTGCTGATCGCCGGCTCCGGCAACAGCGAGGAGATGTTCGAGGCGGGCACGTTCACCAGCGCGGTCTACGACCCGGAGAACGGCACGTACAAGACGATCCCCACGCCGAAGGACATGTTCTGCGCCGGGCACGTCCAGCTCGACGACGGCCGGGTGCTCGTGATGAGCGGCAACAAGGGCTATCCGTCGGCCGACGGCACGATCGGCTACCAGGGCTACAAGGACTCGTACGTCTTCGACCCGGTCACCGAGACCTACAGCAAGACCAACGACATGAACGACGGCCACTGGTACCCGTCGGCCACCATCCTCGGCAACGGTGACGTGATCTCCTTCGGCGGTCTGAAGGAGGACTCGACCGGCTCGGTCACCGCCGAGCTGTGGTCGGACGCCGAGCAGAAGTGGCTGGAGCTCTGGAAGGTCAACCAGACCTGGTCGTACTGGGGCCTGTACCCGTCGATGATCCTCATGCAGGACGGCCGCCTCTTCTACTCCGGCAGCCATGTCTTCGGCAACAACATCCCGGGCACCGGTTCGGCGATCTACGACTACGACGCCAACACCGTCACCCAGGTCCCCGGCCTGCGGAACAAGGACGAGCGCGACCAGTCCGCGAGCGTGCTGCTGCCCCCGGCCCAGGACCAGAAGGTCCTCACCATCGGCGGCGGCAACATCGACTCCAACCCGGACGCCAACCGCCTCACCGACGTCATCGACCTCAAGCAGCCCAACCCGTCCTACGTCGCCGGCCCGCCGCTGCCGCAGGGCACCGTCGACCTCGGCGCCGGCAAGGTCCCGCAGACCGGCGGCCAGGGCAAGATGTACGTCTCCGCCGTGCTCCTGCCCGACGGCAAGGTCCTGGAGACGGGCGGCGCCCTGCACAACCGGGCCGACCCGGTGTACGAGTCCTCGCTCTACGACCCGGCGACCAACACCTTCGACCCGGTGGCGGCCGACCCGGAGGAGCGCGGCTACCACTCCTCGGCGTTCCTGCTGCCCGACGGCCGTGTGATGGCGACGGGCGACAACCCGGGCAACGGCAGCTGGAACCACGACGTGTCGATCTACACCCCGCCCTATCTCCTCAAGGGCGAGCGCCCGACGATCACTTCGGTCATCGACACCGAGTGGACCTACGGCGACACCCAGCGCATCACCGTCGACCGGCCCATCGCCGAGGCCGAGCTGATCCGCCCGGCCGCCGTCACCCACTCCTCCGACCCCAACCAGCGCTTCGTCGACCTGCCGCTGTCGGTGGACGGCGACAACGTCGACCTGAACGTGACGAGCAACCCCAACCTGGCCCCGCCCGGCTGGTACATGCTCTTCGCGGTCGACGCCAACGGGGTACCGTCGGTGGCCAAGTGGGTGCACCTGAAGGGCCCGCAGGCCCTGAGCGCGACGGACGCCACGGCGCATGTCCACGAGTTCGCCGACAGCCTCGACGGCAAGGTCACGGGCCCCGGCAAGAAGCGCGGCTCGCAGCAGGTCGGCCCGACCGTCTCCGGCTGCGACCGCCACTACGGCTCGGCCAACGTCTGCGTCCCGACCGACTTCCCGCCGACGGTGAAGGCGACGACGAAGTCCCGCTGCGACTGGCTGAAGAGGAACGACTACGGCCGTATGGAGGTCAACGGCGAGGACGACCCGCTGCGGCTGGACGCGAACCGGGACGGGATCGCCTGCGGGAAGGGTGATGTGACCCGACGTTAGCTCGCATAGTCCGCGAGGGCGCGCTCCACGATGGCGACGAGCTGTTCGTGGTGCGCGCCCTTCCAGTACGCCCGCCCGCACCGGGTGCACTGCGCGAACACGTCGTACGATCGCTGGGTCCCGCCCTCCAGCTGGTCCGACACCTCCTCCTTGGTCGCCTCCCTCAGCAGTCCGTTGCAGGCGGTGCAGCGCGTCCAGGGGCGCAGTTCGGGCCGGAACCGGTCCAGGACGTCGCGGAGTTGGTCGTCGGACCGCGTGCTGTAGACATACGCGCCGGCCCACAGTTCACGGCGTCGCAGCAGCCCCCGGTCCCGGCTCAGCATGACCCGTCGCTCGGCGGCCGAGCGCGCCGCGAGGGCCGGGTCGCCGATGTCCGTCGACTCGTACGCCGTGTCCACGCCGAGCAGCCGCAGTCGGCGGGCGAGGGTGCCGAGGTGGACGTCGAGCAGGAAGCGCAGGGGGGCGCCGGGCACCCGCTGGGGGCGCTCGACGGGCCGTACGCAGACGGATTCGGCCGCCGCCGGGATGTGCGACACCGGCACCTCGCGTCCGTCCACGACCAGGGGGCCGACCTCGGTCAGCGGGACGCCGAGGGACTCCACGACATGGCCGAGGGTCGAGACGCCGTCGGTGGCGACCCGGGCGGTACCGCCCTCACGCCGTCCGTTGGGCAGGAACAGGCGCAGCTCGGGGGCGAACTCGACGTGGATCTCGGGACCGTTCACCCGGCCAGGATGTCATGGCACGGGCCTCGTACCTCAGGTCTTCTTCGTGGGGAGGCCGTGCTCGATGACGTCCAGCGTGCGGTCGAGGAGGTCGAGGAGGTCGTCCTTGAAGTCGTTCTCGGCCCAGTACACGGAGATCTCCGCGAGGCCGCCGATCAGGGACATCGTGTAGACCCGCGCCTCCAGGCTGTCCTGCTCCAGGCCGGTGCGCTCGGCGACGGCGTCGGCGAGCATCCGGCCGGTGACCGACATGCTCTCCAGCATCCGGGAACGCACCGCCGGGACCTGGACCAGCAGATGCGTCCGCAGCCGGATGGCCTCGGGCTCGTCCGCCATCGCGGCGCTGATCGCCAGCCGCATGACATACCGCAGGGACTCGAGCCACGGCTCGTCCGCCGGCCGCTTGCGCAGCTCCTCCAGCAGGATCGGGTCGTACTCGTCCGTGAGGACGATGTCCTCCTTCGTCGGGAAGTAGCGGAAGACCGTGGACGGCGACACCTCGGCGCGCTCCGCGATCTGCTCGATCGTGGTGGCGTCGTAGCCCTGTTCCCTGATCAGCGCGTAGGTCGCGGCGCGGATCGCCGTCCGGGTCTTGATCTTCTTCCGCTCACGAAGCCCCAGCTGGGGACGGTCGGTCAGGGGAGAGGAGTGTGCGGAGGTCATGGGGCTCATTGTCGGGCATCGGCCTGCTCGGCAGCCATGTCCGGGGCCTCGGGCTCCTCCTCGGCGGGCGCGCTCGGCAGGAACGCCGCCGCCAGCAGGGCGGAGACGAGGGCCGCGATCCCGCAGGCCAGCAGCACGACGCCCATGCCGTGGACGTACGCGCCGTTCGCGGAGGCCACCAGCTCGGCCGCCCTGCCGGGGCCCGCCTCCCCGGCGACGATGTGCGCCGCGACCACGGACTCCCCGGCGGTGTCGGCGGCCCGCTCGGGCAGCCCCGTGACGTCGAGCCGGTCCCGGAAGGCGCCGGCGAGCACGCTGCCGAGCACCGCGATGCCGATCGCGCCGCCGACCTGGCGCATCGTCATCAGCAGCCCGGAGCCGCTGCCGGCGCGGTCCCGGGGCAGGGCGCTCAGACCGCCGTTCATGGCGGGGATGAGCGAGAGACCGAAGCCGAGACCGGTGATGGACAGCCACAGCGCGACGAAGCCGTAGCCGGAGTCCACCGTCGTACGGCTGCCCAGCAGCCCGGCGAAGGCCAGCACCACCAGGCCCGCGCTCACCGCGGCCCGCGCGCCGAAGCGGGCGACGACCTGCGCGGCGAGGCGGGAGGCGACCAGCAGTCCGCCCATCATCGGCAGCAGCCGCACACCGGTGCCCAGGGCGTCGTGGCCGAGGACGGCCTGGAGGTAGGGCGGCAGTACGAACAGCAGGCCGGTCAGGACGAAGGTCACCAGGGTCGCGGCGACGGTGTTGAACAGGAAGCCGCGGTGGGCGAGCAGGGCCATGTCGAGCATGGGGCGCTCGACCCGGCGCTCGCGCAGCACCAGGGCGGCGATCAGCAGGACGGCCGCGGTGAGCATGCCCAGCACCAGGGGGTCGCTCCAACCGCGGGTGGGCGCCTCGATGATGGCGTAGACGAGAGCGCCGAGGCCGGACACGGCGAGTGCCGCCGAGACGGTGTCGACCTTGGGGGAGGCCGGGTCCTTCGTCTCGGGGAGCAGGAAGACGCAGGCGGCGATGCCGATCGCGGCCATGGGCACGTTGACCAGGAAGACCGAGCCCCACCAGAAGTGGTTCAGCAGCCAGCCGCCGACGATCGGGCCGAGCGGCAGACCGAGCGCGGAGGCGGCGGAGATGATGCCGACGGCCTTGGTGCGCTCCTCGGCGCCGAAGAGCGAGGGCAGCACGGAGAGCGCGAGCGGGGTGACGAGAGCGGCGCCGACGCCCATGGCGGCCCGGGCGGCGATCACCGCGTTCACCTCGCCGGCCAGCGCGCCGGCCAGTGAACCGGCGAGGAAGACGGCGAGCCCGGTGATCAGCATCCGCCGCCGCCCGAACCGGTCGCCGAGCAGGCCCGCGGGGAGCATCAGCGCCGCGAAGACGACGACGTACGCGTCCGCCATCCACTGCTGCTCGCCGGTACTGGCGCCGAGGTCGGCGGCCATCGTCGGCAGCGCCACATTGAGGATCGTCATGTCGAAGCCGAGGGTCAGCATGCTCGCGACCAGGGCACCCAGGGCCCACCAGCGACGAGGATCCGGAGCGACACCAGCTGAAGTGACAGTAGCCATGAAATGAGAGTAACTCTCAAATGAAGGTTGATGTCAATTGATGCCGTCGGTCTTCGGGCGCGCGAAAAGGGCCACGGCTCGCAAGCCGTGGCCCTGGAGGAGCTGTGCGGTGGGTTACCCGTGCTGGTACGCCACCAGCGAGATCCCCACGTAGTGCGTGATGAACGCCGCCAGGGTGAAGGAGTGGAACACCTCGTGGAAGCCGAACCAGCGCGGTGACGGGTTCGGGCGCTTGATGCCGTAGATCACGCCGCCCGCGCTGTAGAGGACGCCGCCGACGATCACCAGGACCAGCACCGCGATACCGCCGGTGCGCATGAAGTCCGGCAGGAAGAAGACGGCCGCCCAGCCCATCGCGATGTAGCAGGGCGTGTAGAGCCAGCGCGGGGCGCCCACCCAGAAGACCCGGAAGACGATTCCGGCCAGCGCGGCCGCCCAGATGCCCCACAGCAGCCACTGGCCCTTGGCCTCCGGCAGGAGCAGTATCGTCAGCGGCGTGTAGGTGCCCGCGATGATCAGGAAGATGTTGGCGTGATCCAGGCGGCGCAGGATGCCGTCCATCCGCCGGCTCCAGTTGCCCCGGTGGTACAGCGCGCTCACACCGAACAGCAGGCAGGCGGTCAGGGCGTAGATCCCGCAGGCGAGGCGTCCCCGGGATGAGTCCGCGAGGGCCGTGAGCACCAGGCCCGCGACCAGCACCGCCGGGAACATGCCGAGATGGAGCCAGCCGCGCAGCTTGGGTTTGATCTCGCCCGTGAGCTGCTGGGCGTGGTGCGCGATCTGGTGCGGCAAGGACGGCGCGGCGGAACCGCGGCCGGCGGCCGGCGTGTCCGTGGGCGCGTCGGGGACGGGCGCAGTCATGGGGGGCATCGTACCTACGGAACCGTAAGTTACGCGTCAGAGTGGCGAGATGAGCGCCGCAAAGTGGCCATCGTCTCATGGGCTACCCGACAGGGGCACACCCGGGGTGAAGCCGTGGTGACGCATCGAAAACATCCGGATGAGTGGTGATGCTCACGCCGCTCACCTGTGATGCCCTCTGGACATATGCGCAGACGCGTCGGATGATCAAATGAGTGCGGTCGGCACCGGATGAGCGCGAAAGATCGCTCGGCGCGGCATCCGGGTCGCGGCCCCCACGGGGCATACAAGGGCATATTCAGGACAAAATCCCTCACTTAGGAGCAACCGTGGCGCGCGACAACGCGGCTCCCCCCGTCGTTCCCACCAACCACCGCGAACTGGTCTCGTGGGTGAACGAGATCGCCGAACTGACGCAGCCGGACAACGTGGTCTGGTGTGACGGATCCGAGGCCGAGTACGACCGGCTCAGTGAGGAGCTCGTCGCGAAGGGCACCTTCAAGAAGCTCGACCCGATCAAGCGTCCCAACTCGTACTACGCGGCCTCCGACCCGACCGACGTCGCCCGCGTCGAGGACCGGACCTTCATCTGCTCCGAGAAGGAGGAGGACGCGGGCCCGACGAACCACTGGATGGACCCCGCCGAGATGCGCGAGGTCTTCTCCGGTGAGAAGGGCGTCTTCCGCGGCTCGATGCGCGGCCGGACCATGTACGTCGTCCCGTTCTGCATGGGCCCGCTCGGCTCCAGGCTCTCCGCGATCGGCGTGGAGATCACCGACTCCGCCTACGTCGCCGTCTCCATGCGCACCATGACCCGCATGGGCCAGGCCGTCCTCGACGAACTGGGCGACGACGGCTTCTTCGTGAAGGCCGTGCACTCCGTCGGCGCCCCGCTGGAGGAAGGCCAGGAGGACGTCCCCTGGCCCTGCAACCAGACCAAGTACATCTCCCACTTCCCGGAGACCCGCGAGATCTGGTCCTACGGCTCCGGCTACGGCGGCAACGCCCTGCTCGGCAAGAAGTGCTACGCCCTGCGCATCGCGTCGGTGATGGCCCGCGACGAGGGCTGGCTCGCCGAGCACATGCTCATCCTGAAGCTCACTCCGCCCACCGGCGAGTCCAAGTACGTCGCCGCCGCCTTCCCCTCCGCCTGCGGCAAGACCAACCTCGCCATGCTGGAGCCCACCATCTCCGGCTGGACGGTCGAGACGATCGGCGACGACATCGCCTGGATGCGCTTCGGCGAGGACGGCCGGCTGTACGCCATCAACCCCGAGGCCGGCTTCTTCGGCGTCGCGCCCGGCACCGGTGAGCACACCAACGCCAACGCGATGAAGACGCTGTGGGGCAACTCGGTCTTCACCAACGTGGCGCTGACCGACGACGGCGACATCTGGTGGGAGGGCATGACGGAGGAGACCCCGGCCCACCTGACGGACTGGAAGGGCCGGGACTGGACGCCGGAGTCCTCGGACCCCGCCGCCCACCCCAACGCCCGCTTCACGGTCCCCGCCTCGCAGTGCCCGATCATCGCGCCCGAGTGGGAGGACCCCAAGGGCGTGCCGATCTCGGCGATCCTCTTCGGCGGCCGCCGCGCCACCGCCGTACCGCTGGTGACGGAGTCCTTCGACTGGAAACACGGCGTGTTCCTCGGCGCGAACGTCGCGTCGGAGAAGACCGCCGCCGCCGAGGGCAAGGTCGGCGAGCTGCGCCGCGACCCGTTCGCGATGCTGCCGTTCTGCGGCTACAACATGGGCGACTACATGGCCCACTGGATCGACGTGGCCAAGGACAAGGACCAGTCCAAGCTGCCGAAGATCTACTACGTCAACTGGTTCCGCAAGAACGACGAGGGCAAGTTCGTCTGGCCCGGCTTCGGCGAGAACGGCCGCGTCCTGAAGTGGATCGTCGAGCGCCTCGACGGCAAGGCCGAGGGCGTCGAGACCCCCATCGGCATCCTGCCGGCCAAGGGCGCGCTGGACACGGACGGTCTCGAACTTTCCGACTCCGACCTGGACTTCCTCCTCACCGTCGACAAGGAGGTCTGGCGCGAGGAGGCCGCGCTCGTCCCCGACCACCTCAACACCTTCGGCGACCACACGCCGAAGGAGCTGTGGGACGAGTACCGCGCGCTGGTGCGGCGCCTGGGCTGAACCCAGCCCTCTCAGACGCCGCGGCCGGCTCCGAGTGTGCCCTGACCAGCAACATCGTCACGGCCGGCCGCGGTGCGGTACGGCGAGGCCGCGCACAACGGCGTGTGTGGCCCTGGGCCTGTCGCTGCCTTCCCCGTCCGCCCCGACGGGGAGTGCGGCAGCGGCAGGCCTTCGCCGATTTAGGGGCGTTGCTGTGAGCGGTCTTCCAAGTAGCGGGTGTGGGTCTCCTGTCTGCGCGCCTCGCCCTCCCTCAGCCCGGCCGCCAGGCCCTCCGCGTCCTTCTTCAGCAAGCCCAACTGACGTTCCAGATGCAGTTCCGGAGACTCCGTGCCCGGCGACATCCGCGTCCACCACCGCGTCCGTACGAAGCTGTCGACCGCCTCGGGAAGGTCGCGCCGCACGATGCGCGAGAGCACATGTACGCCCTCCGGGTCATGGGCGAGCAACTCCGCCACCCAACCCCGGTCGAGCAGCGCGGCCAGTAGCTCGGTGAGTTCGCGCAGTCGGGTCGCGGCCGTGACCGACAGTTCGACGTCCGTCAGATAGCCGCGCAGCTTCTCGAAGTCGTCCCGCAGCTCGTCCAGTTGGGCCGAGGGGTCCGGGAATTCGGGGAGCGCCGGCCGCTCCGGCGGGGCGATCAGGGCGCCCGCGCCGTACAGGCCCGCGACCACGACCGGCCAGTACGGGCCCGCCACCCCCGTGAAGGTCAGCGTCAGGCCGGCCAGCCCGCACGCGCTCCCGGCGATGTTCTTGCGGGACTCCAGGTACGCCACAGCTCTACTGGTAGCCACGGATCTCCTCGAAGGCGCCGTCCAGTGAGCCCTCCTGGGCGTCGAAGAGGCGGCCGCCGGTCAGCTCGGCGATGTGCTCCAGCTCGGACTGGTCGGAGTCGCCGAAGAGGATGGGGAAGACGGGCGTCTCACGCCGGTCGCGGTCCAGCCCGGCGTAGAAGGAGTCGAAGTCCGGCGCCTCGGCGCCCGTGGTGTTCTCGCCGTCCGTCATCAGCACGATCGACGTGAACGTGTCCTGGGATCGTCCGGCGCCGAGATGGTCGTACGCCTTCTCCAGCGAGGTGTAGATCGCGGTGTCACCCTCGGCGGACAGCGCCTCGGTGTCCTCGCGGATCCCTTCCAGGCCGGACCTGGGGTCGGCCGGCTCCACCACATGCGTGCGCACGCTCTTCACCTGCGATCCGAACGGCATCAGAGTGACCTCCTCGCGCTCCCGGAAGTCGGCGGTGAGGTCGGTGAGTGCCCGCTTCAGCTTCGCCAGCCGGTCGCCCTCCATGGAGCCCGAGGTGTCGAGGACGTAGACCGTCCTGGACGGGCGGCGCAGCTCGTTCTCGTACGAGTCGAGCAGTCCGTCGGCGACGGAACGGGTGCCCGGGAAGGGCAGTTCGCGCCGCCGGCCGGTGTCGAGGCCGGGCGCGGGGTCGACGGAGGCGACGACCGGGCGGCGATGGGTGCGCTCGGTGATCAGCCGCTGGATGTCGTCGGTGCGCAGGGCCTCGGCCAGGCGGCGGACGTCCTCGCGGGCCGCGGTGTCCGTCGACGCGAGGGAGGACAGCGGGTAGTCGGCGGTGACGACGCCGTCCTTGGGGCGGATCACGGTCAGGCCCGGGATGCCCTTGAGGACGGACTCGTAGTTGAGCAGCGCGTCGACGTTCCCGCGCCGCTCGTACGCCGCCGCCAGCCAGCCCGAAGAGCCCGACGTCAGCTTCTGCCCGGTGAAGAACTCCTTGAGCTTGGGCGTGGCCTTCGCGACGTCGGCGTCGGTGAGCGCGGACTGGGCGCCGGACAGGGCCGAGGCGACCGAGACGAGGGTGGCGAAGCCGGAGTTGGAGCGGGCCGGGTCGGTCATGCCGTAGGTCAGCCGGCCGTCCTGCACGGCCCGCTCGATCTGCGACCAGGTGACGTCGTCCGGCTTCCAGCCCAGGGTGCCGAGGGCCGTGGTCCGCACGCCGATGGCGACCGGGCTCGACATCACCGGGGTCTCCGACACGACCTTCTTCGCCGCCTCGGGCCGCAGCCGCAGATAGTCGTTGGAGGACAGCCACAGCGCGTCGTACCGCCCGTCCGCCTCGCCCTTGGTCAGCAGCTCCACGGCGTCGAGGGTGCCCATGTAGGTGGGCCGGACCGTGACGCCGGTGTCGTCGGCGATCCGGTCGAGCACCGGGGCCATGTCGCTGAGTTCGCTGGAGGCGAGGACGCGGAGGGTGCCGGGCCGTGGGCCGTTCCGTGCCTTGTCGTCCGTCTTCTGCGAGGTGCAGGAGGCCGTCGTCAGCAGGGCCGCCGCGGCGAGCGCGGCGGCGAGCAGTCGTGTTCTCATCCGAGACCGCCCTCCAGCGCGCCCTGCGCACGGCTGCGCTCCAGGTAGCCGCTCGCGTGCTCCAGTTCGGCGGTCAGGCTCTCCACCGTCGCCGCCATCGCCTCGGTCGCCTGGACCTTGTAGCTGTCGATGGCGTCGAGGGTGCGGTAGATCTGCTGGAAGGCGCCGCGCAGGGTCTCCGCTCCCACCGCCGGGTCGGCGGCGATGCGCTGGATCTCGCCGCTCTGCGTGGCCAGCATCTCCGCGTTGCCCCGGATGAGGTCCTCGGTGGTCCCGCGCAGGGCGTTGACCTGCTCGATGACCTTCTTCTGGTTGTCGAGCGCGGAGGCCAGCATCACGGAGATCCGCAGCGCGGAGACGGTGGTGGTCGCGGCCCGGTCGACGCCCTTGATCAGCTCCTCGTTGTTGCGTCGTACGACGTCCATGGCGAGGTAGCCCTGCGCGCACACCGCGAGCTGGGTGAGCAGGTCCTGGTGCTTCTGCCGGACCGGGAAGAGGACGTCGGCGCGCAGGCTGTCGGCCTGCTGAGGGTCCATGACCCGGCCGATGTGCTGCTCGACGGCCGTGTCCAGGGCCTCGGTCAGCACGACGTACTCCTGGAGCTTGCCCATGGTCTCCCAGAGCCGCACCCGCTCGGTCTGCAGGGCGGCGTTGTCCCGCCGCAGCTCGTCCTGCCCGCCCCGCAGCGATCCCACGATCTTGTTGAGGGTCCCCTGCGCGGAGGCGTACTTGGCGACGTGGTCCCGCAGCCTGTTGCCACCGGGCAGCCTGGAGAGGAACCTGCGTCCCTTGGCGGCGGGCAGATCCCGCGGGTCCAGGTCCTCGACCACCCTCCGCAGCTCGACGAGCGAGCCCGCGACCTGCGACTGGGCGTCCCCGCCCCGGTCGGGCAGGCTGCGGACGGTCCGCTCCAGCATCCGGTTGGACTGGGCGGCGGCGGCCCGCATGTCACCGGCACCCAGCGCGGTGATCTCACCGACCTTGCCGGCGAACTCGGGGGAGCGGGCGTCGAGCGCCGCGAGCCCCTCGACATAGGCGGCGGCCTTGTCGGCCATGCCGGCGCGGACGCCGTCGTCGACCGGGACGAGTCCGCCGGCCTTCTCGCGCGGCACGGCGGCCACGGGCTCTGGCGGTGTGAGGACGAAGGTGTCGTCGTTGTCGTTGTTCATGTGCGGTGGTCCCCCTATCCGCGCGCCCGCCGCGCCAGCTCGTGCAGCACCTCGGAGGTGGGCACGGCCGCCTGGTGGACGCCGGTCAGTTCCTGCTTGAGGTACGTGGTGTCCGAGGCGAACTCGACGGCCTCGCCCTGCGGACGGAACCCGTGCCGGGCCTCCAGCTCGCGCAGCTTCGGATCGTCGGAGAGGAGTTCGGCGACGGCCCTGCCGTTCTCGGTCAGCGATACGACCGTGTGGTCGCTGTTGACCGTGGTGTCCGGGTAGAGGACGACCAGGTCCTCCGGCTGCTGCCCTCGCGCCAATAGCGAGGCGACCTGGGACTCGTAGACCACGACGAGCGGATTGCCGGCACCGCTGACGAAGTCCCGGAAGACGGCGTCACTGCTGGACTGCTGGGCGCCCTGCACACTGACCAGCTTGCGCAGCAGCGGCGCGGTACGGCCGACCTCGGCGTCGGTGGCGACGACCTTGGCGCCGTTCTCGACGTAGGAGGCGGCGGCGAGGTAGAGGGCGCCGGAGTTCGAGGTCTCGGGATCGGTACTGGACAGGTACAGCGTCCCCGTCAACTCCCCGTACTTCTGCGCCCCCTTGAGCTGCTGCCAGGTACGGTCGGCGCGGGCGGCACCCAGATAGGCGGCCATCTTCAGCGTGCCGCGGTGGGCCTCGTCCAGCGTGGCGAGCCCGTTGGCCGCGAGCACCTCGGCGGCGTTCTTGTGCGCCACGACGACGAGGGGCGAGTAGAAGGGCCGCGGCAGCGTCCCCGTCACCTCGTACTTCGCGGCGAGCTCACGGGCCGGCGCCTGGCTCGACGGGAGCGCGAGGTCGTAGCCCTTGAGGTCCAGCCCCTCCATGGCCCAGGACCCGGAGGTCTCGGCCTTCACGGTGTAGCCCTTGGCGGCTAGGGCGTCCACGACGTCGGGATCGGCGAAGAACTCGGCCTTCTCCGACCCGATCACTGCGCGCACGGTCTTCGTTGCCGTGCCCTTGTCCTCATCGCTGCGGCCCGCGACGACGGCGGCCACCACGCCACCGATCAGCAACACCGCGAGGACGATTCCTGCGATACGTCTCACACCGGGAGAGTGCTCGCGGAATCCAACGTTCCCCGTCGAGGGGGATGAACGGGAGGTGTCGTACGGGTCCCGTTACAACACGGGGCCGAGGGGCGCCCCGTTAGGGGCGCGGGGCTGTATCGATATGCGGCTCCGCCGCGTGGGCGCGACCAGCCACAGACAACCCGTGGCCGCCGCACGACAGAAACCCCCACGGCCAAGGCGAACGTCGGCCAGAGCCAACGCAGTGAAGTGTCAGCCGACGCCGGTCAACTCCTGTGGCTCAGCCTGCGCGGCCGCATGCGCATCCATACGCTCGGCGGCCAGAATGGCCGCCGCGGTGTCGGCCCGCGACGCGGCGACGACCAGCGCCCGTCCGGCGAGGGCATGCGCCCGACGATGCAGTGCCGCGAGCTTCGGCTCACCGCCGGAGGCAGCCGTACGGGCCGGCACTCGCCCCTCCCGCAGCCGGGCCACCTGATCGGCGAGCCGTTCGGCGGCCGCGTCGAGGTCGGTGGACGGTTCGAGCGCGCGCAGCTCATCGGTGACGGCCAGCAGCGCCGCGAGGTGCCCCGCGAGCTGGATGTCCAGCTCCTCCTCGCGGGAGCGGTGCGGAAAGTCGGAAGTCGTGCCGGCCATCGTGCTGTGGACCGACTTGGTGCGGATCGGTTCGTACATGGATGGCCTCCTGTGCTGTCAGGAAGCCATCCTAGCTTAGATTCCGTCTAAAGTTGAGCGAGTCTAAAAGATCTACGGCTGGCCGTACCCGTCCAGGAACCGCCCGATCCGCCCCACCGCGTCCCGCAGATCCGTGACCGTCGGCAGGGTCACCACCCGGAAGTGGTCCGACTCCGGCCAGTTGAAGCCCGAGCCCTGGACGACCATGATCTTCTCGCGGCGCAGCAGGTCCAGGACGAGCTGCCGGTCGTCCCTGATCTTGAACACCTTGGGGTCGAGCCGAGGGAAGAGATACAGCGCCCCCTTCGGCCGTACGCACGTCACGCCGGGGATCTGCGTCAGCAGCTCGTACGCGACGTCCATCTGCTCCTTCAGCCGCCCGCCGGGCAGCACCAGGTCGTTGATGGTCTGCCGCCCGCTGAGCGCGGCGACCACCCCGTGCTGACCGGGCATGTTCGCGCACAGCCGCATGTTCGCGAGGATGGTGAGGCCCTCGATATAGGAGTCGGCGTGGGCGCGCGGGCCCGAGATCGACATCCATCCCACCCGGTACCCGGCGACGCGGTACGCCTTCGACATGCCGTTGAAGGTGAGGGTGAGCAGGTCGGGGGCGACGGCGGCGGTCGGGGTGTGGGTGGCGCCGTCGTAGAGGATCTTGTCGTAGATCTCGTCGGAGCAGACGAGGAGGTTGTGCCGCCGGGCGATGTCCGTCAGCCCGCGCAGCATGGCCTCGTCGTATACGGCCCCCGTCGGGTTGTTGGGGTTGATGATGACGATGGCCTTGGTGCGGTCGGTGACCTTGCGCTCGATGTCGGCGAGGTCGGGCATCCAGTCGGCCTGCTCGTCGCACCGGTAGTGCACGGCGGTGCCGCCGGACAGGGACACGGCGGCGGTCCACAGGGGGTAGTCGGGTGCCGGGACGAGCACCTCGTCCCCGTCGTCGAGCAGCGCCTGCATGGCCATGACGATCAGCTCGGAGGCGCCGTTGCCGATGAAGACGTGCTCGACGTCGGTCTCGATGCCGAGGGTCTGGTTGTGCATCACGACCGCGCGGCGCGCGGCCAGCAGGCCCTTGGCGTCGCCGTAGCCGTGGGACGTCGAGACGTTGCGGAGGATGTCCTCCAGGATCTCGGGCGGGCACTCGAAGCCGAACGCGGCCGGGTTGCCGGTGTTCAGCTTGAGGATCCGATGCCCTGCCGACTCGAGCCGCATCGCCTCCTCGAGCACCGGGCCCCGGATCTCGTAACAGACGTTGGCGAGCTTGGTCGACTGGATCACCTGCATGTCATGGAGCTTACGGCCCGGTAACGCACCTTGGGCCGTGTTTTCCGACACGTGAGACGTGGTGGTTTGGGTCGTTATCGCGGGTAACTGTCCCGTCGGCCCCTCTCGCCCTTACAATGCGCGGCCATGTCCAGGCCGCCAGAGTACGAACACGGGATGCACGGAGCGGATGCCGCCGACCACGCGGCCGACGCGCCCGACGTCCACCGTGCGTACCGGGAGGATGGCGGGCCACAGGTACCCCCGCGCGTGTACCACCCCCAGCCCGAGGTGTCCCCGTCGTACGACGAGTACGCCGACCCGGCGACCGCGCACGGCTGGCAGAACGCGTACGACGAGACGACGAAGCTGCCGCCGGTGGTCGACGAGGACCATGGAGCGGCCGACGCGGCGACCGGCGGGACGGCCGGGCCCGGGGGTTATCGCGAGGTCGACGGCTTCCGTCAGGAACGCGGCCGACGCGTGGGCGGCGCGGGCCGGGGCTCGCGGCGCAAGCCCAGTGCCTGGCGCTCGCGGCGCGTGGCGATGGCGGCCGGCGCGGTGGGGGCGGTGTCGGCGGCGGCGCTGATAGCCGGCTTCTCCCTCTCGGGGTCGTCGGCGGGCGGGACACAGGGGGAGGACGACCGTACGAGCCCGACGGCGAAGGACCCGGCGGACCTCACGGGCCCTTCCGAAGGGCCCTCGGCCTCCGTCCGCTCCTCCGACGGCACCGATCCGGCGCGCCCGGGATCCCCGGACGCGTCGGCGAGCCCGTCCGGGGCGGAGGACTCCGACGACGAACCGGCCGAGTCCTCGCCCGGCCCCGCTACGGCGACCGCGCCCACTCCGACCGCCCCCACGACATCACCGGCACCGGCCGAGACCGACGACAAGCCGGGCAGGGGACAGGGGAACCCCAAGAGGCCCAAGTAGCCGCGGGTCCCGGGCGGGCACTCGAAGCCGACGCCTGTGTGACTCGGCCCTTGATCTCAGCCTTTGATCCGGCGGGCGACCGCGCGGACGAGATCGGTCCTGGCGACCTGGAGGGCGAATCCGTCGCCGCCGCCCGTCGCCGGCTTGGCGTACCAGGGCAGGGTCCGCCGCCACTTCGCCGCCCCGAGCTTCTTGGGCAGCGCGGGCAGGGGAGCCGACCAGGTGCCGAGTCCGAGTGAGCCGCGCCAGACACCGGCGGGGAGATCGGTGACGGGGATCCGGACGGTGAACTCACCGCCGCGGTGGGAGTCACCGGAGACCTGGTGGACGACGGTGCGGCCCTCTCCGTCGTCCAGGGTCACGGTGAGGGCGCCCTGCGGGTGCCCGGCGAGCGCGCACCGGCCGGTGAGCTCCAGCTCGGTGGGGGCGTCGGCGGCCCACCGCACCGTCGGACGGGCGGTGAGCCGGCGCCGTACCGGGTGCTTGCGCTCACCGAGGTCGAGCGTGAAGTTGCCGTGCGGGTCGGTGGTGTACAGGGTGACGGCACGCAGGCCCCCGGCGGTGTCCACGATGTGCGTGGTGGCCTCGCCGGACACGTCGCCGGCCCGCTTGCTGCCGATGCGGACCTCGCGCGTGATCCCCTGGGCGCCGATGGCGAGGGAGATGTCCCACAGCCCGTCGCCGAGCGGGCTGCCGTCGGCGGCCGTGGCGATGTCGACGGTGGCCTCGAAGCCGGCCCGGTCGTAGGTGAACCGCCCCTTGTCCTCCTGCGCGCCCGCGTGCGGAGTCGGGGTGTGGGTGACGGGCAGCCGGAACTCCGTCTTGCTGTCGCGCTCGCGCAGCACCAGCTCGGTGCTGACGTCGCGGGTCTCGACGCGGTGGAGGTAGCCGTGCCCGGCCAGGCGCAGCACGGTGCCGCGCAGGTCGGCCCGGGTGACGTGGTGGCGTACGCCGAGCCGGTCGGTGACGTCGTAGCAGATGTCGGGGATGGCGCGGGCGGGGTCGCGCAGGAACGGGTAGCGGGCGAGGGCCCGGCCGCCGTCCACGAGGACGGGAGTCGCCACCTTGCTCCGGGCCAGCTCCCGTTCGAACCGCACGAGGTCGAGCAGCTCGTCCAGCATCTGGTGGCGTACGAGGTGCAGCCGCAGCAGGGCCATGGCCGAGAGCTGCTCGGAGAGCCCCTCGTGCCAGAGCGGTGCGATCGTCTCGGCGAGGCGGGCGAGGGCCTTCTCCTGCACGGGGCGGGGTTCGCGCATCAGATGGTCGAGGAGCTGGCGGACCTCGACGGTGAGGTGGCGGTGCGCCAGGTGGTCGCGGCCCGGGCCGGCCGGCACGTTCTCGAGGATCATGTCGACCATGCGCGGCAGGAAGGCCAGCCGGGGTTCGGTGCCGCCCGTGCGCAGCGTGATGTTGCCCTCGTCCTCCCGGCGCACCCAGTACAGGCAGTCGTAGGAGGCCAGTACGGAGATGCCCCGGGCGTGCAGGTAGGCGGGGCCGACGAAGAGCTGGTCCTCACCTATGGACAGGTCGGTCGGGAACCGCAGCCGGAGCCGCTCCAGCAGCTCCCGGCGGAACATCTTCATCGGGTTGAGCGTCCAGTACACCCGGGACGAGAAGACGTCGGTCCGCGGCTGGTCGCGCTTGAACATCGAGGTGGGCGCGCCTCGCCCGCCGACGCCCACCATCTTGCCCAGCACGACGTCGGTGCCGTTCTCCTCCGCCATGGCCACCATGCGCTCCAGGGCCTCGGGCCCCAGGTGGTCGTCGGCGTCCAGGAAGAACACGAACCGTCCGCGGGCGTGGTCGAGACCCAGGTTGCGCGGCGCGGAGGGGCCGCCGGAGTTCTCCTGCCGGAAGATCCGCAACAGCTGCGGGTACTCGTCGGCCAGCCGGTCAAGTTCCTTGGCCGTGCCGTCTGTCGAGCCGTCGTCGACGACGATGATCTCCAGCCTGTCCCGGCCGATGCTCTGCTCGGCGACAGAAGTGACACATCTGGTCAGATAGGGCATTGCGTTGTACGCGGCGACAATCACCGAGACGGCAGGGCCAGTCATCGTCACGTTCTCCAAGAAATGCGGGGCATACCCCGTTTTCCTGGATGGCTGATGGATTGGCCAATTGGGTGCGGTAATGCACCATTTGCGGGGAGATTTGCCGACAGGGATGTGAAGATATCACGGCTTCCCGGTGCCGGTGACGTGACCTCGTCATCTACGGACTGAACTCACGGGTAAGCAACTCCTTGTCCGCATCCCCCTTGTGCGTGACAATGCGCATGACAAAAGCGTGGGTGGCCGGAGAATCTCCGGTCACCCTCCTCGTATGAGGGGACCCCCACATGAGAAAACCGCTCGGCGCTGCCCTCCTCGCCCTGGCGATAGCCGGGGCCGGCGCCGCACCCGCGGCCGCGGCTCCCGTGGACACGGCCCAGTCCTTCGGCAAGGGTGCCGACACGGACACGGTCACCTCGGTGGTCCGGGACACCGTCACCTCCGCCACGGAGAGCCTCACCCAGGTCCTGAACCCCAAGGTCCAGGCCGTCAACTTCGCGGGTACCGTCTCGCTCAGCAACTGCTCCGGCTCGGTCGTCCGCCTCCCGGACTCCGAGGACAACGACCCGGCGCTCGTGATGTCCAACGGCCACTGTCTGGAGACCGGCATGCCGGGACCCGGCGAGGTCGTCGTCGACCGGGCCTCCAGCCGTACCTTCGGTCTGCTCAACGCCTCCGGGAGCCGGGTCGGCACCCTGCGTGCCAGCAAGATCGCCTACGGCACGATGACCGACACGGACGTGGCGATCTATCAGCTCACCACGACCTACGCCCAGATCAAGAGCCAGTACGGCATCGACGCCCTGACCATGGCCGACACCCACCCGGTCGCGGGCACGGCGATCACGGTCGCCTCCGGCTACTGGAAGCGGCTGTACAACTGCAACATCGACGGGTTCGCGTACCGCCTCAAGGAAGGCGACTGGACCTTCAAGGACTCGGTCCGCTACACCTCCGCCTGCAACACCATCGGCGGCACCTCCGGCTCCCCCGTCATCGACCAGGCCACCAACAAGGTCGTCGCCGTCAACAACACCGGCAACGAGGACGGCCGGCGCTGCACGCTCAACAACCCGTGCGAGGTCGACGAGAGCGGCGACGTCACCGTCCGCCAGGGCATCAACTACGCCCAGCAGACCTACCAGATCCCCGCCTGCTTCGGCGTCGACAACAAGCTCGACCTGAGCGCGAGCGGGTGCGTGCTGCCCAAGCCGTAACCGGCTACGCCGGATACGCGGTTCTGCGGACCGCCCGTCCCGCCAGCACGTCCGTCCGGCGGCCGTCCTCGATCACGAAACGGCCGTCGATCAGGACGTACGGGACGCCTGTCGGTAGCGTGCGCGGCTGCTCGAACGAGGAGCCCGCCGCTACCGTCTCCGGGTCGAACAGCACCAGGTCCGCCCGGTAGCCCTCGCGCACCAGCCCCCGGTCCGGCAGCCGCAGCCGCGCCGCCGGGCGCGAGGTCAGATGGGCCACGCACTCCTCCAGGGACAGCACCCCCAACTCCCGTACATAGCGGCCGAGGTAGTGCGGGAACGTGCCGTACGCCCGCGGATGCGGCTTCGTGCCCTGCAGGATGCCGTCCGAGCCGCCCGTGTGGACGCGGTGCCGCATGATCGTGCGGACGTTCTCCTCGTGGCCGACGTGCTGGAGGATCGTCGAGCCCAGCCGGTCCTGACGGAGCAGCCGGCGCGCGGTCACCCAGGGGGCCTCGCCCCGCGCGTCCGCGGACTGCCGGATCGTACGGCCGACGAAGTCCCCGAGCGCCGGGTCGCTCACGCCCGAGATCTCGATCGTGTCCCACTCGATGGGCACCCCGTGGCAGCCGTCGGCGCCGACGACCTCCATGTGGTGCCGGATGCGCTCGGCGGTGTCGTCGTCCGCCAGCCGGGCCAGCACCGCCTCGGGGCCGCCCTCGCTCGCCCAGCTCGGCAGCATGGCGACCAGGGTCGTGCAGCCGGGGGTGTAGGGGTAGGTGTCCAGGCTGATGTCGGCCCCTTCGGCGAGCGCCTTGTCCAGCAGGGACAGCAGCTCCGGCGCCCGCCCCTTGTTCACGCCGAAGTTCATGGTGGCGTGGGCCAGATGGAGCGCACAGCCCGCCTCCCCGGTCAGGGCCACCATCTCCGCGTACGCCTCCAGGGCCCCGGCCCCGTAGGAGCGGTGGTGCGGGCAGTAGTAGCCGCCGTACCGCGCCACCACCCGGCACAGCTCGGTCAGCTCGGCGTCCTTGGCGTACATGCCCGGCGTGTACGTCAGCCCCGACGACAGTCCGACCGCGCCCTGCTCGAGCCCCTCCGCGACCAGCCGCCGCATCCGGTCGAGCTCGTCCGGCGTGGCCTCCCGGTCCTCCCAGCCCACGGCGAGCGCGCGGACCGTGCCCTGCGGGATGAGGTACGCCGCGTTCACGGCGATGCCCCGGCCCTCGAAGCCGGCGTCGAGACGGTCCAGGTACTCGCCCACCGTCCGCCAGTCGAAGTCGATGTCGTCGCCGGAGCCGTTCCAGCCGGTGATGGCGCGGCGCACCTCGGCTAGGGTGCGGTCGTCGACGGGGGCGTACGACAGCCCGTCCTGGCCGATGACTTCGAGGGTGACCCCCTGCGCGGCCTTCGCGCTGTGGTCGGGGTCCCGCAGCAGCGCCAGATCGCTGTGGGCGTGCATGTCGATGAAGCCGGGGGACAGGACGAGGCCCTCGGCGTCCAACTCGCGCCGCGCCTTCGGCCGTTGGCAGCCGGCGGCGGCCGCCTCCCGCACGATCGACACGATCCGGCCGCCGTCCACCACCACATCGGCGCGGTAGGACGGACCACCACTGCCGTCCACGACCTCCGCGTCCCGGATGACAAGCTCTTCCACGACCGCCACCCCTCGGCTAGAAGTACGTGCGGATGTAGTCGACGACCGTCCCGTCCGCCTGTGTGACCGGGATCAGCTGCCACTTGTCGAACGACGTGCACGGGTGGGACAACCCCATCCCGAGCCAGTCCCCGACCTCCAGGTCCGCCTCCCCGGTCGTCGCCAGCCACGCGTGCTGGTCGGACAGGGCGGTCACCGAGACGCCGGTGGCCGGGCGCTCGGCCCCGTCCCGGCGGACCACCTGGGCGAACGGCAGATCGAGGTCGTAGGCCGCGTCCCGCTTGCCCGCGTTGACGAAGGCCTGCTCGGGGGAGGGGCGGGAGACGACCTGGGCCCACAGCCGGAAGGCGGGTTCGAGGGCGCCCTCCTGCGGGACCCGGTTGAAGGGGGTCAGCTTGCGGTAGTGGCCATCGTCGTGCGAGACGTAGGCGCCGGAGCGCAGCAACTTCAGCACGGGCAGGGACAGTTCGGGGATCTCGGCGAAGACGTCCGCCACCGCGTCGAACCAGGCGCTGCCGCCGGCGCTGACGATGATCTCGTCGAGACCGAGCCCCGCGAACCGCCCCGCCTTGTCGAAGTCGGCGGCGAGCGCGACGAGCCGCCGCAGATAGGCGTGCACCCGCTCGGGGTTCGGCTGCGGCACCTCGCCCTCGTACCCGGCGACACCGACCAGCCGCAGCGTCGGCACGGCGGCCACCGCGTCCGCGACGGTGGCGCACTCGGCCTCGGTGCGGACCCCGGTGCGGGCGCCCTCGCCGCCGGCCAGCTCCACGACGACGTCCAGCGGCCGGGTGGCGCCGGCGCCTCGCAGGGCGGCGTCCATCAGCTCCACGCCCCGCACGGAGTCGACGTAACAGACGAGACGGAAGGCGGGGTCGGCCGCCAGCTCACCGGCGATCCACCGCAGGGCGGCGGCGTCCACGAGCTCGTTCGCGAGGAAGACGCGCTCGATGCCGTACGCCCGTGCCACCCGCACCTGGTGCGGTACCGCGAGCGTGATGCCCCACGCGCCGTGCTCGATCTGCCGCTGGAAGAGCTGCGGGGCCATGGACGTCTTGCCGTGCGGGGCGAAGGCGAGGCCGTGGCGGGCGGCGTACGTCTCCATGAGGTCGAGGTTGTGCTCCAGGCGCTCGGCGGAGAGGGCGAGCACGGGGGTGGCGAAGCCGCCGGTGAAAAGGTTGCGGCGCTGGGCGGACAGCTCGGCGACGGTCAGGCCGTCGGCGTCCGGGGGGAGGCCCTTGAAGCGGTGGTCGATGCGTTCCTCGGCCAGGCGGGCGAGCGCCTCGTTGCTCATGGAACCTCCCTGATCTGCGAGGTTGCAGTTTCTGCAACGCTCATTGCGTATATCGCTTGCTGCTGTCTAACATCTCGGCCAACCGCGGGTCAACGAAAGCCGCGGCCCGCGAAAGCGCCGAGGAGCTACGACGATCGTGACTGTCACCGGACCCTGCAATGCCCTCGACGTCGTGGACGTTGTCGCGCTCGGCGAGTCCATGGTCACGTTCCTGCCCACACGTCCCGGGCGCCTCGCCGATGTGCCGTCGTTCGAGCGGGCGATCGGCGGCGCGGAATCCAACGTCGCGTGCGCGCTGGCTGCCGCCGGCCACCGCGCGAGGTGGGTCAGCCGCGTCGGCACCGACGGGTTCGGCGACCATCTCGTCGAGGCGATCGCGGGGTACGGCGTCGATGTCTCGGCCGTGCGGCGGGATCCGGTACGGCCGACGGGGGTGTACTTCCGCACGGCCGGGGACCGGGCCACGGACGCGCATGAGGTGGCGTACTACCGGGCGGGTTCGGCGGCGTCCGGGATGTCCGTGGAGGACGTGGACCTGAGCGCGGCGCGTTCGGGTCGGGTGCTGCATCTGTCGGGGATCACGGCGGCGTTGTCGGAAGGGTGCCTGGGGTTGATGCGGGAGCTGACGGGGGCGGGGGCGGGGGCGGGGCGCCCGATGGTCTCGTTCGACGTCAACTACCGGGCGGGGCTCTGGGGAGACGGCGACGGGCCGGGGGTGCTGCTGGAACTGGCGCGCGGGGCTGATGTCGTGTTCGTGGGGGAGGACGAGGCCGAGGACGCGTGGGGGATTGCGGGGGGACCGGAGGCGGTGCGGGCGGCGTTGCCCGAGCCGGGAGTGCTGGTGGTGAAGCAGGGGGGAGTGGGGGCTACGGCGTTTGTGTCGGCTGCGGGTGGCGTTCGGCCCAGCCGCCCAGCTCAAGCTGCGGGCAGTCGTGCCGCTGGGGCGGCACCCGTCCCACAGAGAGGCGGCACCCCCTCAGCGCGGGCGAGCGACACCCACCCCCGCCCAGCCGAAGCGTCGAGTACCTTCGTCCCCGCCCTGACCGTAGATGTCGTAGCAACCGTCGGCGCAGGCGACGCCTTCGCCGCAGGCTTCCTCTCCGCCACCCTCCGCGCCCTGCCCATCCGGGACCGCCTCCGCCACGCCCACCTCTGGGCCGCCGCCACCCTCACCGCCCCCGGCGACCTCGCCGCACCCCCCTCCCACGACACCGCCGACCGCCTGGCCGCCCTCGACGACGCCGGGTGGGAGAAACTTCGACTCGGCCCCGGCTGGACGCAAGCCGCACAACGGGCCGACGAGGAGGTACGTACGCCATGAGCCAGACCGTCGACCGCGCGCTCAGCATCCTGCCGCTGCTCGCCGAGGGCCCCGCCGACCTGGGCCAGGTCGCCGACCGCCTGGGCGTCCACAAGTCCACGGCCCTGCGCCTGCTGCGCACCCTGCACGAGCACGGCATGGTCTACCGCCAGTCCGACCAGCGCTACCGCCTCGGCGCCCGCCTGATCGCCCTCGCCCAGGAGGCGATGGAGAACCTCGACATCCGCGAGATCGCCCACCCCCACCTCGTACGCCTCAACGAGCAGTGCGGACACACCGTGCACCTCGCCGTGTACGAGGAGGACGAGGTGCTGTACATCGACAAGGTCGAGAGCCGCTACCCGGTGCGGATGTACTCCCGGATCGGCAAACCGGTGGCCATCACGGTCGCCGCCGTGGCCAAGCTGCTGCTCGCCGATCTGCCCGAGCACGAGCGCCGCGCCCTCACCGACAAGCTCGACTACCCCATGTACACGGCCCGTTCCACCCCCAACGCACCCGCTTTCCTGAAGGAGTTGGACAAGGTGCGCGAACAGGGCTGGGCCACCGACCTCGGTGGCCACGAGGAGTCCATCAACTGCGTCGCCGCACCGATCCGCGGCGCCGACGGCCGCGTCGTCGCCGCGATGTCGGTCTCCGCGCCGAACGTCGTCGTCACCGCCGACGAACTCCTCACCCTGCTCCCGCTGGTGCGCCGTACGGCGGACGACATCAGCGGCGAGTACTCCGGCAGAACCTCAGCGAAGGGCACCGAATGACCGAGAAGACCGCGCTCACCCCGAAGACCCACACCACGCCGCCCGCCAAGTTCTCGCACGGAGTGAAGAAGGGGAACATCCTCCAGGTCGCGGGTCAGGTCGGCTTCCTCCCGGCGGTCGAGGGGCAGCCGCCGACACCCGCCGGTCCCACCCTGCGCGAGCAGACCCTCCAGACCCTCGCCAACGTCAAGGCGATCCTGGAGGAGGGCGGCGCCTCCTGGGACGACGTGATGATGATCCGCGTCTATCTGACGGACGTCGCCCACTTCGCCGAGATGAACGAGATCTACAACACCTACTTCGAGGAGCAGGGGCTGACCCAGCCGCCCGCCGCGCGCACGACCGTGTACGTCGGTCTGCCCGCCGGTCTGCTCATCGAGATCGACGCGCTGGCCGTACTCGGCTGACGCCTCCTCAACTCCCGCACGCCGTCAACGGCTCGGCGCCCACCGGGGCGCCGTGCCGCGATCCCCCCTGCCCGAAAGCTTGATGTACTTACCCAGAGGACCCCCTATGTCCCATCCGCTCGCCGCGGCCGCCGCCCCCGAGACCCCACCCCACACCGGCGGACTGCTCCTCCTGATCGACGGTACGGCCGGTCTCCTGACCGTCGCCGCCATCGGTATCGCCCTGCTGCTCTTCCTCATCATCAAGACGCGCCTGCAGCCCTTCGTGGCCCTGCTCGCCGTCTCCATAGCCGTCGGCCTCATGGCCGGCCTCTCGGTCACCGAACTCTTCGGCACGGTCCAGCGCAGCGACGCCGTGTCCACCATCGAGTCCGGCATGGGCGGCATCCTCGGCCATGTCGCCATCATCATCGGACTCGGCACCATGCTCGGCGCGATCCTCGAAGTCAGCGGCGGGGCCGAGGTGCTGGCCTCCCGGCTGCTGCACCTCTTCGGGGAGCGCAGAGCGCCCCTCGCGATGGGCCTGACCGGCCTGATCTTCGGCATCCCGGTCTTCTTCGACGTCGGCATCTTCGTGCTCGCACCGATCGTGTACGCCGCCGCCAAGCGCTCCGGGAAGTCCGTGCTCCTGTACTGCCTGCCCCTGCTCGCGGGCCTGTCGATGACCCACGCCTTCCTGCCCCCGCACCCCGGCCCGGTCGCCGCGGCCGGACTGCTCCACGTCGAGCTGGGCTGGGTCATCCTCATGGGCGTCGTCTGCGGCATCCCGGCGGTGCTGGCCGCGTGGGTGTTCTCCGCCTGGATCGGCAAGCGCATCTTCGTCGCCGTACCGCAGGACATGGTCGAGGCGGCGGACGAGGCGAAGCGGTCGGTCATCGACGAGCAGCGGGCCGCCGGGGTCGAGCCCCAGGAGAAGCCGGTCCCGCTCGGCACGGTCCTCGGCATCATCGGTACGCCGCTGGTGCTGATCCTGGCCGCGACGTTCTCCTCGATCGCGCTGGACCCCTCCACCACCCGCTCGGTCATCGAGTTCTTCGGCAACCCGTTCGTGGCCCTGACGATCGCCCTGCTGCTCGCCTACTACCTGCTGGGCATCCGCCGGGGCTGGTCCCGCAAGTCCCTGGAGACGGTGTCGACGTCGTCGCTGAAGCCCGTGGGCAACATCCTCCTGGTCGTCGGCGCCGGCGGTGTCTTCGGCGCCGTCCTCAAGGCCAGCGGTGTGGCGCAGGCCCTGTCCGACACCTTCAACGACGTCGGTCTGCCGGTCATCGTGCTGTCGTACCTGATCTCGGTGGTGCTCCGGGTGGCGCAGGGCTCGGCGACGGTCGCCATCGTCACGACGGCCGGCATCGTCGCCCCCCTGCTCACCGGGGGCGACCACTCCCAGGCCTTCGTCGCCCTCGTCATCATGGCCATCTCGGCCGGCTCGATCTTCGCCTCGCACGTCAACGACGGCGGCTTCTGGATCGTCGCCAAGTACTTCGGGATCAGCGAACGTGACACGTTGAAGACGTGGACCGTACTGGAGAGTGTTCTGTCGGTGGCCGGGTTCGTGGTGGCCGCGGTGTTGAGCCTGTTCGTATAACGATGCGGGGGCTGGTTGTGCGGGACACAGGGTTGTCGACCATACTGCTCGGCTGTGGAGCAGCGCATAGGTTCAGGCAGCCAGCCCCTGGAGGGTGCCGGGTTCGACCCGGCCTTCATCCCCGGGCTCACCTCACCCGCGTCCGCCGCGCCGGAGGACGCGAAGAAGACGAAGGAGGAGGAGGGCGACTTGGCGGGGTCGGCCCTCGACGACGCCGACGAGCCCGACGCGGAGGTCGACGCGGAGGCCGACGAGGAGGCCGATGAGGAAGGTGACGCGGAGGCGGCGGACGACGCCCCTGCCGACGGGCCCGTGTTCGAGGCCGCCGACCGCCGGGCCCGTATCGTCGCCGACCACAAGGGCGTACGGCTCTCCCTGGACGACCAGGAGTGCGAGTTCCGCTGGGACGAGATCGGCGCCATCGAGACGGACGTCCCGCGGTTCGGCAAGAGGCTCACCATCACGGTGCACACTCCTGACCGCCGCTGGTACCCGATCGAGATCGAGGCGACGGCCAGGAGCCACTTCAAGGAGTGGGACGAGCAGTTGGACGCCGTACTGGACGCCTACTTCGAGGAGTAGCGAGTCCTAGCCGCAGTACTGGTCCTCCTTGCCGATGGACCGGTACATGCAGTCGGCGTTCTCCAGCAACTGCAGGACCGCGTCCCGGTTGCGCGACGTCTCCCGCTCGATCACCTCGTCGGGCGGGTAGAAGCCCCCGCCGCCGGACCTCGGGTACATCTCGAAGGTGTACCCGAAGATCTTCTGGCTGCCCCACAGCCAGTCGTCGATCGACCCGTCGGTGATGTACAGGTCGCTGGACTGCTCCGGCGTGTAGCCGTTGCTCGCCGCCATCTTCTGCCCGACCGTGGCGAAGGCGTTGCGGTCGTCGGCGGTCATGCCGGTCGTGGTGTCGGAGTAGGTGTACCCGAACGGCCACAGCACCAGCTCGCTGTAGGTGTGGAAGTCGATCCCGGCCTTGATCTGCTGCACGCCGCCGACGACCCGGCTGCGCACGAAGTTCGCGACCACCTTCACCTCGGGCGCCGACTCGGGGGACGTGCCCCGGTACGTCTGCGACGAGGTCGACCCCGACGAACCGCCGCAGCAGCCCCACCGGTAGTCCCAGTTGCGGTTGAGGTCGGTTCCGACGGCCGAGGAACCGGAGTTGGGCTGCCGGTTCTTGCGCCAGGACCGGTAGGAGCCGGTGGCGATGTCGTACTCGCCGCCGTCCGGGTTCAGGTCGGGCACGATCCAGATCTCGCGGTTGTTCACCAGGCCGGTGACCCGGGAGTCGCTGCCGTAGTCGGAGGTCAGCTCGCGCAGCAGATAGAGCGCCATCTCGACGGTGAGGTGCTCACGGGCGTGCTGGTGGTGGGTGAAGAGGACCTCCGGCTCGGCCTCGTCCGTCCCCACGTTGTCGCTGATCTTGATCGCGACGATGTCCCGGCCCTGGTACGACGTGCCGATGACGCGCCGGCTGGCGATCGAGGAGTTGGCCGAGACGATCGAGTTGATCTCGTTCGTCATCTCCGCGTAGTTGTGATAGCGCGAGTCGCCGGAGGGGAAGTCGTAGAGCCGGACGTCGTCCTCGCCGGCCGACCGGTCGGGAACCGCGCCGAGCGGGGTGACCTCGTAGCCGAGGGCCTTCAGCTTCTTGATCTGGTCCGCGCGGCCGGAGACGACGACACCGTGGCCGTGGGCCTCGTCGACGGTCACGCCGGTGCGCTGAAGTGCCGTGCGGTCCTTGGCGGTCGAGTGCATGTGGACCTCGTACTGCCGGATGTCGTCGGCCGAGGAGGCCGCCTTGGCGGAGCCGTCGGCGCTGTCGGCGTTCGCGGACACGTTCGCCGAGAGGGGAGCGGCGAGGGCGAGGGCGAGCAGCGTGGCGAGGGCGGCACCGCGTCTGCCGCTCCGGCCGCCTGAGCCGCGTATCCGAAGTCGCATGAATTCTCCTTGTGGGAGTGGGGGGTGGGGTTCAGTGCGACGTACGTACTTGGTGCGGGTGTGGCGCTCATCCTGCGGCTGTGACATGGACCGGTCAAGGGTGGCCGGATGGTCGATGGCGTGAACCATCCGAAAATCAGCCGCGCAGTGTACGCGGGGCGCCTGCGCGCGGAGCGGTCGCCGGTGAAGTCCACCCGGGGGTGTGATCCGGACGTGCGGGGCGGCGCGGGGCCGCGGAAGGGTGGTGAGCCGCGCAAGGGGGGAGCGGTGGGAGCGGCGGCGAGGCGGGGACCGGCGCACCCGCCGCCTCCCCGGCTCCCCGGTTCCCTCGACACCCCCGGAGGAACGGCTGGGCATGGGCGGATCAGCGCCACGACGGGATCAGCGACTGCCGGTCGAGACGACCAGCTTCGTCGACCGGCGCGGCGAACTCGCGGCCGGACGCGAGCTGTTGGCCAGGGCCCGGCTCGTCACGCTGACCGGGCCAGGCGGCGTCGGCAAGACCCGCCTCGCCGCACGCATCGCGGCCGGCGTACGGCGCACCTTCCCCGACGGCGTGCGCTTCGCGCCCCTCTCCGGTCTCGACGACCCGGCGCTCGTCCCGCACGCCGTCGCCGACGCGCTCGACCTGCACGACCACACCGCGCGACCGCCGCTCCAGGCGCTGGTGGAGCAACTGAGGGACCGTCGGCTGCTCCTGCTGATCGACAACTGCGAGCATCTGCTGCCGGCCTGCGCCGAACTCGCCGCGGCCCTGCTGCACGGCACCACCGGCGTACGCATCCTCGCCACCAGCCGCCACCGCCTGGGCCTGACCGAGGAACACCTCCTGGACGTACGGCCCCTGCCGGTCCCCGACCCCGACGGCGACCTGTCCTCTCCCGAGGGCTATCCGGCCCTGGCCCTCTTCGCCGACCGGGCCGCCGCGGTCGTCCCCGGCTTCCGCCTCACCGCCGCCAACCGCGCCGCCGTCGCCCGCCTGTGCCGACGCCTCGACGGTCTGCCCCTCGCCATCGAACTCGCCGCCGTCCGCATGCGCGTCCTCGACGTCGACCGGCTCCTCGACCGCCTCGACGACCGCTACCGCCTGCTCACCGGCGGCAGCCCCGCCGCCCTGCCCCGCCACCAGACCCTGCGCGCGGCGGTCGACTGGAGCCACGAACTGTGCACCGAACGCGAGCAGTTGGTGTGGGCCCGGCTGTCGGTGCTGGCCGGCAGCTTCGATCTGGAGACGGCGGAGGCGGTGGCTTCAGCCCGTCCGACGTCCGAGGCCACGGCATCGCCGTCCTCATCCCTCACCGGCCCGGATGGGGCTTCGTCTGTTGACGCGGGTGGGTTTCATTTGGCCCGTCCGGCGTTTGAGGCTGTGGCATGGCCGTCTCCATCCCTGACTGGCCCGGAGGGGGCTTCGTCTGTTGACGGGGGTGGGTTTCATTTGGCCCGTCCGGCGTTTGAGGCTGTGGCATGGCCGTCTCCATCCCTGACTGGCCCGGAGGGGGCTTCGTCTGTTGACGGGGGTGGGTTTCATTTGGCCCGTCCGGCGTTTGAGGCTGTGGCATGGCCGTCTCCATCCCTGACTGGCCCGGAGGGGGCTTCGTCTGTTGACGGGGGTGGGTTTCATTTGGCCCGTCCGGCGTTTGAGGCTGTGGCATGGCCGTCTCCATCCCTGACTGGCCCGGAGGGGGCTTCGTCTGTTGACGCGGGTGGGTTTCACCTGGCCCGTCCGGCGTTTGAGGCCGTGGCATCGCCGTCCCCATCCCCCACCCGCCCGGAGGGGGCTTCGCCTCTTGATGCCGGTCGGCTTCACCTAGCCCGTCCGGCGTTTGAGGACGAGGCCCGTTCAGGGCCGATGGGGGTCCAGGGGGCGGAGCCCTCTGGCGGGGTCGAAGGGGCGGAGCCCCTTGAGGATGGGACGGGTAGGGGCGGCGGGGGCGAGGAAACCCAGACGACCCCCACCCCCCGCATCCACCCTGACGACGTACTCGACGCCGTCGCGGGCCTCGTCGACAAGTCCGTCCTCTCCCGCGAGTGCGGCCCCGACGGCACCCGCTACCGCCTCCTCGACACCCTCCGCCACTACGGCCTGGACCGGCTGCGCCGGCTGCCCGGCGAGGAGGCCGCCGCCCGGTGCCGGCAGCGGGACTGGATGCTGCGGCGGGCCACCGGCTGCGAGCGGGCCTGGTTCGGGCCGGGGCAGCGGGAGATCGTGGCCCGGCTCCGCGCCGACCAGGACAACCTGCGCACCGCCCTCGACTTCAGCCTCACCACCCCCGGCGAACGCCTCACCGGCCTGCGCCTGGCCGGCACCCTGTGGTTCTACTGGCACGCCTGCGGCGCCCCGCGCGAGGGCCGCCACTGGATCGACCGCGCCCTGGCCGCCAATCCGGAACCCACCAGGGAACGCGCCCGCGGCCTGTGGATCGCCGGACTCCTCGCCGCCGCCACCCACGCCCTCCCCGTCGGCCTCGCCCTCGCCCGCGAGGCCCACCTCCTGGCCCAGGACCTCGGCGACGCGGCGGAGGCCGCGCACGCCGAGTACGTCATCGGCGTCATCACCCTGTTCATGGACGACCTGCCGGCCGCGCTGAAGCACTTCGAGGCCACCGTCGCCCGCGGCCCCGTCCCCGGCCAGCACCTCAGCCTGCACGGCCTCGACCAGGTCGAACTCGCCTGCGCCCTGGGCTTCCTGGGCGAGGCCGAGCGCGCCGTCGAGGTCTGCGAGCGGGCCCGCCGGATGTGCGAACGGCACGGCGAGGAATGGGTGCACTCCTACGTCCTGCGGATGCTCGCCCTCGCCCACAGCGTGCGGGGCGACTGGCAGCGGGCCGAACACCACGCCCGCCAGGCCCTGCGCCTCAAGCTCGCCGTGCACGACGTCACCGGCATCGCCCTCACCCTCGACCTGCTGGCCCGCACCGCCACCGAGACCGGTTCCCACGAGCGCGCGGCCGTGCTGCTCGGCGCCGCCGACCGCACCTGGACCGCCGTCGACCGCGACCGCTGGGGATCGCGGTCCCTGAAGGCCACCCGCCGCGACAGCGAGACCCGGGCGCGCCAGGCCCTCGGCCCACCCGACTACGGGCGGGCGTACGACAGCGGCGCCGCGCTCGACCTCGCCCGTGCCGTCGAGTACGCCGTCGACGACACGGCCATCCGCAAGGTGAACGACCGCCGCACCCCCGCCCACGGCTGCCGCCTCACCCGCCGCGAGAGCGAGGTCGCCGAACTCGTCGCCCAGGGGCTGGCCAACCAGCAGATCGCCGACCGCCTGGTCATCTCCCGCCGCACCGCCGAGGGCCACGTCGAACGCATCCTCGGCAAGCTCGGCTTCAGCAACCGCAGCCAGATCGCGGCCTGGGTGGCGGCCCAGCGCTGAGACCCACGGCCGACGCCACCTCATCCCACCTCCCCATCACCGACGCACCCCGAGGAGAGCACCCACCCCATGACCACCCGACCCGCCCCGCCGCAGCGCCACTTCGACCACCGCATGGCGGTCTTCCGCACCGACGAGGAGTTCCTCGCCGCCGCCCTCCCCTTCCTCACCGAAGCCCTCGCCGCCCCCGCCGAACCCCCGCCCGTGGCCATCGCCGCCCCCGGCAACCTCGACCTCCTGCGCGACGCCCTCGGCCCCGACGCGAAGGACGTCGGCCTCGTCCCGCACACCGACTGGTACACCGGCTCCGCCGCCAACGCCATCGCCCAGGGCGCCGGTTATCTCGCCGCCAACGCCGGGCCCGGCGGCCGTGTCCATCTGCTGATGGAACCCGTCTGGGCGGGGCGCGCGGGCCGCTCGCCGCGTGAGACCGCCGAGTGGATCCGCTACGAGGCCCTCGCCAACCTCCTCTTCGCCCCGCTCGCCACGACCGCCCTGTGCGCCTACGACACCCGCGTCGCCGGGCCCGCCATCGTGGCCGCCGCCCGCCGGGCCCACCCCGACACCGGCGTGTACGAGGACCCGGTCCGGCTCGCCGCCGAACTCGACGCCGTACCGCTGCCGCCGTCGCCCGCCGACGCCGAGCGGCTTCCCGGGCCGGCCCCCACCGCCGACGCCGTGCGCACCTGGGCCACCGTCCAGGGGCTGTCCGCAGCGGACGCGGAGCTGTTCGCCACGGCCGTCACCGAGGCGGCCGCCGCGCTCGGCCCGCTCGACGGTGCCCTGCTGTGGGGCGAGGCCCCGGCCTGCGTCTGCGAACTGCGCGTCGCGCGCCGCGTGGACGACCCGCTGGCGGGCTTCGTACCGCCGCCGAGTGCCGAACTGGAGCCCGGGCAGGGGCTGTGGTTCGCCCGGCAGGTGTGTGCTTACGTCGATGTGCGCGCCGAGGGGGACGGGTCGAGCGTACGGCTCCAGTACGGGTAGCACGGTCGGCGGCACGGTCCCGGGCGCAGGTATGGAATCGGGTATTCCTCCCCATGCGGCCGTACCCGCGCACCCGTCACCCTGGACCCATGCTGCACGGCTCATATCCCCAGCCGCCCCTGGGGGCAGGCCATCTGAGCGTCGAGTACGACCCCCGTCCCTCCGCGGTCGGCGAGGCCCGCGCGGAGGTCCGCCGGCACCTGGAGGGATGGGGGCTCGCGGACCACGACGACGTGGTGGACGTGGCCGAGTTACTGGTGAGCGAGCTGGCCACCAACGCCCTGCTGCACTCGGAAAGCCGCTTCCGGCTCACCCTCTTCGCCGCGCACGGGATCCTGCGCTGCGAGGTCCGGGACGGCGGCAGTCGCGTTCCGACGGTCCTGGACGCGTCCGACGCGGAGAACGGCAGAGGGATGTTCCTGGTGGACACGCTGGCCCGGCGCTGGGGCTGCCATCGGGAAGGGCCGGGCAAGACCGTGTGGTTCGAGCTCGGTACCTGCGAGTGCGTCCCGCCCTCTTGTCGGTTCCCGGTCATTGCGCTTTCTTGATCTGCATGGCGGACACCACAGGAAACCCCACGTCCACTGAGGCCTCCTCCGGCAACAACCCCCCACCCGGCACATCCCGTTGGCGCTACCTCGGTCCCGGCATCGTCGTCGCCGCTACCGGTGTCGGGGCCGGTGACCTCGTCGCCACCCTCATCGCGGGCAGCAACTTCGGGTACACGCTGCTCTGGGCCGCGATCATCGGGTGCCTGGTGAAGATCTCCCTCGCCGAGGCGGCCGGACGCTGGCATCTGTCCACCGGCCGCACCCTGTTCGACGGCTGGGCCGGCCTCGGCCGCTGGACCACCTGGTTCTTCGCCGTCTACGCGGTGGTCTGGGGCTTCGTCTACGGGGCCGCGGCGATGTCGTCCAGCGCGCTTCCGCTGCAGGCGCTGTTCCCGAACGTGATGGACCTGGAATGGTGGGCCATCGGCTGCGGTCTGCTGGGCCTGGTCTTCGTCTGGTTCAACCAGTACGCGATCTTCGAGAAGGTCATGACGGTCCTGGTCGGCGTCATGTTCGTGGTGACGGTGTATCTCGCGATCCGCGTCACGCCGAACCTCGGCGACGCCTTCGCCGGCCTGCTGCCGGTCCTGCCCGACGAGAAGGACTCCATCCTCAACACCCTCGGACTGATCGGCGGCGTCGGCGGCACCATCACGCTCGCCGCGTACGGCTACTGGGTCAACGCCAAGGGCTGGACGAACACCGGCTGGATGAAGGTCATGCGGCTCGACAACCGGGTCGCCTACGCCACCACCGGTGTCTTCGTCATCGCGATGCTGTTCGTCGGCGCGGAGCTGCTGCACTCGGCGAACATCGCCCTCGCCGGCGGCGACAAGGGCATGCTCCAGCTCGGCGACATCCTGGAGGCCGAGTACGGCACGGTGACGGCCAAGTTCTTCCTGATCGGCTTCTTCGCCACCTCCTACTCCTCCCTGATCGGCGTCTGGCACGGCGTGAGCCTGATGTTCGCGGACTTCGTCGCACGCTTCCGCGGCGAGGGCGAGCAGAAGGGCGAGAAGGTCGCCTCCGGCGCCCGCGAACGGTCCTGGCCGTTCCGCGCCTACCTGCTGTGGCTGACCTTCCCGCCCATCGTGCTGCTCTTCCAGGGCGAGCCCTTCCGCCTGATCATCGTCTACGGCGTCCTGGGCGCGGCCTTCCTGCCGTTCCTCGCCGGCACCCTGATCTGGCTCCTCAACTCCTCGCACACCCCGAGGGAATGGCGCAACGGGCCGGTGAGCAACGCGATGCTCGCCATCGCCGGGCTGCTGTTCCTGGTGCTGTGCGTGAAGCAGATCTGGGACCAGCAGTGGTCGGACTTCTTCTGACCGTGGCCGGTGCTCCCTAGCGGAATCGGTCCCACTGCGGGCTGAGGGCGATCTCGCGGAGCTGCTTCTCGCTCAGGGCGGGCTTCTCGCGGGTGGGGGCGTCGCGCTGGGTCCCGGCGTTGCAGGCGCTGACCACGACCCGGAAGCCGTCGGTGCGCAGGGTGTCGACGGTCCACATCACGGAGCCCGCCACACCCTTGTCGCCGTCGCTGTCCCGGAAGCGGACCCGGGTACCGTCCGGCAGGGTCTCGGAGTCGTCTCCGAACAGCTCGTCCGCCACGTCGTCCATGCCGTGCTGGACGTTGATCTGGGCGTAGCTGAGGCCCTTGCCGTCGTCCAGGACGACGTAGGAGTGGTCGCGGCCCTGCTCGACGACCTCGGCGTCCTTGGGCAGGAGCGGCACCAGGGTGTCCAGGATCGCCTTGGTGGTCGGCTCGGCGGGGGCGTCGCTCGGCGCGGCCGTCGGAGCCTTCGGATCCTCCGCGATCGCGTCGATGGCATCCCGCCACGGGCCCTTGGTGATGATCGCCTTCATGAGCTCAGGTCGCAGCGGCGGTTCCTCCCGGGTGATGGACGCGTCCTTCTCCGCCGCGGCGTTCCACTCGCTGATCGTGACGTGGTGGCCCTCGGCGGTGAGGAGGGAGGCGTACCAGTGCTTGGTGTCCACGCGCCGGTCCGGATACGCGTAGCCCTGGAAGTTCATGATCACGGAGCCGTCGGACGTGCGCTCGACCTCGCAGTTGTCGTACGGGACAAGGGCTTTGTCCGGGCAGTTGGTCCACTCCCGGGCGCTCTCGCTCCCCGGCCGCACCCGCTCCATGGACACAGCGATGGCCGCGGCCCCCTTGCCGTCGTCGTACACGAGGCGCGCGAACGGCGGCACCATCGCGTCCTCGGTGCTGCCCTGCGCCGCTTGCTCGCTGACCTTGCCCGGCGGCAGCAGCTCTTCCAGCGCGCTGATGAGCTGGTCACCGGTGACGGGAGCGGGGGCGTGGGTGGCGGACGGCTGCTGGGCCACACTGGTGCCGGACGTGCCGCCCCAGGGCACCAGCAGCGCACCGCCCACACCGACCAGCGCGATCCCGGCGGCGCCCCCGGCCATGGCGGCCCGGCGCCTGAGCCGCAGTCGGCGCCCGCGGGCCTGGCCGGCGGCGGCGAGTGCGGCCCGGTCGGCGTCGAAGCGGTCGCCGACGTTGTGCAGGGCGTGACCGAGCCGCCCCTCGAAATGGTCCTGGAAGTGGTCCTCGTCGTGTTCCACAGGCATGGCAAAACCGCCGTTCGTCAAGGTCGGGTTCGTACAGAAGTCGTCAGGGGCAGAGGCGTGGCGTCAGGAGGCGGCGTACTCCCCCAGTTCCTCGCCGAGCGACTCGCGCAGCCGCCCGAGCGCGCGGGTGCACCGGGTGCGTACGGCCGCGGAGCTGGCGTTCAGCACGGCGGCGGTCTCCTCGACGGACCGGTCCTCCCAGTAGCGCAGGACGACCACGGCCCGGTCCTTGGCGGGCAGCCGGGCGAGCGCCTGGAGCAGGGTCAGCCGCAGCGACACGTCACCGCCCTCGGCCGCCCGGTCCGGCAGCGCGTCCGTGGCCCGCTCGGTGCTGCTGCGCCGCCGCTGATGGGCGAGGAAGGCCCGGGTGAGCACGGTCTGCGCGTACCCGGCGGGGTTCTCCACCCGGGAGACCCGCCCCCAGTGGACGTACAGCCGGCCCAGCGTCTCCTGCACCAGGTCCTCGGCGAGATGCGTGTCCCCGGCGGTCAGCAGACAGGCCGACCGGTACAGATGCCCGGCTCTGGCCACCGCGAACTGCGCGTAGTCGTCCGCGCGGGCCTGTCTCATGCGTTCCCCCCTGGTGCTGTGCGCCGACCTGCCGGCCGCCGATGAGGTCCTCTGAGGCCCTCACTTCACTGATGCGGCGGGGCAGGGAGAATGTTTCACCACAACACCGAGAAGTTCACCGCGAGCACGAGGAACAGGACCCAGGACCCGACGGATGACCGAGCAGCCGCCACCCCCACCCGGTCCGGGCTTCGGCCCACCCCCACCGCAGTACGCGCCCTCCAACGCCCCAGCGCAACCTCCGTACGCCCCCGCGCAGCCCGCGTACGCCCCGGCCCCGCCCCAGCCGGTGCCGGCCGGCCCGGAGTTCCTGGCCGTCGACAAGCGCAACGCGGTCGTCGTCGACGCGTCCGGCGTCGTCTTCGAGCTGTCCGGCCACACCCTGGAGTTCCGCTGGCCGGAGATCCGCGGCGTCCACTACAAGGCGAGCCCCGACGGCAGGGCCCTGATGGTGGCCGTGGTCCACATGGACGGCCGGTTCTACGAGTGCGGGGTGGAGGCCAAGCCCCGGGCACGGCTGCGGGAGTGGTTCGCGCAGCTTGCCTGGGTGCTCGGCCATTACCGGCCGGCGGGGTGAGGCCGAGCACACCGTGCCTCAGCCGAACCAGCTCACCTGCACGACCACGATGCGCTCCCCACGCACATCCGTCAGATAGGTGAGCATGAGCAGCCCCCGGCTCTCGGTGCGCATGCCGGGGCCGGTCCCGGTGAAGGCGGCGCCCTCCAGAAAGACCATGGATTCGCGCACCGCGATCTCATTGGCCAGCCGCTCGGTCTCGAAACGGGCCTCATCCGGGAGCCCGTCCAGCAGGTCGTCCTGGAACAGCTCCCAGTGCCAGTCAGCCACCGGCGACCTCGCGGTGCGCCGCGCGCACGATCTCCCCGGCCTCGCGGATAGCGCGCTCCCGCACGGCCGGATCCGGGTCGTTGACGGCCTGCTCGGCGGCGTGCAGACGGCGCGCGGTCTCGGGGTGACGCTCGATCTCCACCACGACCCCCCACTGCCGGTAGAACATCCGGATCGGTACGACGCTGTCCTCGTCCCCGGCACGTACGAAGGCCTTCTGCAGGTCCTCGAAGAACTCGGGCAGGCGGGAGGGGGCGACCGTGGCCACGGCCTGTCGGAGCGCCGGCAGCGACAGCTCAGGCCGCGGAATGAGCGGAGCGTTCCCGTCCTCGTACGGCATGGTCATTGGCCGCCCCTTCCGCTTGTCGAGCACAAAACCGGCACGTGCCCACGCTAGCGCCATTCCCGTCACTCCTTCGCGCGCGCGACCGGATCGCTGCCGCAGAGGGTGAGCGCGAGGCCCCACTCCGCCCAGACCGTCTTGCCCACCCCGATGCGTGGCCCCGCACCCCAGTCCTCCGCAAGTGCGCCGACCAGCGTTAGCCCGCGCCCGAACTGATCCTCGCCCGTCGCGTCTCGCGGGCATGGCAGGCGCTCGGCGCGGGGGTCGCTGACGTCGACGCGAAGGGCGGCGGCCGTGGTGCTGATCCGCAGCCGGATGAGCCGATCTCGCAGGCTGCCGTGCAGCAGGGCCTTGGTCATCAGCTCGGAGACGACCAGAGCGGCGTCGTAGGCGAGGTGTGGATATCCCCACGCGGTGACCAGTCGGGTCGTGCGGTGACGGGCAAGGGAGACGCTGCGTGGGACGGGCGTGTAGTCGAGCTGGTCTTCGTGGTGGACGGGGTCGGTCGAGGAGTGGGGTTCGGGCATGAGGCACGCACCTCCCTGTGCGGTCGACGCAGCCGGATGACTTCGCCGGGTGGGTGGTTGTGCACCGACAGTAATGAGCCGTGCGTCTTGGGTGCAAGTGATTCAGAGACAATTGTCTCCATCGGATGACTTGCTGCGTTGGTTCAAGGGAGACTTGATCCGTGACTCCTAACGCACAACTGGGCAATCGGACCTCAACTGTCCTGGGCCGCAGGCTCGGTGCTGAACTGTTGCGCCTACGCGACGCCGCGGACGTGACGCAACAGCAGGCCGCCGACGTCATCAACGCGACCAACTCAAAGATCGTGAAGATGGAGCGGGGCTGGGTGCCGATGCGGGACCCGGACATCCGTGTGCTGTGTGAGTTCTACGGCTTGGGCGACCGCAAGGCCGTCGCTCGTCTACTGGAGTTGGCAAAGCTGGACCGGGAGCGACGCAAGGCCAAGGGGTGGTGGCAGCACTCGCCCAATGCGGGCGCTCTCGCCGAGTACATTGCCATGGAGGACGTTGCCCATCGCGTCCGCACCTGGCAACTGTCCCTGATTCCAGGCCTGTTCCAGACAGCCGAGTACGCGCGGTCCCTGGCTGTCAGTGATGGCGTGTGGGAGGATCCCGACGACATCGATCGCATCGTCGAGGTGCGCATGCGCCGCCAGGAACGCCTGCGAGGCGAGCATCCCCTCCAGGTGTACGCCGTCATCTGGGAGGCGGCCCTACGGCAGTTGGTGGGCGGTCCCGAGGTGATGCGTGCCCAGCTTGAGCAGTTGTTGAAGGTGGCGCAGTTGCCCAACGTCCGCCTCCAGGTACTGCCGTTCCGGACCGGCGGCCATCCATGCATTACCGGCCCGTTCAGCATCATCTCGTTCGCAGAGACGGAGGCCGTGGATGTGGTCCATGTGGACTCCATCGCGTCTACGGTGTGGGTGGAGAACGAGGCCGAAAGCGCCACGTACAGCACGTTCTTCGACCGAACCGCTCGTCTCAGCCTCGCGCAACACGACGCAGTCCTGCTCATTGACCGTATTCGCCAGGAGATCTGATCCGTGCCCGAGTTTCACTTCGTGAAGTCCAGCTACAGCAGCTCGGGCGGCGAATGCGTCGAAGTCGCCCGTAACATCCCCACCACCGTGGCCGTACGCGACTCCAAGAACTCCAACGGCCCGATACTCCGTCTCACCTCGCAGGCCTGGGTCGAGTTCACGGCAGCGCTGAGCTGACCCCCTGGGATCACATTGTGATCACAAGACCTTCACTTTCACTTGCACCTCGTGCACGGTTTACTCCGCTCCGTTTCGTGCGGACACACGTGGCAACTTGACGGTGACTCAGGGGTGGGCTTGTGAGGTTGAGGGGGCGTCGCCGTGCCGACGGCGACGGCGGTAGACCGGGTCGGCGTCTGATCAGCGTGACCACCGCGGCAGCGCTACTCGCCGCTCTGCCTGTGCTGTCCGCTGATCCGGGTGCGAGCCGCTGCTGCTGACGAAACGTCTCTGGCGGAGGGACAGCGGGCACTTGCGGACGCGCAGGAGTCCGGCCAACGCGTGGAGGTGATGGGGGAACGCACCGAGCGGACCTCCGTCTACGCCAACCCCGACGGCTACACCTTCACTCTCGAGGAGTCGGCGGTCCCGGTACGTGTCACCAAGCCCGACGGCGGATGGCAGGCTCCCGACGCAGCCCTGGTGAAACGTTCCGACGGATCCGTGGCTCCGAAGGCGGCCGCAGTGGAAATGTCCTTCTCGGGCGGCGGGAAGGAGACGCCCCTGGCCCGGATCGCCGATCGCGGGAACGCTCTTGAACTCGACTGGCCGGGCACGCTGCCGGCTCCGCAACTGGACGGAACCAGCGCCCTCTACGCCGATGTGCTGCCCGGCGTGGATCTGAGAGTGACCGCTACGCCCCAGAGCTTCCAGCCGGTCTTCGTGGTGAGGACTCCCGAGGCCGCCGCGAGCTCCGAGTTGAAGAAACTCACCTTCGGACTCCGGTCCGACGGGCTGCGGGTCCACGAAGGCCAGGCCGGTAACCTCGCGGCGGTCGACGGCGACGGCCGTACGGTGTTCAAGGCGCCGCCCGCACAGATGTGGGACTCGGCGGGAGAGGCCGAGGCTGCGTCTGGGACGCAGACACAGTTGGCGGCGGCGAAATCAATGTCCACGGCAGAAGCCGACTCCACGACGGTGACCGAGCCGTCCGATCCCTCGGAGTCGGCCCCCTCGGGTTCCGGTCTGGAACCGGGGCAGGGCGATGCGGTGGCCCGTATGGACGTGGATATCACCAAGGACTCGCTGACGGTCGTACCGGACGCGGAGATGCTGTCGACGACGCCGGAGTCGGCGTTTCCGCTGTTCATCGATCCGACCGTGACATGGGGCGAGTCGGAGCGGACCCTGCTGCGCAGTGACGGCTACGAGTCGTACGGCTGGGGCAACGGGTCCGACGACACCGGCAAGGGCGCCGGCAAGTGCGGGACCTGGAACGGCTACTACTGCGGTCCCGGCTATGTGCAGCGCCTGTACTTCGAGTTCTCCCCAGCCAGCCTGACGGGCAAGAAGGTGCTGGACGCCACGTTCCGGGTGACCGAGCCGTGGGCGTTCCAGTGCGATCCGCGCTGGGTGGACCTGGTGCGGACGAGCAACATCTCCTCGTCCACCACCTGGTCGTCGCGCCCCAAGCATCTGGACCTGATGGTGGACCGGCATGTGTCCGCCGGGCGGGGCTCGCTGTGTGATCCGGACTCGCCGGATGCGCCGATCGAGTTCAATGACAACCCGGACGAGTCGAACGAGAATCTGACGCCGACGGTGCGGGACTTCGCGGCGGGCAAGTTCGCCCGGCTCACACTGATGATCAAGGCGCACGACGAGTCGGACACGTCGGCGTGGAAGCGGTTCAAGAATGACGCGGTGCTGGCCGTGGATTTCGTCGGGCTGCCGGACAAGCCGTCCGGGGTCGGGCTGGTCGCCGGGAACAGCGCGGTGTGCGAGAACTCCGAGAGTGACCCGGCGATCGTGTCCGAGCCGAGGCTGACCGCGACGGCGCAGACCAAGCCGGGCGGTGAGAAGGATGCGCAGTTGCGCGTGTACTTCGACGTCGACAACAAGAAGAGTGACGGCACGTGGGCGGACACCCCGGCGGGCAACGGCGACCTGCGGCCCTCCACCGGCTACGTCGGCGACAACACGGAGCTGAACCTTCTCTGGTCGACCCTGACCGAGGGAACCCTGTACCGATACCGGGCTTGGGTCCGCTCCTACTACAACGACGGCAACAGCTACGTGGCGGGACCATCCAACGCTTCCACCACCGGCTGGTGCTACTTCAAGGTCGATCTGTCCGCGCCGAAGGCTCCAAAGATCACCACAGGTACCCCGTACAAAGAGTGCACTCCCAACGACTGCCAAGCAGGCGGCGGACCAGGCGTGAAAGGCACCTTCAGCTTTTCCCCCTACACCGGTGACAGCAACGTCGTCTCGTACCAGTACGGCCTCTCGGGTATGTCCACCTGGCCGACGGTGAGCGGCGCGACGGCGAACGTTTCGGTGACGCCGCAAGATGCGGGCACCCACACGTTGTGGGTGCGGGCCAAGGACAACCTGGGTCGCCCCGGCGCGTGGAACGCGGTGGACTTCCTGGTGGCGGCGGGAGCGGGGCCAGTGGCCCACTACCACTTCGGTGAGGCCAGCGGCGTGGCGCTGGACGCGGCTACCGGGGACGGCAAGGACGACCTGACCCTGAGTGGCGGTGCCGCGCGGGACAGCCGTGGGCGCCGGGGTCTGATGACGCACGATTCCACCGGCGCCGCCCTGACAGCGCCGGTCACGGACAAGGGGCTCGTGCTCGACGGGGGTACGGGGCATGCGGCCACGGGCGCCGCGGTGCTGGAGACCCGGTCGTCGTACACGGTGTCGGCCTGGGTACGAGTGGACCCGGACGCCACCGGAACCGCGACCGTCCTGAGTCAGGACGGAGGCAGCTACAGCCCGTTCTACCTGTCGTACGACGCCGACGGACTCGGGGACTGGAGTCTGCGCATGCTCTCCAAGACCGAATCCTCCTACACGTGGAACAAGGCGCGGGCGAAGGGACCCGGGGCAAAGGGCGTCTGGACCCATGTAGCGGGCACTTTCGACGCCGGTGCCAACAAGGTCCGCCTGTTTGTGAACGGCGTTCTGCAGTCTGAGACCGACGCGGGTACTCCGTGGTCCGCCACCGGAGCGCTGCAGATCGGCCGGGTGAAGTGGGCCGGCAACAACGTCGACCACTTCGACGGACAGATCGACGAAGTCGCCGTCTGGCAACGGGCTCTGACCAACGAGGAGATCGCCGACGAGGCGCGGCTGCTGATCTCGGAGAAGCACGCGGGCGTGGAGCTGATCGCCGACTGGTCGGCCGACCGGGGCAGCGGCACCAGCATCCCGGACACCACCTCGGGCTACGGCAAGTCGCTGACCCTGGTCGGCGGGGCGTCGCTGGACGGTGAGGCGGTCGTGCTGGACGGTGTGGACGACGCGGCCGCCACGATGGGGCCGGTGGTGGACGACACCGGATCCTTCACGGTCACCACGCTGGCCGCTCTCGACGGGGACAAACTCGCGGGCAAGAACGTCGGTTACACCGGGCAGGTTGTGGGCCAGCGGTCGGCGGACGGGTCGGCGTGGGGGTTCTGGTACGAGCTGACGGACAAGCAGACCGTGCTGGACGAGGAGACGCTGGAAGAGAAGACCGTGCCCATCGGTTTCTGGCGCTTCGGCCGGCTCAACGCCGACGGCACGTTCAGTGCCGTGTCTTCCGAAGAGACCGCGCTGGTGGACGGCATGGTCCGGTTGACCGGCGTCTTCAATGCCCAGAAGAGCACGATCAGCCTCTATCTGGGCGCCAACCCGAACGACGATGCCCGCCCATTCACGGCGAAACTGGGCTCGCGTGAGTTCGCGGTCGGCACGGGCTTCACCGGCGGCGCATGGCGGCACTACCTGCCGGGCCGGGTCGCGGAGGTGCGCCTCTGGGCCGGGGCCATGGCCAGCAGCGAGCAGGTCGGCGAGCGCGTGGGCGACTGACGGGCGGAAGCGGTGAGGACTGCCCTTGGCACGGCAGTCCTCACTCACGGGACACAGCAGCCGCGGCGGGTATCCGCGGGCGACTTGCGGATCTTCTTTTCACGGGACTGGGTGGGACGAGAACGATGGCCTTTGGCATAGGCACCTCAAAGAGACGTCGCGAGGTCGCGCGGCGTCGCACCGTCCGGCTGCTGGTGCAGTCGCTGGCTCTGGCTCTGGTGGTGCCCCTGGGGTTGGCGCAGGTGGCCGAAGCCGGGGAGCCGGACGGCCTGGGGCGGCCCGACGTGCCCAAGTCCCGGGTGAGCAAGGTGAAGGCCTTCGACGGGCCGGGCGCGAAGAAGGCGCGGCAGCAGGTCGCCCGGGACAAGAAGGCCAACGCGAACCAGGCGGGGCGAGCCCGGACAGAGCAGAAGGCCGCCTGGCCCGGACGAGGGGAAGCGAGACTCGGTCTCACCGACGGCAGAGTGGGAAGGGCCTCGCCTGCCGGAGTGCCGGTCACCGTCAGCCCGTCGTCGAAGGACAAGGCTGTGGCGGGCGGCAAGGCGCGGATCACCGTGCTGGACCAGAAGGCCGCCCGTAAGGCGGGCATCACGGGTGTCGTGCTGACTGCCGAGGCGGACACGGCGGGTACTGCCGAAGTGACCGTCGACTACAGCGGCTTCGCCTCGGCCGTCGGCGGCGGATGGTCGCAACGACTGCGTCTGGTACAGCTGCCCGCGTGCGCGCTGACGACTCCGCACAAGCGCGAATGCCGCGAGCAACAGCCGCTGGAGTCGGACAACGACGTCGCGCAGCAGTCGGTCTCGGCGAAAGTGACTCTGGCGGAGACGGCCGACGGCACGTCCGCGCAACTCCTTCGCTCCGCCGACGGCGCCACCTCGTCCGCGACGGTTCTCGCGGTCACCGCCGCAGCCGGTGGCTCCGGTCAGTCGCCCAAGGGGGCAGGGGACTACTCGGCGACGCCGTTGTCGGCGTCCTCCGCGTGGCAGGCGGGCGGCAGCTCGGGGGCCTTCACCTGGTCGTACGACTTCACGGTGCCGCCCGCCGCGGCCGGTCCCACGCCGCCGCTGTCGCTGTCGTACGACTCGGGCAGCGTGGACGGCCGTACCGCAACGACCAACAACCAGGGAACCTCGGTCGGCGAGGGCTTCACACTCACCGAGTCCTATATCGAACGCAGCTACGGCTCCTGTGACGACGACGGTCACGCGGACGTCTTCGACCGGTGCTGGAAGTACGACAACGCCCGCTTGGTGCTGAACGGCAAGTCGACCCGTCTGGTCAAGGACGGCGACAGTGGCCAGTGGCGCCTGGAGGACGACGATGCCTCGAAGGTGACGCGCTCCACCGGGGCGGACAACGGTGACGACAATGGCGAGTACTGGACCGTCATCACCGGCGATGGCACCAGGTACGTGTTCGGCCTGAACAAGCTGGACGGTGCGGGCACCCAGCGCACCAACTCCGCCTGGACAGCACCGGTGTTCGGCGACGACTCCGGCGAGCCTGGCTACTCGGGCGGCGATGCTTTCGCCGACCGGGCGGTGACCCAGGCGTGGCGGTGGGGCTTGGACTATGTCGAGGACACCCACGGCAACGCGGCCACGTACTGGTACACGAAGGAGTCGAACTACTACAAGAAGAACAAGGCGACGACGGCGAACGCCTCTTACACGCGGGGCGGGTACCTCAACCGCATCGAGTACGGCCTGCGCAAGGGCGCCCTGTTCACCGACAAGGCGGACGCCAAGGTCACCTTCGGCTATGCCGAGCGCTGCACCGCTTCCGACTGCTCCAGTCTGACGAAGGACACCGCCGACAACTGGCCGGACGTGCCGTTCGACGCGATCTGCTCGAAGGACGACTCCGAGTGCGACGCGGCCGGCCCGTCGTTCTTTACCCGTAAGCGCGTGACCGGCATCAGCACGTACTCGTACAACGCCACGAGCGACGCCTACGACCCCGTGGACTCCTGGTCACTGACCCAGCAGTACCTGGACGGCGGAGACATCGGCGACAGCTCCGACCAGGTGCTGACGCTGAAGTCACTCAAGCGCACCGGCAAGGCGGGCGACACGAGCATCGCGCTCAGCCCGATCTCGTTCACGTACCAGATGCGGCCCAACCGGGTCGACGCCACGGACGACATCCTGCCGCTGACCCGTCCCCGCATCTCCACCGTCACCTCGGAGACCGGGGCCATCACCACGGTGACGCTGTCGTCGCCGGAGTGCGTGCGCAGCCAGGTCATCGGGGCGGCCGAGGACACCAACACCCGTTCCTGCTACCCGCAGTACTGGCATATCAACGGTGCTGAGAACGCGTCCGTCGACTGGTTCCACAAGTACCGGGTACTCGCCGTGTTGGCTTCCGACCCGGCCGCGAACAACGAAGCGGTCGAGCACGCCTATGCCTACAGCGGCGCGGCCTGGCACTACAACGACGACCCGTTCACGCCGAAGGACGAGCGGACATGGTCGGACTGGCGCGGCTACCGGAAGGTCACCGCGTGGACCGGCGCGACGGCGGTGACTCGCTCCAAGACGGTCTCGCTGTACATGCAGGGCATGCACGGGGACAGGAACAAGGACGGCACCACCAAGTCCGTGACCGTCGCCCCGCTGCTCGACACGGACGTGGACTTCGGCGCCGCCTCTGACAGTGACCGCTGGAAGGGTGTGCTGCGCCAGCAGGTCACGTACAACGGCAGCCAACCCATCAGCAGTGTCTTCAAGAGCTACACCTACGGCCAGACGGCGACGCAGACGGTTCCTGACGCCGCCGACCACATCGCCCAGTGGGTCCGCAACACCACGACCTACACCAGCACCTATCTCACCGGCTCCGCGAGCTGGCGCACCCATGTGTCCACGGCCCGCTACGACACGCTGGGCATGGTCAGCAGCTACGACGACTACGGGCAGCGCGGACTGGGCGGCGACGAGACGTGCACCCGCACCTGGTACGCCCGCAACACCGACCTGGGCATCACCAGCCTGGTCTCCCGTACCCGCACCGTGGCCCGCACCTGCGCGACGGTGGACACGTCGCTGTCCCTGCCCGCCACCTCGGCCACCCGTGGAGACGTGCTTTCCGACACCGCTGTCGCCTACGACAACGCGACGGCCACAGGCTGGTCGGCCGCCCAGAAGCCCAGTAAGGGCGAGGCGACCTGGACCGGTCGTGCTACCGGCTACGCGACCACCGCGGACCTCAACGGCGATCGCATGCCGACGGGGTGGCAGAAAGTCACCGCGACGACCTACGACGTGCTCGGCCGCCCGCTGAGCGTTGCGGACACGGCAGGGAACACCACGTCCACGGCGTACACCCCCGCCGAGGCGGGCCCGCTGACCAAGACCATCACCACCGATCCCAAGCAGTACAGGTCGGTCAGCTTCCTCGACCCGCGCCGCGGTCTGACCTTGCGCAGCTACGACATCAACCTCAAGAAGACCGAGCTGAACTACGACGCGCTCGGCCGCCTGACCGAGGTGTGGCTGCCGAACCGGGTCCGCGGCAGCCAGGCGCCGAACACCAAGTTCGCCTACCACCTGGACAGCACCAAGCCGTCCTGGGTGTCGACCTCCACCCTGAAGAAGGACGGCGACACCTACAACACCAGCTACGCGCTCTACGACGCCCTCCTGCGCCCGCTGCAGACCCAGTCGCCGACACCGCAGGGCGGCCGGCTGCTGACCGACACGCGCTACGACACCCGCGGTCTCGCCTACGAGACGTACGCCGACATCTTCGACACCACCAGCACGCCCAACGGCACGTACACGCGTGCCGAGTACGGCGAGGCGCCGACCCAGACGCAGACCGTCTTCGACGGGGCGGGACGTGCGACGTCCAGCACCCTGTATGTCTACGGCGTCAAGAAGTGGTCCACCAGCACCAGCTACACCGGCGACTCCGTGGCCACGACCGCACTTCAGGGCGGCGCGGCCAAGCGCACGATCACCGACGTACGGGGGCGGACGACGGAGTCCCGCGAGTACGCGGGCGAAAGCCCGGCCGATGCCGACTTCGGCACCGGCCCCGGCGCCTCATTCGCGGCCACCAGGTTCACGTACGCCCTGGACGGCCAGCAGAAGTCCATCACGAGCCCCGACGGCGCCAAGTGGACCTACGGCTACGACCTGTTCGGCCGGCAGACCAGCACCGACGACCCGGACAAGGGCACGACGACCACCGAGTACAACGCCCTCGACCAGGTCATCAAGTCCACAGACTCCCGCGGCAAGTCGATCCTGACTGCGTACGACGAACTGGGCCGCGCCACGGGCACCTGGACAGGCTCGAAGACGGACGCCAACCAGCAGACCGGCTACACCTACGACACACTCCTCAAGGGCCAGCCCACCTCCTCCACCCGCTACGTAGGCGGCAAGACAGGCCAGGCCTACACCCAGACCGTCACCGCCTACGACAGCTTGGATCGAGCCACCAGCACCCAGCTCCAGCTCCCGGACAGCGACCCGTTCGTGCAGGCAGGCGAGCCATCGACGCTGGCCTATGAGACGTACTACAACATCGACGGCACCCAGCAGTTCGACCGCCAGCCCGCGATGGGCGGCCTGCCCTCGGAGATCATCGGCTTCACCTACGACGGCCTGGGCAACCTGACCTCGATCGGCGGATCGACGGGCTACCTGCGCGACGTCTCCTACTCGGCCCTCGCCCAACCGCAGCAGCTCACGCTGGGCACGGGCGGCAGCGGCAACAAGAGCTTCTACGTCACGAACCGTTTCGAGGAGGGCACAGGACGCCTGACGCGTAGCCATGTCACGGACCAGACGCACCCGTACATGCTGCAGGACCTCAACTACGGCTACGACCAGTCCGGGAACGTCACCTCCATCTCCGACCCGACCACGCTGGGCGGTACCAGTGCGGCGGAGACGCAGTGCTTCGCCTACGACGGCCACCAGCGCCTGACCGAGGCCTGGACCCCCACCTCGCAGAACTGCTCGGACACACGCAGCGCCTCCGCCCTGTCGGGCCCGGCCCCGTACTGGACGGGCTACACCTACAACGACGCCGGCCAGCGCACCAGCGAAACGCTCCACAAGAGCAGCGGCAATACGAAGACGACCTACTGCTACAGCAACGCCGCACAGCCGCACACCCTGACCGGCACCACCACCGAGTCCGACTGCGCCAGCCCCCAGCGTTCCTACACCTACGACACCACCGGCAACACCACCAAACGGCCCGGCACCTCCGGCACACAGGACCTCAGCTGGTCGGCCGAGGGCAGGCTGGCCAAGCTCACCGAAGCGGGCAAGGCCACCGACTACCTGTACGGCGCCGACGGCCAGCTGCTGATCCGCGCCACCACCGGCGGTGAGCGCGTCCTGTACGCGGGCGCCACGGAACTCCACCTGCGCGCCGACGGCACCACCTGGGCCCAGCGCCACTACGCCGCAGGCGGCATCACCGCCGCTGTCCGCTCGAACAAATCCGGCACCAACAAACTCACCTACCTGGCCGGCGACCACCACAACACATCCACCCTGGCCATCGGCCCGGACACGGCCCAGGCCTACACCAAACGCTTCGCCACCCCCTTCGGCGCCGACCGCGGCCAGCCCATCGGCGACACCACCACCTGGCCCGACGACAAGGCCTTCCTCGGCAAAACCCGCGACACCGTAACCGGCCTCACCCACATCGGCGCCCGCCAATACGACCCCACCCTCGGCCAGTTCATCAGCGTCGACCCCCTGCTGGAAACCGACAAACCCCAGAGTCTCAACGGCTACAGCTACGCCCACAACAACCCCGTCAGCCTCTCTGACCCGAGCGGCATGGGCGTCCCCGAATGCCACAGCGGAGTGATTACCGGCTGCAACAACGGCGTCCCGGACAGCGACTCGGTGTACCACCCCGAGCGCGACAAGACCAACAGCACGGCACACATCGGGGACGCCCTGACTGGCACCGCCGAGACAGACAGCACCGGCAACGTCAACGACACCTGCTCTCGAAAAGACGGCATCGGCTCATGCAACTACAACCCCGGCCCCTCAGACCCAGGACCGGTCGGGAATCTCATCTTCGGTCTCGTCTCGAACTTCCCTTACTTGGCCGAGTATTTCGCGTGGCCCTTCGATGACGACTGCCTGAACGGAGGGGCGGGAACTCCGGGATGCGATTATGGGGAGCAGTTCGACGCATGGGCAGCTGAACAAGGCTACGACCCGGGGAGCGATGCCTACCTCGTTCCCAGCGCTATCGCCGCAATCTTCTCCCACAAGCCTACGACCACAAAGCCGAAAGCCAACACGACTGCTCTTACGCGCTGGTCTCGAACCGACTACAAAGGTCAGCGCATTTATCAGAGAGATGACCTTGTGGATCCTGGGTATGTTTCATCTGCCGACAAGTACGGTCGAAGCAATCTCAAGAGAATGAAGCAGGGCCTGGCCCCGATGGGCCCGGATGACAAGCCGATGAATCTTCATCACATGCTCCAGACACAGAAGGGTCCGGTTGCCGAGGTGACGCACTCGATGCACTTCGGGAACTATAATCAACTGCACTGGAAGGCAGGTACCAAGATCCCCAGCGGGATCGATCGAGGTGCCTTCAACGAGTGGAAAACTCAGTATTGGAAGGACAGAGCGGCAGGATTTGGTGGATGATGAACGCTGTTGAGGCAAGCGAACGGCTGATCGAGCTGGTCCATGAGAACGATGACATCGCGAACCATGCCGAGGGCTGTGACGCAGAGACAATGACCGCAGCCGAGCGTGATCTAGGCGTCGAGTTCCCCCTCTCGTACCGTCGTCTGATCGAAGAGTTCGGGACCTGGGATGTCGCCGGCGAAGAATTTCTCGGTGTGTACCAGACGCCCGCTATGGGGCAGAAGCTGTTGGGCTCCGTAGCGGAAACCCTGGATGCTCGCAGCCAGTATGGAATGCCGTCTGATCTGATTGTTACGATGTTCGACGGAATGGGTGGACTGGTTGTTCTAGATGCATCGCAGGCGGATCCGGAAGGCGAGTATCCGGTCCTCGTGTGGAATCCAGGAGTCTCGGACCGCGAGGGCATGGAGAGGCTTGGAAGAAATTTTGGCTCTTTCGCCTTTGATCTTTGTCAGCGAGCTGTGGCGCGCTGGCGAGAATCTGGTTGAAGCTCAGATTCGCGGGAGCGGGAAGCCTCGCCAGGCCTTTCTGGTGAGGCTTCTGATAGAGGGCTTGCCCGCCTGGCGGGATGCCGCTCTGAAACGTTGAAATCTGCAAAGAGGATTGAGTGTCTGTTCTCGGCGGCGCTTACTTCTTCATCGAAAATGAACGCAGAGACCGTTACGACAATCCATCCGAGGACTTGATCTTTGAGTTCATTGGCGAACTCAACCTGCGCGATAATGGATCCTTCGTTGTGGAGCCGGTACTGGCTTCTGTCGACTGGTATGTTTCGATATCATTGCTCGATAGTGGCGAGTTCGAGACCGTCTATCGCTGCGCCAGTCGAGGCGAGCATCGGGTGGTGATTGGTGATTCACCATCCGGTCTCTCTTACGATGTGACGGTCTGGATTGCTGGGCTGCCGAGTTCGTTAAAGCCAATCCGTACGCAGAATTAGCCGCTGAATCCAGGAATCCGTACATATGTGAATTCGTCAGCTCTTGTCGGTGGGACATCAGAGGCTGTTGACGGTAGTCGTTGACGGCAGCGTATCGAGGCCCTGTAATCGGCCTTCGTTTGATTGCGCCTGCTGGTCGGGTTCTTGCTGTTGTGCGTCCCGGAGTGTAATAGCTGGCCCGCAAGGTGGGAGAAAGCTTGCAGTGTGGCGTGAACTTATTGCATCCCTATCTACCGAATTCGATTTCTCGAATCCTGCTGACGGCGAAATCCTTTGTTCGGCAGAATCTTCTCTTGGTCAACCCATTCCTGAAGAGTTGAAATCTTTCCTGTTTGAATCCGACGGCGTTTCCGATGGATTTGGCTGCGATTTCATCTGGCCGGTCGGTGAGATTGTGCGGAGGAATCGGGAGATGAGAGGAACTGTCGAATTTCGTCAACTCTACATGCCGTTTGATTCGCTGCTGTTCTTCGGTGATAGCGGCAGTGGCGATCTTTTTGCGTTCATCGTTTCTCCTCCTTGTAGGGATATCTTCGTGTGGCAGCATGAAAATGACAGCAGATGTTGGGTTGCCAATGGCTTGCGAGATTTCGTCACGCGATATCTTTCTGCTGGCGGCGAGGGATGGTATTCAATTTAGAATCGTGCAACCTGGCTCTTGCGTAGTCTGCGAATGAAGCTACGGGTGGAAAGATGGGCCCAAGTGATGTTCTTTGATGGGCCCATCTCGGTTGACATGTGTCCCGCTGCTCCGGGGATCCATCTGGTAATGAAGGGAGTTCCGGACTTCGCTTCGTTTGGTGTGGACGTTGGCGATTTTTCATCTGACGCCGCGCGGGTGGGCGGTCTCTGCTCGAAGCTTGCGAGCTGAGAGGGTGGAGCGCTGACGACGATGTTCAGCAATTGTGGCTGGCTCTACAGAGATTGCTGTGATCGACGTGGTGAGCGAACTCAACAGGCAGACCCTGGCTCCCTGTCTTCGTTCATCAAGGCAGTTGAGCCCGACGGCCCACTCACGTGCACGCTCGCCCCTGCCCATGTAACCAACCGTGAGCAGGGGCGATTTCCCAAATGCTTCATCTGCGTCTACGGCAGCCCGTGCACATGCGGCCCCACCGCGTTCGACCACGCGTTGCCCGCCGTCGCGTCCCAGTTCGTCGACCAGGTCATCGCGCCGCGCAGGTCCGGATAGGTCCGCGAGGGCTTGAAGGAGCCGCAGCCCGTGCCCTTGGTGAGGCAGTCCAGGGCGCTGTTGACGACCGACGGGGCCACGTACCCGCTGCCGGCAGCCCGCGTCGAAGCCGGCAACCCCAGCCCCACTTGCGACGGAGCCAGGCCGCCCTCCAGTTGGATGCAGGCCAGGGCGGTCAGGAAGTCCACCGAGCCCTGGCTGTAGACCTTGCCGTCGCAGCCCAGCATCGATCCGCTGTTGTAGTACTGCATGTTGACGACCGTGAGGATGTCCTTCACGTTCAGCGCGGTCTGGAAGTAGGCGTTCGACGTCGACTGCATGTCGATCGTCTGCGGTGCCATCGTCAGGACGAGCGACGAGCCGGCCTTCGCCGACAGGGAGCGGAGCGCCTGCGTCATGTACGTCGCGTTGAGGCCGTTCTCCAGGTCGATGTCGACGCCGTCGAAGCCGTACGTCTGCATCAGGGAGTACACGGAGTTCGCGAAGTTCGTCGCCGACGCCGAGTCGTTCACCGTCACCGTGCCGCGCTCGCCGCCCACCGAGACGATGACCTTCTTCCCGGCGGCCTGCTTGGCCCTGATGTCGGCCTTGAACTGGTCGACCGTGTAGCCGCCGAGACCGGCCGAGTCCAGGTTGAAGGTCACCGCGCCCGGCGTCGAGGTCGCGTCCGCGAAGGCGACGGCGATGATGTCGTACTGGGACTGAACGTCGGCGAGCTTCTGGACGGTGGCTCCGTTGTCGAAGTTCTGCCAGTAGCCGGTCACCGCGTGCTTGGGCAGGGACGGGCCCGCCGGGGTCGCCGTGGTCGTGCCCGTCACCGCCGCCGACTTCGGTGACTCACCGGCCGCGTTGGTCGCCGTGACCTGGAAGGAGTACGACGTCGAGGCCGCGAGCCCGGTCACGGTCGCGGAGGTGCCGGTCACCGCGGTCACCTTCGTGCCGTTGCGGTAGACGTTGTAGCCGCTCGCGCCCGAGACCGTGTTCCAGGCCAGGGAGACGGAGGTCGAGGTCGTGGCGGACACGGACAGGCCGCTCGGGGTGCCGGGGATCGTGGGGGACGGGTCGGTGCCTCCGCCGTCGGGGCCGTACACCGACAGGTCGTCCGCGTAGTACGCCGCCTGTCCGTACCAGCCGTGCGTGTACACCGTCACGGAGGTCGTCGAGGCGCCGGTGGTGAAGGTGGTCGAGAGCTGCTTCCAGGACGACGAGTCGGGCGTCCAGGTCGACACGTCGGTGGTGCCGGTGCCCGTCACGCCCAGGTAGGTGTAGCCGCCCTGGACCCAGGCGCTCAGGGTGTACGTCGAGCCGGGGCGGACGGCAACCGTCTGGGTGCAGCGGGCGTTGTCCTGGCCGGCCGGGGTCGCCTTCAGGGCGGTGGCGCCGCCGTGCACCGGGGAGGAGACGGTCGTGCCGCTGTTCGCGGAGCAGGTCCAGTTGGTCAGGCCGGACTCGAAGCCGGCGTTCTTGGCGTTGTTGACGTCCGCGGCGGAGGCGTGGCCCGCGGGGAGGAGGGCGAGAGCCAGGGCCGCGGTGACCGCGACCACCCGGAATCCGCTGCGTATGGACATGACAAGAGGCATGCTGGACAACTTGGTCCAGACCAATTCACATGTCAAGGGATTCCGAGCGTGGAGAATTTGTGTGCGTAACCTGCCCCGTTTTGGCGTGACTTGTGTGAGGTGAGTTGCTTCTCGGCTGGAGAGAAGCTGTTCTCCGGCCATAGCGCCGTGGATACAGTGCTCAGACAGTCACGCAATGAAGTCATCGGGGAGCTGCGCGTGCCAACTGCCATTGCCGTGACCAGCGCCGACATGGCGCTGTCGGCGCAGGACGAGCGAACCGTGCCCGCCGTCGTGCTCCAGGACCTCGAACGTGAGCCGCTGGAGCGGTCGTTGGCGGGCATGCAGACGCTCATCGAGCAGCACGGCCATGTCATCGTCGTCTGCTCGCAGGCCGCACCCCGGGGCACGCAGCAGCGGCTGCACACCGTGCGGTCGCTGCTGGAGAGCGACCGTATCGCCGTCTTCCGGCCCGAACTGCCCCCGCTCGGACTCGCCGTCCTGGCCCGCCAGCTGCGCCAGCTCGCCTCCTGCGACCTCAGCCCCGGCGTCCTCGCCTCGGCCGGCCGGCTGCTCACCCACTACATCCACGCCGGGGCGCTCCTCGGCTCCGTCACCAAGCTCGACCGCGTCCCCGTCGACCTCAAGTCGCACGCCAAGTCCTGGATGCCCGGCAGCCAGTTCGGCGTCCTCGCCCACCCGGTCCCGCAGCTCGTGCGCATCGCCCCCGGCGTCACCCTGCCCGGCCCGGAGTTCGGCACCTCGATGCTGGTCGCCCAGGGCCAGCTCCAGTCCGACTGGGTCACCGCCACCCTGGCCAAGTCGTGGCGCCCGCAGGGCCTGAGAGAGGTGGCGCTGCCCGCCGAGTCGGCGACCTGGTGGGGCACCGCCAAGCTCATCGAGTTCTGCGCCTATCTGCCCGACCTGTCGGTGCTTTACCAGCTCGTCACCTCCGTACGGCAGAACTCCTGCCACTGGTGCGGCATCGACGTCATCGGCGACCGCTGCGTCTTCTGCTCCGCCGTCCCGCCCACCCACGAGCAACCGGCCCGCGCGGGCTGAACCGCCCCCCGGCCGCGAAAGGGTCTCCCCTGACCGCCCCACCGACCGCCCCCGACCGATTCCCCCAATGAGGTTGCACGGTTCATGAACTCCCGTCAGCGCCGCGGCGTGATACTCCTGCTCCTGTCGATCGTCTGCGCCCTCGGCGCCTTCGCCGGCGTCCTGTCCGTCATCAACGACGTGAAGTCCAAGGTCGGGCCAGAGGTCACCGCGTACCGGCTCAAGCGGGACGTGGCCCCCTACGCTCCGCTCAGCGCGGCCCAGTTCGAGAAGATCGAGATGCCCGAGCGCTGGCTGTCGAAGAACGCCGTCACCAGCCTCCGCGAGATCCAGGGCAAGATCGCCGTCACGACCCTCAGGCAGGGCTCCCTGCTCCAGAGCGACATGATCGTCGACCAGCCCGCCCTCCAGCAGGGTGAGCAGGAACTCGCCATCATGATCGACGCGGCCACCGGTGTGGCCGGCAAGATCACTCCCGGCGCCACCGTCAACGTCTACGCCACCTTCGAGGGAGAGCGCGACGGCGCCCCCGACCAGTCCAAGCTCATCGTCGAGAACGCCCGCGTCATCGACGTGGGCGAGCAGACCTCGCTCAAGCCCGACGACAACGACCGCCGTCGCGAACCCACCGACGCCGTCCCGATCACCTTCGCGCTGCAGCCCCTCGACGCCCAGCGCATCACCTACGCCGAGTCGTTCGCCGACGAGGTCCGGCTCGCCCTGGTGGCACCCGGCGCCGACTCCTCCGTCTCCCCGGCGGACCGCACCTACGAACTCGCCAAGGACAAGTGAGAGGCCCCCATGCCCACGAGGATCCTCCCGGCCGTCGGCGACGCGGACGCGGTCCGGTCCCTCACGACGCTGCTCAGCCAGCTCCCCGACGCCGAGCCCGTCGCCCCGGTCACCGACTCCACCCAGCTCGTCGACACCCTCGCCCGGCTGGCCGCCGAGTCCATCGACGAACTCCCCGAGGTCGTCGTCGTCCACGAGCGCATCGGCCCCGTCCCGGCCCTGGAACTCATCCGCGAAGTCGCCCTGCGCTTCCCGGCGGTGGGCGTCATACTCGTCACCTCCGACGCCGGCCCCGGCCTCTTCCAGGCCGCCATGGACTACGGCGCACGGGGCCTGGTCGCCCTGCCGCTGAGCTACGAGGAGCTGGCCAGCCGCGTCAACGCGGTGGCGCAGTGGTCCATGGGCGTACGGCGCCATCTGGGCGCCGGGGGCGATGTGTTCAGCGGCGTCGGCGGCACGGTCGTGACGGTCAGCGGCGCCAAGGGCGGCGTGGGGGCGACCCTCACGGCCATCCAGCTCGCCCTCGCCGCCCAGGCCTCGGGCCGCGGCGCCGCCCTGCTCGACATGGACCTCCAGACCGGCGACATCGCGTCCTACCTGGACATCCAGTTCCGCCGCTCGATCGTCGACCTCGCCGCCATCAACGACATCACGCCGCGCGTGCTGGCCGACGCGGTGTTCCGGCACGACACCGGGGTGGCGCTGCTGCTCGCCCCCGGCGACGGCGAACGCGGCGAGGAGGTCACCGACCGCGCCGCCCGCCACATCGTCAGCGCCCTGCGCTCCCGCTACGAGGTCGTCGTCATCGACTGCGGCGCCCAGCTGTCGGGCGCGAGCGCGGCCGCCGTGGAGATGGCCGACACCGCGCTCCTCGTCACCACCCCGGACGTGGTCGCCGTGCGCGGTGCCAAACGCACGGTGCGGATGTGGGACCGCCTGCAGATCCGCAAGGCGGAGGAGACCATGATCGTCGTCAACCGCCACACCCGCGGTACGGAGATCCAGCCCGCCCTGATCCAGCGCATCACCGGCACCGGTATCGCGGCCACCGCTATCCCCGCCAACTTCAAGGAACTCCAGGGCGCCGTCGACGCCGGCCGGGTGCACGAGCTGGACGCCAAGAGCACGGTCAAGCAGGCCCTTTGGACGCTCGCCGGTGAGCTGGGGCTGGTCAAGGGCACGGAAGGGGCGGTCCCGCAGCGCCGGAACGGCAGGGCGCGGGGCGCGGACCGGGCGGCGCTGACGTTCCGCAGGCGGAAGGAGATAGGGAGGTGAGGGGGCGGCTCAGGGACGACCGGGGGCAGGTGACCGTCGAGTTCCTCGGCATGACCCCGCTGATCATCATCACCCTGGTGCTGCTGTGGCAGTTCGTGCTGCTGGGGTACACGTTCACCCTCGCGGGGAATGCTGCGGACGAGGCGGCCAGGGCGGGGGCGGCCTCCGAGGGGCAGGCGGCCTGCCAGGAGGCGGGACTGGAGCATCTGCCGGGCTCGTGGGAGGGCGGCGCGAGCGTGGACTGCCAGGCGAGCGGCGGCTACGTCACGGCCGACGTGCACCTGGAGGTGCCCGTGCTCTTCCCCGGCGCGATCGGCTTCCCGTTCACCGTCGACGGCCACGCGGGGGCCGTTCAGGAGGAGAAGGACTGAGATGTCGTACGACGCCGAAGTCCGCCGAGCGCGCAGGGTTCGCCGGGTCCGCGACCGTGGCCAGGTCGCCATCGAGTACCTCGGGTTCATCCCGATCCTCGTCCTCGTCGCCATGGCGGGCGTACAGATCGGGCTGATCGCCTACACCGCCCAGCAGGCCGGCACGGCGGCCAGGGCGGGGGCGCGGGCGGCCTCGCTGGAGGAGAGCGCGCAGGACGGCTGCGCCCGTGCGATCAGCGACTGGCTGTCCGTCACCTGCGCCCCCGCGGTGGGCGGCGACGAGGTCACCGTCACCGCCACCGTCGAGATCCCCTCGATCGTCCCCGGCTGGGACTTCGACCCCGCCCAGAAGACCGCGACCATGCCGCTCGACCGCTGAACGAGGATCCACATGAGCCTGAGGTCACGCATCAACACCCCCGAGGAGCACGGCAGCCGGGGCGAGGACGGCCATCTGGTCGCCTCCTACCGGGCCAAGCTGCTGGAGGAGATCGACCTCGCCGAGATGAGCTCGCTGGCCGCCGCCGAGCGCCGGGCCCGCCTGGAGCGGGTGCTCGGGCACATCATCAGCCGCGAGGGCCCGGTGCTGTCGACGGTCGAGCGCTCGCAGCTGATCCGCCGGGTCGTCGACGAGGCGCTCGGCCTCGGCATCCTGGAACCACTCCTCGAGGACGCGTCGATCACCGAGATCATGGTGAACGGCCCGGACGCGATCTTCGTCGAACGCGGCGGCCGGGTGGAGCAGTTGCCGCTCCGCTTCCCCTCCCACGACCAGCTGATGCAGACCATCGAGCGGATCGTCTCCACGGTGAACCGGCGCGTGGACGAGTCGAACCCGATGGTGGACGCCCGACTGCCGTCCGGCGAGCGCGTGAACGTCATCATCCCGCCCCTGTCGCTCACCGGCGCGACCCTGACGATCCGCCGCTTCCCGCGCTCCTTCACCCTGCACGAGATGACCGGCCTCGGCTCGCTCGACGAGCCCATGGTGTATCTGCTGGCCGGACTGGTGCAGGCCAAGTTCAACGTCATCGTCTCGGGCGCCACGGGCACCGGAAAGACGACGCTGCTCAACGCCCTGTCCGGACTGATCCCCGAGGCCGAGCGCATCATCACCATCGAGGACTCCGCCGAACTCCAACTCCAGCAGGCCCACGTCATCCGCCTGGAGTCCCGCCCGCCCAACGTCGAGGGCAAGGGCCAGGTCACCATCCGCGACCTGGTCCGCAACTCCCTGCGGATGCGCCCCGACCGGATCGTCGTCGGTGAGGTCCGCGGCGGCGAGTCCCTCGACATGCTGCAGGCGATGTCGACCGGGCACGACGGCTCGCTGGCCACCGTGCACGCCAACAGCGCCGAGGACGCCCTGATGCGGCTGAAGACCCTCGCGTCCATGGCCGACGTCACGGTCCCCTTCGAGGCGCTGCACGACCAGATCAACAGCGCGGTCGACGTGATCATCCAGCTGACCCGGTTCCCGGACGGCGCCCGCCGGATCACCGAGATCGCGATCCTGGACAGCCACGGCGCGGAGCCGTACCGCCTGGCGACGGTGGCCCGCTTCAACGCCCAGCCCATGACGCCGGACGGCCGCGTCCACGGCGTCTTCGCCTACCACCCCCTCCCGCGCCGCACCGCGGACCGCCTGTACATGGCGAGCCAGCCGATACCCCAGGCCTTCGGCGTCGCCCAGTCACCGCTCGAGCTCGCCACCCGAGAAGCCAGGTAGGACCCCCCCATGGACCTCCAGACCCGCATCACGCTCACCACCGGCATCGCACTGCTGACCTGCGCGCTGGCCGTGGCGGGCGTCCACGCCTACGGCGCCGGCCGGGCCCAGCGCCAGGCCCTCGTCGAGCGCCTGTCCGCCACCGGCCAGATCACCGGCGCGGGCGGTCGCCGACGCCGCTTCGTCGACCTGGACCGCCGCCTGCGCCGTACGAAGCTCGGCAAGCGGCTGGAGCTGCGGCTGGTGGCGACGGGCCTGGACGTCACGCCGGGGGAGTTCTTCGTCTACATGCTGGCGACGGTGGCGGGCCTGTGGCTGATCGGCCAGGCGACACTCGCGCCCTTCTTCGGCCCGATCGCGGGACTGCTGGGGGTGTGGGCCGCCGTCCAGTTCCTGAACTGGCAGCGGCAGAAGCGCATCGAGAAGTTCATCAACCAACTCCCCGAACTGGCCCGCATCCTCGCCAACGCCGCGCACGCCGGCCTGGCCCTGCGCACCGCGATCAGCATGGCCTCGGAGGAGCTGGAGGCCCCGGCGGGCGAGGAACTGGCCAACGTCTCCAACCAGTTGGCCCTGGGCGCCTCGATGGACGACGCCCTGGGCGAACTCGCCGAGCGCCTCCCCTCCCGCGAACTGGTCGTCCTGGTCACCACGCTGGTGCTGTCCAACCGGGCCGGCGGCCAGGTGGTGAGCGCGCTGCGGAACCTGACGGAGACGCTGGAGGAGCGCAAGGAGACGCGACGGGAGATCCGTACGCAGTTGTCCCAGGTGAGCATGACGTCGTACGCGGTCCCGGTGCTCGGCATCGGGTCGCTGTTCCTGATGAACGGGGTGAAGGACGGCGCCCTGGACCGGATGACGGGGTCGCCGCTGGGGCAGGCCGCGGTGCTGATCGCGTTCGGCCTGTACGCGGTGGGCTTCGTGCTGATCCGGCGTATGTCGCGGATCGACGTCTGAGGGGCGGGGAGCACTGATGGGAATCGGACTGCTGCTGGCGGCGGTGATGGCCCTGAGCGTCTGGGGTGTCTTCGCCGGCATCCGCATGTACCGCGCGGAGACCAAGCTGCCCAGCGATCTCGCGCTGGCCCTGGAGATCGGCGCCACCCGCACCGGCGCCGTGGACTCCCTCATCGACCGCATGGGCATGCGCTACGCCCCTGCCGTACTGCGTCTGATGGGCCCCAAGCTGGTCGCCAGGTACCGCCGCAGGATCGACCTCGCGGGCAACCCCGGCGGCCTGACCATCGACCGCTACGCGGCCCGGCGCGCGGTGTACGGCTTCCTCGGCGCGCTCGGCTTCCTGGTCTTCCTGCTGCGGGGACAGTTCCTGGTGGCGTTGCTGCTGCTGGCGTTCGGCGCCTTCTGGACGGAGGTCGGCATCTGGTCGGCGATCCGGATCAGGAAGAACGAGATCGAGCGCACCCTGCCGGACTTCCTGGACGTCCTGGCGGTCGTGGTCAGCGCCGGCCTCGGCTTCCGCCAGGCACTGGACCGGGTCGCCTCGAAGTACGAGGGCCCCTGGGCCGACGAACTGCGCATCACCCTGCGCCAGATGGACCTCGGCATGAACCGCCGCCAGGCCTTCGCGGAGCTGCGGCGCAGGAACGACTCCGAGCAGGTCGCGATGTTCGTGACGGCGCTCCAGCAGGGCGAGGAACTGGGCGCGCCGATCGTCGACACGCTGGTGGCGCTGGCGAAGGACATGCGCCGCACGGATGCGCAGAACGCGCGCAGGAAGGCGGCCAGGGCGGTCCCCCGGGCCACGCTGATGATCACGACGTTCATGGTCCCGGCGACGATGCTCCTGCTGGGGGCGGGGCTGCTGCTGGGGTCGGGGACGGACTTCGGGTCGCTGACGGGGGAGTAGGGGAGGGGCCGTGGCGGGCGTGCCATTGAGGGTGAGGTCGGGGACGGCGAGGGCCGGCCTCGGGCTTCTGCGCGGCCGCCTGCTGCCGCACGGCCGCCGGCTGTCGCGGGGACCCGGGGAAGTGGACGGGTCCGCGAAGATCCCGCTCCAGGTCAACGCCCTGCAGGCGATGTGCCGCCAGGTCTTCGGCTTCCGGCTGGCCATGATCGCCCTCGCGGCACCCGCGGCCCTGCTCAACGCGGCGCCCGGCCTCGGCGCCCGCCTGGTCGGCGCGGCGGTGGTCGTCACGTTCATGGTCTCGTACGCCCTGTTCCGCGACTGGGAACGCTTCGGCCCCCTCCTCCTGCGCCACCCCACCCTCCTGGCGGCGGACACCGTCTTCACCTCCCTCCTCCTCGTCTCGGCAGGCCCCGACACCACCCTGGCCTACGTCAGCGTCTGCACCCCGCTGCTGGCCGGCATCGTCTACGGCCACCGGGGCGCGGCGGTGTTCGCGAGCGTGCAGTCCCTGATCCTGCTGCTGGTCTACGCGATCAACACGGACGCCGCCAGGTCGGCGAGCCTGGCGGACAAGCTCCTCCTGCCGGGCCTGTGCGTCATCACGGGGGCACTGGGCTCGTCCCTGCGCAACCTCATGCTCCGCTTCGGCACGGCCACCCAGGCCCTGACGACGGTCCAGGCGCGCCTCGCGGTCACCGAGGCGGTCGGCGCGGAACGGGCCCGGCTGGCCCGCGAGATGCACGACTCGGTGGCGAAGACACTGCACGGCGTGGCCCTGGCGGCGGACGGCCTGGCGATCTCGGCGAAGGCCACCGCGATGGACCCGGCCCGCATCGCCCGACAGGCGGAACTGGTGTCCCGCTCGGCCCGCAGAGCGGCGGCGGAGTCCCGGGAGCTCCTGGCGGACCTGCGCCGCGAGTCGGACCCCGACAGCATGACGGACGTGGCACCGGAACTGGCCGACCAGGCGAGGGACTTCACAGAACGGACCGGCCTACCGGCGACGTACGACGGGACGTGCGACGAGGCGAAAGGCGAGGCCCCCGCACCCCCGGTCCCGCCCGCCGTGGCCCGCCAGCTCCTCACCATCACGGCGGAGGCGATGGAGAACGCCCACCGCCACGCGAACGCGACCCGGGTGGAGGTGCGGGCCGGGGTCCGAGCCGACGTGCTGTGCGTGACGATCACGGACGACGGCCGCGGCCTGCCCCCCGACACCACCCTGGAACACCTGCGCCGAACGGGCCACTTCGGGCTGCTCGGCATGGCCGAACGAGCCGCCTCGATAGGCGCCCGCATCCACTTCGGCAAGGGCACCCACGCCCGTGGCACGGAGGTCCGCCTGGAACTGCCCCTGGCGGCCCTGACGACGAAGGCGGCCTCATGAACACCCCTCTGCGGATCGTCGTGGCCGACGACAACCCAGTGGTCCGAGCAGGTCTCACGGCGCTCCTCACCACCCACGAGGACATCACCGTCACAGCGGAGGCGGCCGATGGTCACGAGGCCCAGACGGCGGCCCGACAGCACCGCCCCGATGTGATCCTTCTGGACGTTCGCATGCCGGGCATGGACGGCATAGAGGCCTTACCGGGGCTCGTCCGCATCGCCCCGGTGATGATGTTGACGTACAGCGGGGAGTCGGAGACGGTGCGGGAGGCGCTGCGCCGGGGGGCCGCCGGGTACCTGGTGCACGGTGAGTTCACGGCCGACGAACTCGTGGACGCCGTACGGGACATCAGGCGGGGCAGGTCCCGCTTCACGCCTACGGCGAAGGCTTACCTCGCGCAAGCAAACGCCGAAGTGGTAACTGAGGCAGGGAATTTAGCGGAACCGCTTTCGCAAGTGCAACCAACTGTGGGACAGTCTTCGTCGTACAGGTCGCGGTTCCGGCTGAGCAGGAGGGAGGCGGAGATCATGGGCCTCATCGCAGCGGGCATGAACAATCAGCAGATCGCCGCCACCTGCTTCATCAGCGAGAAGACGGTCAAGAACCACATCAACCGGATCTTCGCCAAACTCCACAGCACGAGCCGCGCCGAAGCCGCCGCCAAGTGGCTGGGCACGGCCCCGGGTTCACACCCAGGACGGAGCTGACCGGCGATGACACAGCGATGGTTTTCGGCCGAGGCCCGGAATTGGGTCCGGGGACCCTCTGGTGTTCGGGGTATGCACGCTTACGTTTCTCCCGATACTTCTCACAGGACTTGCGAGCCCAGAGGGGAACACCATGAGCAACTGGATCAACACCACCGTCGCCCACCTACGCTCTCGCGCCGCTCGCGACGACAAGGGGCAGACGGCGGTGGAGTATCTGGGCATCATCGCGGTGGTGGTGGCGATTGTGTTGGCCATTACGGGGACGGACATCGGCAACACGATCTATACCGCGATCACGGACAAGGTCGCCGAAGTCGTAGGCGGCTGATGCGGCGGCCCCGTAGGTGCGACGACGCAGGGCAGGCCTTCCCCATCTACATCACGGTGGTGGCAGGCCTGCTCTTTCTCGCGTTCGCGTACCTTGCGGTCGGCCAGGCCGCGGCGAATCGGAACGGCGCCCAGACAGCCGCCGACGCGGCGGCGCTGGCGGCGGCGCAGGAGACCCGGGACCAACTCGCCGGGGACTGGCTGGAGGTCGTGGGCGACCCCACGAAGTGGCAGGACATCCTTGACGGCGGCGGCGCGGTGTTCAACGGCTGCTGGCGGGCGTACGAGCTGGCGGCCCAGAACGACGCCGGTGTCGAGGACTGCGGGGCATCAGGGGTGTTGGGCTACAAGGTGGTTGTCAGGACCGACAAGTCCGTGGGCGACTCCATCGTCCCCGGCACGGAGGACTTCAGGTCGCGGGCGTCGGCCAGGGCAGTGATCGAGCCTCTCTGCACATTCGACCTCCCCGGTGGGGACGCCGACGACGGTGACGGCAACGACACACTGCCACTGCCGCAACTCACCTGCGAGGACACCTGGGACCCGGACCCGGACGACCCGGCGTCGCTTCCCGATCCCGAGGACCTCTTCGACGTCCACCTGGCCGACTGACAAGCGAACGACGAGTGACGAAGGAAGCAGAGGCATGAGCATTCGGTTCACCACGAAGGCCCGCAGGGGGATGGTCGCGATGACCGTCGCGGCCGGACTGGCCCTCGGTGCGGCCGGCTGCGGAAGCGGGGGCGACGACGACAAGAAGCCGAAGAAGTCGGCTTCGGCCCCCCAGGACCGCGGGTCCGATCCAAGTGCTCAGGAAGGCCAGTCCGACACGCCCCTCGCGGAGATGAAGGGTTCGAGCGGCCTGCTGCTCCAGGTCACCTCTGCCGAGCGTGACTCGGGGGGCTTCGTCACTGTCAGCGGCACCCTGAAGAACGACGGTGCACAACGGGTCACCGTGCCTGCGGCGGTGAGGGGCGACGAGACGGAGATACTCCGTCACGGCATGTCGCTCGGCGGCGCGACCCTGGTGGACAGCAAGGACAAGAAGCGTTACTACGTGCTGCGCGACACGGACGGACGGCCCCTGACGACGACGGGCTTCACATCCTTGAAGGCGGGGGAATCGGTCGCCGTCTTCATCCAGTTCCCGTCCCCGCCCTCGGGCTCATCCGAAGTGACCCTCCAACTGCCGACGTTCGCCAGCGCCCCGATCACGATCTCCGGGTGAGGCCCCCATGACCCGCACCCCCCGCCTCCCCCTGACCCTCTCCGCCGCCACCCTCATGGTCGCCGCCAACCTCCTCGGCGCCACCACGGCCCGCGCCGCCGACGACCCCAGCGTCCCGCCCGGCACCGAGGCCACCGCCGCCGCACCCGTCGAAGTGGACGCCAACGACCCCGACCTCAAGCTCCCCGAAGGCGCCACCCTCGCCGAGGCCAAGGTCCTGGACATCAAGCAGGTGGTGGAGGACCAGGCCGGCGAGGAACGCCGGGAGGACACCAACGCGGACGTGAAGTTCGCGCTCCAGGCCGAGGTCCTGTTCCCCAAGGACAGCGCGAAGCTGACCGGCGAGGCGAAGTCCCGTATCGCCTCGATCGCGGAGGAGATCAAGACCCAGAACGCCACGCGGATCCGTGTCTTCGGCTTCACCGACAACCTGGGCTCCTCGGCCCACGGCGACGTCCTGTCCCGGCAGCGCGCCAACGCCGTGCAGGGAGTCCTGGAGTCGGAGCTGAACGACTCGACGATCACCTACGAGACGCGGGGCTACGGCGAGGACTACCCCATCTCCTCCAACGCGACGGAGGAGGGCCGTAAGAAGAACCGACGGGTGGAGGTGTCCTTCCCGCGCTCGGACGGCTGACCCGCGCTCACCGCCTTCCCGGAACGCCACCTGGCCCAGGCATCGGCCTCGGCCTCGGCCTCGCGCACAGTCTCGAGCTGATCCATCAGCTGCCGGTCGATGATCGTGGCGCCCCGCCACCGCCTGATCCGCCGCCCCTGACCGAGCTGGCCCACCAGGTGACCTGCCCGACGAACAGCTCCAGCACCGACACCGCCCTCGGCCACATCCACGATCTCGGCCAGGGCGCCGATCCGAGGGTCCGCCCGCCCGTACGGCGCGTGGTCCCCTCAAGTGGAAGGATCGGTGCCATGGGCACCAAGAGGGACTGGGTGTACCGGGTCGACGAGCCCCACGGCTCGCAGGGCTGGCGCCCCTACGGCGCCCCTCCCGAGCGATGGCGGGGCACGGTCATCACCGACGACCCCAAGGAGACCGCACAGTACGTCGCCGCCCTCGTCGTCACCGCCCTGCTGACCGAGTGGGAGTCGGGCGGCACCGGGCGGCGGCACGTGCGCGTGATCGTCTGGGCGGACCGGGAGGGCGACGGCCCCGAGGACGCGGCGTTCACGGTGGAGATCCGGCCCGACGCGGGGTGACCCGTCCGGGACGGGAACCTTCTTCGGCGCAATCCCCTCAACCCGCCTGCCCGACACGGCTTTCGGGAGGGGTCCCGCGACGCGCTCTGTAGCGTGCGCGGATGGGTGAGCTGTCCACCATCCCCTTCTGTCCGTGCTCTGACGCATGGCGCCGGCCGCGTGACGGACGGGAAAGGAGCAATCATGGGCACGACACGGGAAGAGGTCAAAGCCGGATTCTGGGTCATCGGCGGTATCGCGGCCCTGGTCACCGTCGGCCTGATCATCACTCTCGTCATCGGCGGCATCAGCTGGCTGACCGCCCCGTTCCGCGGCGAAGTCGACGAACGCGCCCGCACTGACGGTTCAGGTGCGTTCCGGATCGCCACGTACGAGGAGTTCTTCGGGCTCTGTTCCACGGTGCAGTCCAAGGAAGAGACGATCAAGGCCCTGGAAGAGGAGGACAAGACGGCCTCCGAGTCCAGGCGGGCCCAGATCAGCGTCTCCCTCACCGCCCTGAAGTCGTCCCGGATCGAGGCGGTCAACGAATACAACGCCAAGGCCGCACAGGAGCACCGGAGCGCCTTCAAGGACGAGGACCTGCCGCCGCGGTTGGACGTGAACGACATGAGTACCACCTGTGCGCCGTGACGAATACGAGAGGGGGAGAAGGGCCATGAAGCGCATCGAACGCATCGAACGCATCGAACGCATCAAACGCATCAAACGCACCGCACTGGCCGTCGCCACCGTTCTGCTGGTCGGCTTCACCGCCGCCTGCGAGGACGACTCCACTCAGGCGAAGGAGACGGAGGCGAAGCAGAAGGGCTACGACAAACTCGTGGCGAACCAGCCGATCGAGGTCCCCGAGTACTCGACGACGCGAGAGACCATCAACAGGTGGATCAAGACCTGGGGAAAGGCCGACTCGAAGGGCAAACTCAGCTACGTCTACCTTCAGAACGCCAAGGGGGAGTACGGCTACTTCGTTCTGAAGGGCCTCCCCGTCTCGTACTGTGCGCTGGGTACGCCACCGTCGAAGACGAAGTCGAACAACAGCGGCGGCCTGGTCAACGTCCCGCTCCCGGAAATGGACGGCACCTACAGCGACGGGGCCGGAACCTGCAACACCTACTACGGCTTCGACGCCACCACGGGTGCCTACATGGAGTTCACCATCGGGATGAACCAGAGCTTCTTCCTCTTCGACCAGCCTTCGACGCTGCCGGAGTTCAGCTCCGCGTCCCAGATGGGACCCAGCTCGATCGAGGACGTGGCTCCCTGAGCCCTTTGCGGTGGCGGAAGATCCGGCGAACCTGCACACCGTTCACCGGGTGGTCATACCAGACCTGAGCGGGGGTCACCTTCGCCGGAATGCCGAGGGCTTTGGCGGGGATTTGCCCACTGTGGAAACCGGGGCGCAACACTGTGGGCGGAGTGGGATGGCGGGCCGTGTGAGGGTGTCGGCGCATCTCTTGACCAGATCCTCACGCCGGTGAAGCCGGTGCACTCGATTCGGCCCGGCGCTCCCGCCTCTCGGTGGTCGGCTCACCTGCGGCGTGCTTGGATCACGTGCTCGGTGGGGTCGCCCAGCACGCTTCCTGTCCCGGGAAGCGGGCGGACACCACCCTTGATCAAGCGCTCACTCGAAGGGAACCGCTCCCCATGAACCTCAGCTCCCAGGTGAACACGGCCGAGCTGTCCGACGCCGCCCTGGACAACGTCTCCGGCGGCAACGCCGCCAGCGCCTCCGGCGGCCTCGCGGGCAGCCTCTCCGGCGCTCTCGCCGGCCACCTTCACGCCGAGACCCCGGTCGGTGCCGTCTGCGCCGACGTGTTCGCCGCCGCCTCCACCGAGGGTGTCACGGCGGGCGTGCACGTCAACGCCATAGCCGGCTGACGAATCGACCTGTCACGGGCCCGGGCGCTCACCGCGCTCACGGCCCGGCGGCCGGACCGCGGGAATGCATCCGTGCACTGCCGCGGTCCGACCGGTCACCGTCACCGTCACCCGGCCCCGACCGTCACCCGAACCCCCACCCCCACCCCCCACTCCGCCATGGCGCCGGCCCCCGCCTCCAGCACATGCCGCGACCGCAGCCGAGGCAACCCCAACCGCCCCGGCCCCATGGTCCGTACGGCGACGACACGCAACCCGCGGTCGAGGTAGGCGACATCGATCGGCATGCGCATGCGGAAGGTGTGCACCCCGCTCGCCGGTGTCAGCAGCATCGCCCCGTCGATGGCGTCACGCCCCAGGAGCCCCTTCGTTCGGGCCCGGTACGACGAGGCGATCTCCAGGGGGACCGACACATCACCCCGTTCGCCGTGCACGATCAGCGTCCCGTGCCCGTCACCCCACCGCCGCCCCATGCCGGCCGCCTCCCGTCGCTCCCGGATTCTCGGTTGTCCGGCCAGTGTTACCCGGGTAGGAAAGGTCCCATGACTGGACTCGGCGCAGTGTTCCGTCCCCAACTCGCACCCGAACGACTCCGGACCGTCGCCCGGCTCGCCGACGACGCGGGCCTGGAGGAGCTGTGGCTCTGGGAGGACTGCTTCCGGGAGGGCGGGATCTCCACCGCGGCGGCCGCCCTCGCCTGGACCGAACGGATCAAGGTCGGCGTCGGGCTGCTGCCCGTGCCGCTGCGGAACGTCGCGATCACCGCCATGGAGGCCGCCACCCTGCACCGGATGTTCCCGGGCCGGCCGATCCTCGCCGTCGGACACGGTGTGCAGGACTGGATGGGGCAGATCGGGGCCCGGGTCGATTCCCCGGTGACCCTGCTGCGGGAGCACCTCGACGCCCTGCGCGCCCTGTTGCGCGGGGAACTGGTGACCGTCGAGGGGCGGTACGTCAAGCTCGACGACGTCGCCCTGGACTGGCCGCCCGCCGAGCCGGTGCCCGTCATCGCCGGCGCCACCGGGCCCCGCTCGCTGCGGCTGGCCGGTGCCGCCGCCGACGGGACGCTGCTGACGGCCGGGACTCCGCCCGAGGGCGTGCGCAGGGCGCGGCAGCTCATCGACGAGGGGCGGGAGTCGGCCGGGCGGGCCGGTACCGAGCCGCATGAGCTCGTCGTCTACCTGCTCACCGCCACCGGGGCCGACGGGCCCGCCCGGCTCAGGGCCGAGCTCGAGGCCGAGGGGCTCGCCTCCGTGGCCGACCTCGGCGTCGCCGGGGACGCGGGGGCGGTCGCGAAGGCCGTGCAGCGACTCGCGGACGCCGGTGCCGACACCGTGGTGCTCCAGCCGACGGCGGACGAGCCCGATCCCGAGGGCTTCGTGCGCTTCGTGGCGGAGGAAGTACGGCCGTTGGTTCCGTAGGGCGTCGGTCGGCCAGGGGCGTTGTCAGTGGCTGCTGCCACACTCCGGGGCATGAGCGATGACCCGAGCACCGACAGCATCGACCACGACGTGGACGTACGGCTCCGGGAGGTGCTCGACGCCGACCTGGAGGCCTTCCTCGCCTACGAGCACGACCCCGAGGCGCTGCGGCGGTCGAGGTTCACGCCCCGGCCCCGCGACACCTTCATGAAGCACTGGCGGACCAGTGTGCTCGGGGACGAGACGTGTCTCGTGCGGACGGTCCTGGTGGGGGACGACGTGGCCGGCAGCGTCGTCTCCTGGTGGGACGGTGAGCGACGCTTCCTCGGGTACTGGCTCGGGCGGCCGTACTGGGGACGCGGCGTCGGCACCAAGGCCCTCGCCCTCTTCCTGGACACGGAACGGATCCGCCCCTTGTACGCCGACCCCTTCCACGCCAACACCGCCTCCGTACGCCTCCTCGAACACCACGGCTTCCAGCGGGCCGGCACCGTCCGGCGCGGCGACGACGAGCATGTGCTGCTGGTGCTGTCCGGCCCGCCCCGATGAGCCCGGCCGGCTGATCGCCCGTCGTCCCGGGCGCCGAAAAACCGGCTGCGGCCAGTGACTACGCCCTGCGATCATGACCGCATGGGAGAGCAGAGCCGGTTGTTCGAGGAACTCGTCGCCGAAGGCTCCGCCGTGCCCACCGAGGGCTGGGACTTCTCGTGGTTCGAGGGGCGGGCCGGCGAGGCGCGGCCGAGCTGGGGGTACGCCGTGTCCCTGGCCCAGCGGCTGGCCGGTGCGACCGCTGCGCTCGACCTCCAGACCGGGGGAGGGGAGGTCCTCGACTTCGCACTCGGCCGGGCGCCGAAGGCGCCCGCACCGACCGTCGCCACCGAGGGCTGGCCGCCGAACGTCGCCAGGGCCACCGCCCTGCTCGCCCCGCGCGGTGTCGCGGTCGTCGCCTCGCCCGAGGACGCCCCGCTGCCCTTCGCCGACGCGGCCTTCGATCTCGTCACGAGCCGGCACCCGGTGCGGGCGAACTGGACGGAGATCTTCCGCGTGCTGCGCCCCGGCGGCACCTACTTCGCCCAGCACGTCGGGCCCCACAGCGTCTTCGAACTCGTCGAGTACTTCCTCGGACCCCAGCCCGACGAGGTCCGCGGCGGCCGCCACCCCGACCGCGAGCGTGCCGACGCCGAGGCCGCCGGCCTGGAGATCGTCGATCTGCGGGCGGAGAAACTCCGCATGGAGTTCCGCGACATCGCCGCCGTCGTCCACTTTCTGCGCAAGGTGGTGTGGATGGTCCCCGGATTCACCGTCGAGGCGTACCGGCCCCAACTGCGCGCCCTGCACGAGCAGATCGAGTCCGAGGGCCCCTTCGTCGCCCACAGCACCCGGCACCTCTTCGACGCCCGCAAGCCCAGCCCCTGAGCAGGCCCCTCCGCATCGGTGCAAACCGTGCATTCATGAGCGAAAGCCGCTGACCCCCTGCGCATCCAAGGATCCCCCGCCTTTTCCACATTGTTATGGCGGCCGACTCGCTTTCCTCGCGGCTCTCACGTAAGTTCAGACCAAGGTAATTCGCGTACGCAAAGCTGCGCGGCGGCACCGCGCAGCGGAGGGGGCTGCGCGGTGCCATGCCCCGGTAGCGCCCCGCTGCTGGACGCGCGTCGCTTCGGTATCGCATCCGCCCGGCCTCTTGACGTGCGGCGTCAAGGAGGCGTTCGCGGTCGGGGTCACCCGGGGGAGGGAAGTGCGGACAAGTCGTCCGGCAGGCCTCAAGTGACGGCAAACCCTCCGGATCCATCCGTATCCCTCCCGTTTCCCCTGGGAATACGGCCCGAACCCGCCATGAATCCGCCACGAAAGCGCCCTCTGGTGGCCACCGCCCCGTCGCCGAGCGATTTCGGAGAGTAGTTGTGGCACGCCGATGCACGCAGCATCACTTACGAAGGGTTATGGTGGAAACCCCCCCTCGGGCCGGTCCGTCTCCCCCCCACGGACCGGCCCGTTTTTTGCCTCGACGCCTCCGGCGCCCGCCCGAGGAACCGCCCCGGACGCCCGGCGGACAACCCGCACCCAAAGCCCCGGCCCAAGCCTCACAGGGGTACGCTTCGCCGAAGGGGACCGCCGTACGGAGGGGCTGACGAACAAGTGAACCTGCGCGACAAGCTGCGCAACCTGCTGGTCAGGCTGTACGCACGCCGGGTGGAGGGCCACCTGGACCACGCTCAGGTGCCCAAGCACATCGGCGTCATCATGGACGGCAACCGGCGCTGGGCGAAGGCCGCGGGTTCCACCACCGTGCACGGTCACCGGGCCGGTGCCGAGAAGATCGAGGAATTCCTCGGCTGGTGCAGCGAGACGGACGTGGAAGTCGTCACCCTCTGGCTGCTGTCGACCGACAACTTCGACCGGCCGCAGGACGAACTCGTCCCGCTGCTCGGCATCATCGAGGACGTCGTACGGACCCTCGCCGCCGACGGCCGCTGGCGAGTGCACCACGTCGGCACCCCGGACCTGCTGCCCTCGCAGATGCAGACCACGCTGAAGGAGGCCGAGGGGTCCACGGCCCACGTCGACGGGATACTGGTCAACGTCGCCATCGGCTACGGCGGACGTCAGGAGATCGCCGACGCCGTGCGCTCCATGGTCCTCGACGCCCACGACAAGGGCACCTCGATGGAGGACCTCGCCGAGGCCGTCAGCGTCGACCTGATCGGCCGCCACCTCTACACCGGCGACCAGCCCGACCCCGACCTCGTGATCCGCACCAGCGGCGAGCAGCGGCTGTCCGGATTCATGCTCTGGCAGACGGCCCACTCCGAGTACTACTTCTGTGAGGTCTTCTGGCCGGCCTTCCGCAAGGTCGACTTCCTGCGCGCCCTGCGCGACTACGCGGCCCGGCACCGGCGTTACGGCGGCTGAGCCCCCTTTCGGCCAGCTGACCGCCGTATTTCGGCGAGGCGAAAGTCACCTTCTTTGGGACAGAAGTAACAAGGAGTTCACCGGGGCGCCGTCATATGCGCTGGCATGGCAGCGCATGTTCGAGGGCATAAGGCAAGCAGGTCGACGCCCGAACCACGGGTGTCGTATCTCAGCGGGCGGCGCCGGAGCCGTCCGCCCGGGAGGCCCTTTGCACCAGCCCGACCGTGCGGTCACGGCACGGAAGAAGCAGTGGAGGGCCGGTTTTCGGCCCATGCCAGGCGTGCAGGGCGGCCGACGACCGGTCCAGCTCCACTCCGTCGCTCCCCGACCTCATCCGAGGGGGTACGTCCTTCCGTGGTGACCAGCACAAAGCGCCACAAGCCAGACCGGCGCACCTACGTTCTCGACACCAGCGTCCTGCTGGCCGACCCGAACGCCCTGAACCGCTTCGACGAGCACGAGGTCGTGCTCCCCATCGTCGTGGTGACGGAACTGGAGGCCAAGCGGCACCATCCCGAACTCGGCTACTTCGCCCGGCAGGCGCTGCGCTTGCTCGACGACTACCGGGTGAAGCATGGCCGTCTCGACGCCCCGATTCCGATCGGGGACCTCGGCGGGACCGTCCGTGTCGAGCTCAACCACTCGGACCCCAGCGTGCTGCCCACCGGCTACCGCCTGGGGGACAACGACTCCCGCATCCTCGCGGTCGCCCGCAATCTGCAGGCCGAGGGGTTCGACGTCACCGTCGTGTCGAAGGACCTGCCGCTCAGGATCAAGGCCTCGTCCGTCGGCCTCCTCGCCGAGGAGTACCGCGCCGAGCTCGCCATCACGGACTCCTCCGGCTGGACCGGAATGTCCGAACTGACCCTGCCGGGCGAACAGGTGGACATCCTCTTCGAGGAGGGGCACGTCTTCGTCCCCGAAGCGGCCGACATGCCGGTGCACACCGGGCTGACCATCCACTCCGAGCGCGGCAAGGCGCTGGGCCGGATCACGCCCGAGGGCAACGTCCGGGTGGTGCGCGGCGATCGGGAGGCCTTCGGCATCAAGGGGCGCAGTGCCGAGCAGCGGATCGCGCTCGACCTGCTGCTCGATCCGGACGTCGGGATCGTGTCGATGGGCGGCCGGGCCGGCACCGGCAAGTCGGCGCTGGCGCTGTGCGCGGGTCTGGAGGCGGTCCTCGAGCGCCGTCAGCACCAGAAGGTGATGGTCTTCCGGCCGCTGTACGCGGTGGGCGGGCAGGAACTCGGCTATCTGCCGGGCACCGAGGCCGAGAAGATGAGCCCCTGGGCGCAGGCGGTCTTCGACACCCTCTCCGCGGTCACCAGCCGCGAGGTCATCGAGGAGGTCACCGCACGCGGAATGCTGGAGGTGCTCCCCCTCACCCATATCCGCGGACGGTCGCTGCACGACGCGTTCGTGATCGTGGACGAGGCGCAGTCGCTGGAACGGAATGTGCTTCTTACCGTTCTGTCCCGAATCGGCGCCAATTCGCGGGTGGTTCTCACTCACGACGTGGCGCAGCGGGACAATCTGCGGGTCGGGCGCTACGACGGTGTCGTCGCCGTCGTGGAGAAGCTGAAGGGGCATCCCCTCTTCGCCCACGTCACCCTGACGCGGTCCGAGAGGTCCCAGATCGCCGCCCTTGTGACCGAAATGCTGGAGGACGGGCAGATCTGACCCAAGTGCTCAACTTGCGGTAGCTACTCGTTGGTTGGCGCCGTTCGGAAGGCGGGAGAGCCTATCCGGGCGGCGCCTCGGCGTGTGCGGCTTTCCGCAAAACCCCAGGGACAAACGAGGTGTGAGCTTTCACACGCAACACAGAATTGCCTTGCGGCGTCCGGGTGCGGCAGAGTCTCACTCCTGTCAGGCCCCGCATACGACACACCTGTACCCCCAGCGGTACGGACCCACAGCAGCACCACCACCAACTGCATAGCGACGTCGTATGCCGCCCGAGTCAGTACGCGGCGCTCCCTCGCGGGAGTTGCCCACCGGGTCCGTGCCTCCCGTGACCCCGCAGTTGGGAGGCCAGCGCCAGGGGCAAGATTGCGTCCGCCAGGGTCACCGAAGCGGGCGATGCTGGAAGGAAACCGTGTGAGTCCGATTTCGGTCAGGGGATTCGCAGTGGCCTCGGCCACCGCGGTCACCGCTGTCGGAAGCGTCGTCGGCGTTGCCTCGGGCAGCACCGCGCAGAACAACGACGCCGAAGCGACGGCAGCCGATTCGACGCTCCTCGCGGACATACCCGCGGGCCAGCAGGCCCAGGTGCAGACCGAGTCCGTGTCGGCGCAGGCGGATGTGCAGGCCATCGCCGCGGACGTGAGCGCCAAGAAGGACGCCGAGGAGGCGGCCCGCAAGGCTGCCGCTCAGAGCGCGATCGAGAAGAAGGAAGCCGCCGAGAAGGCGGCGCGGGAAGCCAAGGAGCGCGAAGAGGCCGAGGCGAAGGCCTCCCGGTCCTCCTCCGCCGACTTCCCCGTCCAGAGCTCGTACACCATCGCGCAGATCCAGGCGATGGCGCGGTCCATGGTGCCGAGCGACCAGTGGCAGTGCTTCAGCAACATCGTGGACCACGAGTCCAGCTGGAACTACCGGGCGGTCAACCCCTCCTCCGGCGCCTACGGCCTCTTCCAGGCCCTGCCCGGTTCCAAGATGTCGTCCGTCGGCTCGGACTGGCAGACGAACCCGGCCACCCAGATCAAGTGGGGCCTGAACTACATGAACGAGCGCTACGACAGCCCCTGCGGCGCCTGGAGCTTCTGGCAGGCCAACCGCTGGTACTGAGCCCTCGCTCAACCCCGCAGAGCCCCTCACCGTCCTTCGGTGAGGGGCTTTCGCTCTTCTGCGGACCGTGCCATGTACGGTCGGGTTCAACGACTCCAGGGGGGAGTGGTGGGGACAGACGGGGGAAGAGGACGGATCATGTCGCGAGTGCCAGGGTGGCTCGGACGGCTCGGTGCCGGGCTGACCGAGATGAGCGAGCGGTTGGCCGAGCGCCGCGCCGCGGTGGAACGGGAGAGCGCCGAACTCCAGCCGGCACGGCAGCCCGTGGCCGCCGCTGAAACGGCCCCCGACGACATGCCACCGCCCCCCGGCCACGTACCGGCGCCCCCCGACTACGCGCCCAGCGCTCCGCCGCCCCGCCCCGACCCCGCACAGGTCGTGCCGTGGGGCGTACGGGTCGCGGCCGAGGCCGGCTGGCGGCTGCTGGTGCTGGCCGGAACCGTCTGGGTGCTGATGCGGGTCATCAGCGCCGTCCAACTCGTCGTGCTGGCCTTCGTCATCGCCCTGCTCCTCACCGCGCTGATGCAGCCCTCGGTGGCCTGGCTGACCCGGCGCGGAGTGCCGCGCGGGCCCGCCACCGCGCTGACCGCGATCCTCGGGTTCGTCGTCATCGGGCTGATGGGCTGGTTCGTGACCTGGCAGGTCATGGAGAACATCGACAACCTCTCCGACCAGGTCCAGGACGGCATCGACGAGCTGCGCAACTGGCTGCTCAACAGCCCCTTCCACGTCACCGACAAGCAGATCAACGAGATCGCCGAGAACCTCCGGGAGGCGATCGGCGCCAACACCGACGAGATCACCTCGGCCGGCCTCGAAGGCGTGACCGTCGTCGTCGAAGCCCTCACCGGCATTCTGCTGGCCGCGTTCTCCACGCTCTTCCTGCTCTACGACGGCAAGCGCATCTGGCAGTGGACGCTGAAGCTGGTGCCCGCCGCGGCCCGGCCGGGCGTCGCGGGCGCCGGCCCGCGCGCATGGGCGACGCTCACGGCGTACGTACGCGGCACGGTCCTCGTCGCCCTGATCGACGCCGTCTTCATCGGCATCGGCATCTACTTCCTCGATGTGCCGATGGCCGTCCCGCTGGCCGTGTTCATCTTCCTGTTCTCCTTCATCCCGCTCGTGGGCGCGGTGGCCTCCGGCGCCCTGGCGGTGGTCGTGGCCCTGGTGACCCAGGGCGTCTTCACCGCCGTGATGACCCTCGCCGTCGTCCTGGCGGTCCAGCAGATCGAGGGCCACGTCCTCCAGCCGTTCATCCTCGGCCGCGCGGTCCGCGTCCATCCGCTGGCGGTCGTGCTGTCGGTGGCGGCCGGGGGCATGGTGGCGGGGATCGGCGGCGCGGTGGTCGCCGTACCGCTGGTGGCGGTGTCGAACACGATCGTGGGGTATCTGCGGGCGTACGCGCAGGAATCGGTCCCGAGCAGCGCCGGTCAGCGAAAGCCGGCCCGTCCGGCGATTGCGGACGAGGCCGTTCAGGCCGAAGGGGGGTCTGGGGGCGCGGCCCCCGGTAACGACGGCCACCACAACGCAGCGGACCCCGCCCACGAAGGGTGAGCGGGGTCCGAAGAGCAACGGCGCCTATTCGACGTCGGCCAGCACGGCCTCGGCCTCCAAGGCGGAGCCCACGGCCTGGATCACCGAGGCGATCTTGAACGCCTCCTGGACGACCTCGCGGTCCACGCCCGCCTTGCGCAGCACCTGCTCGTGCGAGTCCAGGCACATGCCGCAGCCGTTGATGGCGGACACCGCGAACGACCACAGCTCGAAGTCGACCTTGTCGACACCGGGGTTGCCGATGACGTTCATCCGGAGCCCGGCGCGCAGGTTGCCGTACTCGTGGTCGGACAGCAGGTGCCGGGTGCGGTAGAAGACGTTGTTCATCGCCATCACCGCGGCCGCGGACTTCGCCGCCTTGTACGCCTCCGGCGACAGGTTCGCCTTCGCCTCCGGCGCCAGCTCGCGCAGCACGATCGGGGAGCGGGAGGCGATCGCCGTGGCGAGCACCGTGCCCCACAGCTGCTGCGCCGGGAGGTCCGAGTTGCCGATGACCGAGCCCAGGTTGAGCTTCAGGTCCTTGGCGTAGTCCGGTATGCGGGACTTCAGGGAGTCGAGGGACATGTCACTCACTCTCCGGCAAGGAGCTTGACCGGGTCCAGGGTGTCCTCGCCCTTGGTCCAGTTGCACGGGCACAGCTCGTCCGTCTGCAGGGCGTCCAGGACCCGCAGGACCTCCTTGGGGTTACGGCCGACGGAGCCGGCGGTCACCATGGAGAACTGGATCTCGTTGTTCTGGTCGACGATGAAGACGGCGCGCTTGGCGAAGCCGTCCTCGCCCTCGATGCCGAGGTCGCGCATCAGCTCGTGCTTGGAGTCGGCCATCATCGGGAACGGCAGGTCGCGCAGGTCGTCGTGGTCCTTGCGCCAGGCGTGGTGGACGAACTCCGAGTCACCGGAGAAGCCGAGGACCTGGGCGTCGCGGTCGGCGAACTCCTCGTTCAGCTTGCCGAAGGCCGCGATCTCGGTCGGGCAGACGAAGGTGAAGTCCTTCGGCCAGGCGAAGACGATCTTCCACTTGCCCTCGTAGGTCTTGTGGTCGATCGTCTCGAACTCCGCGCCCTTCTCCAGCGAGACGCAGGCGGTCAGTTCGAACTCGGGGAACTTGTCACCGACAGTGAGCACACGCTCTCCTTGCAGCGAAGAGACACCCGTTCGGTACAGGTGTCTCCCTTTGGGTTGGACCTTACCGATCCTGGCACAGGCTGCATTGATACGGGAAATAGCTACACTCGGTCGGATTGATCGAAGGAGCCTATCGATGACCGCCGGTAAGAGGAGACAGCCCAGCCTCGCCCAGCTGCGGGCCTTCGCCGCCGTCGCCGAGCATCTGCACTTCCGGGACGCGGCCGCCGCGATCGGCATGAGCCAGCCCGCGCTCTCGGGCGCCGTGTCCGCCCTGGAGGAGACCCTCGGGATCACCCTGCTGGAGCGCACGACCCGCAAGGTGCTGCTCTCGCCGGCCGGCGAGCGGCTGGCCGTACGGGCGAAGGCGGTGCTGGTCGAGGTCGGCGCGCTGATGGAGGAGGCCGAGGCGGTCCGGGCGCCGTTCACCGGCGCGCTGCGCCTCGGGGTCATCCCGACGGTGGCGCCGTATCTGCTGCCGACGGTGCTGCGGCTGGTCCACGACCGGTATCCGCACCTCGACCTGCAGGTGCACGAGGAGCAGACCGCCAGCCTGGTCGACGGGCTCACCGCGGGCCGCCTGGACCTGCTTCTTCTCGCCGTCCCCCTCGGGGTGCCCGGGGTGGCCGAACTGCCCCTGTTCGACGAGGACTTCGTGCTCGTCACGCCCCTCGACCACTGGCTCGGCGGCCGCGAGGGCATTGCGCGCGGGGTGCTCAAGGAGCTGAACCTGCTGCTGCTCGACGAGGGGCACTGCCTGCGCGACCAGGCCCTCGACATCTGCCGCGAGGCCGGGCGTGCGGACGCCCCCGTCACCACCACGGCCGCCGGACTGTCCACCCTGGTGCAGCTCGTCGCCGGCGGCCTCGGTGTCACCCTGCTGCCGCGCACCGCCGTCAAGGTCGAGACGACCCGCAGCAACCAGCTGCTGACCGCCTGCTTCGCCGACCCGGCCCCGACCCGCCGCATCGCCCTCGCGATGCGCACGGGCGCCGCCGCAGCGCGGAGTACCAGGAACTGGCGGCCGCACTGCGGGCGGCGCTGAGCCCGCTGCCCGTACGGGTGCTGGCGGCGGACGCCTCCCTGGGGCGTGTGCCGGACGTCCCGCCTGCGCCGCGATCGCACGGACCGACCGCGGACGACGACGGGACGTCCGGCACACACCCTGGGTGACGTCACTCCGTGCGCAGCCCGTCCGGTCGCATCAGCCGCAGCAGCGGCGGCAGGCTGAGCAGCGTCACCGCGAGGACGACGCCAGCGCCGACGCCCGTCATCGACAGCACGCTCGTCCAGTCCACGACGATCGGGGTGTCCGTCATCTTCAGCAGGACCGCGCCCAGGGTCAGCCCCACCACCGTGGACAGCAGCAGGCCCAGGGCGATCGGGATGGCCGTCTGCCACAGCACCGACAGGCTCAGCGTGCGGCGCCGGGTGCCGAAGGCGACCAGCGACGACAGCAGCTTCTTGCGGTCGCGCAGCTGCTCGAGCTGGGAGACCAGCAGGCTCGCGCCGATCAGCGCCAGCACGGCGACGGCGCCGACGAACAGGCCGGTGCGGATGGTTTCGTAGCGGTCGGACGTGCGGGTGGAGGACCAGGTCATGGGGGTCGACAGCGGGTCCACGGCCGCCGCCGTGTTCCGTACCCGCTCCACCACATCGGCAGCGGGGCCGTCGAAGCTGAGGTACACCTGCCCCCGCAGGGCCGGCGCGGCGGACGCGGGCAGCGCCTTCGGGGTGAGCAGGAAGCCGCCCCGCTCGCGGGCCATCTGGTCCAGCCGTGTCCCGGCCGGCTTGAGGTCCTTCGGCACGGTCCAGGCGATCTCCTGCCGCCGCAGGCCGCCTTCGTACGACGGGTCGAGGTAGACGGTCCGGCCCGGCTGCTTCACCAGCGTCCGGGTGTTCTCGTCCTCCGCGGCGTTCGACACGTAGAAGGCGTCACCGTCCCGGCACGAGGGGAGCTTGGCCACCTCGCGCAGCGACGCGCAGTCGCCGACGGTCATCTCGGCGCCCATGTCCGGGTCCCTGCGCCGCTCGCCCAGGTAGCCCTCGGCGTACGCGTGGACCTGCCGGACGCCCTCGGTGTCCCGGAACTTCTCGACCGCCGGGCCGAGTTGGGCGCCACGGGACATGGAGACCTGCATCTGCGCCCGATAGAGGTCGTACCCGGTGTCCTCGGTGTAGTCGCTCTGCACCCCGGCGAACAGCATCTGCAGCGCGATCGCCCCGGCGACCGCCACCGCGACGCCGTTGACCATGCGGGCCGCCGTGCCGCTGCTCAACTGGAGCCTGCGCACGGCCAGTTGCCAGGCGACACCGCCCGAGCCGAGCCGGGCGACGACCGCCTCGACGATCCAGGGCAGCAGCGTGGTCACGCCGATGAGCAGCAGGAGCACACCGCCGATGACCAGGTACTCGTTGAAGGTGCCGCCGTCGCGGCCCTGGCCGATCATCGGCCACAGCATCGCCAGGCCGCCCAGCGGCAGCAGCAGCCGCCACCACAGCCGGCGCCGCGTGGGCTTCGCCGTGCGCACCACGCCGAGCGGCTCGATCACCACCCCGCGCATCGCGAACATCGTGACCAGCACGGCCGCCGCCGGCACCGCCAGGCCGACGAGCACGGCCAGCAAGGGGGAGGGGTTGAGGTAGCTCGGGAAGACGCTGACGTCGAACACCTCGACCGAGCCCGCGATCTCCCGCCCGACCATGAAGAAGACCGCGCCGAAGACCAGTCCGAGCACCGAGCCCGCCAGCGCCTCGCCGGCCGCGACCCGCCGGGTCATCCGGCTGTCGGAGCCGACCAGCCGCAGTGCCGCGAGCCGCCGGTCACGCCGCTCGCCGCCGAAGCGCACGGCCGCGGCGATGAACACGGCGACCGGCATCAGCAGCACCACGAAGACGACGACGACCATCAGGATCAGCACCGGGTCGGTCCGTGTCTCGGTCGGGCTCGTGTCCCCGAACCGCTCGATACGGGCCACCCGGGAGCCGTCGATATGCGGCGCGAGGCCCTCACCGCCCCGGAAGAAGGCGAGTTCGTGGGAGCCGATCAGCCCGCTCTCCGCGATGGTGCCGACGATCCGCTCCGGCAGCCGCTCGCGCAGCAGCCTTGCGTCGTCCGACTCCAGCAGCTTCTTCAGCGCGGGGGACACGACCATCTCGCCCACCGCCGGGAACTCCTCCACCCCCGGCGGCAGCGGTGCCTTCGCTCCTTCGGGCTCCAGGGCCCGGCCGCGGACGTCCTTGCCGCGGAAGTCGGTGTCGACGTCCGCGACGAGCAGGGTGGCGTCCGACTTCTTCCTGTCCGCAAAGCTGTAGGCGATGTCGGTGCGGGCGTTCTCCCGGTCGTGCCGGGCCGTCAGCATGTTCGGGACCGCCGTCGTCAGCAGCAGCAACGCCACCCCGAGGCCCACCCCGACGGCCGTCAGCAGGGCCCGGACCCATCCCTCACGTCCGCCGGCGAAGGCGAAGCGGACCCCCATGCCCAGATCCCGGGCCCACTGACCCATGCTCATACGACGCGCTCCATGTCCCGGGACCTGCCGTCCCGTACGACGATCTCGCGGTCGGAGTAGGCGGCCACCCGTGCCTCGTGCGTGACGAGGACGACGGCGGCGTTGGTGGAGCGGGCGGCGTCCGTGAGCAGCTCCATCACGCGCTCGCCGTTGAGGGAGTCCAGCGCGCCGGTCGGCTCGTCGGCGAACAGCACGCGCGGGTTGGTCACCAGCGCCCGGGCGACGGCGACGCGCTGCCCCTGGCCGCCGGAGACCTCACCGGGCCGCTTCTTGCGCAGGTCGTCGACCTCCAGCCGCTCCATCCAGGCCAGGGCGGCCTTCTCGGCCACCTTGCGGGAGGTGCCGTTCAGCCGCAGCGGAAGGGCGACGTTCTCCACGCAGGTCAGCTCCGGCACGAGCTGCCCGAACTGGAAGACGAACCCGAAATCCGAGCGCCTGAGCGCACTGCGCTGGGCGTCGCTCATGGTGGCGAGTTCGAGCCCGTTGTAGGTGATGGACCCCGAGTCGGGCGGCACGATGCCGGCGAGGCAGTGCAGCAGCGTCGACTTGCCGGAGCCGGAGGGGCCCATGACGGCGACGACCTCGCCGGGGTGGATGGAGAACTCGGCGCCGTCGAGCGCGACGGTCGGGCCGTAGGCCTTGCGCAGTTCCTCGGCGGCGAGCAGCGAACCGGGTGGCGGGGTCACTTGGTCACCACCTCGGCCAGCTTGTCGAGGCGCGCGGCGGTCAGTTCCAGCCAGCGCAGGTCGGCCTCGAGGTGGAACAGGGCGTGGTCGCAGATGAGCTGGTCGGCGAGGTCGCCCTTGCGCTTGCGGTCGGTGAGGATCCGCATCAGCCGCAGGTGTTCGGCGCGCTGGGTGTCGAGGATGTCGGCCGCGTTGCGCCGGGTGAGCAGGGCGAGGACGACCTTGGTGTAGAGGGTCGACTGGAGGTACGGCTCCGGCTTCTCGGGCGTCGCGAGCCACTGCTGTACGTCGGTGATCCCGGCGTCCGTGATGGCGTACCGCTTCCGCTCGGGACCGCCGCCGGGCTCGATCCCTTCGACCTCGACGAGCCCGTTCTTCAGCAGCCGGGACATCGTCGAGTAGACCTGGCCGTAGTGCAGCGGCCGGTCGTGACCGAACTTCTCGTCGAAGGCCCGCTTGAGGTCGTAGCCGTGACGGGGGCCCGATTCCAGGAGCCCTAGGAGGGTGTGACCAATGGACATGGCGAGGACTCTACACGGGGTGTATACGCCGCATGTATACGCCCGGTGTGCAGCTCATGGCCGTGGGTACGGAGCCCCAGGTGGGGGCCGATTGTCACGGTTCTGCTACTGGGACTCGGGGGGCTGTGCGGGAGGGCGTCCGCGCCGGGGAATCGGCTTGGCCTCACCCGGCAGCCGGCCCGCCTCCGCCAGGGCGCGCCGCAGCAGGAACTCGATCTGTGCGTTGGCCGAGCGCAGTTCGTCCCCCGCCCACCGGGCCAGCGCCTCGTACACCGACGGGTCCAGCCGCAGCAGCACCTGCTTGCGCTGCTGCGGTCGCCGCTTCGGCGAGGACTCCTCAGGGGGAACCGTCACTGGTAGAGCGTCCCGGTGTTGAGGACCGGCTGCGGGGACCTGTCACCGCACAGCACCACCATCAGGTTCGACACCATCGCCGCCTTGCGCTCCTCGTCCAGCTCCACGATGTCCCGCTCGTTGATCCGCGCGAGAGCCGCCTCGACCATGCCCACCGCTCCGTCGACGATCTGCCGCCGGGCTGCGACCACCGCTCCGGCCTGCTGCCGCTGGAGCATCGCGGAGGCGATCTCGGGAGCGTACGCGAGATGCGTGAAGCGCGACTCGATGATCTGCACTCCGGCCGCCTCCACGCGCGCGTGCAGTTCGGCGGCGAGCTTCTCGGTGATCTCCTCGGCGTTGCCGCGCAGTGAGAGGCCGCCCTCGTCATGGGCGTCGTACGGGTACTCGATGGCTATGTGCCGCACCGCCGCCTCGGTCTGGGTGGAGACGAACTCCAGGAAGTCGTCCACCTCGAACGTGGCCTGCGCGGTGTCCTCGACCCTCCACACCACCACCGCGGCGAGCTCGATCGGGTTGCCGTAGGCGTCGTTGACCTTCAGCACGGCCGTCTCGTGGTTGCGGACCCGGGTCGAGATCCTCGTGCGGGAGGTGAAGGGGTTCACCCAGCGCAGCCCGTCCTCCCGGATCGTCCCCCGGTACCGCCCGAAGAGCTGGACGACCCGAGCCTCGCCCGGCGCGACCATGTTCAGGCCGGACATGGCGAGCAGTGAGCCGAGCCCGGCGAGCACGCCGGGCACGATCAGCGTGGCCTTCACGCCGGCGGCGGCCGCGGCGACGGCCCCGCCCGCCACCAGCCCGCCGCCGACCAGCAGCCCCACCAGGCCGAGCAGCAGGGCGCGCCCGCCGCCGATGCTGTGCGCCGTGAACTCCCGCACCCGCGGCTCGGGCATGTCGGGTACGTCGGCGATGGCTGACGTGGTGTCAGTCCTGGTGTCGGGCTTCGTGTTCGACATGGGTGATATCCCCCGTTTCATCCGGAAACAGTGTCATGTTCCCACTAGCTTTTGTCTAGCTAACTGATATCACTTTACCCCGAGCGAGCAACCCTATGCCCCCCTCAGCCGTCGGTTCCGGTGGGACAGGTGCTGATTGTCACGTCCGCAAAAGACCGGATCGACAGCCCTTTGTCACATCTTCCGGTGTTAGCTTTCTGAGCTGACCTGAGCGGCGAACCTGTGTGGCAGCAGTGCACACAAGAACGAAGCGGAGCGGAACGGACCCATGGGACGAGCGGAAGAGAGACGAGCGCGGCAGCGCGGCGGCCGCCGCGCTGCACCCCGGCGTTCGTCCGGCACGCCGTCGGACACGGGCGCCGGCGAGTCGACCACCGTCATCGGCGCACCGTCGGCCGCGGTCGGCGGCCGGGCCGCGGCCCGCCGGGCGGCCAGGTCCGGGGGCAAGGGCGGTGACGGCAAGGGCCGCATACGCCGGCTGTTCACCTGGAAGAAGATCCTCGGCACGTTCCTGGGCTTCTGCCTGCTCGGCATCGGCGCCTTCATCGCGCTGTACCTGTACGTGGACATCCCGCAGGACAACGCCGCGGCACAGGCCGCGCAGCGCCAGAGCAACGTCTACAAGTACAGCGACGGCGCGGTCCTGGCCCGCGCCGGCACGGTCAACCGCGAGATCGTGGGCCTGGACAAGGTGCCGAAGAAGGTCCAGCAGTCCTTCGTCGCCGCCGAGAACAAGACCTTCTACAAGGACAACGGCATCGACCTGAAGGGCACGGCCCGCGGTGTGCTCAACACGCTGATGGGCAAGGGCGCGCAGGGTGGTTCGACCATCACCCAGCAGTACGTCAAGAACTACTACCTCAGCCAGGAGCAGACGGTCAGCCGCAAGCTCAGGGAGATGGTCATCTCCCTGAAGGTCGACCGCCAGATGTCCAAGGACGACATCCTCGCCGGCTACATCAACACCAGCTACTACGGCCGCGGCGCCTACGGCATCCAGGCCGCCGCCCAGGCCTACTACCGCGTCGACGCCGAGAAGCTCAGCGTCCAACAGGGCGCGTACCTCGCCGCATTGCTCCAGGCGCCGAGCCAGTACGACTGGCAGGCGGCGTCCGACTCCGGCAAGAGGCTGGTCACGGCCCGCTGGAACTACGTCCTGGACAACATGGTCGAGGAGGGCTGGCTGGACAAGGCCGAGCGCCAGGGCATGACGTTCCCGAAGCCGATGGAGCCGAAGCCCGCGGCCGGGCGGGAGGGCCAGAAGGGCTATCTGATCGAGCTCGCCAACCGCCAGCTCGAGGACCAGCTCATGACGGAGCAGGGCATCACCCGGGCCCAGGCCGAGGCCGCGGTCGTCGACCAGGGCTGGACCATCACCCTGAACATCGACAAGAAGAAGCAGGCCGAGCTGGAGAAGGCCGTCCAGGCGGAGCTGACCAGCAAGCTGGACAAGAAGAAGCGCAAGGTCGACGCGAACGTGCAGGCCGGCGCGGTCTCCGTCGATCCCAAGACCGGCAAGGTCGTCGCCCTGTACGGCGGCGTGGACTACTTCAAGCACTACACGAGCAACGCGACCCGCACCGACTACCAGCCCGCGTCGACGTTCAAGCCGGTGATCCTGGCCGCCGCCCTGGAGGAGAACGCCGAGACCCGGTCCGGCAAGCCGATCACCGCCAACACGGTCTACGACGGCACCAGCAAGCGCCCGGTGGTGGACGCCGACGGCGACAAGGTCGGCTTCGCACCGGAGAACGAGGACGACCAGGACTACGGCGACGTCACCGTCCAGACGGCGATGAACAAGTCCGTCAACTCCGTCTTCGCGCAGATGGGCGTGGACGTCGGCATGGAGAACGTCATGGACGTGGCGGGCAAGCTCGGCATGGACACCGCCAACGAGCAGGCGGTACCCGCGCAGACCCTGGGCACCATGGGCGCCAGCCCGCTGCAGATGGCCGGGGTGTACGCCACCCTCGACAACCATGGCAAGAAGGTCACGCCCAGCATCCTGAAGGAGGCCGAGCACAACAGCCGTAAGGTCGACATCCCGAACCCGGTGGGCGAGCAGGTCATCAGCCGGGAGACCGCGGACACGGTGACCTCGGTCCTGACGGGCGTGGTCGACGACGGTACGGCCCGGCAGTCCGTGGCGAACAACCCCAAGCGCGACGGCCAGAAGGTCGCCGGCAAGACGGGTACCTCCGACGACAACAAGTCGGCCTGGTTCACCGGCTACACACCCGACCTGGTCACCTCGGTGGGTCTGTTCGGCGAGGACGAGAAGACCCGCGCGCACACCAAGATGTACGGCGCCGGCGGCTTCGACCGCGTCAACGGCGGTGGCTTCCCGGCCGAGATCTGGGCGGCGTACATGTTCGGAGTGACGGACCCGGACGCCAAGTTCGACCTCGACACCGACCAGGGCGCGGCCGTCAAGCCCACCTGGACGCCGACCCCGACGCAGGAGCCGACGACCCAGGAGCCGACGGAAGAGCCGACGACCGAGGAGCCGACGGAGGAACCGACGACCGAGGAGCCGACGGAAGAGCCGACGACCGAGGAGCCGTCGGACGAACCGACGACTGAGGAGCCGACGACGCCCCCGACGGTCGAACCGACGGACGACATCACCCTGGACCCGAGCAGACCCGACAAGGACCGGTAGCAGAGCGGACCGGGGCGCTCAGCCCCGGTTCAACTCGAACCAGACGACCTTCCCGGTGCTCAGCCGCGTGGCTCCCCACCGTCGGGCCAGCCGGTTGACGAGGTAGAGCCCGCGCCCGCCCTCGTCGGTGGCCCGGGCCTGCCGCAGCCGCGGCAACTGCGGCACGTCGTCGCCGACCTCGCAGCGCAGCACGTCGGTCCGCAGCAGCCGCAGCGTCACCGGCCGCGAGGCGTACCGCACCGCGTTGGTGACGACCTCGCTGACCAGCAGCTCGACCGAGTCGGTGAGCTCCTCCAGGCCCCACCGGGCCAGCGCCCGCCGGGCGAGCCGCCGGGCGCGGCCGGGTGCCGCGTCCTCCGGCTCCAGGAACCAGTACGCCACGTCGCTCGGCGCGATCCCGTCGAAGCGGGCGGCGAGCAGCGCGATGTCGTCGTCGCGGTCACCCGGGCCGAGCATGTCGAGGACCTCGTCGCAGAGGGCCTCGAGGGGCGGCGGATGGTCGGGGCCGGTGAGCTGCGCGGTGGCGGCGAGCTTCTCGCGCAGTTGCTCTATGCCGGTCCACACGTCGCGCAGGCGGGACTCGACCAGGCCGTCGGTGTAGAGGAGCAGGGTCGCTCCGGCCGGCGCGTCCAGCTCCACCGCCTCGAAGTCGACGCCGCCGACGCCGATCGGGGCGCCCGCGGGCACGCGCAGCACCTCCGCGCGGCCGCCCAGGTGCAGCAGGACGGGCGGCGGGTGACCGGCGTTGGCGATGGTGATGCGGTGCGATACCGGGTCGTAGACGGCGTACAGACAGGTCGCCATGCGGTCGGTGCCCAGGCGCTGGGCCTGTTCGTCGAGGTGGTGCAGGACCTCCTGCGGGGGCAGGTCCAGGCCGGCGAGGGTCTGGGCGGTGGTCCGCAGCTGGCCCATGATCGCGGCGGAGGTCATGGAGTGGCCCATGACGTCGCCGACGACCAGGGCGACGCGGCTGCCCGGCAGCGGGATCGCGTCGTACCAGTCGCCGCCCACCCGGGCCGTCTCGGCGGCCGGCAGGTAACGGGAGGCCAGCCGTACGCCCGTCGGGCGCGGCAGCGTCTCCGGGAGCATCGTGCGCTGCAGCTCGTCGGCGATGTACGCCTCGCGGCCGTACAGCACCGCCTTGTCGATGCCGAGGGCGCTGTGCGTGGCGAGCTGGGCGGCGACCAGGAGGTCGTCCGGCTCGAAGGCGAGGCGCTCGGGGCGGCGCAGGAAGACGGCGGCGCCGATGACGCGGCGGCGGCCGCGCAGCGGGGCGAGGATCGCGCGCTGGCCGTCGGGGATGATCAACTCGCCGTCGTCGCCGAGAAGTTCCGGCAGGGCGGCACGGGCGGCGGGCGCGTCGGCGAAGACGGGCCGTACGCCGCGCAGCACCTCGGCGAGCGCGCCACCGGGCCGAACCTCGCACAGTTCGGCGGTGACGGTGGACAGCTCGGCCAGCTCGGTCGGCTCCGGCTGCTGCTGTGCGGGCAGGAAGCCGCTGTCGCTGTCGCGCTCCTCGGGGATGCGGTCGGTGCGGCGCAGGCGCAGCACGACGGGCCCGGTGGGGCGTTCGTCGCCGACCGGCAGCGGGTCGCGCAGATAGACGAGGATCGCGTCGGAGAAGGTCGGCACGGTCGCCCGGCACAGCCCCATCACGATCTCGTCCAGGTCGATGCCGCGGGCGATCCGCCGGGTCGCGGCGCCCACGAAGCGCAGCCGGTCACCGTCCCGGCGCATGGGTGTGGGCCGGCCGGACGGCAGGCTCTGTCCGGTGCGCCGCTCGGCGGACGCCGACGGCTCCTCGGTGCCCGGCTGGGGCGGGATGGCCTCCGGAACGGGCCGCGGCCGGTGGGTGTCGGGCTCGGCGGCGACGGAGGGCTGTGAGTGCTCGGGGCCGTTGCCGGCGATGACTGGGGGCTCCTTGCTCGGGCCGGACGGCGTGGTGGTGCCCGGCGTGGAGGGGGTCTCTCCGGTGCGTGCCTGCGCGGGTAAGGCGGCGCCGCCCGGGGGATGCGGCGGCGTGTCGCGCGGCGCCGGTGGTGTCGAGGTACGCACGAGCGCCCCGCGGGGCTCCGCGGGGTCGACGCCCGTCTCGGGGCGTTCGAAGGAGGTCGGCTGCTCCGTCACGCCTTTCGAATCCATCCGTCCGGGGCTGCGCGCCGCGCGTGCAGTTCGTCCCGCCGAAACTCCGATACCCGGAATACGTGCCCCAGGAACGGAATTCCCGCGTGGCCAGAGGCAGTTCCTGTGCCGCCGGTGGAGCGTCCGCCCGTCCGGGCGGTGCCCTGGTAACCCTCGCTCACGTCCTGCCGCCCCTCGGTGACGATCGGTCAAGCCCGGCGCGCACCCCGGTAGTTGCCCTTGCGCACCCTTGCGGAGGACGATCCTACGTTTGTTGCCCGGGGGCGCATCAAGGGTCTCACGACGACATGTGCGCGGGCGTGCGATCCCAGTCCTCAGGCAAAGAAGGTACAGCCCAGGAGGGATCCGGGCGCCAGTTCTGCCATCCGTCGGCGAACGGCGGCCCCCAGGCGCGGATCACCTCCACCGCCCCGAGCCCCGCCTCCCGCACCCGCGCGGCCAGCGGTTCGTCCATCAGCCCGTCCCGCTGGGCCTGCGCGAACTCGTCCTCGTCCCGCCAGTGCCAACTGCGGTCCGGGTGCACGGAGATGTCCAGGAAGTGATCCTCGGAGTCGACCCCGCCCGACCAACGGGCCAGCGGCTCCTCAAGATTCACGTACCAGTTCTTGAACCGCCACCCGGGTTCCCAGAACAGCCACACCGACCACGGCTCACCGGACCGCGCGAGCTTGAGCACCCCGGTCCCGAACCACCGGTCGCGCTGGACGGAACGCGGCTTGGTGTACCGCGTCTCCAGGGGTTCCCGGTGCACGGACGTCCCGTCGGCGAGCACCGGCTTGACGCATTCCGTGCCCGGCGCGAGCCATACGGCGAGGATCTCGTCGTCGTCGCGTACGACGGTGACCGGACGCGCGATGTGGAAGCGACGGCCCGCGTTCTCCCGGTACCGCCACAGGATCTGCGTCCCGGGCGCCCAGAAACCCGTCGCCCCGCCCGCTTCCACTTCCGTCGTCATCGCTCCACCGTCTGCCATGAACAGATATTAGGTGCCACAGGCATACGACGCTGCGGCGCCCGTCACGGTTCACGCCGCCGTGAGCATGGGTCACGGCCGTGTCATCCGCAGGACATCGAGGGCCTCGTCCAACTGCTCCAGGGTGAGGTCGCCACGCTCCACATACCCGCCCTCCAGGACGACTTGGCGGATCGTCCGCCGCTCCGCGAGGGCCTTCTTGGCGACCTTGGCGGCCTCCTCGTACCCGATGTACTTGTTGAGCGGGGTGACCACGGAGGGTGACGACTCGGCGTACTCCAGGGCCCGTTCGCGGTGCGCGACGACGCCGTCGACGGTGCGGTCGGCGAGCAGCCGGGAGGCGCCCGCGAGCAGCCGGATGGACTCCAGCACGTTCTTGGCGATGACCGGAAGCATGACATTGAGCTCGAAGTTGCCCGCGGCCCCGGCGGTGGCGACGGTGGCGTCGTTGCCGACGACCTGCGCGGCGACCATGAGCACGGCTTCCGGGATGACCGGATTGACCTTGCCCGGCATGATCGACGACCCCGGCTGGAGGTCGGGAAGGCTGATCTCGGCGAGCCCGGTGCGCGGCCCGGACGACATCCACCGCAGGTCGTTGGCGATCTTCGTCAGCCCGACGGCAATGGTCCTGAGCTGCCCACTGCTCTCCACGATCCCGTCCCGGGCACCCTGCGCCTCGAAGTGGTCCCGCGCCTCGGTGAGCGGCAGCCCGGTGGCGCGGGCCACCTCCTCGATGACGGCGGCGGAGAAGCCGGGGGGCGTGTTGATGCCGGTGCCCACGGCGGTGCCGCCGAGGGGGAGTTCGGCGAGGCGGGGGAGGGAGGCGTGCAGCCGCTCGACGCCGTACCGCATCTGGGCGGCGTACCCGCCGAACTCCTGGCCCAGCGTCACGGGCGTGGCGTCCATGAGATGGGTCCGCCCCGACTTCACCACATCGGCGAACTCCTCGGCCTTGCGCTCCAGGGAGTCGGCGAGGTGCTCCAGCGCCGGGATCAGATCACGCGTGACGGCGGCGGTGGCGGCGATGTGAATGGAGGAGGGGAAGACGTCATTGGACGACTGCGACGCGTTCACATGATCATTGGGATGCACGTCCCGCCCGAGCCGCTCGCTGGCGAGGGTGGCGATGACCTCGTTGGTGTTCATGTTGGACGAGGTCCCGGACCCGGTCTGGAACACGTCCACCGGGAAGTGCTCGTCCCACCGCCCCTCGGCGACCTCGTCGGCCGCTTCCTGGATGGCGTCGGCGATGTCCTTGTCGAGCACCCCGAGCCGCGCGTTCACCTTGGCGGCGGCGCCCTTGATCCGGGCCAGGGCCTCGATGTGGGCCCGCTCGATGCGCTGGCCGGAGAGGGGGAAGTTCTCGACGGCACGCTGCGTCTGGGCCCGCCACTTGGCGTCCACCGGGACGCGGACCTCGCCCATGGAGTCGTGCTCGATGCGGTATTCGCTCATATCGGCTATAGCGATCGGGACGGGGTGGATGTTCCGGGGAGCGGGCGGACGCGTCGCAGCTTCCTCCTGTTGCCTCGGACAGACGACTGTCCGAGGCGATATGACGCAAACCCACTTCGGCCGCCGACCGGCCCCCTCACCCGCGGGGGCGCTTGCGTTCAACGCCGACCGGCGTCGCCTCATCTCGCCCGACGTTCGGGGACGGGATCATGCCGTCCCGGGCCCTCTCACCCACCCGCGTGGGGCGCGCGCTTGCTTCCAATACCGGCCGGCGCATCTCATCCCGTCCCCGGCCCGCACCCACCCGCAGGGGGCGCCGCTTTCCAGTGCCGGTCGGGGTCGTCTTATCCCGTCTGGTGTTCAGGGACGGGATCATGCCGTCCCGGGCCCTCTCACCCACCCGCGTGGGGGGCGCGCTTGCTTCCAATGCCGGTCGGCGCATCTCATTCCGTCCCCACCCACCCGCAGGTGGCGCCGCCTTCCAGTGCCGGTCGGGGTCGTCTCGTCCCGTCCGGTGTTCGGGGACGGGACCGTGCCGTCCCCAGCCCCCACCCACCCGCAGGTGGCGCCGCCTTCCAGTGCCGGTCGGGGTCGTCTCATCCTGTCTGGTGTTCGGGGACGGGACCGTGCCGTCCCCAGCCCCCACCCACCCGCAGGTGGCGCCGCCTTCCAGTGCCGGTCGGGGTCGTCTCGTCCCGTCCGGTGTTCGGGGACGGGACCGTGCCGTCCCCAGCCCCCACCCACCCGCAGGTGGCGCCGCCTTCCAGTGCCGGTCGGCGTCGTCTCATCCTGTCTGGTGTTCGGGGACGGGACCATGCCGTCCCCAGCCCCCGCCCACCCGCAGGTGGCTCCACCTTCCAGCGTCGGCCCGCATCAGTCAGCCCGTCCGGCGTTTGAGGACAAGGCCCCTTAAGGGCCGGAGCGGGGGTCTGGGGGCGCAGCCCCCAGAAGCACGCGGGGTCGAAGGGGCGGCGCCCCTGGGGATGGGACGGGTAGGGGCGGCGGGGGCGAAACCCATCCCCGCCGCACCGCAGGAGCTACGCCAGCCCCGGACCCCGTACCGGAATCGACGTGAACGTCGGCGCCGGCGCCGGGTCCTGGAAGAAGTCGTTGCCCTTGTCGTCGACCACGATGAACGCCGGGAAGTCCTCGACCTCGATCTTCCAGACGGCCTCCATGCCGAGCTCCTCGTACTCGACGACCTCGACCTTCTTGATGCAGTCCTGCGCGAGACGCGCGGCCGGGCCGCCGATGGACCCCAGATAGAAGCCGCCGTGCGAGCCACACGCGTCCGTGACCTGCTTGCTGCGGTTGCCCTTGGCCAGCATCACCTTGGACCCACCGGCCGCCTGGAACTGCTCGACGTAGGAGTCCATGCGCCCGGCGGTCGTAGGACCGAACGAACCCGACGCATACCCCTCGGGCGTCTTCGCCGGCCCCGCGTAGTACACCGGGTGGTCCTTCAGGTACTGCGGCATCTCCTCACCCGCGTCCAGCCGCTCCTTGATCTTGGCGTGCGCGATGTCACGGGCCACGACCAGCGGGCCGGTGAGGGACAGACGGGTCTTCACCGGGTACTTGGTGAGCTCGGCGAGGATCGACTCCATCGGCTGGTTCAGGTCGATCCGCACCACGTCACCGTCGGCCTCGAGGTGCTCGTCCGTCGTCTCCGGCAGGAACCGCGCCGGATCGGTCTCCAGCTGCTCCAGGAAGACGCCCTCAGCCGTGATCTTCGCGACGGCCTGCCGGTCGGCGGAGCACGAAACAGCGATCGCGACGGGACACGACGCCCCGTGCCGCGGCAGCCGCACCACCCGCACGTCGTGGCAGAAGTACTTGCCGCCGAACTGCGCCCCGATCCCGATCCTCTGCGTCAGCTCGAAGACCTTCTCCTCCAGCTCCTTGTCCCGGAACCCGTGCCCGAGCGGCGAACCCTCGGCCGGAATCTCGTCCAGGTAGTGCGCGGAGGCGTACTTCGCCGTCTTCAGGGCGTACTCGGCGCTCGTACCGCCCACCACGATCGCCAGGTGATACGGCGGACAGGCGGCCGTACCCAGCGAACGGATCTTCTCCTCCAGGAACTTCATCATGGAGGCCTCGTTCAGAACGGCCTTGGTCTCCTGGTACAGGAAGGACTTGTTGGCCGAGCCGCCGCCCTTCGCCATGAACAGGAACTTGTAGGCGCCGCCGTCGGTGGCGTACAGCTCGATCTGCGCCGGCAGGTTCGACCCGGTGTTCTTCTCCTCCCACATGGTGAGCGGAGCCATCTGCGAGTACCGGAGGTTGAGCCTGGTGTACGCGTCGTAGATGCCGCGCGACAGGGCTTCCTCGTCCCCGCCCTGCGTCAGCACGTTCTGCCCGCGCTTGCCCATGACGATCGCCGTACCGGTGTCCTGGCACATCGGCAGGACGCCCGCCGCCGCGATGTTCGCGTTCTTCAGCAGGTCCAGCGCCACGAACTTGTCGTTGCCCGACGCCTCGGGGTCGTCGACGATGCGGCGGAGCTGGGCGAGGTGGGCCGGGCGCAGATAGTGCTGGATGTCGTGGATGGCCTCCTCGGCGAGCTTGCGCAGCGCCTCGGGCTCCACCTTGAGGAACGTGCGCCCGTCGGCCTCGAAGGTGGAGACACCCTCGGAGGTCACCAGCCGGTACGGGGTGGTGTCCTCTCCCATGGGGAGCAGATCGGTGTACGCGAACTCAGGCATCTCAGCCCATTCCTCACTCGGCAGACGGCAGCCGCCTCCATTGGCGGCCTCCTCAGCGTAGAACCTGTCCAACCCCGGAAGCTTGTGAGGTAAGGCTCAGTTCGTCATCCACAGGGGTATCGCGATCTATCGTGTTTCGGTACGCTGCTGCCGTGGACCTACAGAAGCAGACCGCACCGGCGCCGGCATCGGCACAGGCACCCGCTGCCGCCACCGAGCTCCGCGCCTCCGACGCCGACCGCGACCGGATCGCCGACATCCTGCGCGACGCCCTGGCCGAGGGCCGCCTCACCGCCGACGAGCACGCCGAACGCGTCGAGGGCGTACTGGCGGCGAAGACGGTCGGTGAACTGGACGTGTTCATACGGGACCTGCCCGCCGCCCAGCAGCGCCGGGCCTCTCATCCGCCCGCCCCCGGCCGCCCGGCCCCGGGCGCGATCCCGGCCGAACCCGACGACAACGTGGTGGCGGTCTTCAGCTGCGCCGTCCGCAAGGGCCGCTGGCGCGCGGGCCGCCGTATCCACGCGTATGCGATCTTCGGCAGCGTGGAGATAGACCTCAGCGAGGCGCTCTTCGAGTACCAGCACGTGATGATCCGGGCGATCTCGGTCTTCGGCAACGTCGAGGTACGCGTCCCGGAGAACGTCTCGCTGCGCGGCACCGGCGGCGGTGTGCTGGGCAACTTCGAGGTGGACCACCTCGACGCGGAGGACGCCGAGGCGCCGGTCGTCCAGGTCGACGGCTGGGCCGTGCTCGGCAACATCGAGGGCAGGGCGAAGCGGGGCAAGCTCGTCGCGGACATCCTCGACCGTGTTCAGCGCAAGGTCGACAAGGGTTTGCGCAAACATCTGGATCGTTGACGGTTGTGAATCGGGCCGGGACTCTCCTGCCCGGAGGCCGCCGACAGACCGGCACATCGGCGTGCGGGACCCCCCGAAAACCAGCGGTTCGGAACTGACTGCATAGGCGCGCGCACAGCGGGTAGACCTTGCTGCATCGTCTCTCGCTCGCGAAGCCGTCGTCAGGAGTAGACCGTGCTGCAACCGCCGCATTCGTCCCTGCAGGTAGCTGCCGTTCCGGCCCAGCGGGTGCCAGCGCGAGACAGGGATCAAGACGCCCCATGGCATACCGAGGCCGTGTGCCGCCGTGACGAGGCCGGCCTGTTCTTCGCGCCCTCGAAGGAGCCCACCGCGGCCCGTCTCTCCCGTGAGGAAGCGGCCAAGCGGGTCTGCGCCCGCTGCCCCGTCATGGTCGAGTGCCGCGAGCACGCCCTCCTCCAGCCCGAACCGTACGGCGTCTGGGGCGGCCTCACGGCAGCGGAACGCCGAGTGGTGCTGGCGAGGCGCCGCCGCCGCGAAATGGAACTGAAGAAGGCGGCGAGGACGGCGAACCGGATAGCACAGGCAGGCTGACAAGCAGAAAGAGGGCGCCCCCTCCGCACCGGGGGCGCCCTCTTGGCTGTGCGCCGGCTACTTCGCCCTGTCGAAGTCGATCGCGCTGTACGCCCGCAGCTTGCTCAGCCGGTGCTCGGAGTCGATCCGCCGCACCGTCCCCGACTTCGACCGCATCACGATCGAGTCGGTGGTCGCGGTCTCCGACCGGTACCGCACCCCCCGCAGCAGCTCACCGTCGGTGATCCCGGTCGCCACGAAGAACACGTTGTCCCCGGCCACCAGGTCATCGGTCATCAGCACCCGGTCGAGGTCGTGCCCGGCGTCGATCGCGCGCTGCCGCTCCTCGTCGTCCTTCGGCCACAGCTTGCCCTGGATGGTGCCGCCGAGGCACTTCACGGCACAGGCCGAGATGATCCCCTCCGGCGTACCGCCGATGCCGAGCAGCATGTCGACGCCGGTGCCCTCGCGCAGCGCGTAGATCGACCCCGCGACATCGCCGTCGGAGATCAGCTTGATCCGCGCGCCCGCGTCCCGGATCTCCTTGATGATGCCCTCGTGCCGGGGCCGGTCGAGGATGACCACCGTCACGTCCTCCGGCGTCGACCGCTTCGCCTTGGCGACCCGGCGGATGTTGACCTCCACGGGCGCGTTGATGTCGACGAAGTCGGCGGCCTCGGGGCCCGTGACCAGCTTGTCCATGTAGAAGACGGCGGACGGGTCGAACATCGACCCCCGGTCGGCGGCCGCGAGGACGGCGATCGCGTTGGGCATGCCCTTCGCGGTCAGGGTGGTCCCGTCGATCGGGTCGACGGCGATGTCGCACTCCGGCCCGGTCCCGTCGCCGACGCGCTCGCCGTTGAAGAGCATCGGCGCCTCGTCCTTCTCGCCCTCACCGATGACGACGACGCCGTTCATCGACACGGTGTGGACGAGAGTCCGCATGGCGCGCACCGCGGCACCGTCGGCGCCGTTCTTGTCGCCGCGCCCGACCCAGCGGCCGGCGGCCATCGCCGCCGCCTCGGTCACACGGACCAGCTCCAGGGCGAGGTTGCGGTCGGGAGCTTCACTGGGGACTTCGAGCTCGGACGGCAGATGATGATGATTCTCGGTCATCGAGGCGCACCTTTCTGATACGACGACGGCCGGATGAGGGTGACGACCCTGACTCTATCCTCGGGCACGCAGAATGAGCAGGGGACCCCACGGATGAGCGGGCGGGGCACCTGCGACGATAGGGGGCGTGGCAGGTTCGAACGGTAAGCAGAAGTCGGTCCGCAACATGGTCCTCTCCCTCGGGGTGACCCTGCTCGCGGCGGGAGTCATCTACATCTTCGTCCCCCATGACGACAGCGCTCCCGAACTCCCCCGGGTCGACTACCGCGTCGAACTGCTCACGGCCAGCCGTGCGGCGTCGTACCCCGTGGTGGCGCCCGAGGGACTGCCCGACTCCTGGAAGGCGACGTCCGTCCGCTTCAGGGGCGACGAATTCGACGCCTGGCATCTCGGCTTCCACACCGCCGGCGGGGACTACGTCCAGGTCGAGCAGTCGGCCGAGAAGCCGGCGACGTTCCTGGAGAAGGCCACCCAGGGCGGGCGGGCGACCGAGGTCACCGAGAAGATCGGCGACCGGACGTGGACGCGCTACACGGGCGGCCGCTACGACGCGCTCGTGCACCAGGAGAAGGGTGCGACGACCGTGGTGGCGGGCACGGGGTCGTTCGAGCAGCTGACGCGGATGGCGAAGGCGCTCAAGGCGCAGTGACGCTCCTGGCATGACGAAGGCCCCCGGCGTTCCGGCCGGGGGCCCTTTTGTCATCCGTCGTGTCTTCCGTGGTCGGTTCAGACCGTGGTGACGACCTGGTCGAAGTCCAGCCGCGGGGAGCGCGGGTACCAGGCGTCGGCGCCCGGCTTGCCGATGTTGACGACCATCAGCGGGGTGTGGTCGTCGTCCAGGAACTCCTTGCGGACGCCCTCGAAGTCGAAGCCGGTCATCGGGCCGGCGGCCAGCCCCGCGGCGCGGACGCCGACGATGAAGTACGCGGCCTGGAGGGCGGCGTTCAGCCCGGCGGCGTTCTCGCGGGCCGGGCGCTCGCTGAAGAAGACGTCCTTGGCCTGCGGGAACGCCGGGAACAGGGTCGGCAGCTCCTCGTGGAACTCGTTGTCCGCGGCGAGGATCGCGACCAGCGGCGCGGTGGCGGTCTTGGCCTGGTTGCCCTCGGCCATGTGCCGCACCAGGCGCTCACGGGCCTCGGCGGAGCGGACCAGGGTGATGCGCAGCGGGGTCTGGTTGAAGGCGGTGGGGCCGTACTTGACCAGGTCGTAGATCGCCTGGATCTGCTCCTCGGTCACCGGCTCGTCGGTGAACGTGTTCGCGGTGCGGGCCTCGCGGAACAGCAGGTCCTGGGCGGCGGGGTCAAGAACGAGAGACATGCGTGAACCTTCTCGGGGTGTGCGTGTACGCGGACCGGGGTCCGCTTGACGTTCTCGACGGTACGCGAGACAAGTTCAACCTTCAACAAAAAATGGGGTGTGGTGATCCGCTTCACAACCTCACCAAAGAACGACGACGCGGGACCCGCCCTACGAGTCGCCCGCACCGTCCGCGCGCTCGGCCAGCGCCTGCTCGGCCTCGGCCTCCTCGGCGAGGGCCGCGTCCAGCCGCGCCCGCGCCCCGTCCAGCCAGCGCCGGCACACCTTGGCCAGCTCCTCGCCCCGCTCCCAGAGCGCGAGAGACTCCTCCAGCGTCGTACCGCCCGCCTCCAGCCGCCGTACGACCTCGATCAGCTCGTCCCGGGCCTGCTCGTACCCGAGTGCCTCATCCACCTTGCTGGTCATGCGCCCACCCTATGCATCGCTGTGTGCATCGCTCTGTGCATCGCCCGGTCCGTCGACCCGTACCGAGAACTCCCCCTCGGCGACCCGCGCCCGCAGCGCCTCGTCCGCCGTCACCTCGTCCGGATCCCGGACCACATGCCCGTCGGCCTTCTGCAGCACCGCGTACCCCCGCTTCAGGGTCGCCGCGGGGGAGAGGGCCACCACGCGCGCGTGCGTGTGCGTCAGCTCGGAGTCGGCGCGGTCGAGGAGGTGGCCGAGGCAGCGCCGGCCGCGGTCGAGGAGCGCGGCCACATGATCGGCCCGCTCGTCGATCATCCGGTGCGGATCCTCTATCGAGGGCCGCGCGAGGGCGTGCGCGAGCCCGCGCTCCTCCCGCTCCACGAACCCCTCGACACACCGCCGGGCCCGGTCGCGCAGCATCCGCACCCGCTCGTACTCCTCCCCGACATCCGGTACGACCTTCTTCGCGGCGTCGGTCGGGGTGGAGGCGCGCAGATCGGCGACGTGGTCGAGGAGGGGATTGTCGGGCTCGTGCCCGATGGCGGACACGACGGGCGTACGGCAGGAGGCGACGGCCCGTACCAGCTGCTCGTCGGAGAAGGGCAGCAGATCCTCGACGCTACCGCCCCCACGCGCGACGATGATCACGTCCACGTCGTCGATCTCGTCGAGCTCCTTCACCGCCTGCACGACCTGCGGCACGGCGTGCACGCCCTGCACGGCGACGTTGCGCACCTCGAAGCGGACGGCGGGCCAGCGGTGGCGGGCGTTCTCCAGGACGTCCCGCTCGGCGGCGGACGCCCGGCCGCACACAAGGCCGATGAGCTGCGGAAGAAAGGGGAGTGCCTTCTTCCGCTCCGGCGCGAAGAGCCCCTCGGAGGCGAGCGCCTTCTTCAGCATCTCCAGCCGCGCGAGCAGCTCACCGACGCCGACGGGCCTTATCTCCGTGGCGCGCAGGGAGAGCTGGCCACGCGGGGCGTACCACTCGGGCTTGGCGAGCACGACGACCCGGGCGCCCTCGCTCACCACGTCGGCGACGGCGTCGAACACCTGCCGGTAGCAGGTCACGCTCACCGAGATGTCGTACGAGGGATCCCGCAACGTCAGAAACACCACGCCGGCCCCGGGCCGCCGCGACAACTGAGTGATCTGCCCCTCGACCCACACCGCCCCGAGCCGATCGATCCACCCCCCGATGAGCCGCGACACCTCGCCGACGGGCAGGGGGGACTCCGGGGTCGTGTTCACAGCCATGCGCCGAGCGTAACGGCCACCACCGACAACGCCGGTCGGCCGGTGGGCGCGGGGCGGGAGACACACGGCCCGCGCCGCGCCACCGTGCCGCTCCCCCGGACGACCTCACGCCCCCTCCGTCGCCCCCGCCCCCTCCCCTCACAGCCCGTGGCCGATCCCGCCACCAACCCGTCACCCGCGCGACCTTCGACCCCCCGAACGCACCCTTACGATGGGACGCATGACTGCTTCGCCTGGCCGCCGTGTCCTGCTCGCCGCCCCCCGTGGCTACTGCGCGGGTGTGGACCGCGCCGTGATCGCCGTCGAGAAAGCCCTGGAGCAGTACGGCGCTCCGGTGTACGTCCGCCACGAGATCGTCCACAACAGGTACGTCGTGCAGACCCTGGAGAAGAAGGGCGCCGTCTTCGTCGAGCGGACGGAGGAGGTGCCGCCGGGCAACATCGTCATGTTCTCGGCGCACGGCGTGGCCCCCGTCGTCCACGAAGAGGCCGAGCGCGGCAGGCTCGCCACCATCGACGCGACCTGCCCGCTGGTCACCAAGGTCCACAAGGAAGCCGTCCGCTTCGCCAAGGAGGACTACGACATCCTCCTGATCGGGCACGAGGGCCACGAAGAGGTCATCGGCACGTCCGGCGAGGCACCGGAGCACATCCAGCTCGTCGACGGACCGTCCGACGTCGCCAAGGTCGAGGTCCGCGACTCCTCGAAGGTCGTCTGGCTCTCCCAGACCACCCTCTCCGTCGACGAGACCATGGAGACCGTCGACGCCCTGAAGGAGAAGTTCCCGCAGCTCATCTCCCCGCCCAGCGACGACATCTGCTACGCCACGCAGAACCGCCAGCTCGCGGTGAAGCAGATGGGCGCCGAGGCCGAGCTGGTCATCGTGGTCGGCTCGCGCAACTCCTCCAACTCCAAGCGACTGGTCGAGGTCGCCAAGCTGGCCGGCTCCCGCGAGGCCTACCTCGTGGACTTCGCCAGCGAAATCGACGAGGCCTGGCTCGAGGGTGTCACGACGGTGGGCGTCACCTCCGGCGCCTCCGTACCGGAGGTGCTGGTCGAGGAGGTCCTCCAGTGGCTCGCCGAGCACGGCTACGGCGATGTGGAGCTGGTGCGGGCGGCCGAGGAGTCGATCACCTTCTCGCTGCCCAAGGAACTCCGCCGTGACCTGCGCGAGGAGGCGGCGGCGCTGATCGCCGAGCGGACCGGGGCCGCGGACTCCGGTGACTCCGGGGAGTGACCGTCAGTCCTGCGTCGTAACGTAGGGCCATGCAGATCTTCGGCTTGGACATCGGTGGATCCGGGATCAAGGGCGCCCCTGTGGACCTGGACAGGGGCGACCTCGCGGAGGAGCGCTTCAAGGTGCTCACCCCGCAGCCGGCCACGCCCGACGGGGTGGCCGACGGCGTGCGGCAGGTCGTCGAGCACTACGGCTGGCGGGGCCCGGTCGGGCTGACCTTCCCTGGCGTGGTCACCGGAGGTGCCACGATCCGTACGGCGGCGAACGTCGACAAGAGCTGGATCGACACCGACGCCCGCGCACTGTTCGGCGAGCGCCTCGGCGGCCACCCGGTGACCGTGGTCAACGACGCGGACGCGGCCGGCGTCGCCGAGATGCACTTCGGCGCGGGCCGCGACCGCAAGGGCACCGTGATCCTCCTCACCTTCGGCACCGGCATCGGCAGCGCCGTCTTCATCGACGGCGCCCTGGTCCCCAACACCGAGCTGGGCCACCTGGAACTGCACGGCCATGACGCCGAGAAGCGCGCCTCCAGCAAGGCCAAGGAGGACGAGGACCTGAGCTGGGAGCACTGGGCGCACCGCGTCCAGAAGTACCTCGCCCATGTCGAGATGCTGTTCTCGCCGGAGCTGTTCATCATCGGCGGCGGGGTGAGCCGGAAGTCCCACAAGTTCCTGCACCACATCGAGGGCATCAAGGCAGAGATCGTCCCGGCCCAGCTCCAGAACAACGCCGGCATCGTGGGCGCGGCGATGCACGCGGCGGAGTCGGACGGCTAGCCGCCGCTCACGACGGCCGACGGCGGGCCGCCACCCGCCGGGCCACCAGCCGCACTCTCCGTACGATCACGATGAGGCCGGCGATCAGCGTCCCCCCGTACAGCCATCCGGCCTCGGTGGCGAGGGCGGTCACGAGCCCCATCAGGTGCCCGCCGAACCCCCCGCCGCCGTCGGCCACCGGCAGCAGCCCCACGGCGAACGCGATCGGCACGACCACCGGCGCGGTCAGCAGATCGCCCTCGCGCACCCATACGGCGGTCAGCGCACACACCGGCAGGAACAGCACCCCGTACAGCGTGAGCGACCCGAACAGCAGCGAGTCGAGGTAGCCGAGCAGCAGCATCACGGCCCCGCAGAACAGCCCGGTGCCCAGCCCCGTGAGCCGGGGGTCGGGAAACCGGCGCGGGGCCTGCGGCGCGGGGGCCGGCGGCCCGGGACGCCGTACGGCCGCAGCCGCCTGCTCGGCACTTGGCCGGCGCTGGGAGACGGGCCGGGTGGAGCGGGCGGGCTGGGCCGGAGCACGGGACGACCGACCGCCCCACACGGCCCGCTTCACACCACCTCCACCTCCACTCCTGCCCCCGCTGCTGCCACGCCCCGTACGCCCCTCGCCCCGCTCCACACCAACCCCGTCCGGCGCGCATCCGCGCTCACCCCGCGCGAACCCGCCCGCGCGCCGCCCCGCACCACTCCCACCCCGCACCGCCTGCGGCGGCAACGGCGGCGGCGTACCGCGCGGCGACTCGTACCCGGCAGGTCGCGCCCTGTCTTGCTCCACTGGTCCAACCTAGGTCGGTTTATGTGGCGAATCGGCCCTCAGACACGCCTGGGGGCGGACCTTGGCCAGGTGTTCGACAGGGCCGCCGGACCCAGGGCCGGCACGCCGTAGACTGGGGGATCGGCCCGTGCGTCTGCATCATCTGCACCGAAGATCGAAGAAGGACCGGGCCCCAGCCCAGCCCCAGAAGTCCTCTCACGTACGGGAAGTCGCAACGTGTCGCTCACGATCGGAATCGTCGGTCTGCCGAATGTCGGCAAGTCGACCCTGTTCAACGCCCTGACCAAGAACGACGTGCTGGCGGCCAACTACCCGTTCGCCACGATCGAGCCGAACGTCGGCGTGGTCGGCGTCCCGGACCCGCGGCTGACCAAGTTGGCCGAGATCTTCGGTTCGCAGCGCATCCTCCCGGCGACCGTCGACTTCGTCGACATCGCCGGCATCGTGCGCGGCGCGTCCGAGGGCGAGGGCCTGGGCAACAAGTTCCTGGCGAACATCCGTGAGTCCGACGCGATCTGCCAGGTCATCCGCGCCTTCAAGGACGAGAACGTCGTCCACGTCGACGGCAAGGTCTCGCCCAAGGACGACATCGAGACGATCAACACCGAGCTGATCCTCGCCGACCTCCAGACGATCGAGAAGGTCCTGCCCCGCCTCCAGAAGGAGTCGCGGATCAAGAAGGACATCGCGCCCAAGGTGAAGGCCGTCGAGGAGGCCAAGGAGATCCTGGAGAAGGGCGACACCCTCTTCGCCCACGGCATCGTCCAGGGCACCGAGCGCAACGAGCTCCTGCACGACCTGCACCTCCTCACCACCAAGCCCTTCCTCTACGTCTTCAACGTCGACGAGGACGAGCTGATCGACGACGCCTTCAAGGACGAGCAGCGCGCCCTGGTCGCCCCCGCCGAGGCGATCTTCCTGAACGCCAAGCTGGAGGCGGACCTCGCCGAGCTGGACGAGGACGAGGCCCTCGAACTCCTCCAGTCCGTCGGCCAGGAGGAGCCCGGCCTCGCCACCCTCGCCCACGTCGGCTTCCGGACCCTCGGCCTGCAGACCTACCTGACGGCCGGCCCCAAGGAGTCCCGCGCCTGGACCATCAAGAAGGGCGCCACCGCCCCCGAGGCCGCCGGCGTCATCCACACCGACTTCCAGAAGGGCTTCATCAAGGCCGAGGTCATCTCCTTCGCCGACCTGGTCGAGACGGGCTCGGTGGCCGAGGCCCGCGCCAAGGGGAAGGCGCGGATGGAGGGCAAGGACTATGTGATGCAGGACGGGGATGTCGTGGAGTTCCGCTTCAATGTGTAATCAGAGAATTGCCGTGCGTTAAAGAAATGCGTGGATCTGGGGTCGGGCCCTCTCGGACTCGGCCCCTTCCGTGTCGTTGGGCGAGCGATACCCGTCGATCCGACGCATACCGGCAGCGATGTCGGCCAGGCCACCGGCCCGTTGGACGGAGGCTGTCGGGACACCCCCGGTGTGCGCTGATGCTCGGTGCCGTCGAGGAAGCCTTGCCCTCTTGAATCCCACTTCAGGTAGCGCTCGGTCTTTTGGCAACCTTGCGTAGCGGATTGACGATGTCGTGCCTTCTGCTTGATGCCGCGGAGTAATTGGAGAATGAAGGGGAAAGGATCAGCTCTTCGCGAAATGCCATTCTGGCTGGATTGCGGTCCGTTCCGGCCGTAGCGTGCGAGACAAGGTGGACTTGATGTCGTGTGGTCAATACTTCGCCATTGCCATCAAGCGGCGTACGACGTGGTGATCCCTGTCGAAAATCCTGCGAAGGCCATCGCAGGTCCAACGCACGGCCGATTGGTGCACCGGACGACCCAAGTCCGCCGATAGCAGGTAGCAGTGTGCGGCGGTCCAGAGAGTGTCTGGATGACCGGGAGGCAAGGTCTCCTGCCGATATTTCAGGGTCTCTTCCAACAGTGGGAGGGCTTTCCGGAAGTCGTTCAGAGCGACGAGACAGAGCGCCAGGTGATGGGCTGTGTCCAGGGTGTGCTGATGGCGGACTCCGAGGTGGGCGATTTGGAGGCGGTGAATGTGCAGGCCCAGTTGATAAGCGAGGTCTGGGTCCTGCGGCGTCTGAAGCCGTGCCAGGTAGCTTCCTGTACGCATTGCTGGCCGGCTTTCCTCGCCAAAAATCTTGCACTGCTCCAGCCAGGAATCTTTGGCAAGCTGGCACGCGTCAGAGTGGTGGCCCTTGGCGCCGAGGTCGAGCGCGCAATACGCTGACGCGGCCAGAGCGCTGGGATCGCTCGGCCCCAGGTTTTGCTCCCTTTCCCAGTAGACCTGCAAGTTGAGTCGCTCGGCGTCTTCGTAGTGCCCACGTCCGAAGTGGGCGCGAGCCAGCACTGACATCACCACCAGTTCGTCGGCACGACATTGAGCGAAGTGATCCGCCCATGCAGTGCGAAGATTGCGGAGGCCGTCAATCGCCTCCTTATATCTGCCGATGTCCACCAAGTAGCCGTATGTGTCAAGGATCGCTTTGCGGCCAGGCGCCGTGTGGACGTTCGCAGGATCGAGAGCGAGGATGGATGGAGTCACCAGCGCCCAGTCGCCCCACGCTCCCTCCATCGCGGCTTGCTCTGGCGTCACTGCCACCAACAACTGCTCCGCCATTGCGAAGGCGCCAGCCTCGTCTTCAGGGCGGGCGACGAGCAGGTCGCGGATTACTGCGCCACTGATTTCATCGAGCCTCGCCGCCCCCGTCTGCAAAATCATCAGCCCTCGATCACGTAGACCTCCCAGCCTGCGATGCAGGTCGCAAATGGTCAGGAGGTACTGCGCATCCGAATCCGATACTTCCCAGCGGTCCCCCCTCAGTGCGCGGGTAGGAAACGGATCGGGGCCGAGAACGGCCAGTGCGTGAAGGAGATGAAGCATCCGCCGATCTTCCTCTGATCCGCTCGCAAGCGCACTCGTTGCCTTCAACAGTCGGCCTGCCAGCGATCTTGGGAAATCGGATGCGCGATACCCACTGAGGATTTTCGAAGCACTCGACTTCAACTGTTCCAGTACTTGCCCTGGCGTCATGCCGCTCGTCAGCCAACTCGCTGCGTTCTCCATGGCAAGCGGCAGGTCGTCCAACTCACCGGCCAGACGCGTGGCGTCGGCTTCTGTGAGTCCATGGACTCGTGTCCTCAGCAGGCGTACCGACTCCTCTCGGGGCAGCACCGGAACCTGGATCACACGAGCGATCCGATGCCAGACCCCGGTGTCGGCCCGCGATGTGATCAGTACTTTGGTTTCGTCCCGGGGCAGATGCCGGACGACCTCGTCCGGGTCCGACACCCCGTCCAGCACCAGAAGATGAGGTCCTGTGCTTCCGCGGATGGTGGTCAGGCAGGCGGCGATCCGTTCGGCCGGTTGACCGGAACCGGCAGTTGTCACGTCGATCCAGCTCACGTCTGGGTACCGAGAGTGCAGCCGATGAGCCAGTTCACTGCTCACCATTGTCTTCCCGATGCCCACTCGCCCGTTGAGTACGACCGGTACGCCGTCGTCTGCCCGATCCAGATACCCGGGAAGAACGTCGTCCACCAGTTCGGCCCGTCCGAGGAAACTCGGATCGCGGTGCGGGAGCGCAAAGCTCTCGTTCATCTGTACATGTCCCTGAGCCACTCGCTGTTCGACTTCAGATACCGCAGGTTGACCCATTCCTGGGCGAGGCGATCTTCGCCGCACAACAACGTGGTCGCTTGGGCCTGGTGCGAAGGATCAAGCCACCGGACTCGGTCGGTTGCCTGTTGTGCCGTAAGGCGTCTCTCCTTGCGCCGCAACGGGGTGCCGACGCCAAACAGCGCGTCGTAGAGCCCGACCGCAGGCAGAACCGTGGGGAGGTCGTTATCCTTGGCGGCCTCCTCGGCAGCCGCCGCCGGGATCGACAATCCGGTCGGGTCGAGGTCGCCGAAGTAGCGGATCTCCGCGATCTTGCCGCGTCGAAGCATCTTGACACCGGCGAGTGAGGCCAAGAACGAACTTCCCATCCCACAGGCCACGTAGCCGACTGCGTGGTCCTTCATCTCGTCCAACGCCTCTATCAACGACCAGCATGTGGTGACGTTCTCTACGACTAGGAGAATGTCACCGTCGCCGATCCGCCCGTAGTAACCGTCGCTCTCTGCGATGAGTCTCTCGGTGAGGATTTGAGGCGGCGCTGAATACATTTGCAATAGCTTGTACATGGCTTCCCGGTCTGAGAAGAACGGGCCACCCAACTCGTCGAATGCCTTTTCTTCGGCATCGAACCATCCCGAATAGGTGCGACTGCCGAAGATGTCAAGAGCACGCTCACGTTTCGGCGCAGGATTCATGTCAGGCTCGGAGAGGAACCAGTTGTTGACCGCGCGGTAGCCGATCCGGGTTCTGGGCGCGGCGTTGTCCCAGTACCCGGCCACCGTGCGCATCTTCGGATGCAAGGGGGGAAGAGGCTCCCGCACCTTCTTCGCCGCCTGGTGGGTGGGCAGCACCCACACACCCCTCGGTAACGGAAATTTCTCTCCGTCGTCGCCCTTCATCGCCATGATGGCTCCGCACTCGTACAGTTCGTCCAGATGACGGCTCAGAACGACCGACTCCAACTCGTCCTCTACCTTCGGATGGGGCACCGTACGGAAGACACGGCGCAAATCCGGAAGGGAGACGCTTGTCTTACGCGTGCCGTCCCACTTCTTCTGCGAACGGGCGTGTTCGTGAAGCGCGTTCAGCAGCTCACGCGCGGGACGACTCAGATCGGTCAACGCTCTCTTCCTCGGGATCCTGGTGGTGGTTGTGCTCTGCGTCGGCACGTGCGTGGTACCTGATGGACGTGATCACCGGGTTCTCGCCCTCCTCAAGAGGCTCGAGAAGATGCTTCCTCCTGTCGCCCACGACGGTGAGGTACATGCGGTGTGCGCGTAGGTCGGCGTCGTTGCGCAGACGGATGACGAGCGGGAAGGAGTCCAGGACCGCCAGATCGTTCAGCCCTGTGGTGTAGACGAGTTGGACACCCAGCGCACGGGCGACCGACTGCTGAAGCCGCAGCAGATAACCGGCCGAGGCACGACCGATCGGGTTGTCCAGGAACAGCACACCTGAATTCCGGCGGTGCTGGACCCTGCCCTTCTCGTTTGCGCGCAGCGCTGCCATGGTGCAGTAGAGGACGATGGCCGCGGTCAGCACCTGGCCACCCGAGAAGAGGTCCTTCATGGCCGAGACGGGTACCCGCTCTGTCCGTAGAACGGCGTCGGGCTTGAGGATCCGCACCCGGAACCCCTTAGGAGCCACTGCTTCGGTGACGCCGTGCAACAGCAAGGCCAAGCCGTCCCGTTTGATCTCCTTTCCCTGGATCACCGCTTCGGCGGTCTCGTCCACGACGGTGCCGAGCCGGTCCTCCAGTGCCTGTTCGGAGACCTCGGTGAAGCGGATCCGCAGGAATTCCTGCTCGGACCACTCCTGTAGCCCTCTGGGCAGCCGGGAAAGGGACTGTGCCCGCTTCAAGGTCCGCAGTGCCTCCTGCACCTGCTGGCACAGTTGGAGCACGATCTGCCGGCGGTGCCGCTCGATGGAATCCAGGTCCACGGTGAGGCTACGCAGTCTGGGGCGAAGGCTGTCGCTCCATTCGGCCGCCCGCGCCGGCAGTTCGGCACGAGGACAGGACTGGATGACGGTACGGCTGGGGGTGGGTAGCCCTCCGAACCGTGCGTCCGCGGCGAACCCGACCAGCTGGTCGGTCAGCGTTCGTTCTTCGGCGAGTGCCGCCTCGACCTTTGTCCCGATCCGGTCGTACTCGGTCTTCAGTATGGTGTGCCGGTCCCGGGCTGCCGAGACACCGCCCTCGTACGGTATGTCGTCTTCGCGAGGCTCGCTCGACCGGGACAATACGGTGATCAGGTCCGTGAAGTTCTTCGCGGAGGAGCGCAGGGCGGCGGCAGTGCGCTCGGCGCGCTCGCTGTGGTAGGCGAGTTCACGCCGGATACGTTCTGCTTCGTCCCGATCGTGCTCCGCCGCCTCGATCAGGCGCATACCGTGCAAGACGTGCAGAGGCGGGCCGTAGGGAGCGAGATCCATGTCGGTGAGCGGTTCCGGAAAGTCTTTGAGAATCGCTCGGTGCTCCGCGACACTCGCGTCCGCCTCGGACAGTGAGATCTGGCAGTCGGAGACCGCCTGTTCGGCACGGCGTTGAGCGGCGGCCCGGCTCGCGCCGTCCACTCCGTCAGGGCCGTTCAGCAACGTCTGGGCGGCTGCTCGTGTTTCGGGAGAAGGATCACCCAGCTCCTGCGCCGCTTGCTTCTCGCGTTGCTCCGCCTGACGCATGTCGAGGAGCAGATCGGCGCCAACGGATGCGCGTTCGTACTCGATGGCCGCGGCCTCGTAGGCACGGCGCAGTACGGGGAGCGGTTCCGCCGGAACCTCTGTCCTGTTCTCCACAACGGCGTCGGCGCCTGGAAGCTCATTCAGTTCGGCGGTCACCCGGTGTGCGGAGCCGGTCAGGCGGTCCATCGTGCGCACGTGTTCAGCGCTGGCGGCCCGGTGATTTTCGGCGGCCTTTTCTGCCTGTTGAGCGATCTCTCGTGCTCGTACCTCGGCCGTCCGAGCCTGGTCTACCGCGGTCTGCCAGTCGGGGATCCGCTCCTCCTGGCCGGCCAGCCCACTCAACGTGGACTTACGGGTTTCCAGTGCCGACTGCGCCGTACGAAGCGGCGGAATGGCTTCGCGGATGGCCTTGAGACGGGCGGCTGCGACCTCACACTGCTCGGTCTGTTCGGTCAGCGCCTCCTGGGCCTCGTCGCGAGCCTGCGCCCGGACGGTGACGATTTCGCGCAGTTCGGCGAGCCTTCCTTCAGGGAAGTCCACCCGCCACTCCTCAAGGCGGTTGAGTAGCGAGAGGAACATACGTTGCCGGGCGTCCCACTCGGCGATCTGTGCGCGGTGTTCGTCATGGCGACGACCGAGGGCGAGCCGCTCCTCCGCGGCTGCTCTCTCGTCGTACAGCGCCGGATGCGGAGGCACCACGAAATCCAGCCCGGAGAGTGATGCGTCGGGTTCGTGCATGTCCGTGGTGGTTCCCAGCGCCACTAGCGTGCTGGGCCACAGCTTCCGCGAGACCAGGATCTCCGTTGCCTGCGCCGTCTGCTCGGGATCGTTCAGGAGCACACCCGTAACCAGATGCGGCACGCGCTCGATGAACGCACGGCGCTGCTCGACCCGGGGCAGACCGGCGAGGTAGTCCCAGCCGGTATAGGCGTCGATACCGGCTTCTCGCAATGTTTCGCATGCTTCCGCGGCCTCCGGGGAGGGAGGCAGCAGTTCGTTCGTCTCCAACGCGAGCCTGGCACGTTCGTCACGGACCATGGCGATACGGATCTCGGTCCTTGCCACATCAGCGGCATCACGTCGCTGAGCGAGTTTGCCGACCAGCCTGGGAGCGTCCACCTCAAGGTCGAGACGTTCGATGTCCAGGAGTGCAAGAGGCTGGATCTCCGATTCCAGCGCACGGGTGCGCTCGTCGGCTCTCGTCCAGTCGCGGCGGGCCAGATCAAGAGAGTGCAGGGCCTCGACCAAAACCTGTTCGGCGGCTCGGCAAGCTCGCTGGGAAGCATCGTGAAGCCCCGCCGCGTCCTCGGCTGCGGATTCCTGCCGGGATATCTCCTCGGCGTTCTGACGGGCCTCCTCCTCGGCTTGCCTCGCGGCGTCACGAGCTGTCATGCCGTCGCTCAGCAGACCTTCACGCACAGCGTCCGCGAGGGCGTCCCGCACTTCCTGGATACGGGCGTCGAGCGCCTTGGCCTGCGCCCGGTGCTCGGCAGCCAGGCCGACGGCCGCGTTGTACTCGGCTTGAGCCTGCTCGGACAGCGTGCGTTCGCTCTCTGCCTGATGCCGCGCCGTCTCCGCCTGCTCAGTGAGGCGCCGTGACATGGTGCGCAACGCCCCGACGAGAACCTCCAGCGCGGTGTCCCGGGCCTGCAGTGCCGGAAGGGCGGCTTCCTCAGTACGCCGGACCAGCTCACGCAACCGGTTCGCGTTGGCGGTCGCTTCCAGGCTCTTGGCCAGGCGGGGTACGACCTTCCAGGCGCGTTCGGTCTCTTGCGCTCGGTTCCACGCGGCGCGGGCCTTCTGCTGTTCCTCCTCGGCTTCGTCCAGCTTCAACAACGCTGTGAGGCGGCCGAGTTCACGAGCCGCAGACGTGAGTCTCTCGTGGTGGAGCACCGCCCGCCGCAGGTCGCCGCCGAGGCGTTTGGCAACTTCCTCGCTGGCCTTCGCAGCCTCGGCCTCGCGGTACGTGCGTACCTTCACCGAACGGACGAAGGCGTCGAGCATCCTCCTCGCGGCCCGCTGTTCCTCCTGGGCGGTGAGAGCGGTGGTATGGATATCGGCCAGCGGCTCGAGGAACTCAAGAGCGCCGGCTACGAAGTCCCGTTCCAGGGTCAGCGCACCACGCCTGCCGAGCTTGTCGCCGTAGGAGTTCAGCAGGTTGGCGAGATCCTGTGCCGGTCCGGTGGGTACCACGGCCGACAACAGGAACTCTACGAAAGCGGCGTCGCTGGCGAAGGAGAAGACGTCGGCCGCCTCACCTTCCCCGGCGTTCATCGCCCGTTGGTAGCGGAAGAGTTCGGGATCCAAGCCGAGGTCAGTGAGTCGTTCCGTCCACTCCGACTGAACGCGGAAATGATCGAATTCGAGTTCGGGATCAGTTCGTTGTGCCTCGTCGAGTTCGCCGATGAAATCGGTCAGCCGCAGATATCGTCCGTCCTCGGCCACCGGGAGGGTGTCGAGTGTGGTCCCCCGTGTAGGGCGGAAGTGGTACCAGCGTTCCAGCAAGTTGGACGGGTCCTGAGTCGCCTTGAGGTGGCGCCACTCGGCGACCTTGCCGGTCACCAGCCGACGCCCGCTGCGGGTGTGTGTCCACTCCAGCGCGATGTGGCCCACATCGTTGTCGAGCACGAATCCGCTCAGCGTACGAGGATCACGGGTGCCCACCACTTGCCGGCGTCCGGGCAGCAGGACCGAGAAGATCAGCTTGATCAGTACAGACTTGCCGCCGCCGTTCTCGAGGAAGAGCACCGTGGCCGGAGAGGGGCGCCGGACAGGTTGCTCGTCCCTGACGCTGAACAAGGTGGCGGGGCGGTCGGCGATGGGATCTCCGACGCCGCTGAAGTCCAGGAGAACGTTCTCGTAGCGCGCCGCCTTGGGCCCGACGGACTGCAGGAGCACTCGGGACAGTTCATACATCCTCCGGGGCCTCCGCCACGGTTCCCGGGCCGGTCGTCACAGCCATGGGAGGTACCACGCCCAGCGCCACCAACTCCTCGAAGGCGCTGGTGGCCGCAAGTTCACGCACCTGAAGCTGGTAACGCCGTGTGGTCTGGAAGACGTCCTCGCCGGCGTTCTTCACCGGCGTCAGGAAGCCCTGCTCCGCAAGGAAGTTCAGAGCCCGGGAAACCATGCCCTTGGTGGTGTTCATCGCTCGACGCTTGTCCTTGGTGGGGAATGTCTCCGGACGGTTGGCATACGCGTGCCACGCCAATTCCAGTTCCGGTGCGTCACTGGGTACGTCGGCCGACTCCTCACGGGACGCCGCTTTTTCACGCAGCCGGTCGCAGGCTTCGCGAACGACGGCGTCGACCACGTCGACACTGACCCTGCCGACGTACTCGTCCTTGGCGAGGTCGTCCGGCCGGGGAAAGGACACCGCGGCGACGGCAAGGTGGATGATGCCGTGCAGAAAGCGCTCGGCGTAGCCGCCTTCCTTCTGGGTGCGGCGGGCGTAGGTCTCCATCCTGGTCTCGAACGGAGAACTGCCGTCGGCCGCGATCGCGAGGCCGATGTCCTCGTGTTCCCCCAGCACCCTGAGCCCCAGACCGGCGGCGATCCGTCCGGTCAACGTCCGGAACGCGCCGTCGTGCCGGTAGCGGCGCAGAAGCTCTCGATAGGCGTTGTCACGACTCGGCAGCAGCCGAGGACGCATAGCGAAAGCGAGCAGCTGCGCGGCCTGCTCGGCGTCGTCATCCGTGAAGCGAGATCTCATCACCGAACTCCTCGTGCCGAGCCGTACCTGGCTCCTCCGATCCTGGAACGACTGGCCTTACGCCCGCTTTTGTGAGCCACAGTTCATCGCCGCCGAACTGCGCGCCGTGAAGGGGACCCCCGGTGGGCACGGCGATCAAGACCTCAGGTACCTGCTCACGCACCGCGTCACCGACGGACGGGTTGAAAGCGTGTGCCGCCCGGTGCATCACCAGCCGCGCGACCTGAGGCTCATAGCGGCACGCACGTGCGAGCACGTCGCTCAGAGACGCGGAGCCATCGGGCAAGGAGAGGATCTCGCCCGCAAGCCTAAAATGTTCGGGAGTGAACAATTCCCGTTCCGGCACGGGGTCGAACTGAGGATCTCGGACCTCGCCGGCGAATCTCTCGGGCTCCGAGGGGGGTTGCAGGAGACGCGCCACAAGTGACGGCAGCGTGAGAACTTCAGGGGGCGCAGGAGCGACCGCCCCACGGAAGAAGTCGTACACCGGCCCGAGTGCTTTGCCCACTGGAAGTCCGAGTAGCGGTACCAGCAGTTGTCCATGCAAGTGGAGCGCGGCGCGCTGTGGTTCGCCGAAGAACAGCTGACGGTCCTGTTCGGAACGGAACTGATCACCCGCTTCCTGTACAGCTTTCTGGAGCTGCATATGACGGCGGATGCAGTCGCGGACGATCTCCACGAGTTCCGCTGCCCGCTGCTTGTGGCGCGGATCGTCAGAGTCGTCCCGCGCGGCGGTGATATTGGTCAGGATGGCATGCTCCGCCGTGTAGCGGCCCTCGATGTGCTCAAGCGCGTCCAGTAGCAGGTCTGGTACTACCCGTTCCCAGTCCACGGTGCGAACGTCGCGACGGGTGGCATCGAGGTAGCGACGTAGTGTCTCTCCATATTGGACTGTGCGGTACCTGGCCTGTTCGGCGGCGAGTTTGGCGTCGGCAAGCCGACCGCGCCTGATGAGGTTGTCGAGTTTTACCTCGGCGGCGATCTGCGCGGATTCCACGTCTGTGTCCAATGCGCCGACGAGTACGTTGATGGCCTCGTCGGTGGCCCGCAGTGAAAACCCGTCGGGTGTCGACTGTTCCACCAGCAATTTGAAGTCGAACTCGAAGCGGTTGTAGGTCCCCTCATCCCCGACAAGCCCATAGTGCCAGGAGAATCCACGTTCGATGGTGCCGACATTGATCAGCCGCTGGAGCACCCAGTCGGCTACAGCGGCGTGCTCGGCGTCGCCCCTGTCGGGGGCCTGGGCAGCGACGAAGTGTTTTACCTGTTCAAGTACCTTGGCGTGCTCAGCTCCGGCGTCGAAGTCCATCGCGATAGTGACCTGATCGATCGTGTGCAACGCGATTTCGGCCATGTGATAGACCTTGGCATCTGCCCAGTCCAGCGACGCCTTGCGCTGATCCAATGCCTGCAACGGTGCTGTACAAGCCAGCGCCTTGACGCGGCGTACCAGTCCTTCATCAGGCAAGTAAGGCGGCGGGTGGGGTAGATCGTGATACACGATCAGTCACGCTAGCATCCCCTACACCACCGTAAGCGAGGATCCTCGGATATCCGGCTCGACGACTCCCTTCACTCACGTTTGATTCATAGGCCGAAATTTATCGATCACGAACTGATGTTCCCCTGTTCGGTGACGATCCGGGCGCCTCGGAGTGCCGGAAGGATCCAGTATTCGGATTCCCTCATTCCGCTACAAGCTGCGCCAGATGAATCAGTGCAGGGTCCGGCTGTAACGGGACTTGATCGAGAGGGCGGTGACGAATTCAGCGTAGATGCCAGAGTGGCGGTGTATGTAGAGCGAGCCTTTCGTCCTTCCGGAAGAGTGCAGGTCGCGATGGGGGATAACACCATGCTGGCGGGCAGTGAGAACGCTACGCGAGCAGGTGGCAACATCCGTCTCCGCCTCGGCGATCTCTGAGCCTGTACGGGCTGGTCGTTGGAGGTGATCGGTGCTCAGACGGTGCGGATGACGGGGGCGGGTTTGATGTCCTGGGCGTCGATGAGGGTGCGGATGTCGTTCGGGTCCGAGGTCCAGATGATGGCGCCGAGGCTGGCTGCCATGGTCACGACGGTGGCGTCGACGATGTCGGAGGTGCCGGCCTTGCCGCAGAGGATGCCTGCGGTTTTGGCGGTTTCGAGGCCGACGGGTACAACGTGGCACCCGGCGAGGAACTTGCCGAGTCTGACCTGGCGGCGGGAGTCCCGCCACGCCTGGCTGACGACGACGGACGGGATGTGGATGTCCCGGCCGTCGTCCAGGGCCAGGCTGTGGCGGGCCCACATGCGTCGGTCGTCGTTGTCGATGGCGATGAGTACCCCGGCGTCGTACAGGTAGGGGATGTTCACGCGGCCGAGGCTCCCGAGCTGTTGAGGTATTCGGCGTCGGCGGCGGCCAGGTCTGCGCGGGCCGCGGCGAGCTCTTCGGGGGTGAAGGCGCCGTGTTCGGCCTGCCACTCCTGGATGACGGCTCGGCCGGCCCGCAGGCGCAGCTCGCGTTCGGCTGCTCCAGCGACGAGGCGGGAGAGTGGGATGCCTTCTTCCTCGGCGGCTCCGGCCAGGGCTTCGACCAGGGCTTCGTCGAGAGTGATAGTCACCTTCTTGGTAGCCATACATCAACCATAGCGCGGTATGGCCATCGATGCTGATGCACGGATCGCGTGGCGGCGAGCGTGGAGGGCGTGAGCGCATCCGGCGAGGAGGGCCTCGCCGACTCGATGCCCGCGGGGGTGCGGGTAAGGCTGAGTCCACAGTCACCGGAAAAGAGCGGATTCGTGATGAATGCCTTGCTCGGCCGTGAGGTGGCGGTGCACGGTTTCGAGCACGGGCCAGGCGAAGGATCGGGGCTTGGATGGCGAGCGTTTTTCAGAGGTGCAAGAGGGACGTCCGGGATCGGAACTTTCCTTGTGATCGTCCGCGGTGTCGGCATGGGTGGACGGTACGGTACCGGGAACCGGGCGGAAGGGGCGGGCGGCAGCGGGAGAGGTCGTTTCCCCGTCGGGTGGGCTCGGATGGTGCGGACGCTTTCGCCGACAAGGTCGAGAACGACAAGAAGGCGGGCATCCGCTTCGATCCTGCGCGAGGGCTTGTGCCGCTGCGGGCCTGGGCTCGGGAGTGGCTGGAGCGACGGGTCATCGGTGAGTCGACGCGCCGCAACTACGAAGGGTTCATCCGTAACCATCTCGTGCCGCGCCTGGGAGGGAAGATGCTGGCCGGGCTGGCGCGGCGCGACTTCGAGGAGTTCGCCAAGGACGTGCATGCCTTCGGTGCGGGGTTAGCGGTCTCCACCGTCAACGACCGGATGGTGATGGTGGCAGCGATGCTGGAGGCGGCCGTCGTTGACAAACGCATCCCAGACAATCCCGCCCGTGGCGTACGGGTATCCCGGCCGACCCCGTGCGCGGTGGACGAGGACGAGATTCCTACACAGGGTGAGGTCGATCTGATCGCGGAGCGTATCGCCCCGCAGTACCGGCTCGCGGTCTACCTTCAGTCAGGTATCGGCCAGCGACCCAGCGAGGCCCTGGCCTTCTCCGTCGAGTGCCGACGGCCTGGTTTCGTCAGGATCCGTTGGCAGGTCAGTGCCAAGCTCACCGCGATGACTGCCGCACGGTCTTCGTGCCGCTCAAGCACCGGGTGGAGGGCGAGTACCGGGACGTACCGGCCGCCCCGTTCGTCGAGCAGGAGATCGACGACCACCTGTCGCGGTGGGAGCCGGTGCCCGTGGCCTTCACCGATCAGAGGGGCAGGCGACGGCGGCTCGGGGTCGTCTTCGCCCCGCGCCAGCGTGGCAAGGGCGTGATGCCCACCGCCTCCACCTACGGCTACCACTTCAGGAAGGCGTGCGTGTCGGCCGGCCTGCTCGATGTGGACGGCAAGGCCAAGTACACGCCGCGGGTGTCTGCGGCACTTCTTCGCCTCGGCCGCGCTGGCGAACGGCGTGCCGATCCGCGAGGTCTCACGCTGGCTCGGCCATAAGTCGATCAAGACCACCGTGGACATCTACGGTCACCTTGTTCCCGAGGCGTGGGATCGTTGTCGAGACGTCATGCAGAACGCCATGCGTCCGGAGGTGACAGACTCGGAGGAGTCTGCCTCCGCAGCGTGATGTGCTGGATAAGTCCCGACGGTGCTGGATCGGTGCTGGATACGCCCAGCTTGGCGGACGTTTTCGCAGGTGGGAGCGCTGCATTCAACGTTCCGCTTCAACGTGTGAGCGGATGGCGCCGGCCGGGGCGAGCCGGCCGGCGGTCGACGCCCGTGCTACGCCGACGCGTCGTTGGCGCAGCGGAAGCCGAGGTTGCCCGATGACGAGTCGGGTGTGTTCGAGGAGCGGGCGGCCACCCGGTAGCGGTTGCAGTAGGAGTCGTGGCACAGGTACGAGCCGCCGCGCAGTACGCGAGCCGTGCCGGCCTCGGGGCCTCGGGGGTTCTCGGTGGGTGATCGGGCGTAGTACGTGGGGGAGAACCAGTCGGCGCACCACTCCCACACGTTGCCCGCGGTGTTCCACAGCCCGTGGCCGTTGGGCCGGTAGGACTTGGCCGGTGCGGTGGTCAGGTGGCCGTCCTCGGCGGTGTTGTGCACGGGGAAGCGGCCCTGCCAGATGTTGCAGCGCCAGCGGCCGTCCGGGGTGAGCTCGTCGCCCCAGGCGTAGCGTCGGCCGGCCAGCCCGCCACGGGCCGCGTACTCCCACTCGGCTTCCGTGGGCAGTCGTTTGCCGGCCCAGTGCGCGTAAGCCGTCGCGTCGTTCCAGGAGACATGGACGACCGGATGGCTGCGGAGGTCCGTGATGCCGGAGCGCGGCCCGTTGGGGCAGCGCCAGTGCGCGCCCCGGACGTTGATCCACCAAGGGGTACCGGCGGCCCTGCCGAGCAGGTCGGCCGGGGCCGCGTCGACGGCGAGGTGGAAGACGGCGGAGGAGCCGTGGCGCTCGGCGTCGGTCACATGGCCGGTGGCCTTGACGAACGCGGCGAACTGGGCGTTGGTGACCGCTGTCTCGTCTATGTGGAAGGGCTTCAGACGGACCTGGTGGACGGGGCTCTCCCCGTCGTCGGGATACCCCTCGCCGAAGGCGTCCCCCATCGCGAACTCGCCGCCGGGCAACCGGACCTGTCCCTTCGTGGACCGCGGGCGGACGGAGTGCCGCGGCGGCTCGGCGATGACGGTGGTGGTGACGATGGCGGTGGTGGTGGTGCTCGGTGTGCAGCAGGGGCGGTGGTCGTGGGGCATCTTCCGTTCCTCGTCCCGCTACGCCTGGTAGGTCGACTCGTCGAGCCCGCTGAGCGTCGGGTCGTGTCCGACCTCGCCGACGTCGTACATCGAGGTCATCCAGTGGTAGAAGTTGTCGCCGCGCTCGCGCAGCACGTCGTAGAGCCTGCGCAGCATCCGGGTGCGGACCGCCGACTGTTCGGGATGGTCGTAGAGGTTCTGCAGTTCGTCGGGGTCGGTGTGCAGGTCGTAGAGCTCGTTCACCGAGTCCGGGTTGACGACGAGTTTGTAGCGGTCCTCGCGCAACATCCGCTGCGGATAGGGGAAGTGGTGGCCGTGGAACTCGCAGACGATGTCCTCGTCCCAGTCCACCTGCTCGCCGTGCACCAGCGGCAGCAGGCTGCGTGAGTCGACCGCCGGCTTCGGGTCGATGCCCGCCAGCTCCAGGATGGTCGCCGTGCAGTCGAGCAGGCTGACGAACTCCGAGCGCACCACCCCGCCGGGCGCGCCCGGGACCCTCAGCAGTCCGGGGGTGCGGTAGATGTCCTCGTACATCGCCGGGCCCTTGTCGTGCAGGCGGTGGGAGCCGGTGAACTCGCCGTGGTCGCAGGTGAAGAACACCGCGGTGTCGTCGGCCAGGCCAAGCCGTTTCAGGGCGTCCATGACGCGGCCGATCTGCCGGTCGATCAGGGCGACATAGCCCCAGTAGACGGCGATGAGCTTGCGGGTCGTCTCGATCGGCATGGTGTCGAAGGTCCAGTGCGCGCTGTAGTTGCGCTGCACCGGCGGTTTGCCGTGGAAGGTCTCCGAGACGGACTTCGGCAGCTCGATGTCCGCCGGGTCCACGAGGTCGAAGTACGCGTCGGGAAGGATGTACGGCAGGTGCGGTCCGAAGAAGTGCAGGGCGAGGAAGAAGGGCCGCTCCCGCTCGCGGTGGTCCGCCGCGTACCTCTCCAGGTGCTCGATGGTCCGGGTGGCGAGGTAGTGCTCGAAGGTGGCCTCGACGGGCTGATGCAACCGGGCGGCCAGCAGGTTGCCGGGGCCGCCGTTGGGCAGGGTGCCGCGGATGCGGTCGCTGATCTCGTACGGCGGGAGCCCGCGCTCCTGGAGATACGCGAGGTAGTCGGGGTTGTCCACCGGGTTGTGCCAGCCGGGCAGTTCGGGGCCGTCGAAGCCGTAGTCGGCGGCGGTGCGCCGGTTGCCGGCGTGCCACTTGCCGATCAGGCCGGTGTGGTAGCCCGCCTCGCGCAGTGCCTGCGAGAAGGTGAACTGGTTCTCGGGGAGGTCCTCGAGATAGCCGACGTTGCGCTCGTGGTTGGCCAGGACCCGGTGCCGGAAGGGTGCCTGTCCGGTGAGGAGGCTGGCGCGGGCCGGGGTGCAGATCGCCGTAGGGGTGTACCAGCGGTCGAACCGGGTTCCGGTGGCGGCGAGTTCGTCGAGGACCGGGGTGTGTGCGAGCAGGTTGCCGTAGGAGCCGAGGGTGTCCGCGCGGTGCTGGTCGGTCATGAGGAAGAGGATGTTCCGCCCCCGCCCGGTGCGGGACTCGGTGCGAGACGTGCTCACTTGCCCGCCCCCAGGAAGAGGTCGCCGGTGTAGTAGCTCTTCGGGTCGACGGGCTGCTTGAGTTTGCCCGCGTCGACGAAGTAGTCGTTCATGCCCTTGAGCCACTTCTCGACGGTGCCGTCCTTGGTCAGGGAGTCGAGTTCGCCGACATCGAGCAGCTGGTTGTTGGCGGCGTCGGCCTTGACCTGATCGGCGGGGATCTTCAGCTTGGCGGCGGTGAGTTCGATGGCCTCGTCGGTGTGCGCGGAGCGGAAGTCGATGGCTTCGCGCAGCACGGCGAGCACCTTCTCGACCTTGTCGGGCTGGTCGGCGACGAGCTTGTTGCCGGCGACGAAGGCGGTGGGGAAGGAGACCTCGTCCTCGAAGTCGCTGTTCCTGGCCAGCTCGACCAGGTCGGGGACCTGCTTCTTGATGGTGGCCGCCGCCGGATACCAGAAGCCCGCCGCGTCCACCTTCCTGGAGCTGACGGCCGAGACGATGGTCGACGGATCCATCGGGACGACCTTCACGTCCTCCTTGGTCATCCCCGCCTTCTCCAGCGCCAGCGAGAGGATCATGTCGCCGGAGGTGCCCTCGGGCACGGCCACGGTCCTTCCCTTGAGCTGCCGCATGGAGCTGATGCCGGGCTGGGCGATGACCCGGTCGGAGTTGCCGAGGGTGTTGAGCGCGATCACCTTGGCCTGGCCGGAAGCGGGCAGCCACATGGCGCCCGGGCCGATGTATCCGAAGTCCAGGTCTTCGGTGCCCAGTGCCTGGATCTGCAGCGGGCCGTTGGTGAAGACCTTGCTCTCGGCCTTGAGCCCGTGCTTCTCCCACAGGCCCTTGGCGTCGGCGATGGCGATCAGGCTGGCGCCGTTGAAGTCGCCGATGTAGCCGAAGCGGACCGTGTCGCCGTCTGCCCCGCCGGCCGATCCGCCGCCGCAGGACGTCAGCAGGGCCGTCGTCGCCAGGCCGGCGGCGGTGGACAGAAGGTGTCTGCGGGTGAGGGTGGGTGCCATGGCGGCCGTCCCTTCCAGGTGAGGTGGTGGCTCAGTGGGCGGCGGACACGGCAGCGCTCGTGCCGTCCTGGTGGTACACGGAGTGCCAGACGCGATTGCGCAGCGCGGCGAACTCGGGACTCAGGCGGAACTCCTCGTCGCGTTCGACCGCGGGAACCTCGATGACGTCGTGGATCCGGCCCGGGCGGGCGGCCATGACGATCACGCGGTTGGCGAGGAAGACGGCCTCGTCGACGTCGTGGGTGATGAACAGGACGGTGCGCTTGTCCTGGCTCCAGGTGTCGAGGAGCTGTTCCTGCAGCCTGACCCGGGTGAGCGCGTCCAGGGCGCCGAAAGGCTCGTCCATCAGCAGGATCGACGGGTCGACGGCGTAGGCGCGGGCGATGGCGCAGCGCTGCCGCATGCCTCCGGAGAGCGTCTTGGGCAGGGCGTCGGCGAAGCGTTCGAGGCCCACGAGCTCGATGAAGTGCTGGGCACGACCTCGGCGTTCACCCTTCGCCACGCCCATGGTGCGCAGTCCGAACTCGACGTTCTGGCGGACCGTCAGCCAGGGGAAGAGCGCGTACTGCTGGAAGATCACGCCACGTTCGGGCCCCGGCCCGGACACCGCCTCGCCGTCCACGAGCGCCTGGCCCTCGGTCGGGGTCTCCAGGCCGGCGAGGATGTTCAACAGGGTGGACTTGCCGCAGCCCGAGGGGCCGACGACGGTGACGAACTCGTGGTCCGCGATATCGACCGAGACCTGGTCGAGCGCGGTGAAGGTCTCGCGGCCCAGGGCGAAGGTCTTGGTGACGCCGCGGACGGATATCTTGGCGCGCTTGCTGGTCATCGGCGTTCCTGCCATCCGGTGAGCTTGCGTTCGGCGAGCAGCAGGACCCGGTCCATGAGCAGACCGAGGATCCCGATCGAGATGAGCCCGACGAAGATGGTCGGGAGGTCGTAGTAGAGCTGGGCGTTCTGCATGCGGTAGCCGAGCCCTTCCTGCGCGGCGATGAGTTCCGCGGCGACGAGGGTGGCCCACGCCGAGCCGAGCCCTACGCGCATGCCCACGAGGATGAACGGCGTGGACGCCGGCACCACGACCCGGGCGAAGATCCGCCCGTCCTTGGCACCGAGCACCCTGGCCGCGTTGATCAGCGTGCGGTCGACGTTGACGACGCCCTGGAAGGTGGAGATCACACAGGCCAGGAACGGGGCGAGGAAGATCACGAAGATCTTGGGTGTCTCGTCGATGCCCATGACCACCACGGCCAGCGGGATGATGGCCAGCGGCGGGATCGTGCGGAAGAACTGGATCCAGGGTTCGACCAGGCCGCGCACGATGCCGTACCAGCCCATCAGGAACCCGACGGGTATCGCCGCCGCGGTGCCGAGGACGAATCCGATGAGCACCCGTGTGAGGCTGGCGAGGACGTCGTCGGCGAGCGTGCCGTCACTGATCAGCGTCCCCGCCCGGGAGACGACCTCCGGCGGTGTCGGCAGCTTGAAGCCGGCTGCGGCCAGGGCCCACCACAGGCCGATCCCGAGTGCCACGGACAGGGCGTTGAGCAGCAGCGTCCGTCCGCGGATCCGCGAACCGGCCCGCGAGTCGGGGGACTTGGTCACGCCGGCGGCCGACGCTTCGGATGTCCTGTCGGCCCCCGCGTCCCGCGCAGCGGCACCTTGCTTGTCAAGTACGGGCATGGCCGGCTCTTTCTGTGGTGGAAACGCGTGCATCCGTACGGCCCTTCACCTCAGCGGTTTCGGGATACTTCGCGATCAGCGGGGAACTGTGGAAGACCGCCGCGAGGGCGCCGAGCGCACCGTCCTCGTCCGAGAGGCGGGCGGCCTCCACGACGGGCCCTGCCGACGCCGTGGGGAAGAGCTCGCCGGCGAGCGTGGCCGCGGCCTGCTCGACGATCACCGGGGCGATCCGGGTGATCTCACCGCCGATGACGACCTTCGCCGGGTCCAGCGTCATCGTGGCGGCGCCGACCACGCGCCCGATCGCGGCCGCCGCCTCCCGCAGGACCCGGTCCACCACGGGGTGGGCCCGGTCCACGGCGGCCGCGAGCGCGTCGAGGTCTTCCAGCGGAAGCCCGAACTCCCAGCAGGTGGCGAGGATCCCGGGTACCGAGGCGACCGTCTCCAGACAGCCGCGCTTGCCGCACCGGCAGGGGCGGCCCGCCGGTTCGACGGTGACATGCCCCAGCTCGCCTGCCAGGCCGCCCGATCCGGTCACCAGCTGGCCGCCGACCACGAGCCCCCCGCCGACGCCGTCGGAGAGACGTACGTACACCAGGTCGGCGACGCTCTCCGGGCCGCTGATGGCCTCGGCCAGCGCGGCGAGCCGGGTGTTGTTGTCGACGATCACGGGCGCGCCGAAGCGTTCGGCGAAGGCGACGTCCACGTTCTCGGGCGCCGGACGCAGCACGGTGGCGCCCGCGGTGGCACGGGGCCACGGCGCCCCCTCGGGTGCCGGGTACGGACCCGGCACCCCGATGCCGATGCCCTGCAGCGCTCCGTAATGGACGCCGCCCTCGGCGCTCAGCCGGGCCAGCAGTGACAGGGCGAGTTCCGTGCGGACCGGCCAGGACGCCGAGTCCTCGTAGCGGACCGAACCGGAGAGCATGATCTCGTGCGACGCGTCGGCGACGACGACATGCACGCGCCGGTGCCCGAAGTCGACGCCCATGTACTGCGCGGAGGCCGGGTCGAGCGTGAGCCGCTCGGCGGGCCGGCCGCTGCCCGCCCGCCTGGCGGCATCGGTGTCCATGACGACGATGGCGCCTCGCTGCAGCAGGCTGCCGACGATGTCGGACAGCGTGGTGCGGGACAGGCCCACGACCCGGGCGATCTCGCCGCGGCTCATGGCGCCGTTCTCTTGCAGCGCACGCAGGACACGGTCCTCATGGGTCCGTCTGACCAGCGCATGCACTCCGGTGGGCATCTGCATGCCGGTCAAGGTAGGGAGGCCCGAATTTTCCGTCAACAGTCCGACAGAATTCATCGCCGTCGAGTCGGAGGCCGAGTGGCGCAACGGATGTGCCAGCACGTGTGCGGCAGAGTAATCCGGATTATTTGTTCGGGCTGTTGACGGAAAAGGCGGCGCCTTCTCATGCTGTGCCGCATGCCTGACAGGAACGGCACTCATACCGGCACCGGCCGGCGGCACCAGGCACAGCTCCTCGAACTGCTGCGACGGCACGGCCCACTCAGCCGGAGGGGGCTGCAGAACCTCAGCGGACTGTCCAGAACGACCGTGTACGACGAGGTCACGAAGCTGGTCGCCGAGGGCGCCGTCGTGATCGGCGGCGCTCCGCTCGCCTGGCGCGGGCGGGGCCGGCCCGTGGAACTGCTGACCCTCGGCACCGGAACGCCGGACGACGAAGGAGACCGCGAATCATGACCGCGCACGCTCTGCCCCGAAGGTCACTGCTGGCCGGTGCGGCCGGACTGGGGACCGCATTGGCCCTGTCCGCGAGCGCGACCGCGACCGCGGGGTCCGCCCAGGATGCCGCGCCGCGGCGGTTCCCCCCGAACTGGCCGGACGCCGAGCCCTACGGCACGGCGGACGCCCGCCCGGACCTGTGGCCGCGGCGGGACAACTCCTTCGTGCTGCCGCTGGAGTTGCGCCCGCGCGACAGGGAACGCGGCTCGGTGTGGATGCGGGACACCTACGTCAACTGCTTCCAGGTCGACGGCAGACCTCTCTACGTCGCCACCGGCACCACCCGCGTACCCGGCCTCGACGCGGCCGCCCCGTGGAACGACGGCATCTTCGTCTGGCTGGCCCCCTCCCTCGGCGGCCCCTGGCGCCTTGCCGACACGTCCCGGATCCGTCCGGACGCCGAGAAGGGCAAGGTCTGGTCGCCCGAGTTCGCGTCGGAGAACCGGCCCGGACGCACGGTGGTCGCGCCCTGGCAGCAGTACTGGTACGACGACCGGTTCGGCAAGCGCGGTGAGGTCTGGGCGCCGGAGCTGCACCACTTCCGGGGCCGCTGGTACATCGTGGCCTGCATGGGCGATCACTCCCGCCTGGTGGGCTCGTTCATGCTGCGGAGCGAAGGCGGGGTCGCGGGCCCGTACCGGCTCGTCGAGGGCAATCTCGACAAGCCGTTCGGCGACCCCTTCATCGGCGGCCCGAGCTTCGTCGAGCCCGGCGCCTACCACCACATCGACGGCGGCCTGTACACCGAGGGCGGCACCGCCCGGCTCGTTCTGCACAACAACCTGTACGCCGGGTTCCGGGACGACATGGAGGACATCGTCCCGGCCACCGGGCTTCCGCAGTTCCGGCAGAGCCCGTACTCGCCCGAGCCGTACCTCGAAGGCGCGCACGTCTTCAAGTACCAGGGCAGGTACTACCTCGTACACGCCGCCTGGGACCGGACATCGACCAAGCCGGACGGCGGCACCCGGCACGCCTATGATCCACCCGGCCCGGGCCGTGTGCAGTACCAGTACAACGCCGTCGCCGCGGTCTCCGACCGCTTCGAGGGGCCCTACTCGCAGCGGTGGACCGCGGGGGTCGGCGCCGGCCACAACAACTTCTTCACCGACCACAGGGGGCGGCCCTGGGCCACGTTCTTCCGCAACCCCAACTTCGGCTACTGGGCGGATCCTTCGCGCGTCGCCGAGGCCGCCGTCCCCGGCGTCGTACGCCTGGAGTGGACCGGCCCGCAGGGCGGCCGTCTGTACGTGAGCCGCCGGGGTCGCGGTGCTGTCGGCGAAGGGGGGCGGTGATGACGCGGCAGAACCCCGCCACCCGGCAGCCGTCCCGCCGCGGGGTGCTCACCGCGTCCGGCGCGGCCCTGGCCGCCGGCGTGTGCGGTGCGGGCGTGGCGAAAGGCAACGGCCTGACCGGCGAGACGGAGACAGCCGCCGGCACGTCGGAGCAGGGCGCCGCCCCGCTCGCGGCCGGGGCGCTGGGGATCAACTTCAACGAGGACCCCTCCGACCTGAGGCTCTCCCACATGGAGGCACTCTCGGCGCGGTGGATGCGCGGCTTCGTCCCGATCCGGGCGAGCGACCAGGGCGACCCGGCCGAGCAGCCGGCGGTCGCCACCCTGCTCGCGGCATCCCGGCAGGGCTACCGGACGGTCCTCTCGCTGAAGTTCCCCTACCAGGACCAGCCGTTGCCCGCGCCCGGAAGCGATGCCATGGCCGCTCTGCTGACCCGCGTGGACGCGGTGCTGCGTGCCGTCATGGGCAAGGTGGACATGCTCACGATCGGCAACGAGCCCTTCCTGGAGACCTTGCCGGGGGAGCGCGACAGCACCCTCAACGCCTTCTACGAACGGCTCGCCGCCCATGTCGTCGCCCACCGCGCCGAGCGGTGCGGCGAGGACTGCCGGACGCGCCTCTACATGGGCGCGCTCAACCGCCTGGACGACCCGGCCCACCGCACCCCGGCGACCGAACGCTGGATGGCCCACGTCCGCGACACACCGGCCATCGACGGCGTCGACATCCATCCGCATGTCGGCCGCCTGGAGTCGACCGGGGCGTTCCTCGACTACGTCCTGCCCCGCCTGCGCACCGACCAGACGTTCCTGGCCACGGAGTTCTCCCTGGTGGACCACTGGGCTCGGCACAGGGCGGACACGGTGCCGACGGAATTCGCCACACGGTACGGCGTGCCCCGGGACACACAGGTCTGGCAGGTGATCGCCGAAGCGATCCGGCACCCCTTCCCCCAGCGGAAGTGGAACGACTTCCTCGCCCTCAGCCGATGGTTCGAGAGCCGCAGGACCTACCTGACGAACCAGACCCGGATGTTCCGGGACACCGGGAGACTGGCCGTGGCCACGTACGCCGGCCTCCAGATCCGGTCCATGGCCGTGGGCTACGGCCCCGACAAGACGCCATGGATCCTCAACCCCGTCTACGCGAACCGGACGGTCCGGCAGGACGCCGACGGGACGCCGGGCCGGAACTATGCGTGGTTCGAGGCGTTCCGCGCGCTTCAGCCTGCCTGAACCGCGCATCTGGCCAGGCAACTCGCCCAGCGTCACGGTGACATGGGCGCGCGGCACGGTCATCGACGTTCCCGTGGTACGTCCGTCAGCCGGTCGAGCGGGTGCCGGACGGATCGGCGTGTGCCGCCGACGGGGGGCCCTGCGGCTTCACCGCCTCCGGATGTGACTCGACCTCGGGCAGACACAACGCGGCCACCAGCGCGACCGCGGCCAGCGCGGTGACGCGGGCCAGATGGCCGCTCAGACGTGGACCGAGGGCTTGCCCACCAGGACGGCTCGCCGCCGAACTCTTCATCTGCTGCGCCATGTTCGGCACCTCCATGTGCGGATGGTCCTGCGTCCGGCCGCACCGCACCGGGCGGTGACGGGACGGAAACCCGTGCCCCCACTCTTACGTCCGCACAGGGCTGCCCGCCTCAGCCGAACGGCCACGGCCGGTCGGCGGAAGCGTGGCCGTCCGGCCGAGGCGGCGCAGGCATGGGCCGACTTCGCGGCAGGGCGCGGCGGTTCGACGTACAACCTGCTCTGGTACGGCGGCACGCACAACGCCCACTACAGCGGTGCGCGCGCTCGGCGTCGCCTCCGGACTCGCCGCCTGCCGAGAAGCGGCCCCGCGCCCTCTCGGCTCGGCCGACATCCTGATGGAACCGGACGCCAGTTACCTGTGCGTCGTCCCGTCGGGACGCTCGGCCACCGGCAAGGTGTTCCCGCGGGGTGGGAGGATGCGGGGACGCGGTGAGAGGGGCCAGAGGGGGGCGCGATGGGGCGGAGCGAGCGGGAGGCGGTGGCCAGAGGGAGGCGGCTGTACGAGGCGGCGCAAGCCGTGGTCGACGACCATGCGCGAGCCGTCGAGGCGGTACGCGCGGCCCTGGAACCGATCCACGACGACCTGGCCCGCCACGAACTGGACGCCATCCCGGTGGCCCGGCTGAGGGACCTCACCGAGGGCAGGCTGCGCCTGGGCGAGGTGGAGAAGGGCGGGTTCCGCACGGTCGGGCAGGTCCTGGACGCCGGGTCGTACCGGCTGCGCCAACTGCCGGGAGTGGGCCAGCAGACGGCCGACCAGACCGTGGCCGCCGCCCGGCGCATCGCCGATGCCGTACGCGACACCATCGCCGTGCACATCGACGTGGACCGGCCGGAGCCCCGCACCACCGCACTGGTCGTCGCGCTCAACGTCCTGGTGGAGGCGGGCCCCGAGGCACGCCGGGCCGTCGACGCGGCCGGCGCCCTCACCAAGCGCCTCGGCCCACCGCTCGACGACGCCGCGCCGACGGCCGGGCGGCTGCGCATGCTGCTCGCCGGCCGGGACAAGAGGGAACGGGCGCTGGCGGCCCTGGCCGAGGTCCGCACCCTGACCGACCAGGCCGACCAGGACGAACTGCCGCGGCTGCTCGCCCAGACCTCGGTCGACCTGCTGCGCCGCCCGGAGTCCGACGTGGCCGCCCTGGTCGACTTCGAGCTCCGCTCCGCCGAGTACTACGGCCTGATCGCCGAGCTCTCGGGCCGCGCCCCCGACCCGGCGGCGGCCGAGGGCTTCCTGCCGGACGAGGTGGCCGAACGGGTCAGGACCCAGCCCCTCGACGACACCCACCGCCGGGTCTCGCTGCGCGGCTACCAGGCCTTCGGCACCCGCTTCGCCCTCGCCCAGCGCCGGGTGATCCTCGGCGACGAGATGGGGCTCGGCAAGACCATCCAGGCCATCGCCGCGCTGGCGCACCTCGCCGGCGAGGGCCAGAGCCACTTCCTGGTGGTCTGCCCGGCCAGCGTGCTCATCAACTGGACCCGGGAGATCGAGAAGCGCAGCGCGCTGCGGGTGACGCCGCTGCACGGACCCGACCGGCACGAGGCGTTCGCCGACTGGAAAGGGCGCGGCGGCGTCGGGGTCACCACCTTCGACGCGCTGCGCGGCTTCCCGGCGCCGGGTGGTGGCGAGTTGGGCCTGCTCGTCGTCGACGAGGCGCACTTCGTGAAGAACCCGCAGACCCGCCGCTCGATGGTCGTCTCCGAGTGGGCGGAGCACTGCGAGCGCGTGCTGTTCCTGACCGGTACGCCCATGGAGAACCGGGTCGAGGAGTTCCGCAGCCTGGTGCGCATCCTGCGGCCCGACCTCGCCGACACCGTCGACGACCACGACTCAGTGGCGGGCTCCAAGGCGTTCCGCAAGGCGGTCGCACCGGTCTATCTGCGCCGCAACCAGCAGGACGTCCTCACCGAACTGCCCGCGCTGCAGCACACCGACGAGTGGGAGGAGCCCAGCGCCGAGGACGAGGAGGCCTACCGGGAGGCCGTGGCCGCCGGCAACTTCATGGCCATGCGCCGAGCGGCGTACGCCCGCCCCGAGCGGTCGGCGAAGCTGGACCGGCTGCGCGAGATCGCCGGGGAGGCCGCGGAGAGCGGGCTCAAGGTCGTGGTGTTCTCGGCCTTCCGCGACGTTCTGCGGGCGGTGAGCGAGGCGCTGGCGGACGACCCGGCCGGCACCGCGACCCCCGCGTCGGACGGGCCCGAGGACCGGGTCTTCGGCCCGATCTCCGGCAGTGTGCCGCCCGCCCGCCGACAGCAGCTCGTCGACGACTTCGCCGCCGCGCCCGGCCACGCGGTGCTGCTCGCGCAGATCGAGGCGGGCGGAGTGGGCCTCAACATGCAGGCCGCGTCCGTCGTCATCCTCTGCGAGCCCCAGCTCAAGCCGACCGTCGAACACCAGGCGGTCGCCCGTGCCCACCGCATGGGCCAGGTCCGCTCGGTCCATGTGCACCGCCTGCTCTGCACGGGCGGCGTCGACGAACGGCTGGTGCAGCTGCTGGAGAACAAGTCCCGCCTGTTCGACGCGTACGCCCGCCGCAGCTCGGTCGCCGAGTCGACCCCGGACGCCGTCGACATCTCGGACATCGGCCTGGCCCGCCTCATCGTCGAGGAGGAACAGGCACGCCTCGGCACCACCCCGGCACAGCCCGCGACGGAACGGGCGTGAGCGAGGCCGCCGCGGCTCATCACCCTCGCTCTGTCGCTGAGGTGTATCACCCCCGCCCTGTAGCCGAGGTGTATCACCCCCGCCCTGTAGCTGAGCCGTATTACCCCCGCCCCGTCGCCGCGGCGCGTCACTCCCGTCCCGTCGCCCGGCGACAAGCCTGCGCATACGCCCGTACGAGGGGCCGTCGCCCGTCCTCGCGGCGCCACGCCAGCGCGTAACGGCTCGGTGAGAGGCCGCGTACCGGCCGTGTCACCACACCCCCCAGGCTGATCAGCGGAGCGTTGCCGGTGGCCACCAGGCAGACCCCCAGACCCGCGACCAGCGCCTCGTACGTCTCCTCGGTGCTCGCGATCTCCGCCCCGATCCGCGGCGGCCGCCCGCCCCGCTCCTCCAGGGCCAGCCAGTAGTCACGCAACGGCCCCGCACTCGCCGGCAGCGCGAGGAACGGCTCGTCCAGCAGGTCGGCGAAGTCGACCTCGGGCCGGGACGCGAGGGGGTGCCTCTCCGGAAGGGCGACCAACCGCGCCTCCTCCGCGACCACGGTCCAGCCGTAGCGGTCGGCCTCCGGCAGCGGCAGCCACACGAAGGCCACGTCGGCCGCACCGTCCGCGAGGCCCGCCGTGGGATCCTCCCAGCTCACCTGGCGCAGCCGCAGAACGGTGTCCGGATGGGCGGCCGTGAAGCGGGAGCGGATCGCCGGGAGCAGTCCGCCACGTCCCGGACTGGTGCTCATGCCCACCACCAACGTCCCGCGCGCCGCCGCCAGCGCCCCCACCCCCTGTGACCAGGCGTCCAGCACCCGCCGGGCATGCGGCAGCAGCGCCGCGCCCGCCTCGGTCAGCGCCACGCCCCGCGGATCGCGCCGGAACAGCTCCGCGCCCACCTGCCGCTCCAACGCGCGCACCTGCTTGCTCAGCGCGGGCTGGGAGACGTACAGCCGTTCGGCCGCGCGGGTGAAGTGCAGTTCCTCGGCCACGGCCACGAAATAGCGCAGGTCCCGTACATGAACGTCGATCGCCATAACCATCGGTTATCAGCATGGGTCTTGGACGGGCAACCGGATTCTGCAGGAGGCTGGTGAGGGTAGGCCGACCGGACCACGAGGAGGAGCCGTCATGAACAGGGTTTGGCTGATCACGGGCGCGAGCAGCGGCTTCGGACGGGCCATCGCGGAGGCGGCTCTCGCCGAGGGCGACGTCGTGGTGGGTGCGGTACGGCGGCCCGAGGGGATGGAGGACCTCGTGGCCGCGCACCCCGATCAGGTGGAGGCGCTGCGCCTGGACGTGTCCGAGACGGGCGCCGCCGAGGCCGCCGTACGGGATGTGATCGCCCGGCACGGCCGTATCGACGTCCTGGTCAACAACGCGGGCCGCACCCATGTGGGCGCGTTCGAGGAGACCACCGAGCAGGAGCTGCGCGAGCTGTTCGAGGTGCATGTCTTCGGACCGGCCGCCCTCACCCGCGCCGTACTGCCGCACATGCGGGAGCGCCGCTCCGGGGCGATCGTGCAGATGAGCAGCATGGGCGGGCAGATGTCCTTCGCGGGCTTCTCGGCGTACAGCGGAACCAAGTTCGCGCTGGAGGGCCTGTCCGAGGGGCTCGCGGACGAGGTCGCCGAGTTCGGCATCAAGGTGCTGATCGTGGAGCCGGGTTCCTTCCGCACCTCGCTCTTCGAGACCGGCCGGGCCGGCACCAGCACCGACACCGGTGTGTACCCCAAGGTCAGCCAGACCCGCGGGTTCGTCTCCGGCGGCGACGGCACCCAGCCCGGCGACCCCGCGAAGGCGGCGGCCCTCATTCTCGCCGCGCTGGGGGCGCGGGAGACCCCGCTGCGGCTGCCGCTCGGCGACGACGGCGTCGACGCGGTGCTCGGCCACCTCGACCAGGTGCGCGGCGACATCGCGGCCTGGGAGAAGCGAACCCGGGCGACGGCCTTCGTCGACTGACGCGCGAACACCCCGGCCCGGCCTCGCCGCTCGTCGCGAGTCCGGGCCGGACCCTTGTGTAATTCCTGTGGAGGCCTCAATCTTTCGCTGACGCACAGGAATGGCGCGCAGATTGACATGAACATGTTCTTTGCCCATTCCGCCGCCGTCACCCCACAAGCGCACCACCGATTGAGGAGGACCCCTCAGATGGCAGTGATGCGTAACTCCCGCAGAGACACCCGCCGAAGACTCGCCACCCTCAGCGCGACGGCCACCGTCGCACTCGTCGCCGGCCTCGTCTCCGCACTCCCCGCCGCGGCCGCACCCGAGGGCCGCATCCAGTACGAGGGCGCGGCCAATGCCGTCGCCGACAGCTACATCGTGACCCTCAAGGCCGACCGGGCCCGCTCGGGCTCCAGGGCGGCACGGGCCGTCGTCGAGCGGCACGGCGCCGACATCGAGCGGACGTACAAGAAGGCCCTGAACGGCTACGCGATCGAGGCCTCCGCGACCGAGGCGAAGCGGCTCGCCGCGGACCCGGCGGTCGCCTCCGTCGTACAGAACCGCACGTTCAGCATCAACGCGACCCAGACCAACCCGCCCTCCTGGGGCCTGGACCGCGTCGACCAGCGCAACCTCCCGCGCGACAACTCCTACACCTACCCGGACTCGGCCGGACAGGGCGTGACCACGTACGTCATCGACACCGGCGTGCGCATCACCCACGGCGACTTCGGCGGCCGGGCCTCCTACGGCTACGACGCCATCGACAACGACAACACCGCCCAGGACGGCCACGGCCACGGCACGCACGTGGCGGGCACGGTGGCCGGAAGCGCCTACGGCGTCGCCAAGAAGGCCAAGGTCGTCGGCGTCCGCGTGCTGAACAACTCCGGCCAGGGCACCACGGCCCAGGTCGTCGCCGGCATCGACTGGGTCGCCCAGAACGCGGTCAAGCCGGCCGTGGCCAACATGTCCCTCGGCGGCACCGCCGACTCCGCCCTCGACACGGCCGTACGCAACGCCATAGCCTCCGGCGTCACCTTCGCCGTGGCGGCCGGCAACGAGTCGACCAACGCCTCCACCAGGTCCCCCGCCCGCGTCACCGAGGCCATCACGGTCGGCGCGACGACGTCGTCCGACGCCAGGGCGAGCTACTCCAACTACGGCTCGGTCCTGGACCTCTTCGCACCGGGCTCGTCCATCACCTCGGCCTGGAACTCCGGCGACTCGGCGACCAACACCATCTCCGGTACGTCGATGGCGAGCCCGCACGTCGCGGGCGCGGCCGCGCTCTACCTGGCCGACAACCCCACGTCCACCCCGGCCCAGGTCGCCTCGGCCCTGACGTCCGCCGCCACGACCGGCGTCGTCTCCAGCCCCGGCTCCGGCTCGCCCAACCGCCTCCTGTACGTCGGCGGCGGCACGACCACGCCACCCGGTCCGCGCTTCGAGAACACCGCCGACCACGCGATCAGCGACAACTCCACGGTCGAGTCCCCGCTGACGGTCTCCGGCGTCTCCGGCAACGCCCCCTCGGCCCTCGCCGTCGAGGTCCACATCGTGCACACCTACATCGGCGACCTCCAGGTCCAGCTGATCGCCCCCGACGGCACGGCGTACACCCTCAAGTCGTACGGAACGGGCGGCAGTTCGAACGACATCAACACGACGTACTCCGTGAACGCCTCCTCGGAGTCCGCCAACGGCACGTGGAAACTGCGCGTGAGCGACAACGCGAACCTGGACACCGGCCGCATCGACGCCTGGGCGCTCCAGTTCTAGTCCGGTTGCACTGACCCCCTCGTCCCCGCGGCAGGTCTCGGCCCGCCGCGGGGACGAGCCGCGTCGGGGCCAGGCGGGGCACGTACCCCCACGCACCCGCACACGCGCCGGCGGGCATCAACCCGAACCCCCACCCACCGGAGGCAAACACGCATACCATTCGCCCCGTCGCACACCCGTTCCCACTGCCCGAACCAGGAGCCCGGCCCTCGTGTCCATACCTCCGCCCCCCGGCCCTCATCAGCCCCAAGGGCCGTTCACGCCGGGCCAGTACGCACCCCCACCGCCATACCCGTACCCCCCGTACCCCCCGTACCCCCCGTACGGCCACCCCGCCCCCGTCAACGGCGTGGCCATCGGCGCCCTCGTCCTCGGCCTGCTGTGCTTCGTACCCGCCATCGGCCTGGTCCTGGGTCTCATCGCGCTGGCGCAGATCAAGAAGAGGGGCGAACGCGGCAAGGGCATGGCGATCGCCGGTTCCCTCCTGTCCTCCGTCGGACTGGCCCTGTGGACGCTCGCGCTCACCACGGGCGCCGCCGCCGACTTCTGGGACGGCTTCAAGGGCGCCGCGAACGGCGAGGGCACCGCCTACGCGCTCGCCAAGGGCGACTGCTTCGACTCGCCGACCGGCAACCTGGAGGGCGAGGCGTACGACGTCGACCGGGTGACCTGCTCCCGCCCGCACGACGGCGAGGTCTTCGCCGTGGTCACCCTGCCCGGCGGCGACTTCCCGGGCGACGACGAGGTCACCAGGACCGCCGACGACAGGTGTTACGCGCTCCGGGACGGCTACGCCATGGACTCCTGGGCCGTCCCGGACGACGCCGACGTGTACTACTTCATCCCGTCCCGGCAGAGCTGGCGCCTCGGCGACCGCGAGATCACCTGCCTGTTCGGCAGCACGGAGGAGAACGGCAAGCTCACCGGCTCGCTGCGCAACGACCCGACGACCCTCGACGCCGACCAGACCGCGTTCCTCTCCGCGTCCAACACCGTCGACACGGCCCTGCACGAGGAGCCCGAGGAATACCCCGAGGAGGACCTGGCGGCCAACAGGGCCTGGGCGAAGGACGTCCACGCCGTGCTCGGCGAGCAGATCCAGGAACTGCGCGCACACAGCTGGGGGGCGAAGGCCAAGCAGCCGGTCGCCGACCTGATCAAGGAGATGCAGGAGGCCCACAAGGAGTGGGCGAGGGCGGCCACGGCGAAGGACGCGGACACGTACTACGCGCACTACGACAACGGCTACGACTACGTGGATGGCCCCGCGACCGTCACCGCCCGCAAGGCTCTGGGCCTGGACACCACCGCACCGACCTACGACGAGGAGCCCGAGGGCGGCGGTGAGAGCGGAGACACAGGCGGACTCGATGTGTGAGCACGGCTATAGCGGGGAGAAAGTGCCTGCGTAAAGCCCCCGGCAGGCACAAGTCATCACATCGAGTGATTCTCTGGCCTTTGCTTGCAAGGGACAACTCATGGTTGCCACGCTGTTGCTGTCTGTACAACCTGATGGGAGCGGCCAGTGACTTTCGGTGAGCAGCCGGCGTATCTGCGCGTCGCGGGCGATCTCCGCAAGAAGATCGTCGACGGCTCGCTCCCCCCGCACACCCGCCTCCCGTCCCAGGCGAGGATCCGCGAGGAGTACGGCGTCTCGGACACCGTCGCGCTGGAGGCGCGCAAGGTGCTGATGGCGGAGGGCCTGGTCGAGGGCCGTTCCGGCTCCGGGACGTACGTCCGCGAGCGCCCCGTACCCCGCAGGATCTCCCGCTCCGGCTTCCGCCCGCCGAGCGGCGCCACGCCCTTCCGTCAGGAGCAGGCCAACGGCGAGACGCGCGGCACCTGGGAGTCCAGCAGCGAGCAGGCCGAAGCCAGCGGCGCCGTCGCCGAGCGGCTCGGGATCCGGCCCGGTGAGCGCGTGATGTGCACGCGATACCTCTTCCGGGAGGCCGGCGAGGCGATGATGCTGTCCACCTCCTGGGAACCCCTCGCCGTCACCGGCCGCACCCCCGTGATGCTGCCCGAGGAGGGCCCCCTCGGCGGCATGGGCGTCGTCGAGCGCATGGCCGCCATCGATGTCGTCGTGGACAACGTCACCGAGGAGGTGGGCGCCCGCCCCGGCCTGGCGGAGGAACTGCTGGCGCTCGGCGGTGTCCCCGGCCATGTGGTCCTGGTCATCCAGCGCACGTACTACGCGTCGGGCCGTCCGGTGGAGACGGCGGACGTGGTGATCCCCGCGGACCGCTACCGCGTCGCCTACCACCTCCCGGTGAAGTAGCGCACTCACAGGTGAGGTAGCGCACACCTCACGGCAGTTGCCCCCGGCAGAATCTCAACTCCCGCCCCTTCCAACGCCGTTGGAATCTGGCCGTTTTCGCAGGTCGACGCAGGCGTGCGCAGTATGCCCGTGACCGGATGCATCGACCTCTCCGCACGGCGCACTTGATGCCGTGCGCCCCCTGCGACTTGGCTGGTTGCGTACCTCTTTGTGAAAAGCCGTATTCGCTGCGTAAAGGTTAGGCGTAGGCTCGGGCATATGCGGAATGCGGTTTCCTTAGCCAGCAGCCGGTCGTGGGCGGGAAGGAGCGGTGGGGGGCGATGAACGACAGCACGATCACTCTGCCCTGGCTCGTCGTGCGACAGGACGACAACGGCAATCGCTACCGGGTGGGGCGCTACGCGACACGGGCCGAGGCCCAGAAGATCGCGGACAGCCTCGACAGCCGGGGCCACAAGCAGCTGTACTGGGTCGAGCGGATCGCGCAGAACGGGAGCAGCGCGGACAACTGACCTTCCTTCCGCTCCCGTAGGCTCCGGCGCATGACGGAACGGATCGTGGTCGGCGCCGCGTTGCTGGACGCAGGGCGCCTTCTCGCCGCGCGCCGCAGCGCGCCGGTGGAGTTGGCCGGGCGCTGGGAGCTGCCCGGGGGCAAGGTCGAGCCCGGTGAGACGCCCGACGCGGCGCTCGTGCGTGAACTGCGGGAGGAACTCGGCGTGGACGCCGAGGTGATCGAGCGCGTACCGGGGGCGTGGCCGCTGAAATCCCCGTACGTCCTGCAGGTGTGGACCGCCCGGCTCGTCCCCGGAACGGGCGAGCCCAAGCCTCTCCAGGACCATGACGCGCTGCGCTGGCTGGGCCCCGGCGAACTCTGGGACGTGGACTGGCTGGACCAGGACGTGCCGGCGGTCCGGAAGGTGGCGGCGCGGCTTCGGCCGCAGGGCTGAAGGACGCGCACCGGAGCGGAGCGGACCGGCGCGTACCGGCCCTCGAGCCTTCCCGGATTCCCGCCCCGTCGCACACCCGCTTCCCGTATACCTGTCGCACGCCGACTCCATACCCTTCCCACACCTTCCGCGCGGTACCGCCCCCCGAATATCGGGTATGTGCTCATTAACCCTGCGAAACCGGACATGAGCGAACCCGCTGGCCTGGGAAGTGATCGGCGTGATCGACACCGAAGGCGACTGCGCCGACTGGAGCTTCCCCGCGGAGCCGGGTGCTGTGCGCGCGGCCCGTGCCGCCGTTCGGGGCAGGCTGTGCGACTGGGGTCTTGCCAGTCTCGCCGACATCGCGGCACTGCTGGTCAGCGAACTGGTGACCAACTCCCTGCGGCATGCCACCGGCCCCATCGGCGTACGTCTGGTACGCCCCGTACGCCTCGGTGACGTCCTCCTGGTCGAGGTCTCCGACCCGCTCCCCGACCCGCCCCGCGAACGCGTCGCCCACCTGGAGGACGAGAGCGGCCGCGGACTGCAGCTCGTGGCGCTCTCCTCGCGTCGCTGGGGGACCAGGCCGGGCCGCAACACCGGCAAGACGGTGTGGTTCGAACTCGCGGTGCCGGAGTGACCCCTGGCGCACCCCGCGCCCTGTACAACCCGTCAGTAGGCGTCCATCGCGGTGTACGGCGCCCCGCGCCCTGTCGAACGAATGGTTCAGGCCAGTGGCGGTTGTTGGACTGCGTGATTCGACTGCGTGTCTGCTGGTTAGAAGTCTGGAAGTGTTTCCGCAGCCGGGACCGAAAACCATCGGGAACGTGCTGTGATCGTGAACACCGTGTTGTGCGGGGCCGTAGTGCTGGATACTGCGGGCAGCCGCCGCCGGTGACCGGTGCCGGGCGCGGTGAGCTGGAGGGGACGGTTCGCGTGAGCGAGATACCAGCGAAGGCGACGGAGTCCGAGGACCCGTCGGACGGCGCGAGGACGAGGACCGCGGGAGAGCGGGCCCACGACACACAGGCCTCGCAAGTCTCACAGACCTCTCAGGGCACACGGGCCTCACAAGCCCCGCGGGACGAACCGGCCTTGCTCTTCGACGAGCCCCGCCCCGGCGACGCCGTCTGGCAGAGCAGCCCGCCCGGCTCCATCTACGACTACATCAAGGTCGCGTCCTTCTCCATCGGCCCCGACGGCCTGGTCGACCAGTGGAGCCTGCGCGCCGAGCAGCTCTTCGGCATCCCGGCCGGGCGAGCCGTCGGCATGGACCCCATCGAGGCGTTCGTCGACCCGGACCTGCGGGAGCACGGCCAGCGCAAGATGGCGGAGATCCTCGACGGGCGGGAGTGGACCGGAGTGGTCCCCTTCCGGGTGCCGGACGACGCCGCGGGACGGCCCGGTACGGAGGGGCTCGCCGAGGTGTACGTCATGCCGACGCGTACCGAGGACGGCGAGAAGGCCGCCGTGTGCATCGTCGTGGACGTGCGCACGCTGCGCCGGATGGAGACCGACCTCGCCGCCTCGCAGTCCATTTTCGGTCAATCTCCCTTCGGCTTCCTGCTGATCGACCCCGATCTACGGGTACGGCGCGCCAACGAACGGTTCGCCTCGGTGTTCGGCGGCACCCCCGACGACCACCGCGGCCGGGGCGTCCACGACTATCTGGCGCGCCCCGAGGCCGAGCGCGTCGCGGCCACCCTGCGGCGCGTCCTGGAGACCGGCGACTCCATCACGGACATGCACGTCACCGGCTTTCTCCCGGGCTCCGACGAGCGCCGCCACTGGTCCGTCAACCTCTACCGGGTGCACAGCGGCAGCGGCCGCGCCATCGGCATCGCCTGGCTCGGAATCGACATCACCTCCCGTCGCGCCGCTGCCCGCGAGGCCGCCGCGGCCCGGCGCAATCTCGCCCTGCTGAACGAGGCCGGTGCCCGGATAGGCAACTCCCTGGACCTGGAGACCACGGCCCGCGAACTCCTCGACGTCGTCGTCCCCGGCTTCTGCGACCTGGCCACCGTCGACCTCTACCAGGGCCTGCTGGCCGGCGACGAGACCCCGCCCGGCCTCGCCGACGGCAGCGCGGAGCTGCGCCGGGTCGCCTTCGCCAGCGCGGTCTCCGACGTGCCCCTCGTCGGCGGCGGCGCCCCCGTCGCGGTCGGCGCCGTCCACCACTACCCCTTCAACTCACCCGGCGCGGACGCCCTGCGCACCGCCCGGCCGCTGCATGTGCCCGGCGAGGAGGGCGGCCTCGTGCAGTCCACGCTCGCCGTGCCGATGGTCGCCCACGACACGGTCGTAGGACTGGCGCAGTTCGCCCGGACCAAGGGCAGCGAGCCGTTCGGGGAACGGGACCGGGACCTGGCCGTCGAACTCGCCGCGCGCGCCGCCGTCTGCATCGACAACGCCCGTCTGTACCGGCGCGAGCACGAGCGGGCGCTGATACTGCAACGCTCCCTGCTGCCGCCGGGGGACCCGGTCGCGTCCGGCCTCGACATCGCCTGCCGCTATCTGCCGGGCAACGCCTCGTCGGACCGGCCCAGCGAGGTGGGCGGCGACTGGTTCGACGTCATCGAACTGCCCGGTCACCGCACCGCGTTGGTCGTCGGGGACGTCATGGGCCGCGGCCTGCGCGCGGCGGTGGCGATGGGCGAACTGCGCTCCGCCGTACGCACGCTGGCGCTGCTGGACCTCGAACCGGCCGAGGTGCTCTCGGCACTGGACGAGATCGCGCGCGGCCTCGGCGCCCCCGGCGGCGTCCAGCAGGCCACCCGCGCGGCCCGCCGTCCCCGCGAGGCGGACCTGTCCGAGGTGTACCTGGCGACGTGCGTGTACGCGGTCTACGACTCCGTCACCCGCCGCTGCACCTTCGCCAACGCCGGCCACCTCCCGCCGGTCCTGGTCGAACCCGGCGAGTCGGCGCTGATGCTCGACGTGCCGCCGGGGATGCCGCTGGGCGTGGGCGGGGAGCCGTTCGAGGAGGTGGAGGTCGAGCTGCCGGAGGGGGCACTGCTGGCGCTCTACACGGATGGACTGGTCGAATCCCGCGATCACCCCCTGGACGAGGGCCTGCAGGCCTTCGTGGGCACGCTCACGGACCCCACGCGTCCCCTGGAGGACGTCTGCGACCACGTCCTCAACACCCTCGACAGCCACCACGGCGAGGACGACATCGCGTTGCTGATGGCACGTGTCCAGGGCCTGCCCGCCGAGTCGGTCGGCGACTGGACCCTGCCGCGCGAGCCGCGCAGCGTGGGCCGCGCCCGCGAGTACGCGCGCGGGCAACTGCTGTCCTGGGACCTCGAACCCCTCGTCGACACCACGGAACTCCTCGTCAGTGAGCTGGTCACCAACGCCCTGCGCTACGGCGAGGGCGAGATCAGGCTCCGCCTGCTGCTGGACCGCACCCTGGTCTGCGAGGTCTGGGACTCCGGCCTGGTCCAGCCCCGCCGCCGCCGCGCCCGCGACACCGATGAGGGCGGCCGGGGCCTGCAACTGGTGGGCCTGCTCAGCGCGGCGTGGGGTTCCCGGCGTACGCCACGAGGGAAGACGGTGTGGTTCGAACTGCCGTTGCCCGACGGGGAGCACGGGGTGGCGGATCCGGCGGAGGCACTGCTGAGCCTGTTCTGAACGCGCTCAGGCGTCCGCCGAACCGCCGCGCCGTCGCCGTGTGCGGGGCCCGCCGAAGCAGGCCGGCGGGCCGCCCTTCGGCTCGCCGCCGAGCAGGATGCCTCCCAGGACCGCGCCGGTGAGGCCGCTGATGTCGGGGGCGGGGTCCTCGATGGGGTGGCCGTGCACGCGGATGTCCTGTTCGGCCAGGTCGCGGGCCTGCTGGGCCAGGGTGTCGGCGGTGACGAGGTCGATGAGCCGCTGACGCGGCCCGGGCGCCGGGGACGCGAGCAGGCGCCGCGCCTCCGCCAGCCGGGTGCGCGCCTCGCCGCCCACCGCCGCCCGGTGCGTCGCGACGACGTCGTCCGCACCGGCGACGGCGCCGCGCGCACAGACCACCGCCGCGGCCGGGATCACCCCGGCCCGCCCCGCGGCGACCGGAGCCACGGCCCGCACGATCCGCCGCAGCACGTCGAGGGGGTCGTACGGCCGCCCCGAGACCAGCTCCTCGCGCACACCGGCCAGGACGATGTCGGCACGGACCACCCGCGCCCGCAGCTCGCCGGGCGGGATGTCGGCGTACGGCGATTCCGGCTCTTCGCGTACGTCGGCCGGGGGCATGTCGGCAGGTACCGCCGGTGCCCGCACCTTGCCGGGCGGGATGTCGGCGTACGGCGATTCCGGCTCTTCGCGTACGTCGGCCGGGGGCATGTCGGCAGGTACCGCCGGTGCCCGCACCTTGCCGGGCGGGATGCCCGAGTACGGCGATTCCGGCTCTTCGCGTACGCCGGCCGGGGGCATGTCGGCAGGTACCGCCGGTGCCCGCACCTTGCCGGGCGGGATGCCCGAGTACGGCGATTCCGGCTCTTCGCGTACGTCGGCCAGGGGCATGTCGGCGCGGACGACCGGGGCCCGTTGCTCGCCGGGCGGGATGTCGGCGTACGGCGATCCCGGCTCCACCACGGCCTCCCGTGCCCCGGCGATCTCCGCCTCACCGCCCGTCAGCGCGGCCGGGACCATCGTCATGGCCCTCGCGAGGTCACCGGCGAGGCGTTCGATGCCGTCGACGAAGGTGGCGGCCTGGGCGATGGCGCCCTCGGCGGCACGCAGCCGGGCGGCGGCCCGGTCGACCTCGCCCAGGTCGGCCGACTGGCGGGCCTGGTTGAGGCGGGTCGTGGCGAACACCAGGCGGTCCTTGGCCTGCTCGGCATGGCCCGTGACGGCGGCGGTCGCGGACGTGCCATAGCGCTCGCCGAGATCGACGAGGGCCGTACCGGCGGCGCTGGCCCGCCCGGTCAGCTCCCGGAAGCGGCCCTCGGCGACGACCAGGGCGTGCCCCAGCCCGCCGCCCAGTCCCGCCTCCAGCCCCCGTACCTGATCGAACGCGGCGGCCTGCCCGTCCAGCAGCCGCCCCACCTCCTCGCACCGGCCGACGATCCCCGCCAGCGCATGCCGCCGAGCCGCGGCCTCCTGAGGAACCCCGCCCTCGTACTGCCACCGCATCCGCAACGCGACGTCCAACTCGGCCCGGGCGTCCCGCAGAACCCGTGCGAAGGGCTCGACCCGTTCGACGTCCCCCGCCCCGAACCGCCCCGCGACGAACCCCAGCTCCTCCCCGCTGACCCGCACCCAGTCGTCGGCCTCGACCAGCGACACCCGCGCCCGCTCGGCCAGCTCCCCGACGGGCGGCTCGGCGACCGGTCCCGGCGCCCCACCGGGAGTCGTACGCCCCCGCGCCCGCCGTCTGCGCCGCAGGAACCCGAAGCCGGCGAGCGCCACCGCCGTGACCAGAGCCGCCACCGGCATGACGAAGTCGACGACAGCGCTTCCGCCGTCCGCCGCGACCGTCATCCCGGGCAGCACCAGCCACACCAACCCGACCAGCCCGCCCACCAGCGCCTGCACCACCCGCGCCGGTATCTGCGGGCGCGCACGCCGCGGCCGGCCCCGCATCAAGGATGACGTCACATTTCGGAGCGTATGAGCACCAAAGCCCCCGCGCGACCGGGATGCGCCCGGGCTGTCGTAAACCGCGTGCCCCTCGCGACCGGAGAGGATGGCGGAACTCCTGCGCTTCGGGCACCACTGCCCTCACTCTGCTGCGGACCGCCTCCTGATCTTCGAGCCCAGCCACACCAACGGGTCGTACTTGCGGTCCACGGCCCGTTCCTTCAAGGGGATCAGCGCATTGTCCGTGATCTTGATGCCCTCGGGGCAGACCTCGGTGCAGCACTTGGTGATGTTGCAGTAGCCGAGGCCGTGTTCGTCCTGGGCGGTCCTCTTGCGGTCCAGGCCGCTCTCGTCCGCCGAGTCCAGCGGGTGCATGTCGAGCTCCGCGACCCGCATCAGAAAACGTGGGCCCGCGAACGCCGGCTTGTTCTCCTCGTGATCACGGACCACATGGCAGGTGTCCTGGCACAGGAAGCACTCGATGCACTTGCGGAACTCCTGCGAGCGGTCCACGTCCTCCTGCATCATGCGGTACTCGCCCGGACCCAGGCCCTCCGGCGGCACGAACGACGGGACCTCGCGGGCCTTGGTGTAGTTGAAGCCGACGTCCGTGACCAGGTCCCGTACCACGGGGAACGCCCGCAGCGGGGTGACGGTGATCGTCTCCTCGCGGGTGAACACCGACATCCGGGTCATGCACATCAGCCGCGGCCGCCCGTTGATCTCGGCGGAACACGAACCGCACTTGCCCGCCTTGCAGTTCCAGCGGACCGCGAGATCGGGAGCCTGCGTGGACTGGAGGCGGTGGATGATGTCGAGGACCACCTCGCCCTCGTTCACCTCGACCTTGAAGTCCTCCAGGCCGCCGCCCTGGACATCGCCCCGCCACACCTTGAAGCGGGCCTCGTAGCTGCTCACTGGTAGAGCTCCTCTTCGGCGAGGTACTTGACCAGCTCCTCCTTGTCGAAGAGAGCCAGCAGGTCCTGGCGGACGGGTTCGGTGGTCTCCCGTACGAGATTGATCTGGCCGCGCTCCGGGTCGGTGGCCGCGAGGCCGCCCGTCGGGTCGGCGAGATGGCACAGCAGATTGATGTTGCGCCACTTGCGGTCCATCGTCGGATGGTCCTCGCGGGTGTGGCCGCCGCGCGACTCGGTGCGCTCCAGCGCCGCCCGCGCCACGCACTCGCTGACCAGCAGCATGTTGCGCAGGTCGAGCGCGAGATGCCAGCCCGGGTTGAACTGGCGATGGCCCTCGACGCCGGCCCTTCGCGCCCGTACGCGCAGGTCCGCGAGCTTCTCCAGCGCCTGCTCCATCTCGGCCTCGCGGCGGATGATGCCGACCAGGTCGTTCATGGCCTGCTGGAGTTCCTGGTGGAGGGTGTAGGGGTTCTCCGGCGGGCGGCCGTCGTCCTCGCCCCCGGCCGGTCCCTCCGCCGAGAACGGCCGCAGCGCCTCCGCGGCCGCCGTGTCGACCTGCATGTCGCTGACCTCGGGGCGCTCGAAGGCCCGCGCCGCCGCGTACTCGGCGGCGTGCCAGCCCGCGCGGCGGCCGAACACCAGAAGGTCGGAGAGCGAGTTCCCGCCGAGCCGGTTCGAGCCGTGCATGCCCCCGGCCACCTCACCGGCCGCGAACAGACCGGGTACGCCCCGTGCCGCCGCCGTGTCCGACTCGACCGCGATGCCGCCCATGACGTAGTGGCAGGTCGGGCCGACCTCCATCGCCTCCGCCGTGATGTCCACGTCCGCCAGCTCCTTGAACTGGTGGTACATGGACGGCAGCCGCCGGCGGATCACCTCGGCCGGCATCCGCGTGGAGACGTCCAGGAAGACCCCGCCGTGCGGCGAGCCCCGGCCCGCCTTCACCTCGGCGTTGATCGCCCGCGCCACCTCGTCGCGGGGGAGCAGCTCGGGGGGCCGCCGGTTGTTGTCCGGGTCCTCGTACCAGCGGTCGCCCTCCTCCTCCGACTCGGCGTACTTCTCCTTGAAGACGTCGGGGATGTAGTCGAACATGAACCGCTTGCCCTCGGAGTTGCGCAGCACCCCGCCGTCGCCGCGCACCGACTCCGTGACCAGGATCCCCTTCACCGACGGCGGCCAGACCATGCCCGTCGGGTGGAACTGCACGAACTCCATGTTGAGCAGCGGGGCGCCCGCCAGCAGCGCCAGCGCATGGCCGTCGCCCGTGTACTCCCAGGAGTTCGACGTCACCTTGAAGGACTTGCCGATGCCGCCCGTCGAGACGACCACGGACGGGGCCTCCAGGACGAAGAAACGGCCCGTCTCGCGCTCGTAGGCGAAGACCCCGGAGACCCGGCTGCCGTCCTTGAGGATCCTCGTGACCGTGCACTCCTGGTAGACCTTCAGCCGGGACTCGTAGTCCCCGGTCTCCTTCTTGTCCTGCTGCTGCAGCGAGACGATCTTCTGCTGCAGCGTGCGGATCAGCTCCAGGCCGGTGCGGTCGCCGACGTGCGCGAGGCGCGGGTACTCGTGGCCGCCGAAGTTGCGCTGCGAGATACGGCCGTCCTTCGTACGGTCGAAGAGCGCACCCCAGGTCTCCAGCTCCCACACCCGCTGCGGCGCCTCCTGCGCGTGCAGCTCGGCCATCCGCCACTGGTTGAGGAACTTGCCGCCGCGCATGGTGTCGCGGAAGTGCACCTGCCAGTTGTCGTGCTCGTTGGCGTTGGCCATGGCCGCCGCGATGCCGCCCTCGGCCATCACCGTGTGCGCCTTGCCGAACAGCGACTTGCAGATCACCGCCGTACGGGCGCCTCGCTCGCGCGCCTCGATCGCCGCACGAAGGCCCGCGCCCCCGGCGCCGACCACGACGACGTCCCACTCCTGCCGTTCGACCACGGACATCTGTTCAGTCCCCACCCAATCTAGAAGAAGCGCGGATCGTCGAAGACCCCGGACGCGACGAGATAGACGTAGAAGTCGGCGAGCGCCACGCTCACCAGCGACGCCCAGGCGAGCAGCATGTGGCGGGCGTTGAGCTTCCCGATCCACTGCCACGTGCGGTAGCGCACGGGGTGTTTGGAGAAGTGCTTGAGCTTGCCGCCGACGATGTGCCGGCAGGAGTGACAGGACAGGGTGTACGCCCAGATCAGCACGATGTTGACGAGGAAGACGAGGGTGCCGAGGCCCATGTGGCCCCACTCGTAGTTCTCGTCGCGGAAGGCGAGCACCGTGTCGTAGGTCAGGATCCCGGCGACCAGCAGCGCGGCGTAGAAGAAGTACCGGTGGATGTTCTGCAGGATCAGCGGGAAGCGGGTCTCACCGGAGTAGCTCTTGTGCGGCTCCGCCACCGCGCAGGCCGGGGGCGACATCCAGAAGCCGCGGTAGTAGGCCTTGCGGTAGTAGTAGCAGGTCAGCCGGAAGCCGAGCGGGAAGATCAGGATGATGATCGCGGGGGAGATGCCCCACCAGCTTCCGAACAGGTCCCAGTTCGGCCCGGCGCGCATGGGCTCGCAGTTCTCCGCCAGACAGGGCGAGTAGAACGGGGAGACGTACGGCGCCGCGTAGTAGTCCGCGTTGGCGAAGGCCCGCCAGGTCGAGTACACGATGAAGGCGAGCAGACCGGCCGCGGTGGCGGCGGGGGCCAGCCACCAGCGGTCGGTCCGCAGGTGCGGGGCGGCGATCGCGGCGCGCGTACCCGTTCGTACGCCGCCGCTGTTCAGATGGGGTTCCGTACCAGTTGCCAATGGACGACTCCGGTCGGGTCAGGGGCTGGGTTCAGGGAGCGTGGCGGTCCCGGGCGCCGAGACCCTCGTCGTCCGTGTCGATCCACAGAGAGTCGTCGTACGGCGTGTCGGGGATGGTGACGAGCTCCGGTTTGCGCTGCGGGGTGGGACTCGCCGCTGCCTCTCGCAGCAGCGCGACGCTCTCGCGCAGGTGGTTGGCGTCGGTACGGACGCGGCGCATCTCGATTCCGCCGGTACCGAGCTGCTTCTCCAGGCGGCCCACGGACCGGGCCAGGTCGTCGAGGCAGCGCTGGACAGCTGTCAGGTCGTCTTGCACGGACATGACGTGACCTCACTTCCGTGGGCCCTTCGGCCCTTGGTGGCAACGTTCATGCGCCTGCGAGTGTTGCGCGTCACACCTGTCGCTGTGAAGGCATGTGCAGCGATTGGCGGATTGCACGCCTCCGGCGCGCGCTCGCATGCGCTCTGTGTACGCCGGGGGAGCCGAAGGAGTGCGACGGGATGCGTTACTCCGGACGGGTGGCCTTGTCCGCCCTCGCCGCCGTGTCTGCTCCGCCTGGCGAACCCTTTCCTCTTCAGTGGGGGCCCGTAGATCTGATCAACTCCAAAATACCGCCAAATGTGATCAGAACGCACTAATCGTCACCGGCGCGAGTCGCCCTCCGGAGGTACCTGAGATGTCCCACATCGCCGTCGGACCCAGGCCCGGCCCCAGCGCGATCACGCGCTCGGTCGCCTTCCTGACCGCGGGTGTGCTCGCGGTGCCCCTGCTCGCCGGTTGCAGCGACCCCGACCCGGCCGGCAAGCCGCTCGCCGGGCAGGACATCGCCCCGGCCGGCCGGGCCGAGATCGCCGAGGGCGGCACGCTGCGGTGGGCCGTGGACGCCGTACCGGAGACGCTCAACACCTTCCAGTCGGACGCCGACGCCACCACGACCCGGATCGCGCAGGCCACACTGCCCTCGATGTTCCGGCTCGACGCCGGCGGGCGGCCGGAGCGCAACCCGTCCTACCTGGAATCCGCCAAGATCGTCGAGACCGAGCCCAAGCAGGTCGTCCTGTACAAGCTCAACCAGCAGGCCGTCTGGAGCGACGGCCGCGAGATCGGCGCCGCCGACTTCTCCGCCCAGTGGCGGGCCCTGTCCGGAAAGGACAGCGCCTACTGGACCGCCCGCAACGCCGGCTACGACCGCATCGAGAAGATCGAGCGCGGCGGCAACGACCTGGAGGTGCGGGTCACCTTCGGGCGGCCGTACGCGGACTGGCGGTCGCTGTTCTCGCCGCTGTACCCCAAGGAGGTCATGGGCACGCCGGACTCGTTCAACGACGGGGCGCGGCGCAAGCTCAAGGTCAGCGCGGGGCCGTTCGCCGTGAAGAAGATCGACCGCAAGGACGACGAGGTCCTGCTGACCCGCAACCCGCGCTGGTGGGGGGAGCGGGCCAAGCTGAACGAGATCGTGCTGCGGGCCGTGCCACGCGACGAGCGGGCCGCCGAGCTGGCCGCCGGGAAGCTGGACCTGGCCGAGATCGACGCCACCGCGGCCAAGCGCATCGCGCTCGCCGCCCCGCCGCGTCCGAAGACGCCGTCGGCCGGCGCCTCCAGCAGCGTCTCCAGCACCCCGCTGATGGGCCCGGACCTGCACGCCCTGACCCCCCTGCAGAAGCGGGACCGGGCGCGGTTCCGGGGCTTCGAGGTACGCAAGTCGCTGGAGCCGTCGTACACACAGCTCGCCCTCAACGGCGGGGACGGTCCGCTCGCCGACGAGCGGGTACGGCGGGCGGTGGCGCGCGCACTGGACCGCGAGGAACTGGCGAAGCTGGTGCTCTCCCCGCTGGGGCTCCCCGCCGAGCCGGTCGGCAGCCACCTCGCGCTGGCCGGGCAGGCCGCGTACGCCGACAACAGCGGGGCGATCGGCGGCCAGGACAGGAAGGAGGCGCAGGCGCTGCTCGCGGATGCGGGGTGGGTGCCGGGCGGACCGGTCGAGGAGGAGAAGAAGAAGGGGGAGAAGGCGGCGGGGAGCGAGGCCGAGAAGGGCGGGAAGGCCGAGAAGGAGAAGGGGAAGGCCGAGGAAGCCGAGAAGGACAAGGGCAAGGAAAAGGGCAAGGACAAGGACGGCGAGAAGGGCAAGAAGGCCGAGGGCGAGGACGACGGGACGTACATCGTCGGGGAGGACGACAAGGGGCACGGCGACGAGGGGCGCACGGGGGAGCACCTCGCCCAGGAGGGCAAGCAGCAGGGCGGGGCGCCCGGCGCCTACGCTCCGCGGGGCACGGCGGCTCCGGCGGGCCCGGCGGCGCGGCCGCTGGCCAAGGACGGCAAGCCGCTGACGCTGCGCTTCGTGGTGCCGTCGGGGGAGGGGTCACAGGCGCTGCGTACGGTGGCGGACCGGATCGGGATCATGCTGGAGCGGGTCGGCATCCGTACCGTGATCACCAAGGTGTCGGACGAGAGCTACTTCAAGGATCACATCGCGTCCGGCCAGTACGACCTCGCGCTGTACTCCTGGCCGGCCTCGGCCTACCCCGCGACCGACGCCCGGCCCATCTACGCCAAGCCGGTCCCGGCGGCGGACGGCTCGCTGAACGTCGAGCAGAACTACACCCGGGTCGGCACCGACCAGGTCGACCAGCTCTTCGACCAGGCCATCGCCACGCTGGACGAGTCCGAGTCCCGGTCGCTGATCCGCAAGGCCGACTCCCGCATCTGGGCGGCGGCGGGCTCACTCCCCTTGTTCCAGCGGCCCCAGCTGATCGCGGCCAGGACGAGCACGGCCAACGTGGGCGCCTTCGGCTTCGGCACGCCGGTGTACGAGGACATGGGCTTCCTGAAGAAGAGCCTGAAGCCGACACCGACCGCATCGACCGGCTGACCCTTGCCTCAGAGGGGGGCAATCCCGGTAATCCCTTACCTGACCTGCACTGACGTATCCCGCCAAGCCCCATCGGCGGCGGCCCCGTACCATGGGGTGAGGCCGTGGCGTGTCCAGCCCGGCAGGGCCCGCGTAACACAGATGTACGCGAGAGCCGTCCTCACCACTCCGGGAGTACGCCGCAATATGGCCACGCGCCACGACATCCGCAACGTCGCCATCGTCGCCCACGTCGACCACGGCAAGACCACCATCGTCGACGGCATGCTGAAGCAGGCCGGTGCCTTCGCCGCTCATCAGCTCGACTCCGTCGACGACCGCATGATGGACTCGAACGACCTGGAGCGTGAGAAGGGCATCACGATCCTCGCCAAGAACACGGCGGTGAAGTACCACCCCAAGGACGGCGGGGACCCCATCACGATCAACATCATCGACACCCCCGGCCACGCCGACTTCGGCGGCGAGGTCGAGCGCGGTCTGTCGATGGTGGACGGCGTCGTGCTGCTCGTCGACGCCTCCGAGGGGCCGCTGCCGCAGACCCGGTTCGTGCTGCGCAAGGCGCTGCAGGCCCGGCTGCCGATCATCCTGTGCATCAACAAGACCGACCGGCCCGACGCCCGTATCGACGAGGTCGTCAACGAGACCTACGACCTCTTCCTCGACCTCGACGCCGACGAGGAGCAGATCGAGTTCCCGATCGTCTACGCGTGCGGCCGTGACGGCATCGCGTCGCTGACCAAGCCGGACGACGGGACCGTACCGACCGACTCGACCAGCCTCGAGCCGTTCTTCTCGACCATCCTCGAGCACATCCCGGCCCCGACCTACGACGAGGACGCCCCGCTCCAGGCCCATGTCACCAACCTGGACGCCGACAACTTCCTCGGCCGTATCGCACTGCTCCGCGTCCACCAGGGCGAGCTCCAGAAGGGGCAGACCGTCGCCTGGATGAAGCGCGACGGCTCGATCACGAACGTGCGCATCTCGGAGCTGATGATGACCGAGGCGCTGACCCGCAAGCCGGCCGACAAGGCCGGCCCGGGCGACATCTGCGCCGTCGCCGGCATCCCGGACATCATGATCGGCGAGACCCTGGCCGACACCGAGAACCCCGTCCCGCTGCCCCTGATCACGGTCGACGAGCCCGCGATCTCGATGGTCATCGGCACCAACACCTCCCCGCTGGTCGGCCGCGGCGGCACCGGCAAGGGCGCCGACAACAAGGCGGCCGTCAAGGACCGCAAGGTCACCGCCCGCCAGGTGAAGGACCGGCTGGACCGCGAGCTGATCGGTAACGTCAGCCTCCGGGTGCTGGACACCGAACGCCCGGACGCCTGGGAGGTGCAGGGCCGCGGCGAGCTGGCGCTGGCCATCCTGGTCGAGCAGATGCGCCGTGAGGGCTTCGAGCTGACCATCGGCAAGCCCCAGGTCGTCACCAAGGACGTCGACGGCAAGGTCTACGAGCCCGTCGAGCGCATGACGATCGACGTCCCCGAGGAGCACATGGGTGCCGTCACCCAGCTCATGGGTGTCCGCAAGGGCCGTATGGACAACATGTCCAACCACGGCTCCGGGTGGGTCCGTATGGAGTTCGTCGTCCCCTCCCGCGGACTCATCGGGTTCCGGACCGAGTTCCTGACCCAGACCCGCGGCACCGGCATCGGGCACTCCATCCACGAGGGCCACGAGCCCTGGTTCGGTGCGCTGCAGACCCGCAACAACGGTTCGCTGGTCGCCGACCGCTCCGGCGCCGTCACCGCCTTCGCGATGACGAACCTCCAGGAGCGCGGCGTGCTGTTCGTCGAGCCGGGCACCGAGGTGTACGAGGGCATGATCGTCGGCGAGAACTCGCGCTCCGACGACATGGACGTCAACATCACCAAGGAGAAGAAGCTCACCAACATGCGGTCGTCCACGGCCGATGTGGCCGAGTCGATCGTCCCGCCGCGCAAGCTGTCGCTGGAGCAGTCCCTGGAGTTCTGCCGCGACGACGAGTGCGTCGAGGTGACGCCGGAGGCGGTCCGCATCCGCAAGGTGAACCTGGACGCCCGCGAGCGGGCCCGCGCCGCGAGCCGCGCCAAGCACGGCTGAGCATCGGACGGTTGAGCCCGGGCTCCCCCAACGAGGGGGAGCCCGGGCTTTTTTGCAAGCCGTTTTCCGTTGGCCGAGAACCGACTCATGCCCGAAATGCGGAGATACTCGCACGATAGTCATGTAACAAGTCCGTTTCGCGCCCTTCTCCTGCAAACGTTTCGTCCAGATTTCGGAAGACCTTCACGCGAGCTGTGACTGAATTGAGATTTAAAGACGGTGGCCGGTAGTTGGCTGAGGGCAGATAGTTAGCGGCACCAGGGGGGTCGCCTGAAGGCGCACATCTCCTACGCGCGTCCGGCTGCGGACTTCCGCACGCCTCGCTTTGGCATACCCATACCGGCGAAACGGGCGAAACGTGACAAGTCGTATCGGTGTTGAGGGTGGCGGTGCCTCGGTCATCGCGGACGGCGGGCCACCGCCGCCCGCGAAGGACGAGGACGAGCTACTCGTCGGCCGGTCTCCCGGCCAGCTGATGTGGATCCGCTTCAAACGCGACCGCACCGGCGTGATCTCGGCCTATGTCGTCATCTTCTTCTTCCTGATCGGCCTGCTCGCGCCGGTGATCTCCTGGCTGTACGGCAAGAACCCGTACACCGTGTACGCCGACGAACGCCCCGAGCTGTTCGACAGCGCCGGCGTGCCGGTGCAGCCCAACGGCGGTATCAGCGGCGAGTTCTGGTTCGGCCTCGAACCCGGCAACGGATACGACGTCTTCACCAAGCTCCTCTACGGCATCCGGACCTCGCTCGGCATCTCGATCGCCGTCACGCTCGCGACCGTGCTCACCGGGATCCTCCTCGGCGTCACGGCCGGCTACCTCGGCGGCAGGACGGACTACTGGATCAGCCGGGTCATCGACTTCCTGCTCGCCTTCCCCGCCCAGCTGTTCTTCATCGCCAGCATGCCGGTCGTGGTCTCCCTGTTCGTCAGCCCGCGCGACGAGACACCGGTCTACGTACGGGTCGTCGCCCTCATCCTCGTGCAGTGGTTCCTGGGCTGGATGAGCCTCGGACGGATCCTCAGAGGCACCACACTCGCCCTGCGAGAACGGGAGTTCATCGATGCGGCCAAGGTCAGCGGTGCCCCGCCGTGGCGGATCATCCGCAAGGAGATCCTGCCGAACGTGGTCACCCCGATCCTCGTACAGGGCACCTACATGCTGCCCAACTTCGTGACCGCCGAGGCCGGACTGTCCTTTCTCGGCGTGGGCATCGTCGAACCGACGCCGGACTGGGGGCAGATGTTCGCCAAGGCGTCCACCGAACTCGTGATGCAGAACGACATCACCTACATGTTCTTCCCCGGCATCTCGATGATCATCTTCATCGTCGCGTTCAACCTGCTCGGGGACTCGGTCCGGGACGCCTTCGACCCCAAGACGGCGCGCTGAACCGTTGGCTGGCACTTCCTTCGCACTGGTGACACACAGATGGGTGGAAACTGAGTGATGAACAGGGGCGGACGCCACGTATACGCGGCAATCTCGGTGCTCGCGGCCGGCGCACTGGTGCTGACCGGGTGCAGCGAGGGCGGCAGCAAGGGCGGTGGCAACGACGACAAACAGAAAGAGAACGCCCAACGGCAGCAGGCGGCCATCGAGTTCGGGGACGCCGAGGCCTCCAAGGGACCCGCGGCCGAGGTCCCGGGCGCCAAGTCCGGCGGCACCATCTCAGTGCCCGCCCGCGACAGTTACGCCCACCTCGACCCGGCGCAGATCTATGTGCAGAACGAGATGGCCGTGGCGCAACTGCTGCACAGAGGCCTCACCGGATACAAGGCCACCAGCAACGACGGCAGCAAGCACGAGGTCGTCGGCGACCTGGCCACCGACTCCGGCACCACCACGGACGGCGGCAAGACCTGGAAGTACACGCTCAAGGACGGCATCAAGTTCGAGGACGGCTCAGCCATCACCTCCGCGGACGTCCGGCACACCTTCGAGCGGCAGTTCGCGCCCTTCATCAACCAGGGCCCGCCGTACGTCCAGCAGTGGCTGGCCGACACCCCGGGCGCCGACTACCGCAAGCTGCTGCCGGACGGCCCGTACAAGGGCAAGCACTTCCCGGACAGCATCCTGGAGACGCCGGACGAGAAAACCGTCGTCTTCAAGTTCAAGAAGGCGCACCCCGAGCTGCCGTACGCGCTGGCCATGACGGGCTATGCGGTGGTCTCCCAGAAGGGTGACACCAAGGAGAAGTACGACAAGGCCCCGGTGGTGACCGGGCCGTACAAGATCCAGTCCTTCAAGTCGGGCAAGTCGATGGTGCTGGTGAAGAACACCAACTGGGACCCGGACACCGACCCGCTCCGCCACCAGTACGTCGACCGGTTCAACATCACCTTCAACCAGCAGTACGAGGACTCCACCAAGGCCCTCGTCGCCGACAGCGGCGCCGACCAGACCGCGGTCAGCTTCCAGAACTCCGTCGACGCGGGCAACCTGTCCAAGGTCCTCGCGGACCCGAAGATGAAGTCCCGTACGGTGATCGGCTTCCAGCCCTACGTGGGCCAGATCAACATCAACATGAGTCACGCGGCGATGAAGGACATCAAGGTCCGTCAGGCCATCGCGTACGCCCTTCCGGTCACCCCGTTCGTGCGGGCCTACGGCGGCACCGACGCGATGGAGGTCGCGGGCGGCATCATCAGCCCGACCGTCACCGGCTACGACCCCGCCTTCGACCCGTTCGGCAAGAAGAAGAAGCCCGCCGGTGACCCGGCCAAGGCCAAGAAGCTCCTGGAGGAGGTCGGCAAGGTCGGCATGAAGCTGACCTTCGGCTACATCAACTCCCAGGAGGGCCAGGCGTACTCCACCGCCATGGCGGCGGGCCTGGAGAAGGCCGGCTTCGACGTCCAGCGCCAGGAGATCCCGGCCGAGACCTACTACGACCAGGTCAGCAAGCTGGACAACAACTACGACATCTTCCACACCGCGTGGGGCGCCGACTGGCCGTCCGCCTCCACCGTGATCCCGCCGCTGTACGACGGGCGCGTGATCGCCGAGGGTGCGCAGAACTACTCGCAGATCAACGACCCGCACGTGAACAGCGAGATCGACCGCATCAACAAGATCACCGACCCGGCCAAGGCCGCGGCCGAGTGGGAGAAGCTCAACAAGTACCTGCTCACCGAGGTGGTCAACGTCGTACCGACCGCCTACTACAAGCAGATCCAGATCGCCGGATCCAAGATCGGCGGACTCGTCTACGACGACGTCATCGCCGGCGTCGACCCGCGCCGCCTGTACGTCAAGTAACCCCACCCGCCCGGCATCCGGCGCCCACCGCCCGTGCGGGGGGCACCGTATGCCGGCCCTGGGTCCGTCGACGTCTGAGAGCTGACTGTCATGCTGCGCTTCCTGGTGCGCCGGTCCCTCGGCGCCGTCATCATTCTCTTTCTGCTGAGCATCGTCGCGTTCCTGCTGTTCTTCGGGATGCCGCGCGACCCGGCGCTGCTGATGTGCGGCAAGACGTGCACCCCGGCCAACCTCGAGAACCTGCACCGGGTGCTCGGCCTCGACAAGCCGGTCCCCGAGCAGTACTGGATCTTCCTGACCAACCTCGTCATGGGCAGCGACGACTTCGCCCAGGGCCCCTGCCCCGCCCCCTGCTTCGGCTACTCGTACCACTCCAACGAGCAGGTCTGGGGCACCCTGATGGACCGCCTGCCCACCACCGTCTCGCTCACCCTCGGCGGGGCGGTCTGCTTCCTGGTCATCGGTCTGGGCACCGGGCTGATCGCCGCCTGGAAGCGCGGCACGCTCGTCGACAAGACCTTCACCGCCGGCGCGATGGTGATCAGCTCGATGCAGATCTACTTCCTCGGTCCGCTCGCCCTCGCGATCCTCGTCTACCAGACCCAGATCTTCGACAAGCCCGCCTACAACCCGCTCACCGACAACCCGGTCGCCTGGTTCACGGGACTGCTCATCCCGTGGATCGTGCTGTCCACGATCTTCGCCTCGCAGTACACCCGTATGTCCCGCTCGTCGATGATCGAACAGCTCCAGGAGGAACACGTCCGCACCGCCCGCGCCAAGGGCATGTCCAGACGCTACGTCTTCTTCCGCTACGCCTGGCGCGGATCGCTGATCCCCGTCGTCACCATCTTCGGCATCGACCTCGGCTCGCTGCTCGGCGGCGCCATCATCACGGAGTACACCTTCGGACTCCCGGGGCTCGGCCGGCTGGCGGTGGAGTCCGTCTTCTTCAGCGATCTGCCGCTCCTCTTGGGCGTGATGCTGTTCTCCGCCACCATGATTCTGCTCAGCAACATCGTCGTCGACGCCGCGTACGCCTACATCGACCCGCGGGTGCGGCTGGCCTAGGCCGCGCTGAGGAACTGCTTGAGGAGCACCGACGTGACCACTGTGACCAAGGAGGACGGCGCCCCGGTTCCGGCCGACGAGGGTGCCTTCCTCTCGGTGCGGGACCTGCACGTCAGCTTCCGGACCGAGGACGGCGTCGTACGGGCCGTGGACGGGCTGTCGTTCGACCTGGAGCGCGGCAGCACGCTGGGCATCGTGGGCGAGTCGGGCTCGGGGAAGTCGGTGACCAACCTGACGATCCTCGGCCTGCACAACCCGATGTTCACCACCGTCGAGGGCGAGATCCTGCTGGACGGCAAGGAGTTGACCACCGCCCGGGAGTCGGAGCTGGAGAAGCTGCGCGGCAACAAGGTCGCCATGATCTTCCAGGACCCGCTCACCGCGCTGTCGCCGTACTACACGGTCGGCCGGCAGATCGCCGAGCCGTACATGAAGCACATGCGCGCCTCGAAGAAGGCCGCCTGGGAGCGGGCCGTGGAGATGCTGGGCAAGGTCGGCATCCCCAACCCCAGGCAGCGGGCGAAGGACTATCCGCACCAGTTCTCCGGCGGTATGCGCCAGCGCGCGATGATCGCGATGGCGCTGGTCTGCGACCCCGACCTGCTGATCGCCGACGAGCCGACCACCGCCCTGGACGTCACCGTCCAAGCCCAGATCCTGGACCTGCTGAAGGACCTCCAGCAGGAGTTCGGCTCGGCGATCATCTTCATCACCCACGACCTCGGCGTCATCGCCGACATGGCCGACGACATCATGGTGATGTACGCGGGCCGCGCGGTGGAGCGGGGTACGGTCGGCGAGGTGCTGAGGGCGCCGCAACACCCGTACACCTGGGGCCTGCTGAACTCGATGCCCCGCCTGGACTCGGACCCCGGCGCCCCGCTGGCACCCATCCCCGGCACCCCGCCGTCCCTGCTGCGCCCGCCCTCCGGCTGCCGCTTCCACCCCCGCTGCACCTTCCAGGACCGGGTGGGCGGCACACGCTGCGTCACCGAGGTCCCGTCACTCGGCCCGGACCGCTCCTCGGCCTGCCATCTCACGGCGGACCAGAAGCGGACCATCTTCATCGAAGAGATCAAGCCCCGACTCGGCTAGGGGCTTTCACCACACCCCCTAGGCCCCCGATCAGCCCCCGTCTGAGGAGGACCACGGCTATGACAGAGGACCTCGTCCTCCCCGCTCCCCGCGAATCCGCCACCGACCCGTCCGGCGAACCGCTGCTGGTGGTGGAGAAGCTCGTCAAGCACTTCCCGGTCAAGGGCGGCTTCCCGATCCGCCGTACGGTCGGCCAGGTGCAGGCGGTGGACGGCATCGACCTGACCGTGCACGTCGGCGAGAGCTTCGGTCTGGTGGGGGAGTCGGGCTGCGGCAAGTCGACGACGGGCCGGCTGATCACCAAGCTGATCGAGCCGACGCGTGGCCGGATCTCGTACCGCGGTCAGGACATCACGCATGCCACGCGCAGGCAGCTCGCGCCGATCCGCTCCGAAATCCAGATGATCTTCCAGGACCCGTACTCCTCGCTGAACCCGCGTCAGACGGTCGGCAAGATCATCGCGGGTCCGATGGAGATCAACGACATCAACCCGGCGGGCGGCCGCGAGAAGCGCGTCCGTGAGCTGCTGGAGATCGTGGGCCTGAACCCCGAGCACTTCAACCGCTTCCCGCACGAGTTCTCGGGCGGCCAGCGCCAGCGCATCGGCGTGGCACGGGCGCTGGCCCTGGAGCCGAAGCTGATCGTGGCCGACGAGCCGGTCTCGGCCCTCGACGTCTCCATCCAGGCGCAGGTGGTGAACCTGCTCCAGAAAGTCCAGCAGGAACTCGGCATCGCCTTCCTGTTCATCGCCCACGACCTGGCCGTGGTCCGGCACTTCTCCCAGCGGGTCGCGGTCATGTACCTCGGCAAGGTCATCGAGATCGGCGACCGCGACTCCATCTACACCCGCCCGCGGCACCCCTACACCCACGCCCTGCTGTCGGCCGTGCCCGAGGTGAACATGGCCGGCGAGGACGCGCCGCAGCGGGAGCGGATCCGCCTGGCCGGTGACGTGCCGTCGCCGATCTCCCCGCCCTCCGGCTGCCGCTTCCGCACCCGCTGCTGGAAGGCGCAGGACAAGTGCGCGACGGAGGAACCGCCGCTGCTCCAGCTGTCCGGCAACCACGAGGGCCACCTGACGGCCTGCCACTTCCCGGAGGAGCCGACGATCGAGGCCCGGGACGAGGACATCGTGCTGGACCCGGCGCTGGCGGCGCTGGAGGAGGGCGCGGAGGGGGCGCAGGACTAGGAGACCTTCAAAACGTCCCTAGCACTCGGCCTCCGCCACGGTGATGATCTCGGGGCAGGTGGGGGTGAGCGGTGCTCGCTCCCAGTCGCCGTACTGTTCGACGACGGTGAGGCCGACTTCGCGCAGGGCGGCGGACAGGGCCTCGGGGGCGAGGAAGCGGAGGGTGGTGCGGCTGACGCGGGGGCGCTGCCAGCCGTCGCTGTCGTAGGTCTCCGTGAAGGTCACACGATCCCCGCGCAGGGGTCGCTCCAGCTCGTGCCACACCCGTACGGCGCACCCGTCCGGGCCGGTCACCTCCCGCACCCGCCCGGACGTCCACGTCTCCCACGCCCGCGCACCGGGATTGCGCGTCTCGAACACGAACCGCCCACCGGGACGCAGGGCCCGGCGCACGGCCCGCAGCGCGGCGCGCAGCTCCTCGTCGCCCACGAGCACCTGGAAGGCGTGTCCGGTCATCACGACCAGTTCGAACTCCGCGCACCACTCCCGCGTCCGCAGATCACCGAGCACCCACTCGACGCCGCTGCCGGGCCGCCGGGCCTGCACGAGCATCGCGGCGGCCGGGTCGAGCCCCACGAGCCGACCCCGGTGCCCGTCGGCATACGCACGCCGCAGCAACTGCCCCGTACCGCACCCGACATCGAGCACGGCATCGGCACCCATCACGAACTTGAGGTAGAAGTCGTCACCCGCCCCCCAAGGGTTCAGGGTGTCGTACAACGCGGCGAGCGAGAGATCCGCGAACGAACGATCGACCACGCGCGGAAGTCTGCCACAATGCGGCCCAACGCGAGGGCGAGGTAGGCGAGTTGCTGCATCACGTGGAGTTGTGGGTGCCGGACCTGGAGCGTGCGGTGCGGTCGTGGGGGTGGCTGCTGGAGCGCCTCGGCCATGAACCGCACCAGGACTGGGCGGCGGGTCGTAGCTGGCGTGCGGGGGAGACGTACATCGTCCTCGAGCAGTCCCCGGCCCTGCGCGGCGACCGGCACGACCGGCTGCTGCCCGGGCTGAACCACCTGGCCTTCCATGTGCCGGGCGGCCGCGCGGAAGTCGACGCGCTGGCCGAGGAGGCGCCGCGGCACGGCTGGGCGCTGCTCTTCCCCGACCGGCACCCCCACGCGGGTGGGCCGGGCCACTACGCCGCCTATCTGGAGGACCGGGACGGGTTCGAGGTGGAGTTGGTGGCGCGGCGGGGCTGAGGCCCTCCCGTGCCCTTCAGCGCACGACTCGCCCGCGCAGCACGATCCGCCTGGGATGCCGCAGCACTCCCGGCTCCAGCCGCGGATCCGTGTCGTACACGGTGACGTCCGCGAGCCCGCCCTCCACGAGCCCCGGCAGCCCCAGGAAGTCCCGCGCCGCCCAACTTGCCGCGCCCACCGCCACGTCGGCGGGCAGGCCGGCGGCGATGAGGTGCTCGACCTCGGTGGCGACGTTGCCGAAGGGCGCGGAGTCGGTGCCGGCGAGGACGGTGACACCGGCGTCGTGCGCCTCGCGGACCCGGCGGATCATGACGCGGTGGCCCTGGTGCCAGAGCCGGCCGCGGGGGTTGTCCTTGATGCCGGGTGCGCTGCGGGCGAAGGCGGTGAGGGTGGGGACGTAGGCCGCCCCGTGCGCGGCCATCAGCTGCACGCACTCCTCCGGCATCCCCATGCCGTGCTCGATCGAGTCGACGCCCGCCCGCGCGGCGTGCAGCACGCCCTGCGCCGACTGGCAGTGCGCGGCGACCCGTCCCCCCACCGCGTGCACCGCGTCGGTGACGGCGCGCAGCAGCTCGTACGGCACCGGCGCCGCCTCGAAGTCCCAGTCGCCCATGAGCTTGCACCAGCCGTCATGGGCCTTGGCCTCGGCGACGGCCGCGGAGACCAGGTCCTCGGTGACGGTGTGGAAGTCGGCGTTCCGCGACAGTCCAGCCCAGGCCAGCCAACGCCCCGCCGTGATCATGCGCGGCACGTCGGCCGCGTCCCGCATCCCGTCCGGGATCTCCCCGAGCAGCCCCGGAAACCGCAGCGCCGTCGTCCCGGCGTCCCGATGCGCGGCGATCTGCTCGGCGAACGCGCCGGGGTCCCAGCGCGGCTCACCCTCGGACGGGGACCCAGGGTGCGTGTGCACGTCGACCAGTCCCGGGAGCAGGAAACCACTGTCGGCCACCGTCTCCGCCTCGGCCGAAGGGCGGTCGAAGGTGATGCGGTCGCCGAGGACCCAGAACTCGCGGACGGTACCGGCGGGGAGGAGGGTGCCGCGCAGGTAAAGGGCCATATCGGTCACCCTAGGACGCGTATCGAGTCGTGATCAATGTGCGGGATGTGCCTTCGTGGCACGGTCCGGTCCGATAGACGATCTTACGTGACGCGAGTGCAACTGACCGATCTGGATTGGGAGTTCATCGAGCCGTACCTGCCGAAAGGACCAGGCCGCCAACCGGAAGAAGAGGGGCTCCAGAGGCGGCCGACCCGTGGCGGGCAGGAGTCGAGTCAACGGTCGACCAGCCGTGGACGCGGGGCGTCACCCGTGGATTCCGCGTCGGTGTCGTCGGTGCCGACCGGGTCGCGGGGAAGCATCCGGTCCAGCCACTTCGGCAGCCACCAGTTGGCCCGGCCGAGGAGTGTCATGGTCGCCGGTACCAGCACCATGCGTACGACCGTGGCGTCGATGAAGATCGCGGTGGCCAGGCCGAGCCCGAACATTTTGGTGGAGGGGTCGTTGGCGACGGCGAAGGACAGGAAGACCGCCACCATGATGAGGGCGGCCGAGGTGATGATCCGGGCGGTGCGCGAGACGCCCTCGACGATCGCCGTGCCGTTGTCGCCGGTGCGCAGGTACTCCTCGCGTACGCGGGAGAGGAGGAACACCTCGTAGTCCATCGACAGGCCGAACAGGATGGCGAAGAGGAACATCGGGATGAACGACACGATCGGAACCGTCGCTTCCAGCCCGATGAGTGCGCCACCCCAGCCCCACTGGAAGACCGCGACCATGATGCCGTAGGCCGCGCCGATGCTCAGCAGATTCAGCAGTACCGCCTTGAGCGGTACGAGTATCGAGCGGAAGACCAGCATCAGCAGCAGGAACGACATCGCCAGCACGGCGGCGACGAACACCGGCAGGCGTTCGCTGGTGCGTTGGCCCACATCGGAAAGGCTCGCGGCGGCGCCGCCGACGTGGGCCCTGGCCGGGCCCTCCCCGATCGCCGTGGGCAGCACGTCGGTGCGCAGCCGGGCGATGGTGTCGGCCGTGGCCTTGTCCTGAGGGCCGGTGGTCGGGAACACCACGAGGGTCGCGATGCCGGTGGCCCGATCGATGTGCGTCGGCGCGACGGATGCGATGCCCGGATCCGCCGCGACCGCCTCGACGAGACGGTCCAGCACTCCCCGATCGCCGGAGGGGTCCGCGGCGATGACGAGGGGACCGTTGGTGCCCGGGCCGAACCCCTCGGCGACGAGGTCGTAGGCCCGGCGCTCGGTACGGCTCTGCGGCAGTGAGCCGTCGTCGGGCAGGCCGACGCGCAGGCCGAGCACGGGCAGCGTCGCCGTCAGCAGCAGCCCCGCCGCGCCGACCGCGTACGGCACCGGGTGTCGGCTGACGTGGCCGATCCAGCGACGCCACTCGGCGGCGGAGGCGGCGCCCGCCGCCGTGTCCCGCCGTCGTGCGAGTCGGCCCGGCTTCCTGGTCTGCACAGCCCGGACGATCCGGCCGGCCCGGGCCAGGCGCGGGCCCGCCGCGCCGAGGAAGGCCGGCAGCAGCGTCACCGACGCGAGCACCATCGTCAGGACGACGATCGAGACGGCAACCCCGCCCACCGTCATGAACGGCACGTTCGCGACCGCCAGGCCGAGGATCGACACGACGACGGTGCCGCCGGCGAAGACCACCGGCCGCCCCGCCGTTGCCACCGCTCGTCCGGCCGCCGCCTGCGGATCCAGCCCGCACGCGAGGTACTCCCGGTGCCTGGCGAGCACGAACAGCGCGTAGTCGATGCCCACTCCGAGCCCGACCATGCTGCCCAGGACCGGTGCGAAGGTGGGGACCTCTGTCACCCCCGCCAGGACCGTCATCGTGGCGACCCCGACGGTCAGTCCGAAGACCGCCATGCCGATCGGCAGCGCGGCAGCGACGAGCGAACCGAACGCCAGGAACAGGATCGCGGCCGCGGCGAGGAGGCCGATCAGCTCGCTCGCGCCGCCGTCGGGTTCGGAGAAGGCGTAGAAGAGGTTCCCGCCCATCTCGATGCGCAGCGGCAGTTCGGCGCGCAGCCGGTCGCCGAGATCGACGAGGGCGTCGAGGTCCTCGGCCGACAGCCGGCTCTGGTCGGGGTACTGCACCCGGACGACCGCGATCCGTCCGTCGGCCGAGACAAGTCCGCCGCGCACTGCGGTGTCCCGGCCCGTGTCGAGCGCCCCCGCCGGGTCGCTCGTGCCGAGCACGTGCGGCAGCCGCTTCACCTCGGTCTGCAGCCGCGTGAGAGCGGTGCTCGCGCTGTCGCTGTCGAAGAACGTCGAACCGTCGTCGAGGGGGGTGACGACGACCTGGGCGGTCATCCCCTCCTGGCCGGTGCCTGCCCGCTCGATCAGTTCCGCGGCCCGCCGGGAGTCCAGTCCCGGAGCGGTCATCGAGTCCGCGGTACGCCCGCCGAAGGCGACGGCGGCGAGGACGGCGAGCGTGACGGCGATCAGCCATGCCGCGATCACCCGCCAGGGATGGCGGGCGGCGTATGCGCCCAGGCGCAACAGGGCTTTCGAGAGCATCGGGTCCTCCAACCACCTCGTCGGCCGTCCTTGTACGGCCGCCGATGCCGAGGCTCGTCGCCACGGCGCTGCGCGGCATCGGCCCGCGGGCCGCGGATCCGTCGGCCTTGGGGTGGAGTGACGAGCCGTCCTTTCGGCCGATGCGCGGCACGCCGCGGTGCCTAGGCTGAGAACCGTGCTCCGAGACGACCTGCGAACCCTGTGGACCGAACCCCGGCCGCCCGACGCGCCCGCCCGGGTGTGGCGGGACTGGGCGCTGCTCGCCGCGGGCCTTGCCGGGGTGGCGCTGGAGGCCACCCTGCGCGAGAACGTCGTGTGGCGGCCGGTGGCGGTGGTGTTCGCCGTATGGCTGTGCCTGCTGCTCCTGTGGCGCCGGACCCGCCCGCTGGCGATGGTGACGCTGGCGTTCGGCTCGGTCTTCCTGCTCACGGTGGCCTCGCTCGTCGCCGCAGCGCGCGAGCCCGTCGGCCTCTACACCGGCGCGGTCGTGCTTGTGCTGGTGTACGCGCTGCCCCGGTGGGGTTCGGGACGCGAGATCGTGCTGGGCTGCGCGGTGGTCCTCGCGGTCGGCACGCTGTGTGTCGTCGCGGACGAGAGCCCGGTCGTCGAAAAGGTCGTGGGCTTGGTTTTCCTGCTGCTGCCCGGCGTGGTCGGGGCCGCCGTGCGGTTCTGGGTGACCGCTCGCGAGCGGCAGTTGGAGCAGGTGCGCTCCCGCGAGCGCGAGCAGCTCGCCCGGGAACTGCACGACACGGTGGCCCACCACGTGTCGGCCATGGTGATCATCGCCCAGGCGGGCCGGGTGCTCGCGGGCGCCGACCCGTCCGCCGCCGTCGAGGCGCTGGAGGGGGTCGAGGAGGAAGGGGCGCGCACGCTGGAGGAAATGCGCGCCATGGTCGCCGCGCTGCGCGACCGCGGGGTCGGCGCCGAGCTGGCGCCCCCTGCCGGAGTCGCGGATCTGGAGCGCCTGGTGCGCACCCCGGGTGGTCGCCTCAGGGTCGACCTGGGGCTCGATGACGAACTGGACGCGCTGCCCCCGGCCGTTGACGCGGCCGTCTACCGGATCGTGCAGGAGTCGGTGACCAACGCGCTGCGCCATGCGGTCGACGCGACCGAGCTCGTCGTTCGGGTCGCCGCGGAACGGCACACGGTACGGGTGAGCGTGCGCGACAACGGGCGGCGCACCGGCCGGGGTCGCGACGGATACGGACTTACCGGACTGCGCGAGCGCGCGACCCTGCTCGGCGGCACACTACGAGCCGGCCCGGGTACCGACCGGGGCTGGCATGTCGAAGCCGAACTGCCGAGAGCGAGGAGCGAGAGCGGTGTCCATTCGCGTCCTCGTCGCTGACGACCAGACGATCATCCGTACCGGGTTGCGGATCATGCTGAACGCCCAGCCCGGCATCGAGGTGGTCGGCGAGGCCGCCGACGGACGGGAAGCGGTACGTCTGGCCCGCGAACTACGCCCCGACGTCTGCCTGTTCGACATCCGCATGCCCGTACTCGACGGGCTCGAAGCCACCCGGCTGGTCGCCGGCCCGGGCGTCGCCGACCCGCTGGCCGTGGTCGTCATCACCACATTCGACCTCGACGAGTACGTCTACGGCTCACTGCGTGCCGGCGCCCGCGGATTCCTCCTCAAGGACACGGGACCGGACCTTCTGGCGCAGGCCGTACGGTCGGCGTCCGACGGTGAGGCGCTCATCGCGCCCAGCGTCACCGTCCGTCTGCTCCAGGCATTCGCGGACCTGCCCGCCGGCCGGCCCGTGGCCCAGCCCGTCTCCCCCGTCACCGCCCGCGAGGAGCAGGTGCTCCTCGCCGTCGCTCGCGGGCTGACCAACACCGAGATCGCCGATGCACTGCACATCAGCCTCAGCACGGTGAAGACGCATCTGGCCAGCCTGCTGGCCAAACTCGGCGCCCGCAACCGGGTCGAGATCGCGATGTGGGCCTACGAAACGCGGCGTATCCTCCCCGGAACCTGAGCCGGGTGCCGGGCCATGCCCCATGAGTCCCCGCCCGGACACCAGTGCACCGGTCGGCTCACGTCGGCTCCACGTGCCTCACCCGCCCCCGAGCGTGACGTACCAGGAGGCCGGAACCGGGACGGTGAGACACCCGGTACGACAAGACTCCCGACAGCTGCCTCGCCAGTCTCCACCTGCACGCCTCGATGATCTGGATCAAAGACCTCACCACGCGATTGAGGGCCCGTACGCACCCAGAAGGTGAGCACGGGCCCTCGTGCACGGCGACCGATGAAAAGGGGGGTGTCAGGCCGCCGGCTGGGAGTCCTTGGACAGGAGCGGCGTGGTGCTCGCGTCCGCCGCCTCCGGGTAGTGGCAGGCGGTCAGGTGGCCGGGCTTGTTGCCCTCGGCCTGGACCAGCGGCGGGGCCTCGGTCGCGCACTTCTCCGTCGCCTTCCAGCAGCGGGTGCGGAAGCGGCAGCCGGAGGGCGGGTTGATGGGCGAGGGGACGTCGCCCTGGAGGCGGATGCGCTCGCGGGCCGGGATCTCGTCCACCGTGGCCTCGGGCACGGCGGACAGCAGCGCCCGGGTGTACGGGTGGCGCGGGTTGCCGTACAGGTCGTCGCGGTCGGCGATCTCGACGATCTTGCCGAGGTACATGACCGCCACCCGCTGGGAGAAGTGCCGGACCACCGCGAGGTCGTGGGCGATGAAGACGAAGGCGATGCCGAGTTCCTGCTGGACCTTCTGGAGCAGGTTCACCACCTGCGCCTGGATGGAGACGTCGAGGGCCGAGACCGGCTCGTCGGCCACGATCAGCTTCGGCTCCAGGGCCAGCGCCCGTGCCACGCCGATACGTTGCCGCTGACCGCCCGAGAACTCGTGCGGGAAGCGGTTGAAGTGCTCGGGGTTCAGGCCCACGATCTCCAGCAGCTCACGGACGCGCTTCTCGCGGCCGCCCGCCGGGTTGATGTCGTTGATCTCCATCGGACCCGCGATGATCTTGCCGACCGTCTGACGCGGGTTCAGGGACGCGTAGGGGTCCTGGAAGATCATCTGGATCTCGGAGCGGATCGGCGCGAGCTGCTTGCGACCCGCGTGCGTGATGTCCTGACCGCGGTAGGAGATCTTGCCGCCCGTCGGTTCGAGCAGCCGGGTGATCAGCCGGCCCGTCGTCGACTTGCCGCAGCCCGACTCCCCCACCAGACCGAGGGACTCGCCCTCGGCCACCTGGAAGTCGAGACCGTCCACGGCCTGGACGGCGCCGACCGTGCGTTTGATCGGGAAGCCGCCCTTGATCGGGAAGTGCTTGGTCAGACCGCTGACGTCCAGGAGCGGTTGCGCGTTGCTCATGATGGTGAAGTCCCGTCTCGTGTACGTCAGTCAGTGCCGGGATCCGGCGAAGTCGGCGAAGAGGTCCGTGCGCTGCTCCAGCGGCAGGTGGCACGCGGAGCCGCGGCCGTCCACCACGTCCAGCGGCGGCCGCTCACCGGAGCACAGCCCGCCCGCGACCTTGTCGGTGAAGGCGCACCGCGGGTGGAAACGGCAGCCGGAGGGCGGGTTCAGCAGCGACGGCGGCGCACCGGGAATCGGCGACAGCGGCACGTCGACCGGGCCGTCCAGACTCGGCATGGAGCTGAGCAGGCCGAGGGTGTAGGGGTGCTGAGGGGTGCTCAGCACCTCCTTCTTGGTGCCCCGCTCCACGCACCGGCCGCCGTACATCACCAGCACGTCGTCCGCGATGTCGGCGATGACACCGAGGTCGTGGGTGATGAAGATGATCGCGGTGCCGAACTCCTGCTGGAGGTCCTTCAGCAGGTCCATGATCTGGGCCTGGACCGTCACGTCGAGCGCCGTCGTCGGCTCGTCGGCGATCAGCAGCTCGGGGTCGCAGACCAGCGCCATCGCGATCATCGCGCGCTGGCGCATACCGCCGGAGAACTGGTGCGGATAGTCGTCCACCCGCATGTCCGGCTGGGGGATCCCGACCCGCCGCAGCATCTCGATCGCCCGCGCCCGGGACTCCTTCTTGGAGGCGCCGGTGTGCTTGCGGTACGTCTCGCCGATCTGTGTGCCGACGGTGTGGTACGGCGACAGCGAGGCCAGCGCGTCCTGGAAGATCATGGACATCTTGTTGCCGCGCAGCCGCTCCATCTCGCGCTCGGAGGCGGTGAGCAGCTCCTTGCCGTCCAGCAGGATCTCGCCGTCGATGGTGGTGCGGTGGGGGTCGTGCAGGCCCAGGATCGTCAGGTTGGTGACGGACTTGCCGGACCCCGACTCACCCACGATGCCGAGCGTCTTGCCCTTGGCGAGGTCGAAGGAGAGCCCGTCGACGGCCTTGACGATGCCGTCCTCGGTGGAGAAGTGGACCTGAAGGTCCCTGACGGAGAGGAAGGGCTGCTGATCGGTGCTCGTCACGGGGACGCTCCTGAGGGGTGATGCGAGAGGTCGGGAGTGGGGCGGAGGTCAGGCGAGCCGGATCCGCGGGTCGATGAGGGCGTAGACGGCGTCGACGATGATGTTGAGGAACACGATCGCGCCGGCCGCGAGGAGGGTCACGCCGAGCAGCATCGGCAGGTCGCTCTGGTCCACCGACGCCACCGCGAGCCGTCCGATGCCCTGAAGGCTGAAGGTGGACTCGGTGATGATGGCACCGCCGATCAGCGTACCCAGGTCGATGCCGAACACCGTGACGATGGGGCCCATCGCACCGCGCCAGGCGAACCGGAAGAAGACGTTCGAGCGGGACAGGCCCTTGGCGCGGGCCGTGCGCACGTAGTCCTCGCTCAGTTGCTCGACCAGCTGGGAGCGGGTCATACGGGTGTAGTTGGCGGTGAAGATGATCGCCAGCACCAGCCAGGGCAACAGGAGGCCGGAGAACCAGGCGGCCGGGTTCTCGGTCAGGGGGGTGTACTGCGGCTGGTCCAGCCACCCGAGCTGCGCGACGAAGAAGAACATCGCGATGTAGCCGACGAAGTAGATCTGGAGCGAGGAGCCGAGCAGCGACGTCGAGCTGGCGAACTTGTCCAGGAACTGGCCCTGCTTGAGCGCCGCGAGCATGCCCGCGCCGATACCGAGGATCAGGAAGACGACGGCCGCGCCGAAGGCGAGCGACAGGGTCGTCGGCAGCCGGTCCATGATCGTGCCGAAGACGGGCTCGCGGTTGGCGAAGGAGTACCCGAAGCAGGGGGCGTTGCAGAACTCGTAGCCGGCGTAGTCCCGTCCGACGAAGATGCCGACGAGCCAGAGCCAGTACTGAACCGGGATCGGCTTGTCGATGCCCAGGTTCTCCCGGATCTGCGCGAGGTTCTCAGGCGTGCAGTTCTTGCCGCAGGACATCATCGCGGGGTCACGCGGCACGGCGTAGAAGAGCCAGAAGGTGATGGCACTGATGATCAGCAGGATGACCATCGCGCCGGTGACTCGGCGGACAAGGAAGCGGAACATGAGGCGTGACTTTCCGGACGGGGCGCCGTCGCCGGGAGGGAAGCAGAGGGGGTGGGCCGCAGGGGCGGCCATGTGGATGACCGCCCCCGGGGAAGTGCTGCGCGCTTACTTCATGGCGTAGAGCTTGCAGAGAGCGACGCAGGTGTTGCCGCTGTCCCAGACGACGTTGCCGACCTTGGAGCCGTACAGGTAGTTACGGATCTTGTGGTAGTCCGGGACGACCGCGGCCATCTCCAGGATCATCTTGTCGACGTTGCCCCAGGCCTTGTTGGCCTCCTCCACGTCCGGGATCTTGGCGGCGGCGTCGATCGCCTTGTTGACGCTCGGGTCGTTCAGCTGGGCGTAGTTGCTGCGGCCGTCGCCGATGTTCTTGCCGCTCCAGCAGGGGTAGAACTGCGAGTAGCCGTTCGGCCAGTCCGGGCTCCAGCCGGCGCCCATCAGGTCGAAGCCGTTGTCGAGCTTGCCGATCTGCGTGTAGAACGTCGACTTGTCGACCTGCTTGGTGACGACGTCGAAGCCGGCCTCCTCCAGGGCGTTCTTGACGGCGACGGCGACCTTCACCTGGGTGTCGGACTGCTGGAAGGCGATGACCAGCTTGTAGCCGAGCTTGCCGGCCTCCTTCAGCAGGGCCTTGGCCTTCGCGGGGTCGCCGCCCGGCTTCTTGGTGACGCCGTACAGGTCGAACTTGGTGTAGCCGGGGGTCACCGGGGCGATGATCGTGGTGGCGATCTCGGTGGTGGCGGGGCCACCGTTGATGGTCTGGACCTGCTGGTGCGGCCAGGCGTGGTTGATGGCCTGGCGGACCTTGAGGTCCTTGACGCGGGTCATGTTGATCGGCCAGTAGTAGGTGGCCGTGTCGACCGCGGTGAGGACGCGCTTCTTCAGCTCGGGCTTGGTGAGGACCTGGGCGATGCGCTCGGGCGCGATCTCGTTGAAGATCGGCACCGCGTACTGGTCGTTGCCCTTGTCCGCGATCCAGCGGTCCGTCGAGGCGACCAGCTCGTAGCCCATCTGGAAGACGTACTTGTCCGGGTAGGCGTTGCGGATCGAGTCCGTCTTCGGGTCCCAGTGCTCGTTGCGCACGTAGGTCATCGTCTTGCCGATGCTGCGGCTCTCGACCTTGTACGGACCGCACGAGAACGGGCGCTTGTCGTACTTCTCCTTGGTGTCCTGCTTCTTCGGCACCAGGGAGTAACCGCGCATCGCGAGCGTGTAGTTGAAGTCGACGCGGGGCTCGTTGAGACGGAAGGTGATGGTCTTGCCGTCGATCTCGATGGAGTCGAGGCTCTTGCCGTCGTACGGGCCCTTGTACTTGTCGCCGCCGACCATGAACTGCTGGACGTAGCGCGGACCCTCGGTGATGAAGTCGGCGAAGAGGCGCTCGAAGGTGTGGCGGACGTCGTCCATGGAGACGTCCGAGCCGTCCTCCCACTTCAGGCCGTCCTTCAGGGTGAAGGACCAGGTCTTGCCGCCGTCCTTCATCGTGCCGGCGTCCGTGGCGGCGTCGCCGACCAGGGTGGCGGCACCCTTGTCGTCCAGCTTGTAGCCGGTCAGGGCGCGCATGATCGGGACGGTGATGGCACCCTCGGTCGAGACGTAGATCTGCGCCGGGTCCATGTGGTCCATGTCGAACTGCTGGAGCGAGTAGATCGTCCCGCCCTTGACCGCGCCCTTGACCTCGGGGGCCGGGCCGGTCGAGTCCGCCTTGGTACCGACCGGGATCTCGGTCGTCTTGGAGCCGCTGACCTTGGGTGCCTCGTTGTTCCCGGAGCCGCCCTCGTTGCCGCTGCCGCAGGCGGTCAGCACCGAGGTCGACGCCGCGGCGACGCCGGTGGCGATGAGGAAGTTTCTACGGGAGAAGGACATGGCTTCCTGCCTTGGAAAGAGAGAGTGATGAGACGGATTCCGGCACCCCGGCTCCTTTGCCGTGGTCCTGAAGAGCCGGAGTCAGCGCTTTGACTTCGGGTCGAGCGCGTCACGCACAGAGTCACCGAGGAGGTTGAACGCGAGCACGAAGATCACCATGGACAGGCCCGGGAAGAGCATGAAGGTGAGGTCCTCGGTGTAGAACTGGGCCCCTCGCTGGATCATGACGCCCCAGTCCGGCGTCGGGTCGATCATGCCGACGCCGAGGAAGGCGAGACCCGCCTCCGCGGTCACAAAGGCCGGGAGCATCAGGGTGGACTGGATGATGATCGGAGTCCACAGGTTGGGCAGCAGCTCCTTGAAGACGATACGCCGCGGTGATGCGCCCGTGACCTTGGCCGCCTCGACGAACTCCCGCTCGCGCAGGCCGAGTACCTGGCCGCGCAGCAGACGGGCGATGGAGGCCCAGCCGAAGGCGGAGAGCACGATGATCAGGCCGGTGGCGCGCAGCCAGGTCGGGATGTCCTCGTCGGGCGCGATGAAGAGCCCGTACACGACCGGCATGAAGGCGATGAAGAAGAGGGTGGACGGGAACGACAGGAGGATGTCGATGATCCGGCCCACGAGATAGTCCGTCTTGCCGCCGAGGTAACCCGCGGTGACGCCGATGACCACACCGAGGAGGGTGGTGAGCAGCGTGGCGGCGACGGCGATGCCCAGCGATGTGCGGATCGCGTAGAGCAGGAAGGTGAAGACGTCACGGCCGAGCTGCGGCTCGATGCCGAACCAGAACTCGGAGCTCATACCGCCGTTGGGACCCGCCGGGTACGCGAAGGCGTTGAGCAGCTCCGGCCGCTGGCTGGCGTACGTGGTGTACGGATTCTTGCCGTACAGCTTGGCTATGAGCGGAGCGGCGATCGCGATGACGAAGAAGAAGATCACGACGTACGCCGATATGACGCCCGTGCGGTCCCGCTTGAAGCGGTTCCACGCCAGCCGACCGGGTGAGCGGCTCTCGTTGCCCTGAGGGGTGGAGGGCGAAGGCGACTTGACGCTCTCGTCGGTCGCCTCGAGCGGTGCAGCCGCGGATGGAGTTGGGGGGGTCATGGTGCTCCTGGCCCATGGGAGGGTCTGATGACTCCGCAGGGCAAGCTCCCCTACGGGCTACGCCGGACTTTTTCAACGCAATTCATTCAAGGTCAATAAATTCTCGCCCGACTTGGTTGTCTCTTTGCGTTCTTTACTCTGTCTTGACCATTCCGTAGCTACGCGGGTAGCGCAACGATATCGAGTCGTGCCTTGACTCGGACCAATTGGACCAATCGGGCAACGAGTTCGATATACGGATGCTCCAGCACCGAAATGTGTACATCCAGAGGTCGCAATCCAACGGTTCGGCATCGGATCGCGAAGATCCATTGCGTGATGTGTCGAAGATCCATGGGGCCATCCGGATGGTGTGTCGCCCCTTTGGCTGGAGTGCGTGTGCGCTATGCGCCTTTTGACTCGATATTGGCGCGTAAGGGATCCCTGTAACGGATCAGCGCCGGATAACGGATCAGGGCCAGAGGAGGCACCCCATGCGTGGAGCCACGCACGTCCGGTGGGCCGCATGCGCGATGGCGGTAGCGCTCGCGGCGACCGCCTGCGGAGGCGGGGGTGACGGCGCCGGCGCGGGCGGCGCGGTGCTGAGCGCCTCGTGGACCGATCCGCAGAACCCGCTGGAGCCGGCCAACACCAACGAGGTGCAGGGCGGCAAGGTGCTGAACATGATCTTCCGGGGACTGAAGCAGTACGACCCGAAGACCGGCGAGGCCGAGGACGTGCTCGCCGAGAAGATCGAGACCACCGACTCGCAGAACTACACCGTCACCGTCAAGGACGGCTGGACCTTCAGCAACGGCGAGAAGGTGACCGCCAAGTCCTTCGTGGACGCCTGGAACTACGGGGCGAGCCTGAAGAACAACCAGAAGAACGCCTACTTCTTCGGCTACATCGACGGCTACGACCAGGTCCACCCGGCCAAGGGCGAGCAGAGAGCCGAGACGATGTCCGGGCTGAAGGTCACCGGCGAGCGGACCTTCACCGTCCGGCTCAGCCAGAAGTTCTCCAGCTTCCCCGACACCCTCGGCTACAACGCCTTCGTCCCGCTGCCCCGCGCGTTCTTCGACGACCACGCCGCCTGGCTGGCCAAGCCCGTCGGCAACGGCCCCTACACCGTTCAGTCGTACACCAAGGGCTCCGAGATGCGGCTGGCGAGGTGGGACGCCTACCCGGGCGAGGACGCGGCCCGCAACGACGGCGTCACCCTCAAGGTCTACACCGACAACAACACGGCCTACACCGACCTCATGGCCGGCAACCTCGACCTCGTCGACGACGTACCGGCCCAGCAGTTGAAGAACGTCCGGGCCGACCTCGGTGACCGGTATCTGAACACCCCGGCCGGCATCATCCAGACGCTGGCGTTCCCCTTCTACGACAAGAAGTGGAACAGGCCGGGCTCCGACAAGGTCCGCAAGGGGCTGTCCCGGGCGATCGACCGTGAGCAGATCACCGAGACCATCTTCCAGAAGACCCGCACCCCGGCCACCGACTGGACCTCTCCCGTCCTCGGCGCCGAGGGCGGCTACCGGGAGGGGCTGTGCGGTCAGTGGTGCGACTACGACCCCGCCGCCGCGCGGAAGCTGATCGAGGAGGGCGGCGGGCTGCCCGGCGGCCAGGTCAAGATCACGTACAACGCGGACACCGGCTCCCACAAGCTGTGGGTGGACGCCGTCTGCAACTCCATCAACAACGCCCTGGACAACGACCGGGCCTGCGTGGGCAACCCGATCGGCACCTTCGCCGACTTCCGCTCCAAGTCCACCACCCAGAAGCTCTCCGGCCCCTTCCGGGCGGGCTGGCAGATGGACTACCCGCTGCCGCAGAACTTCCTCCAGCCGCTCTACTACACGAATGCCTCCTCCAACGACGGCAAGTGGTCCAACGAGGAGTTCGACAGGCTCGTCGACCAGGCGAACGCCGAGACCGACGTCGCCAAGGCCGTCGAGACCTTCCAGGAGGCCGAGAAGGTCGTCCGGGACCATATGGCCGCCATCCCCCTCTGGTACCAGAACGGCAGCGCCGGCTGGTCCGAGCGGCTGTCGAACGTGGCCCTCAACCCGTTCAGCGTCCCGGTCTACGAGCAGATCAAGGTCGGCTGAGCCCGCCATGGGGCAGTACGTCGTCCGGCGCCTGCTGCAGATGGTCCCGGTGTTCATCGGGGCCACCCTGCTGATCTTCCTCATGGTCAACGTGATGGGCGACCCCGTCGCCGGCCTGTGCGGCGACCGGCAGTGCGACCCGGCGACGGCGGCCCGGCTGCGCAAGGAGTTCGGCCTCGACCAGCCCGTGTGGCAGCAGTACCTGACCTACATGGGGAACGTCTTCACCGGGGACTTCGGTACGGCGTTCAACGGCCAGGAGGTCACCGAGCTGATGTCGACGGCCTTCCCGGTCACCATCCGGCTCACGATCGTGGCGATCGTCTTCGAGATCCTCATCGGGATCACGCTGGGCGTCCTCACCGGACTGCGCCGCGGCCGCCCCGTGGACACCGGCGTCCTCCTCACCACCCTCGTCGTGATCTCCGTCCCCACCTTCGTCACCGGACTGCTGCTGCAGCTCCTGCTCGGCGTCGAATGGGGGTGGATCAGACCGTCCGTGTCCCCGGCGGCCCCCTTCGGCGAGCTGATCGTCCCGGGCCTCGTCCTCGCCTCGGTCTCCCTCGCGTACGTCACCCGTCTGACCCGCACCTCCATCGCGGAGAACCGGCGCTCCGACTACGTCCGCACGGCCATCGCCAAGGGCCTGCCCAGACGCCGGGTCATCACCCGGCACCTGCTGCGCAACTCCCTCATCCCCGTCGTCACCTTCATCGGCGCCGACATCGGCTTCCTCATGGGCGGCGCGATCGTCACCGAGCGGATCTTCAACATCCATGGCGTCGGCTTCCAGCTCTACCAGGGCATCCTGCGCCAGAACACCCAGACCGTGGTCGGCTTCGTGACGGTCCTGGTCCTCGTCTTCCTGCTGTGCAACCTGGTCGTCGACCTCCTGTACGCCGTACTCGACCCGAGGATCCGCTATGCCTGACCAGCCGTTCCCGCCCGAGGGGACGATCCCGGGGGCCGGCCCGGTCGGCACGGGCGTCGCCGCGAGCGAGGTGGCGGCGCCGGAGCAGCGTCCGCCCGCCGCGCCCGAGAGCCCTCGGAGCGCGGGCCCGGCCGACGACTCGACCGCCGCCCCCGAACGGGCCCGCAGCCTGTGGTCCGACGCCTGGCGGGACCTGCGCCGCAACCCGGTCTTCATCGTCTCGTCCCTGATCATCCTCTTTCTGCTCGTGATCGCCCTCTGGCCCTCGGCGATCGCCTCCGGCAACCCCCTCAAGTGCGACCTCGCCAAGGCCCAGCAGGGCGCCGGACCCGGCCATCCCTTCGGCTACGACGGACAGGGCTGCGACGTCTACACCCGCACCGTCCACGGCGCCCGTACGTCCGTCACCGTCGGCGTGTGCGCCACACTCGGGGTCGCGGTGCTCGGCTCGGTGCTGGGCGCGCTGGCCGGCTTCTTCGGGGGCCTGTGGGACTCGCTGCTGTCCCGGATCACCGACGTCTTCTTCGCGATCCCGGTCGTCCTGGGCGGCCTGGTCCTGCTGTCGGTGGTGACGAGCAACAGCGTCTGGCCGGTCGTCGGCTTCATCGTGCTGCTCGGCTGGCCCCAGATCTCCCGCATCGCCCGCGGCGCGGTCATCACCGCCAAACAGCACGACTACGTCCAGGCCGCCCGAGCCCTGGGCGCCTCCCACTCCCGTCTCCTGCTCCGCCACATCGCCCCGAACGCGGTGGCCCCCGTGATCGTGGTGGCGACCATCGCGCTGGGCACGTACATCGCCCTGGAGGCGACGCTGTCGTACCTCGGCGTGGGCCTGAAACCCCCGAGCGTCTCCTGGGGCATCGACATCTCGGCGGCCTCCCCCTACGTCCGCAACGCCCCCCACGCCCTCCTGTGGCCGTCCGGCGCCCTGGCCGTCACCGTCCTGGCCTTCATCATGCTCGGCGACGCGGTGCGCGACGCCCTGGACCCGAAGCTGAGGTGAGGGGAGTCATGGGGCCGGCGGTGCGGGGTGTGAGGGGCGGTTCCGCGGCCCGAACGGTGGTCCCAGGGCCTATTCGAGGTCCCGCCTGCCCCGCGACGCCATGCACGCACTCTCGCCGCACCGGGCGCCGCGGGGCCGGCCCTTCGGGCGGACGACGGACCGATCCGGAATTGAGGTGAGCCGCCGCATGCTGCTCGAAGTGCGGGATCTGCACGTGGAGTTCCGGACCCGGGACGGCGTTGCCAAGGCCGTCAACGGCGTCGACTACGGCGTGGCCGCGGGGGAGACGCTCGCCGTGCTCGGGGAGTCCGGGTCCGGGAAGTCGGTGACCGCGCAGGCCGTGATGGGGATTCTCGATCAGCCGCCGGGGCGGATCACCGGCGGCGAGATCCTCTTCCAGGGGCGGGACCTGCTGCGGCTCAAGGAGGAGGAGCGGCGCAGGGTCCGCGGCGCCGAGATGGCGATGATCTTCCAGGACGCGCTGTCGTCGCTCAACCCCGTGCTCTCCGTGGGCGAGCAGCTCGGCGAGATGTTCGTCGTGCACCGGGGGATGTCGAGGAAGGACGCGCGCGCCAAGGCCGTGGAACTGATGGACCGCGTGCGCATCCCGGCCGCCGAGGAGCGCGTCAGGCAGTACCCCCACCAGTTCTCCGGCGGCATGCGCCAGCGCATCATGATCGCGATGGCCCTCGCCCTCGAACCGGCGCTCGTCATCGCCGACGAGCCGACCACCGCACTCGATGTCACCGTCCAGGCCCAGGTGATGGACCTGCTCGCCGAGCTGCAGCGCGAGTACCGGATGGGCCTCGTCCTGATCACCCACGACCTCGGCGTGGTCGCGGACGTCGCCGACCGGATCGCGGTGATGTACGCGGGCCGGATCGTGGAGTCGGCGCCGGTCCACGACATCTACAAGGCACCCGCCCACCCGTACACCCGGGGCCTGCTCGACTCCATCCCCCGGCTGGACCAGAAGGGGCAGGAGCTCTACGCCATCGAGGGCCTGCCCCCCAACCTCATGGACATCCCGCCCGGCTGCGCCTTCCACCCCCGCTGCCCCCTGGCCCAGGACCTGTGCCGCACCGACGAACCCCCGCTGTACGAGGTCACCGGCACGGACACCAACCGGCGCAGCGCCTGCCACTTCTGGAGGGAGTGCCTGCATGGCTGACATGCCTGAGCCGATTCTCGAAGTGCGCGGACTCGTCAAGCACTACCCGCTCACCCAGGGCGTCCTCTTCAAGAGACAGATCGGCTCCGTGAAGGCCGTGGACGGCGTCGACTTCACCCTCCACCGCGGCGAGACCCTCGGCGTCGTCGGCGAGTCCGGCTGCGGCAAGTCGACGGTCGCCAAGATGCTGGTCAACCTGGAACGCCCGACGGCCGGCTCCATCAGGTACAAGGGCGAGGACATCACCAGACTGTCCGGCCGCGCCCTGAAGGCCGTACGCCGCAACATCCAGATGGTCTTCCAGGACCCGTACACCTCCCTCAACCCCCGGATGACGGTGGGCGACATCATCGGGGAGCCGTACGACATCCACCCCGAGGTCGCCCCGAAGGGCGACCGGCGCCGCCGGGTGCGCGAGCTGCTGGACGTGGTCGGCCTCAACCCCGAGTACATCAACCGCTATCCGCACCAGTTCTCCGGCGGCCAACGCCAGCGCATCGGCATCGCACGGGGGTTGGCGCTGCGCCCCGAGGTCATCGTCGCCGACGAACCCGTCTCCGCACTCGACGTCTCCGTCCAGGCCCAGGTCATCAACCTGATGGACCGCCTGCAGAACGAGTTCGGCCTCTCCTACGTCTTCATCGCCCACGACCTGTCCATCGTCCGGCACATCTCCGACCGGGTCGGGGTGATGTACCTCGGCCGGATCGTGGAGATCGGCGGGGACGCCGAGATCTACGACCACCCCACGCACCCCTACACCCAGGCGCTGCTCTCCGCGGTCCCCGTCCCCGACCCGGAGGCCCGCGAACACCGCGAGCGCATCATCCTGGCGGGAGACGTCCCGTCCCCGACGAACGTCCCCTCCGGCTGCCGCTTCCGCACCCGCTGCTGGAAGGCCGAGGAGCGCTGCGCGCGGGAGGTGCCGCCGCTCGCGGTGCCGGCGGTGTTCCGGGGGCCGGGCGGGCCGGCGGCGCACGACTCGGCGTGTCACTTCGCGCAGGAGAGGCCGGTGGTTGCCGTGGAGGCGGAGGCATAGCCGTACAAACGCACACCAACTGCGTTAACACACAGGCAACTCAGCCGACCCGATCCCGATATACGGACACGCCAGGCTGAACAGCGTACGGCCGTGCGGGTGCCGTAAACGGACCGGGGTGCGCCATGTCACCCCGGTCCGTTGCTGTCTAGGCCGGCCCCAGCGACCGCTTGAGGAAGTCGAGCTGGAGCAGCAGCAGGTTCTCCGCGACCTCCTCCTGTGGGGTCATGTGGGTCACCCCGGACAGCGGCAGCACCTCGTGCGGGCGTCCGGCGGCGAGCAGGGCCGAGGACAGCCGCAGGGAGTGGGCGACGACCACGTTGTCGTCCGCCAGCCCGTGGACGATCATCATCGGGCGGTGCGGCTCGGCCGGGTCCACCAGGCCCGCGTCGTCGATCAGCGAGTTGCGCCGGTAGACCTCCGGCTGCTGCGCGGGGTGCCCGACGTAGCGCTCCTGATAGTGGGTGTCGTACAGCCGCAGATCGGTGACGGGGGCGCCGACCACGGCCGCGTGGAAGACGTCCGGACGGCGCAGCACCGCGAGCCCCGCCAGATAGCCGCCGAAGGACCAGCCGCGGATCGCGACGCGGGTCAGATCCAGCGGGAACCGCTCGGCCAGCGCCCGCAGGGCATCGACCTGGTCCTGCACCACGACCGCCGCGATGTCGTCCTTGATCGCCTTCTCCCAGGCCGGCGACCGTCCCGGCGTGCCCCGCCCGTCCGCGACGACCACCGCGAACCCCTGGTCGGCGAACCACTGCGAGGTGAGGAAGGCGTTGTGCGCGGCGACCACCCGGGAGCTGTGCGGTCCCCCGTAGGGATCCAGCAAAACCGGGAGCGGGGTGTCACCGGCGTAGTCCCGAGGCATAAGCACGGCGCACGGGATGCGGCGTGCGCCCCCCTCGGTGAGGGTCACGCGCGGGGTCAGACCAGGATCTTCGGCGCAGGAACGGACGATCGCCATCGGCTTCCCGTCGCGCAGCACCTGGACCTGAGCCCCGGGCCGGTCAAGGGCGTGGGACACCAGCACCGTCACGCTCCCGGAGCGCACCGCCGAGTGCACCCCGGGCTCCTGTGACACCCGCTCCACGCCCAGCTCGTTCACCCGGTACACATGCACTTCGCCGATCTCCGCAGCGGCCGCGGCCTCGCCCGCCGACGCCGAGACCAGCACGTCGTCGTCGGAGACGTCCAGCACCGCGCGGACATGCAACTGCGGTCCCGTCAGCGGACGTTCGCCCACCGTGAGCACCCGCGCGCCGCCCTCGTCGGCGATGCGCACGAGGTTCCCCGAAGGGCTCCAGCAGGGCACCCCAGGGAAAAGATCCAGCCATTGTGGATCTTCGTCGGCGTGCACCATCCGGGTCGCCCCGGTCGCCGGATCCACCGCCAGGAACAGCTGGCTGCGCTGGTCGCGCGCCTGTACGAGCAGCAGCGGCGCACCCGCCGCTGACCAGTGCACTCGCGCCAGATACGGGTACCGCGCCCGGTCCCAGGAGACCTCCGTGCGCGCCCCGTCGAGCCCGATCACGAACAGCCGTACGTCCGCGTTCGCCGTTCCCGCCGCCGGATACGGCACCCGCCGCGGCTCGCGCTCAGGGCGCGCCGGATCGGAGATCCACCACCGGCTCACCGGCGTGTCGTCCGCGCGCGCCACCAGCAGCCGGTCCGACTCCGGACTCCACCAAAAGCCCCGGTGGCGCCCCATCTCCTCGGCCGCGATGAACTCGGCCAGTCCGTACGTCACCCCGTCCGACTCCGGTTCGGCGAGCGCACGGTCGCCGTCGCCCTCGGCGCCCACCACCCGCAGGGCGCCCCGCGCGACGTACGCGATGCGCCGTCCGTCGGGGGAGGGGCGCGGGTCGATCACCGGCCCGGGGACCGGGAGTTCACGTGCCGTGCCGGCCCGCAGCTCGGCCGTGAAAAGCCGCCCTGACAAGGCAAAAGACGCCAACTCGACGGCCGTGTCGGTGGCGTGGGCGACGATGCCGGCGCCGGCCTCGCGGCTGCGCTCGCGCCGCGCGCGCTCCTCGGGCGAGAGGTCCTCCGAGGTGCCGCCCAGCAGGGCGCGCGGGTCGGCGGCCACGCGCTCCTCACCGCCCTCCGGGTCGAGCACCCACAGCGAACTCGCCGGGTCGGTGCCCGAGGCGGAGCGCAGGAACGCGACACGGGAACCGTCGGGCGCAACCGCGAACGCGCGCGGCGCGCCGAAGGTGAACCTCTGGGTGCGGGCGTGCCGTCGGGGGAAGGAGACAGGCTCGGTCGTCATACCCCGACCATATTGGCCAGTGCGCCCCCTTGTGCGGCTGTGCGCCGATCGATGCGCACGTACGGATAGTTATGATCACTAGCGCATAGTGGGTATGAACCTGCTGGCTGCTGCATGGATTTATCTGCCCCCACAGTCCAACCCCCGCGCCCGGGATTCTTGGAGGTGAGCCGCCGTGGCACTCTCGATTTCGGCGGTGGTGCTGCTGGCGATCGTCGTCTTCCTGCTGATCAAGAAATCAGGACTGAAGGCCGGTCATGCGGTGGTCTGCATGCTGCTCGGCTTCTACCTGGCGTCCTCGACCGTCGCGCCCACCATCAGTGAGCTGACGACGAACATCGCGGGCATGATCGGCAGCATCAAGTTCTGAGCTTCCTGGTCTCCTCGTAGGGTGGAGGCCATGACGGAACAGCCCGCTCGGCGTCTCCTCCTGGTGCACGCGCATCCGGACGACGAGTCGATCAACAACGGCGCGACCATGGCCAAGTACGCGGCCGAGGGCGCCCGGGTGACCCTGGTCACCTGCACCCTCGGCGAGCACGGCGAGGTCATCCCCCCGCAGCTCCGGCACCTGACCGGCGCCGCCCTCGGCGCACACCGGCTGGCCGAGCTCACCGCCGCGATGCGCGAGCTCGGCGTCGAGGACTTCCGTCTCCTCGGCGGCAAGGGCCGCTACGAGGACTCCGGGATGATGGGCATCGCCGACAACGACGACCCCGCGTCCCTGTGGCAGGCGGACGTCGACGACGCGGCCCGCGCTCTCGTCGAGGTGATCCTGGAGGTGCGCCCCCAGGTCCTGGTCACCTACGACCCCGACGGCGGATACGGCCACCCGGACCACATCCAGACCCACCGCATCGCCATGCGCGCGGCCGAGCTGGCCGCCGGCGCCGGGTGGGAGATCCCCAAGATCTACTGGAACCGTGTCCCGCGCACGGTCGCCGAGCAGGCCTTCGCCCGGCTCCAGGTGGATCTGCCCGCACTGCCCTTCGGCAAGGCCGCCACCGTCGCCGACGTGCCGGGCGTCGTCGAGGACGAGCGGATCACCACCGTGATCGACGGCACCGCGCACGGCGCCGCCAAGGCCGCCGCGATGCGCGCGCACGCCACCCAGATCGACGTGGCCGAGCCGTACTTCGCGCTCTCCAACGAACTCGCGCAGCCCCTCTTCACCACCGAGTACTACGAGTTGGCGCACGGGGAGCCGGCCGCGCGACCGGAGTCCGACCTGTTCGCCGGTCTCGCCCCCCAGGAGGCGTCATGAGCTCGATGCTCGCCCAGCCGCTGAAGCTGAAGCGGCCCTCCGCCCTGCGCGTCCTCGCCTACATCGGTCTCTTCGTGCTCGGCGCGGTGGTCGGCGTGGCCGGTGCGCTGGTGCAGCCGGCGTGGTTCCCGGGCGGGCTGCTGCTCGCGCTCGCCGGCGAGGCCGGGCTGCTGCTGGGCGCCGGACGGGCGGCGGGCAGTCGGGCCGGAGCCGTCGCGCCGGCCGGCGGCTGGATGATCTCCGTCGTCCTGCTCACCGCCAGCCGTCCGGAGGGCGACTTCGTCTTCGGCACGGGAGCCGCCTCCTATCTCTTCCTGCTCGGTGGCATGGCGGTTGCTGTGATCTGTGCCACCCTCGCGCCACTGCGGCAACCGGGTGGCGACGGCGTCCGACTTGGCAAGTGACGTACCACTTCTCCACGCCGCACTCGTGCGAGTCCCGTGTGGGTTTCCCAGGCGGTCGTGGGATACGGGCCAGAAGTGGCCAGTATGGTGGTGCGCGCCGCCGAGCCGCCCCCAGCAATGAGGTCGAAACGGGCGGTGGAGCCAACCGGGAGAACCTGCCTTGAGTCGTGAAACTGACACTCCGTCCTCCGGGCCCAACGGGCGCGGCGGAGCCGCATACCCCTCGGGCACGCCGCCGTACGGGACCCCCATGGCTTCCGACAGCGGTGTGGACGCGGGCCGTTCGAGCTCGCAGCCGGAGGAACGCAAGACCGAGACCACGCTGACCACCCGGATCCGGATCAACATCCCCGGATCGCGGCCCATTCCGCCGGTCGTCGTGCGCAAGCCCGTCGCCGAGGCGGAGAGCACCGGCGAGAGCGCGGAGGCCGAGGCCCCGGCGCCGTCCGGCGTCACCTCCACGGCCACGGGCAGCGTCGAGCCCCCGGCCGAGCCCACAGGGCAGGCCGGGGAGAAGACCAGCGACTGGTTCGCCCCGCGCAAGTCCTCGGCGGGCAAGGGCGGTCAGGGCGGCGGTGCCACCAACGGGGCCGGTCTGCCCGGCGGTTCGGGTGCCGGCGCGGGTGCCAACGGCGCGGGTGCGCCCGGTGGCGCGCGTCCGGGCGCCGGCGCCGGGCGGCCCGGCGGGGTCGTCGGCTCCATGAACGTGCCCGGCGCGTCCCGTCCCGACGGCGGCTCCCGTCCGGGCGGCGCGAACGGCGCGGGCCTCCCCGGCGCGACCGGCGGGCCCGTGGCCCCGGGGCACGGCGGCGGCACCGGCTCCTTCGACGTCACCGAGGCACTGGCGGCCGGCCCGCTGGGCGGCGGCAACGGCCCACGCCCCGGCGGCGAGGCGCGCCGCGACGACCTGCCGTACTTCGCGGAGAACGGGAACGGCGGCCCGAGCGGCCAGCACGGCCAGCACGGCCAGGGCGGCCAGGGCGGCCCGAAGGGTCCGGGCGGCTACGGCGCCCAGGGCGGCCCGGGCGGATTCGACCCGTCCGCCGACTTCAGCGCCCCGGGCGACTTCGGCGGCTCCAGCGACTTCAACGGCCCGAACGGCCATGGCGGCCGGGGCGGCGCACAGGGTCCCGCCGGCCCGACGACCGGTCCGGTCACCGGCGACGGCCCGGCGGTGCCGCCGGTCGCGGGCGGCGGCCCCGGCCGCCCCGGCGGTGCGCGCGGGCCGGGTGGCCCGGGTGCGCCGGGCGGCCCCGGTGGCCCGGGTGCGCCCGGCGGGTCCGGTGTGCCCGGCATCAACGTCGGCCCGGCGCAGTCCGGCCGGCCGAGCGGTCCCGGCAACGGCCCGACCGGCCCCGCGGGCCCGGGTGCCCCCGGCAACGGCCCGAACGGGCCCATGGGCCCCGGCGGTCCCGGCGGTCCCGGCGGCCCCGGCTCCGCGTTCCAGACCCCGGGCCACGGCCCCGGCGGTGGCATGAGCGACGACACCGCGATCCTCACGCCGCAGAAGCCGGCCCCCGAGCCCGGCAACCCGAACTACGGCGGCGTCGCCGACAACGTCTCCGGCCACACCGTCACCAGCGGCATCCCGGTGGTGCCCGCCGGTGCCCAGAGCGGCCCCTTCGGGCCGGGCGGCAGCGAGACGTCCGGTCCGCACACGCCCCCGAACCTGCCCGAGGCGTCCACGTCGAACGCCTCGTCCTCCCGCGCGCCCAAGAAGAAGGGCCGCAACAAGCTGGCGCTGGTCGGCGGCGGCGTGATCGTCCTCGCGGGCGGCCTCTACGGCGCCGGCCTGCTGATGAACCACACCGACGTGCCCAAGGGCACCACCGTGCTCGGCGTCGACATCGGCGGCGGCACCCGCGACGACGCCGTCCAGAAGCTCAACGACGCCTTCGACGAGCGGGTCACCAAGCCGCTGAAGCTGTCGGTGGGCGGCAGCACCGTGTCGCTGGAGCCGGACAAGGCGGGGCTCCAGTTCGACATGCAGCAGACCGTCAGCACGGCCGCGACCAGCGACTACAACCCGATCTCGGTCATCGGCTCGCTGTTCGGCCAGGAGCGGGTCGTCGACCCGGTCATGCCCACCGACGAGGAGAAGCTGCACGCCGCCCTGGAGGACGCCTCCGGCGGCTCCGGCTCGGTGACCGACGGCACGATCAAGTTCGAGTCCGGCAAGGCCGTCGCCGTCTACGGCAAGGCGGGCAAGGGCATCGACGTCGCCAAGTCCACCGAGGCGGTCGAGGAGGCGTACCGCACCCAGGTGGAGACCGGCGCGACCGACCCGGTGACCGTGCCGACCACGACTCAGCAGCCGACGGTCTCGAACGCCGAGGTCGACCGGTTCATGAAGGAGTTCGCCCAGCCGGCGATGTCGGCCCCCGTGACGGTTCAGGCGGACGGGGTGAGCCCCGTCCCCATGAGCCCCGAGAAGTCCCTGTGGAAGTTCCTCAAGGTCAAGGCGGTCAACGGCAAGCTCATCGACGCCCCCGACCTGGCCGCGCTGAAGGAGCTCTACGGCGGCGCCTTCGACGGCGTGCTCATCACCCGCGCCAACGGCAAGAAGACGGCCGTCACACCGCAGGACGTCTACGTCGCCCTGCGTGAGGCCCTGAAGAGCAGGACCAACCGCACGGCGGTCATCGACACCAACCCGAGCTAGCGGTTCGTCAGGCACGACGAGAGGGGGCACCCGGCGGGACCGGGTGCCCCCTCGGCCCTGTCTGAGGCCCGTCCGACGGGCGGTCGGCCATGACATCTGTCATCCGGCGATCAGGATCACCGACACTGCCGGGACCCCGGCCCGCGCGGTCACCCTGGAACGCATGACAGCGACAGTGGTCGACTTCGACCAAGTGAGCAAGAACTACGGGAGCGTGCGGGCCGTCGACGGGCTGACGCTCGCGCTGCACCCGGGGGAGACCGTGGCCCTGCTGGGCCCGAACGGGGCGGGCAAGTCCACCACGCTCGATCTGCTGCTCGGCCTCAAGCGGCCCGACGGCGGCAAGGTCGCGATCCTCGGCACCGACCCGCGCGAGGCCATCGTCGCCGGACGGGTCGGCGCCATGCTGCAGAGCGGCGGCCTGATGGACGAGGTCACCGTCGCCGAACTGGTCCGGCTCGCCCGCGATCTGCACCCGAGGCCCTACGCGGTCACCGACGTCCTCGCCCGCGCCGGCATCTCCCAGCTCGCCGACCGCAAGGTCGACAAGCTCTCCGGCGGTCAGGCCCAGCGCGTCCGATTCGCCCTCGCCACCGCCGGCGACAGCGATCTGATCGTCCTGGACGAGCCGACCACCGGCATGGACGTCAGCACCCGCCAGGCCTTCTGGGCCACCATGCGCGAACAGGCCGACCAGGGCCGCACCGTCCTGTTCGCCACGCACTACCTGGAGGAGGCCGACGCCATCGCCGACCGTGTGCTCGTCCTGCACCGGGGCCGGCTGCTGGCCGACGGCACGGCGGCCGAGATCAAGGCGAAGGCGGGGGTCCGGAGGATCTCCTTCGATCTGTACGACGACCGGATCGACGAGCCGACCCTGCGCGGCCTGCCCTCCCTGAGCGGCCTGCACATCTCGGGACGGACCGTCCGCATCCAGTCCTCCGACGCCGACGCCACCGTCCACGCCCTCTACGGCCTCGGCCTCCACCCCCGCAACCTGGAGGTCGCCGGGCTCGGCCTGGAGCAGGCGTTCGTCGCCATCACCGAGGCCGAGGAGGCCCGTACCCCGTGAACAGCCTGATCAAGCTCGAGATCACCCGCGCCCTGCGCAACCGCAAGTTCCTCTTCTTCTCGGTGCTCTACCCCTCGCTGCTGTTCCTGCTCATCGCGGGCGGCGCCGACGGCACCGCGAAGGTCGACGGGACGGGGCTGACCCTCCCGGCCTACATGATGGTCTCGATGGCCTCCTTCGGCGCCCTGACCGCCGTCCTGATGGGCAACAGCGAGCGCATCGCCAAGGAGCGCGAGGGCGGCTGGGTACGGCAGCTGCGGCTGACGGCGCTGCCCGGGCGCGGGTACGTGCTCGCGAAGACGGCCGGCTCGGCCGTGGTGAGCCTGCCGTCGATCGCCGTCGTGTTCGTCGTCGCGGCGATCGTGAAGGACGTACGCCTGGCCGCCTGGCAGTGGCTCGCGCTGACCGGCGCGATCTGGGCCGGGAGTCTGGTCTTCGCCGCGCTCGGTGTCGCGATCGGCTATCTCGCGAACGGGGACGCGGTCCGGCCGATCACGATGATCACCTACTTCGGGCTGTCCATCCTGGGCGGCCTGTGGATGCCGACGACGAGCTTCCCGACGTGGCTCCAGGACATCGCCAGGTGGGTGCCCACGCACGCGTACGCTGCCCTGGGACAGGCGATCGAGCAGAGCCAGGCCCCCCATGCCCAGGACGTCGCCGTACTCGTCGTCTTCTTCGCCCTGTTCACCGGCGGCGCGGCCTGGCTGTACCGGAAGGACACGCTGAAGGCGTGAGCACGATGACGCAGGCCCCGCGGCCCGACGAGGAAGCCCGGGCGGACCGGCTGGTGCGGATCGGCCGGCCGCCCCGCAGTCGGGGCGAGGCGGTGCGCAAGCTGGTGTGGGTCCTGCCGTGGCTGGTCTTCCTCGCCTCCCCGGTGGACGATCTGGCCTCCGGGGAGCACACGACCGGGGCGACGGCGGCCGGCTGGGCGGGCCTGGTGTCCTTCGTCGGGATCTACCTGGCCGTCGTCTTCCGCACGATGGGCCGGCCCTTCCGCGGCGGGACCGTCGCCGCCGCGGTCGCCGTGCAGTGGATCCTCGCGGTCGCCCTGGCCCTCGGCTTCGGCAGCTCCTGGCTCGGCCTGTTCGTGTACGTCTCCGTCATGTGCGGAGTGACCTTCCCGCTGCGGGTCGCCTACTGGACGATCCCGCTGACCACCGCCGCCATGATGCTGGCGGGCTGGCACGCCCACGACCTGGAGGCGGCCTGGGGCCTGTTCCTGGTGGTGCCCCTGGTCGGCTACTCCATGACCGGCATCCGGCAGCTCGTGGCCACCACCGTCGAGCTGCGCAAGGCGCGCGCCACCGTCGCCCAACTGGCCGCCAACGAGGAGCGGTTGCGCCTCGCCCGCGATCTGCACGACCTGCTGGGGCACTCACTGTCGCTGATCACGCTGAAGAGCGAGCTGGCCGGCCGTATGCTCCCCGGCCACCCCGACAAGGCGGCCCAGCAGGTCGCCGACATCGAACAGGTCAGCCGCCAGGCCCTGGTGGACGTCCGGGAGGCGGTCACCGGCTACCGGCGCCCCCGGCTCGCCGCCGAACTCGCGGGCGCCCAGGTGGCCCTGACCGCCGCCTCGGTCACCGCCGAGGTCCCGGCTGACCCCGACCTCACCGGCGTACCCGAGGACGGCGAGGCGGCCCTGGCCTGGGCGCTGCGCGAGGCGATCACCAACGTCGTACGGCACAGCGGCGCGAACGCCTGCACGGTCGAGCTGCTGCGCCGCCAGACCCTGGACGGGCCGCTGCTGGAGCTCACCGTCGAGGACAACGGCTCGGGCGGCTCCGGCGCGGGCCCCGGCAACGGCCTCACCGGCCTCACCGAGCGCCTGGAGAAGGCCGGCGGCACGCTGGAGGCGGGCCGGGTCAGACGCGGCTTCCGGCTGGTGGCCCGGGTCCCCGTGCCCGGTGACCGACCCGTAGGATCCGGCTCATGAGCCGCACGATCAAGGTCCTCCTCGCCGAGGACCAGTCGATGGTCCGCGAGGCCCTGGCCGCCCTGCTGGGCCTGGAGGACGACATCGAGGTCGTCGCCCAGGTCGCGCGCGGCGACGAGGTGACGGCGGCGGCCCGTGAGCACGGCGTCGACGTGGCCCTGCTGGACATCGAGATGCCGGGCATGACGGGCATCGAGGCGGCGGCCCGGGTCCGCCGGGAGCTCCCGCACGTCAAGCTGGTCGTCCTCACCACCTTCGGCCGACCCGGCTATCTGCGCAGCGCGATGGAGTCCGGCGCCGACGCCTTCCTGGTCAAGGACGCCCCGGCGGCCCAACTGGCCGAGGCGGTGCGCAAGGTGCTGGCGGGGGAGCGGGTCATCGACCCGACCCTGGCGGCAGCGGCGCTGGCGGAGGGCGCCAACCCGCTGACGGACCGCGAGCGAGAGGTCCTGCGGGCGGCGGAGGACGGCTCGACCAACGCCGAGCTGGCGGCGGCCCTGCACCTGTCCCAGGGCACGGTCCGCAACTACCTGTCGACGGCGATCCAGAAGCTGGCGGTACGGAACCGGGCGGAGGCGGTGCGGATCGCGCGGGAGAAGGGCTGGCTGTGACGACAACCGTCAGTTGAGCATCGCCCGCGCGCCCTGTGCCTGCTGCCGAATCCGGTCCGCGGCCGACTCGTCCACCGCCCCCACCACCTCCGCGTACGCCTCCAGCTCGGCCGCCCCCCGCAGGAAGTCCCCCCGCTGCACGAGCAACTGCGCCCGCTCGAACCGCAGCCGAGCCGGATGCGACGGCAGCGACAACGACAACTCCACCGCCCACAGGGCCACATCCGTGCGCTCGGGCCGAGCGGCGGCCCACGCCCGGACGTTGTTGAGAATCCGCAGCACCACGTCCAACGGGTCCGCCGGCGTCAGCATCGACGGATGCAGCGCCGCCCCGGTGGCCCCCGCCACCAGCAACTCCGCATCGCTCCCGGTCAACACCCGCCCCCCGTCGAACGGATCGGCGAGCACCTGGTCCCCGGCCGGCCCGAACCCCACCACGAAGTGCCCCGGCAACGCGACCCCGTACACCGGGGCCCCCGCCCGCCGAGCGACCTCCATCCACACCACCGACAACAGGATCGGCAGCCCCCTGCGCCGCACCAGCACCTGATGCAGCAACGACGACTCCAGCCGCTGGTAGTCCGCGGCGGAGCCCCGGAACCCGTACCGCTCCCCGAGCAGCTCCCGCAGCGCGACCGCCCACGCCCGCGGCCCGCCGGGCCGGTACGGCAGCTGCCCCGCCAGCGCGTCCAGCTCCACCTGCGCGGAATCCATCCCGGTCTCGTCCAGCGCGCCGTCGGCCTCCGCTCCCACCAGCAGGCACAGCATGGACAGATCAGGCCGCTCGGACCGCGCCTCTTCGGCGAACCGCCGCCGCAGCTCGGCGGAGCGCTCGGGGGTCGGGGGGTACAGGGGACGCATAGCTGGCTCGTGCCCTTTCACGGCGATCGGTACCACTGCTCACGGAGATCGATAGTGGTGGTACGCGTGATGCGCGGTGAACCCCATCCCGGCGTACATCTCCCGCGCGCCCACATTGTCCGTCTCGACCTGCAGCCACGCCGCCGACGCCCCCTCGTCGAGCGCCCGCCGGGCCAGCGCGGCCATCACCCGGGTGGCCAGCCCCTGCCGCCGCAGCGCCGGATCCACCTCCACGGCGGCGAACCCGGCCCACCGCCCGTCCACGACACACCGCCCGATCGCGGCGGGCGGCTCACCCGCCGCACCGGGAACCGTCGCGAACCACACCGACGGCCCGCTCGACAGCACCTTCAGGGCCACCTCGCTCACCCCCTTGCGCTGATACCGCGTAAGCCAAGCCTCGTCCGCCTCCCGGGCCAGCACCACCCCGCCGCCCTCGTCGCGGTCCGCGATCGGCGCCAGCGCCCCGATCCACATCCCGGCCGACACCTCCCGCACCCACCCCAGCCGCTCCAGCTCCGCGCACAGCAGCTCCTGCGTGCCCTCGGCCCCGGTCGCGGTCTGGACGTACGCGGGAAGCCCACGGTCGCCGTACCAGCGCCGTACGGCATCGAGCGCGTCTTCCAGCGGCAGCCCGGGGTCGCCGAGCGGCAGCACCGAGTTGGCCCGCCGGGTGAATCCGGACGCGGCCCGCAGCTCCCACTCGCCGAGCCGTTCGCTCTCCACCGGCCGCCACGCGCGCGTGGCGACGTGCGCGAGTTCCTCGTACGAGGCTGAGGGCCCCCGGCGCCGGGCCGGGGCGGCGGGAACGACCTTGCCCGCGACCAGGGAGGCTTCCGGGATGCGGACGGTCTCGCCGCTCTTCCGTGTGATCAGCAGCACACCGTCGTTCCATGATGCGAGAACACCCACCGTGTCGGTGAATTTCTCACCCGGCGCTCCAGGATCGCTCAAGCGCCGTACCGAGACCCGTTTACCCACGTCAGCAGCGGTGATACGGACCTCAAGGCGCCCGGTGGCAGAGATTTCCACAGGTCAGTTCACCCCTCCTGTTCGGATCATGCCCAAGAACGGAGATACTAGGGGCGGGCATCGACGACGCCGCGCTCCCGCGCGCCAGGCGGCGGAGCCTACGGAGGCCCGCCAGCGCCCTATCGAGGAGGAACGACAGCGTGACCTACGTCATCGCGCAGCCTTGTGTCGACGTGAAGGACAAGGCGTGCATCGAGGAGTGCCCGGTCGACTGCATCTACGAGGGCTCCCGGTCCTTGTACATCCACCCGGACGAATGCGTCGACTGCGGAGCCTGTGAGCCGGTCTGCCCGGTCGAGGCGATCTTCTACGAGGACGACACTCCGGAGGAGTGGAAGGACTACTACAAGGCGAACGTCGAGTTCTTCGACGAGCTCGGCTCCCCCGGCGGCGCCAGCAAGCTGGGCCTGATCGAGCGCGACCACCCCTTCATCGCCGCGCTGCCGCCGCAGGCCGGGTAATCCCCGCGGGCGACCCGCGCACAGCGCGCCGCCTCGGTCCCGTACGGCCTGATCGCCTTGATCACCGTACGGGACCGAGGCGTCGCCGTATCCGGTAGTACCGGCGGCCGTACCAGAAAGTGAGCCAGATCCCGTGTCCGCAGTCTCCGAGCGCCTTCCGACCTTTCCCTGGGACAAGCTGGAGCCGTACAAGAAGACGGCCGCCGCGCACCCGGACGGCATCGTCGACCTCTCCGTCGGCACACCGGTCGACCCGGTCCCCGAGCTGATCCAGAAGGCCCTGATCGAGGCGGCGGACTCCCCGGGCTATCCGACGGTCTGGGGCACCCCGGCGCTGCGTGACGCGATCACCGGCTGGCTGGAGCGCCGCCTGGGCGCCCGCGAGGTGACCTACCGCCATGTGCTCCCCGTCGTCGGCTCCAAGGAACTGGTCGCCTGGCTCCCCACCCAGCTGGGCCTCGGCCCCGGCGACAGGGTGGCCTACCCGCGCCTGGCGTACCCCACGTACGAGGTGGGCGCCCGCCTGGCCCGCGCGGACTACGAGGCCTATGACACGGAGACATTTGCGGCTACCGCCGCGGGGACGGAGCTGGACCCGCGGGGCCTGAAGCTCCTGTGGCTGAACTCCCCGTCGAACCCGACGGGCAAGGTGCTGTCGAAGGAGGAGCTGACCAGGATCGTCGCGTGGGCCCGGTCGCACGGCGTCCTGCTCTTCTCCGACGAGTGCTACCTGGAGCTGGGCTGGGAGGCCGACCCGGTCTCGGTGCTGCACCCGGATGTGAACGGCGGCTCCTACGACGGCATCGTCGCGGTGCACTCCCTGTCCAAGCGCTCGAACCTGGCGGGCTACCGCGCGGCGTTCCTGGCCGGCGACCCGGCCGTCCTCGCCCCCCTTCTGGAGATCCGCAAGCACGGCGGCATGATGACCTCGGCGCCGACCCAGGCGGCGGTCGTCGCGGCCCTGGGCGACGACGAACACGTCCGCGTCCAGCGCGACCGCTACGCGGCCCGCCGCAAGGCCCTGCGCGAGGCCCTGGAGGCCCACGGCTTCCGCATCGAACACAGCGAGGCCAGCCTCTACCTCTGGGCCACCCGGGACGAGTCCTGCTGGACCACCGTCGCCCACCTGGCCGACCTGGGCATCCTGGCGGCCCCCGGCGACTTCTACGGCGAGGCGGGCGCCCGCCACGTACGCGTGGCGTTCACGGCGACGGACGAGCGCGTGGCGGCGGCGGTACGCAGGCTGGCGTAACCCACGCGCGCACACGAAAGCCGACGGGGCCCAGGGAAATCTCCCTGAACCCCGTCGGCTCAAGCCAGGCGCAGCCCAGCGTCAGCTGACCGGAAGCCCCTGCACCGGCAGTCCGGTCGACGGCAGCCCGCCCTGCGTGGCCGAGCCGGCCGCGTCGCCGAGGACGGAGCCGACCGAGCCGGCCACGCCACCCGCGGTCTCCTGCGCGGCGGCGGCGCGCTCCTTGGCGACCTTGCCGCCGGTCTTGGTCACCTTGCCGCTGGCCTTGGCGGCGGTCGGCACCGCCTTCTTCGCGGCCTTGCCGCCGGTCTTGGTCACCTTGTCGCCGGCCTTCGTCGCGGTCGGCAGCGCCTTGTCGACCGCCGTGTCGACGGCACCACCGGCGATCCCGGTGGCGTTCGCGGCCGCGCCGTCGACGACAGTCGTGCCGTCCAGGGCGGTCAGCCCGCCGACCTTGGAGGCGTCGGGCAGTTCGGGGGCCGCGCTGGCGGAGCCGGCCGCACCGACCCCGGCAGCCGCTCCGGCAGCGACGAGCAGCGCGGCACGGGCGATCCGGCGGGTCAGGGGGAGGGACATGATGCTCCTTCGACGGGTGTGTCGGATAAGAACGATGAAGTGTCCGACCACGCCCAGCAGTTGACCGACTGGCTGTTGATCTCCGGGCTCGGACGCAGTGACTACCGCTCGAAGCCCGCGAAGGTTGCGGCGCGCCAACGTAAAGAGTTGGCAATGCGTCGCATTATCGCCTGCGGATAAAAACGGGCAAACCGCATCCCGTTCAAAAGTGTGCGGAATCCTTACAGCTCTTTGTTCTCAAGGCTTTTGACGGATTCATGGATGACCGCGCGAAAACCTGCCCAGGCCGTCGCCGCCCGACACGTCGACCAACCCGTGGGGGTGACCTGTCGAACTGCCGCGCGTACTACGCAGCCGTCACGATGCGGACCGAACCCGAGCCGCTCCCGGCCCCCGGGGCGCCCGGCGCGGTGATCGGGCGCCACTGGCTGTCGGTGTTCCCGGCGGTCCACACCCGCCCGGCGTACGACACCCGCTTGATGTGCAGATCGGAGGCGTTGGCCACGGCCCAGTGGGCCAGCTGCCACCCGCGTTCGGTCGCACTGCGCCCGGCGCCGGCGTCCTCGTCGGTGGGGACCGGCAGTACGACGGTCCGGTCGTCCTGCTTGATCACGGACGGGGTGGGCGAGGCCGCGGCCTTCGCGCCGCCCACCTCCGCCGCGGCCGGCTGCAGCGCGTCGCGCCCGAAGTCCCGCAGCAGGGCGTCCCGTACCGAGTCCGCCCCCGCGGCCAGGGTGGCGCCGGGGCGCCCCTCGCAGGTCAGCGTGGCCGCCGAACGCCCGGTGAGCGCGGCGGCGAGCAGTGTCGCGCCCGGCTCGTGCTTGGCGTACGCCTCCGGGAAACCGCTGCGCTGAACGCGCTGTGCGGCGACGGTGAGGGGCAGCCGCAGGTAGTCGGGGACCTTGACCAGGTGCTCGTAGAAGATGCCCGCCGAGTAGATCGGGTCGAGGATCTCCTCCTGTGTGCCCCAGCCCTGCGAGGGCCGCTGCTGGAACAGGCCCAGCGAGTCGCGGTCGCCGTGGTCGATGTTGCGCAGCCCCGACTCCTGGAGCGCGGTGGCGAGCGCGATCGTCACGGCCCGCTCGGGCAGCCCGCGGCCGGTGCCGACGGCGGCGATCGTCGCCGCGTTCACCGCCTGCTCCGGCGTGAACTCGTATCTGGCCGCGTCCCCCTTGCCGGACACGACGTCACAGCCCGGGGCTCCCGTGCCTCCGGTGACGTACTGCACCACGAGATAACCCGCGACGGCGAGCAGGACCATGAAGGCCGCCCCGCTGCGGAGGAGGCGGCCACGGCGCTTGGGAGAAGGTGACGGCTCTGGCACGCCCTACAAGGTAGCTGAGGTTACTGGGGAGTATGAGCGCTGTGGAAAAACGGTGGGAAAAGTGGGGCGACGGCCTGGCGCGTTAGGGTCGGCACCATGGCCGACACCTCCCTTGACCTCACGCTGGACGCCGCGAAGCTCACCGCGCAGCTCGTCGACTTCCCCTCCGTCAGCGGCACCGAACAGCCCCTCGCGGACGCCATCGAGACCGCCCTGCGCGCCCTGCCGCACCTCACGGTCGACCGGTACGGGAACAACGTCGTGGCCCGCACGAACCTCGGCCGGCCGGAGCGCGTGATCCTCGCCGGGCACATCGACACGGTGCCGATCGCGGACAACGTCCCGTCCAGGCTGGACGAGGACGGGGTCCTGTGGGGCTGCGGCACCTGCGACATGAAGTCCGGCGTGGCGGTCCAGCTCCGCATCGCGGCGACGGTCCCGGCCCCCAACCGCGACCTGACCTTCGTCTTCTACGACAACGAAGAGGTGGCCGCCGACCTCAACGGCCTGCGGCATGTGGCCGAGGCCCGCCCGGAGTGGCTGGAGGGCGACTTCGCGGTGCTCCTCGAGCCGTCGGACGGCGAGGTGGAGGGCGGCTGCCAGGGCACGCTCAGGGTGCTGCTCAAGACCAGGGGCGAGCGCGCCCACTCCGCGCGCGCCTGGATGGGCTCGAACGCGATCCACGCCGCGGCGCCGATCCTGGCTCGCCTGGCGTCGTACGAACCGCGATACCCGCTGATCGACGGCCTGGAGTACCGCGAGGGCCTGAACGCGGTCGGCATCTCGGGCGGCGTGGCGGGCAACGTCATCCCGGACGAATGCGTCGTGACCGTCAACTTCCGCTACGCACCGGACCGCACGGAGGAGGAGGCCATCGCGCACGTCCGCGAGGTCTTCGCCGACTGCAGGGTCGAGGAGTTCGTGATCGACGACCACAGCGGCGGCGCGCTCCCGGGCCTCTCCCACCCCGCGGCGGCGGCGTTCATGGAGGCGGTCGGAGGCACCCCCCGCCCCAAGTACGGCTGGACGGACGTCTCCCGTTTCTCGTCCCTGGGCGTCCCGGCGGTCAACTACGGCCCCGGCAACCCGCACTTGGCGCACAAGCGGGACGAGCGCGTGGAGACGGCGAAGATCCTCGCGGGCGAGGAGCGGCTGAGGGCGTGGCTGACGGCGTAGCGCAGGGCGCTTCATGGCGGACATGCCCACGTCCCCCGTCCGTAACCCGCGTGGATCTACGCTGAGGTGGAAAGACCCGGCAAGCGGAGGGAGCGCTACATGGCTACCGGCAACCCCGAGGGCAAGAGGCCACCGGAGGAGCAGCGGCTGGGACCGGTCCTCAGGCGGCGCGGCCAGGTGACCGCGAGCACCACGGACCAGCGGCTGCTGGACGCGGGCGGGCCCTCCGACTGGGTCCACACGGACCCCTGGCGAGTCCTGCGCATCCAGTCGGAGTTCATCGAGGGCTTCGGCACCCTCGCCGAACTCCCCCCGGCGATCAGCGTGTTCGGCTCCTCGCGCACACCGGTCGACTCTCCCGAGTACGACGCCGGAGTGAAGCTCGGCCGAGGGCTGGTCGAAGCCGGCTGGGCGGTGATCACCGGCGGCGGGCCCGGCGCGATGGAGGCGGCCAACAAGGGCGCGTGCGAGGCGGGCGGCACATCGGTCGGCCTCGGCATCGAGCTGCCCTTCGAGCAGGGCCTCAACCCGTACGTCGACATCGGCCTGAACTTCCGGTACTTCTTCGTCCGCAAGATGATGTTCGTCAAGTACGCCCAGGGTTTCGTGGTCCTCCCCGGCGGCCTCGGCACCCTCGACGAACTCTTCGAGGCCCTCACCCTCGTCCAGACCCAGAAGGTCACCCGCTTCCCGATCGTCCTGTTCGGCAGCGCGTACTGGGGCGGCCTGGTCGACTGGCTCAACAACACCCTCGTGGCCCAGGGCAAGGCCTCGGAAAAGGACCTCCTCCTGTTCCACGTCACGGACGACGTACAGGAGGCGGTCGCCCTGGTCTCGAAGGAGGCGGGCCGCTAGCCCGCACCAGCCCGTCCGGCGGTTGAGGGGCGGCGGGGGCGAGGAAAGGCTCCTATGCCAACCCCCGCCGCGCGACCGCCGGCCGGCGATGCCCCGCGATCGACGCCACCATGTCCAGCACCTGGCGGGTCTCCGCCACCTCGTGCACCCGGTACACCTGCGCCCCCAGCCACGCGGAGACCGCGGTCGTCGCCAACGTCCCCACCACCCGCTCCTTCACGGGCTTGTCCAACGTCTCCCCGACGAAGTCCTTGTTGGACAGGGACACCAGCACCGGCCACCCCGTCTCCACCATCTCCCCCAGCCGCCGAGTCGCCTCCAGGCTGTGCCGGGTGTTCTTCCCGAAGTCGTGCCCGGGGTCGATGAGGATCGACTCCCTCGGCACCCCCAGCGCCAGCGCCCGCTCCGCCAACCCCACGGTCACCCGCAGAATGTCGGCCATGACATCGTCGTACGCCACCCGATGCGGCCGAGTCCGGGGCTCCGCGCCCCCGGCATGCGTACACACCAACCCCACCCCGTACCGCGCGGCGACCTCCGCCAGCCCGGGATCGACCCCACCCCACGCGTCGTTCAGCAGATCCGCCCCCGCCTCGCACACCGCCGCCCCCACCTCGGCCCGCCAGGTGTCCACGCTGATCACGACATCCGGAAACCGCCGCCGCACCTCCGCCACGAACCCGACCGTGCGCCGCGCCTCCTCCTCGGCGGTCACCTCTTCCCCCGGCCCGGCCTTGACCCCACCGACGTCGATGATCGCCGCACCCTCGGCCACGGCCTGCTCCACGCGCGCGAGGGCCGGCTCGTCACGGAACGTCGCCCCTTGGTCGTAGAAGGAGTCCGGGGTCCGGTTCACGATCGCCATGATCACCGGCTCGTGCGCCTCGAACTCGCGCCTGCCCAGCCTGAGCATCCCCTGTGACCTCTCCTTGAGCGTCCTGGTACGTCCTGGCCTTCGGGCCGCCTGCGACCCTAACTGTCAGAGTCGCATGGCACGATCGGACCCTGACACACTCGACCGCACGCATTCACCGACCGTGGGGGCCACAGCGATGGTTATGTTCCTGTTCCTGGTCGTCGCGCTGGCCGTCGTGGTCGCCGCGGTGACCCTCGCCGTGGTGGGCGGCGGCGAGGGCGACGGCCCGCTGCCGGAGGCCGTGCCCGAGCGCCTCGAGGACCCGCTGCCCCCGGACCGCCCGGTCGACCGCGCCGACGTCGAGAGTCTCCGCTTCCCGCTGGCCGCCCGCGGCTACCGCATGGCCGACGTCGACGACGCCCTCAGCCGCCTCGGCGCCGAGCTGGCCGAGCGCGACGCCCGGATCGCCGACCTGGAGTCCGCGCTGGCCGGGGCCCGGTCGTCGGCCGGCCATGTCTCCATGGACAAGCCCGCCCAGGAGGACCAGCAGTGAGTGACGGCACGGCCCTCGCGGGCCCGGACGGCGCCCTGCGCTGCCCCTGGGCCCTGTCCACCCCGGACTACGTGGCGTACCACGACGAGGAGTGGGGCCGCCCGGTCCACGGCGACGACGCGCTCTACGAACGCCTCAGCCTGGAGGCCTTCCAGTCCGGCCTGTCCTGGATCACCATCCTGCGCCGCCGCCCGGGCTTCCGTACCGCCTTCGCGGGGTTCGAGATCGCCAAGGTCGCGACCTTCACCGACGCCGACCGGGACCGCCTCCTCGCCGACGAGGGCATCATCCGAAATCGGGCCAAGATCGACGCGACCCTCGCCAACGCGCGCGTGCTGGCCGACTGGGCCCCGGGCGACCTGGACGAACTGATCTGGTCCCACGCCCCGGACCCGGCGACCCGCCCGACCCCGAAGAGCCTGGCGGACGTCCCGGCGGTCACCCCGGAGTCGACGGCCCTGTCCAAGGCCCTGAAGAAGCGCGGCCTGCGCTTCGTGGGCCCGACGACGGCATACGCCCTGATGCAGGCGTGCGGCCTGGTCGACGACCACCTGGAGACCTGCGTGGCGAGAAGCGCCCCTTAAGGCGCGTCGGCAGGCGTGACGGCAGGCGCCGGCACAGCTCATCGGCCCAGGTACTTCGGCTTCTCCTTGTTGACGAAGGCCTGCACGGCGATCGCGTGGTCCTCCGACGCCCCCGCGCGCGTCTGCAGCTCGTCCTCCTTCTCCAGGGTCTCCTCGAGGGAGTGCGACAACCCGAACGCCATCGCCTCCTTGATCGCCCCGTACGCCACCGTCGGCCCCCCGGCGAGCGCCCGCGCCACCTTCTCGGCCTCCTCGCGCAGCGACCCCGCGGGTACCAGCCGGTTCGCGATCCCCAGCTCGTACGCCTCCTGGGCCTTGATGTTCCGCGGGAAGAGCAGCAGGTCGGCGGCGCGGCCCGGGCCGACGACGCGCGGCAGCGTCCAGGAGATCCCGGAGTCCGCGGTCAGCGCCACCCCGGCGAACGAGGTGTTGAAGGCCGCCGTGTCCGCCACCACCCGGTAGTCCGCCGCGAGGGCGAAGCCGAAGCCGGCCCCGGCCGCGACCCCGTTCACCCCGGCCACCACCGGCTTCCGCATCCCGGTCAGTGCCCGCACGATCGGGTTGTAGTGCTCGCGGACGGTGCTCATGGTCTGCCCCGAGCCGGTCTCCCGGTCCGCCGCCAGCAGCCCGATGTGCTCCTTGAGGTCCTGGCCCACGCAGAACGCCCGCTCCCCGGCCGCGGTCAGCAGCACGGCCCGTACGGCGTCGTCGCCCGCCGCGGCCCGGACCGCGTCCCGCAGAGCGACCTTGGCCGCGATGTTCAGCGCGTTCATCGCCTCGGGGCGGTTCAGCGTGATCGTCGCGAGTCCGTCGCTCACCTCGTAGAGCACGGTGTCGGCCATGGCGTATCCCCTCGGGTCGCGGATCGGGACGTACTCGTCGGTACGCACTTGTCTGAAGGACAGCATGGCGGAGATCACCGACAACGGCCCTGACCGGACGTGTGACCTGCGTCAAAGAATGTGTGTCCGGTTTCGTTCGGCCGAAGTGCGTGCGGTGGCGCAGTATCGCAGTCACATCGCCGAATTGAGTGGTTTTGCTCGCGCGCGTTGCCCAAGCGATGCCGACTGATGTTGGTCATCGGGTCCTGAGATGCGGGATAATGGCTTGGAAGCAATGTGTTCGATGCCGGTGTCGCGTGTCTCATGCCAGACACGCGTGCCCTCCATGGGGCCGTCGGCTTGGCGATGAGCTGGTTTCAGGAAGGGGAACGAGCATGGCGGCCATGAAGCCGCGGACGGGCGATGGCCCGCTCGAGGTGACCAAGGAGGGGCGGGGCATCGTCATGCGCGTTCCGCTCGAAGGCGGCGGTCGGCTCGTCGTCGAGCTGACCCCGGACGAGGCCGACGCGCTCGGCGACGCCCTCAAGAAGGTCGTCGGCTGAGGCGGCAGCGACCCTACCCTTTCGGCGGCCCCGGCATCGCACATGGTGCCGGGGTCGCTGTATGTGCCGGGTCGCTGTACTTCGCCCGTCAGGCGCTCACCGCTTGACGGCGCACAGCAGCCCGTCCCCGACCGGCAGCAGCGACGGCACCAGCTCCTGGCTCTCGCGCACCGCGCGCAGCAGCTCCCGGATGCGTATGACCTCGGTGGGCTGTGGGCCGGAGTCGACCGTGCGGCCGTTGGCGAAGACGCCCTCGAAGACGACGAGGCCACCCGGACGCAGCAGGCGCAACGATTCAGCGAGATAGTCGAGGAACTCCAGCCGGTCGCCGTCACAGAAGACGAGGTCGTAGCCGGCGTCCGCGAGACGCGGCAGGACGTCCAGGGCGCGGCCCGGGATGAAGCGGGCGCGGTTGCTGGCGAAGCCGCAGGCGCGGAAGGCCTGGCGGGCGAACTGCTGGTGCTCCGGTTCGGGGTCGACCGTGGTCAGGACGCCGTCGGGGCGCATGCCGTGCAGGAGGTGGATACCGGAGACGCCGGTGCCGGTGCCGATCTCCGCGACCGCCTTCGCGTCCACGGTGGCGGCGAGCAACCGCAGCGCGGCGCCCGTGCCGGGCGACACCGAGCGCAGCCCCGCCTCACGGGCCCGGTCCCGGGCCCAGCGCAGGACGTCGTCCTCGGCGACGTAGGCGTCGGCGAACGCCCAGCTCGTCTGCCGGTTGCCGGTAATGGCCCTCTCCTGTCCCCGTGGTTGCCTGGGCGTGACTGTATCCGTTGCGGGCGGGAACCCGCAGATGGGACCGGGCGTTTAGAAGGGTGGGAAGACGAGCGGGGGGACACAGTTGGATCACGATGACGGGCAGGGCCGCGAGCAACTGCAGACGCAGGCGCACCAGCCGTGTCAGCCCAGATCAAATTCTCGTAAAACCGCTTATCCGGAGCTAACGGGCGAGGTGGCTATGGTAGGGGCTCCACTGGACACCACCAGAGCCGACAGGGGAGGTGCGGCTGCGCCTGTGGATCGGGGAGGAGTGCTGCGGCGCTTCCTCGGATCGGCGGGCAGGCCGAAATCCGTGAACGACACCGCTGACCACAGCCACGCCGGCGACTACGCCCAGACCGCGACCTTCTCCAGCGACGCGGACGGGCAGGCGTGGACTCCGCCCACCTGGGAGGAGATCGTCAGCACGCACAGCGGCCGCGTCTACCGACTGGCGTATCGCCTGACCGGCAACCAGCACGACGCCGAGGACCTCACCCAGGAGGTCTTCGTCCGTGTCTTCCGCTCGTTGTCGACGTACACGCCGGGCACCTTCGAGGGCTGGCTGCACCGCATCACCACCAACCTCTTCCTGGACATGGTCCGCCGCAAGCAGCGCATCCGCTTCGACGCGCTGGGCGACGACGCCGCCGAGCGGCTGGCCAGCAAGGAGCCGACGCCGCAGCAGATCTTCAACGACGCGCACTTCGACGCGGACGTCCAGCAGGCCCTCGACACCCTCGCGCCCGAGTTCCGCGCCGCGGTCGTCCTGTGCGACATCGAAGGACTGTCGTACGAGGAGATCGCCGCGACCCTCGGGGTCAAGCTCGGCACCGTCCGCTCCCGTATCCACCGGGGCCGCTCGCAGCTGCGCAAGGCCCTCGCCCACCGCTCCCCGGAGGCGCGCGCCGAGCGCCGCTCCTTCGTGCCGCGTGTGGCCGCGCTGGGAGGAGGGGGCGCGACCGCGTGAGTGGCTCCCGACCCAACCCCGCCGAACGGCTCCTGGCCGAGCAGCACCTGGGTGACCGACTCTCCGCCCTCGTCGACGGAGAGCTCGGTCATGAGGCGCGCGAGCGCGTCCTGGCCCATCTGGCGACGTGCGCCAGGTGCAAGTCCGAGGTCGACGCCCAGCGCCGGCTGAAGAACGTCTTCGCGGAGGCGGCCCCGCCGCCCCCCTCCGAGAGCTTCCTGGCCCGCCTTCAGGGCCTCCCCGGGGGAGGTGACCCGGACGGCGGTGGCTCGCCGCTGGGCGGGGGAGGCTTCGACGGACTGTCCGGACGACCTGGCCCCACCGGCGTCTTCGGCGTGAAGCGGGGCGACCGCTTCGAGTTCGGATACGTTCCCTCGCGTGCGCACGCCCCGGCGCTCCCCGCCGCGGACCGTGGCTTCCGCACCCACCCCGTGGGCCGTCATGACGCCGACCGCTCCGCGTCCTCGCGCATGCGGTTCGCGTTCGTCGCGGCGGGCGCGGTGTCGCTGGCCGCCATCGCGCTGGGCGGTGTCACCTCCAGTGCGCCGACCGACGCGGAGGCCCGCGGCGGTTCGGGGTCCGGCAGCAATGTGACACCGGCGCGGACACCGGGCACCGGCGCCGCGACGACACCCGAGAACCAGCGCCGCCGCACCCCCGGCCCGCTGCTCGCCCAGGGACAGGGCCAGCGCTCGCTCGACACCCCGGCGGCCTCGACCGAGGTGTCGGCCCCGCTGCTGCCCGGGATGCCGGCCCAGCCCGCCGACCAGGAGATGCACACCCTGACGGCACCCGTGGTGGCCGGCGCGGCCGCCATGTCCCCGTTGATACGCCCGCTCAGCGCGACCCCGCCCCTCACCCTGACCGCATGGTCCGAGGACGCCGGGATCGCCGCGACCCCGGGCCTGCTCGCCGCACCCGTCTCCGACGCGCCACCCTCACCTTCCGGCTCCCCGAACGCCGACCGCTGACCGGCCTCTGCGCAGCGGCCCACGAACCTGATTGAATCCAGGGTGGGCCGTGCGCTGTGCCGGTGGGCCGGGCGCGGGGGAAGTGGAGCGCGACAGCGCAGAGTTGAGTAGGCGTTCGGGTGCGGGGACGGGACGGTGGCCTGCCCGGCCGGACTCCGGCCGTGTCCGTTTCCTCGGACGGGGCTCAGAGCGAAGCGTCCTGCTCGAGCAACGGGTCAGCAGGAGTGGGAAGCAGAACATGGACGAGGCCAAGCCCGCGAAGGCGAAGTGGTGGAACCGCCCCCGGTTGCAGGGTCCTTCGGGCCGGACGGAGGGGGCGGAGCAAACGCCGGGCGCGGCACCAGCACCCGGCGGAGACTTCGAGCTGGCGCGGCCGACAGGGAGCGGCGCGGCGGGCGACGGCCCGGCTTCGGCCGACGGCGACTTCGAGCTTCGGCCCGCCGCGAGTGGCGACGGTCGTGATGTGGCCCCCGAGGGGGACTTCGAGCTGGAGCGGCCGACTGGAGTGTCGGCGCCGGCTCCTTCGGCGGCCGACGTCGAGACGGCTGCGGACGATGCCGGTGCCGTGGGTGCCGTGACCGCGGAATCCGCCGACCGCACCGCCTCCGCCCCGGCGGCCCTCGTCGAGGACCACCCCAAGCCCCTGCACGACCCCGACCCCTACAGCACCCCGCCCTACGGCGAGCCCGGCCCCTGGGCACCCGCCCCGCCCGTCCAGCACCCCGCGACGACGCCGGCCCAGGGGACGGCCGTACCGATGCCGCCCCCGCCCGCTCAGCCCGCCCCGGCGCATCCGGCGCCCATGCCCTCCGCAGCGGCACCGGCGGCCCCTGCGGTCGGCGTATCCGCCCCTGTGCCGGCGCAGGCCACCGCCGCACCCGCGCCCGCACCGAACCCGACGGCCCCGGACGCTCCCGTCCCGACGCCGCCCCCAGGTGTGCCCACCCAGGAGACGCCCCCGGCCCCGGCCCCGGTACCGACCACGGCCCCGGCCCCGGTCGTCACCATCCCCGCCCAGCCGACGCCCCTTCCCTCCACCCCCACCGACCCCCCACCCCCCGCCAACCCCTGGCAGAACTACGACCCCTGGGCCCGCCCAGCCGCCCACCCCACCGCCCCCCTCCAGCAGAACGGCGCCGCGGTCGCCACCGAGGGGCAGCGGCGCAAGCGGGCCAGGAAGGTGCTGCTCGTCGGTGCGCTGCTGCTCGCGCTCGTGTCGGGGGGCGTCGGTGGTGTGGTCGGGGCCCATCTGGAGCGCACCGGTGGTGTGGGGGACGTCGAGCTGCCGCAGACGGGTGCCGCCGAGTCCGTCGGGCGGGCGCCGGACAGTGTCGCCGGGATCGCCGCGCGTGCCCTGCCGAGTGTGGTCACGCTGCATGTGAGCGGGAGCGCGGAGCAGGGCACCGGCACCGGCTTCGTGCTCGACGACCGGGGCCACATCCTCACCAACAACCACGTCGTGGAGCCCGCCGGCGACGACGGCGAGATATCCGTGACCTTCCACAGCGGTGACACCGCCAAGGCCACCGTCGTCGGACGGGACGGCGGCTACGACCTCGCGGTCGTGAAGGTCAGCGATGTCACGGGGCTCACGCCGCTGCCGCTCGGCAACTCCGACAACGTCCGCGTCGGCGACCCGGTCGTCGCCATCGGCGCCCCGTTCGACCTGGCGGGCACCGTCACCTCCGGCATCATCAGCGCCAAGGAGCGGCCCATCACGGCCGGCGGCGAGAGCGGCGACGCGAGCGACGTGTCGTACGTGGACGCCCTGCAGACCGACGCGCCCATCAACCCCGGCAACTCCGGCGGCCCCCTCCTCGACGCCCAGGGCCATGTCGTCGGCATCAACTCCGCGATCCGGTCCGCCGACAGCGGCTCCGAACTCGACGGCGGCCAGGCCGGTTCGATCGGCCTCGGCTTCGCCATCCCGGTCAACCAGGCCAAGCGCGTCGCCGAGGAGCTGATCAACACCGGCCGGGCGACCCACCCGGTCATCGGCGTCACCCTCGACATGGACTACACCGGGGACGGCGCCCGCGTCGGCACCAAGGGCAGCGACGGCGGGCCCGCGGTGACCAGGGGCGGACCCGGTGACAGGGCCGGCATCGAGCCGGGCGACGTCATCACCCAGGTCGACGGCCAGCGCGTCCACTCCGGCGAGGAACTCATCGTCAAGACCCGCGCCCACCGCCCCGGCGACCGGCTCGAGCTGACCCTGGAGCGCGGCGGCGAGGAGACCACGATCTCGCTGACGCTGGGGTCCTCCAGCGGTGACTGAGCGGGCGCCGGACTCACATGAACCTCACAGCGGGCCTCGTGTCGGCACCCCACAGGTGCTCCGACAAGGCAAACAACCCGGAAAACCGCACGCCCACCCGCATTCGGAGGCCTCGGGACAGTACCGGTCGTAGCGGATCGCCGGGTACCGTGGATCCGGCCCGGACCACGGAAGACCACCCAGACCGCGGAGGGCCGAGGACCGAGGACATCGCAAGGAGCTTCAGGTGTTCAATGACATAGGACCGCTCGAGCTGGTGACGCTCATCGTCCTTGCCGTGCTCGTCTTCGGTCCGGACAAGCTCCCCAAGCTCATCCAGGACGCCACGCGGACGATCCGTAAGATCCGCGAGTTCTCGGAGAGTGCCAAGCAGGACATCCGGCAGGAACTCGGGCCGGAGTTCAAGGACTTCGAGTTCGATGACCTCAACCCCAAGAAGTTCATCCGCAAGCAGTTGGACAACGACGACCTGGGGCTGAAGGAGATCCGCAACGGCTTCGACCTCAAGAAGGAGATGGCCGAGGTCACCGACGCCGTCCACGGCCATGAACCGGAGTCCTCGTCGTCCTCCGGCTCGTCCGCGCCCTCCGGCGGCAGCGTCGACATGACGAAGAAGAGCGAGAAGCCCGGCGACGAGCGCCCGCCCTACGACGCCGACGCCACCTGAGCCGTACGAACACGGGAGCGGACACCGCTCATACGTGACGCTTCTCATACTCCGCCCGGGTCGCGCGCGGCCTGAACCCGCCCTTCGTGCGCCCCACGCGCCGGGCGTTTCCCTGCTGCTCGAAGCGGTGTGGCTATGCTGCCGAGTTGTTGTGCGGACCGGACGAGTACGCCCGAAGGGGGGCGGGCCGGGCTGGTCCGGCGAGAACGAGGAGGCGTCCGGGCACATGGAGACGACGAGTCAGACGACGAGTCGCGCAGTCGCGCAGGAACCGGCCGCGGAGAACGGACAGCAGGTCCCCTCCGCCCGGCGCACGGTCGACGGCTACCTGCTGGCGCCCTTCCCGTGGTACGGCCTCGACGAGGCCTTCACGGGGCCGCGCTGGCTGATGCAGGTCGGCACGGCGGCCGACGGGGCCGTGGAGCACGGCTCGATCGGGCACGGGGAGGAGCCCTCCGTACGGAACGAGGCGACGGAGGACCGGGAGAAGTTCGCGGTCGTGGTGACCGTCGCCGCGAATCCGTCCCGGCGGAGCGCGGACGGCACGGGGCTGCTGGAGGCCACGTCGGTGTCCTCGGCGGCGTGGCTCGCGGGGGTGGGGCTGCTGACGTTCACGTGGCCGGGGCAGATGGACCACTCGCTGCGCGACGACTGGCTGGAGCAGCAGACGGAGACGGCGTGGGCGCTGGCCGACGATCTCGCCGGGCCGGCGTGGTCGACGCTGTCACTGCCCGTGGACGGGGTGCCCACGCCCTTCCACTACCGGGAGTCCGAGTTCGGGTGGGTGCTGGCCGGGTCGACCCAGGCGGGGGTGCACGTGGGGGCGTACGGGAGAGGGATGAGCGCGTATGGGCTGGGCTTCGCGGTGATCAAGGACATCGCGGCCTACGCCTAGGTACCGCTCCGCGCGAAGACACGGTTACGACGAGGGGGGCGCCGTCGGGTGAGACGGCGCCCCCCTCGTCGTCCGTGCATCAGAACTTGTTGCGCGGCGTGATGCCCAGGGACATGCCCGAAAGGCCCCGCTGCCGTCCCCCCAGCTTCCCCGCGATCGCCCGCAGCGCGGACCCCGCCGGGCTGTCCGGGTCGGTCAGGACCACCGGCTTGCCGTCGTCGCCGCCCTCGCGGAGGCGGACGTCGATGGGGATGTTGCCGAGGACCGGGACGTTCGTGCCCGTCGTGCGGGTCAGGCCGTCGGCGACGACCTGGCCGCCGCCCGTGCCGAAGACGTCGACCATCTCGCCGCAGTGCGGGCAGGGCAGGCCGGACATGTTCTCGACCACGCCGACGATCTTCTGGTGGGTCTGGACGGCGATGGAGCCCGCGCGCTCGGCGACCTCGGCCGCGGCCTGCTGCGGGGTCGTCACGACCAGGATCTCGGCGTTCGGGACGAGCTGGGCGACGGAGATCGCGATGTCGCCGGTGCCCGGGGGCAGGTCCAGGAGCAGGACGTCCAGGTCGCCCCAGTACACGTCCGCCAGGAACTGCTGGAGCGCGCGGTGCAGCATCGGTCCGCGCCAGACGACCGGGGCGTTGCCCGGCGTGAACATGCCGATGGAGATGACCTTCACGCCGTTCGCGGACGGCGGCATGATCATGTTCTCGACCTGGGTCGGACGGCCGTCCGCGCCCAGCATGCGCGGCACGCTGTGGCCGTAGATGTCGGCGTCGACGACACCCACCTTGAGGCCGTCGGCCGCCATCGCCGCGGCCAGGTTGACCGTGACGGAGGACTTGCCGACGCCGCCCTTGCCGGAGGCGACCGCGTAGACACGGGTCAGGCTGCCCGGCTTGGCGAAGGGGACCTCGCGCTCGGCCTGGCCGCCGCGCAGGGCGTTCGCCAGCTCCTTGCGCTGCTCGTCGCTCATCACGTCGAGCGTGACGTCGACGCGGGTCACGCCCTCGACCGCGGAGACGGCGTCCGTCACGCGCTGGGTGATCGTCTCGCGCATGGGGCAGCCGGAGACCGTGAGGTACACGGTGACCGCGACCGCACCGTCCGCCCCGATGTCGACCGACTTGACCATCCCGAGCTCGGTGATGGGGCGGTTGATCTCGGGGTCGTTCACCGTCGCCAGTGCCTCGCGCACCGCGTCTTCCGTAGCCATACCGACGATGGTACGGCGCGGGAGCCATGCGCCGGAAAGCCCGTCACCGGTCGTCTACGTCACGTCCCCGGGACCGGTCTGCCGGGAATACCCCGTGCTCGCGGTGACCGTTGTGCCGCTCCTGAAGCTCCTTCGTCAGATCCTGCAGCTCCGAGCGCATCCAGTCGCGGGTGGCGACCTCGCCGAGGCCGATGCGCAGGGCGGCGATCTCGCGGGTGAGGTACTCGGTGTCGGCGATGGACCGCTCGTTCTGCCTGCGGTCCTGTTCGAGTTCGACCCGGGAGCGGTCGTCCTGCCGGTTCTGCGCGAGCAGGATCAGCGGGGCGGCGTAGGAGGCCTGCAGGGACAGGGCCAGGGTCAGGAAGATGAACGGGTACTCGTCGAACCGCAGGCCGCTGGGTGCCGCGATGTTCCACAGCACCCACACGATGATCACGACCGTCATCCAGACGAGGAACCGCCCGGTGCCGATGAAGCGGGCGATGCGCTCCGAGAGCCGTCCGAAGGCCTCCGGGTCCCACTCGGGCAGGATCCGGCGGCGCGGCGGGCGGGGTTGGTCGAGGCGATTGCGGGGCGCCCGGGAGGACGCGGTGGCGCCCGACGCCGCGCGCTCGCGCGTGCCCTCGCGCTCAGGAGCCATGCGCCGCCACCCCCTCGCCGGTGTCCTCGTCCAGGTGGAACTCCGTCTCCCGCCAGTCGTCGGGCAGCAGATGGTCCAGTACGTCGTCCACGGTCACCGCGCCCAGCAGCGAACCGGACTCGTCGACGACGGGCGCCGCGACCATGTCGTACGTCGCGAAGAACCCGGCGACGACCGGCAGCGCGGCGTCCGGCGCCAGCGCTTCGAGGGCCTCGTCGAGCAGCGCGCTGACCAGCGTGTACGGCGGGTCGCGCAGGAGGCGCTGGAAGTGCACCGTGCCGAGGTACTTGCCGGTGGGTGTCTCGTCGGGCGGACGGCAGACGTAGACCTGGGCGGCGAGGGCGGGGGACAGGTCGGGGTTGCGGACGCGGGCGAGGGCGTCGGCGACGGTGGCGTCGGGGCGCAGGATGATCGGCTCGGTCGTCATCAGACCGCCGGCGGTGTGCTCCTCGTACGCCATCAGACGGCGCATGTCGGCCGCGTCGGCGGGCTGCATCAGGTTCAGCAGCCGCTCCTGGTCGTCCTCCGGGAGCTCACCGAGCAGGTCGGCCGCGTCGTCCGGGTCCATGGCCTCCAGGACGTCCGCGGCGCGTTCCTCCTTCAGCTTGCCCAGGATCTCGATCTGGTCGTCCTCCGGAAGCTCTTCGAGTACGTCGGCGAGGCGGTCGTCGTCGAGGGCGGCGGCGACCTCGGCGCGGCGCTTGGGGGAGAGGTGGTGCAGGACGTTCGCGAGGTCGGCGGGGCGCAACTGCTCGAAGGTGGCGAGGAGGCTCTCGGCGCCCTGTCCCTTCTCCTCCGCCGTGAAGCCGGTGACGGCGGACCACTCGACGGTCAGCGACTCACCCTTGGCCCGCCGCAGCGGCCCGCTCCGGCCGCCCTTGCGTACGAACACCTTGTCGATCTCCCAGTCCCGGCGGGCCGGCAGCTGCTGCACCGACAGATCCAGGACGGTGACCTCCTCGCCGGTCTCGACGAGGGTCACCCGCCGGTCGAGCAGCTCGCCGAAGACGAGGCGCTCGGTGGGGCGCTGCTCGAAGCGGCGGACGTTGAGCACACCGGTGGTGATGACCTGGCCGGACTCGATGCTCGTCACCCGGGTCATGGGCAGGAAGATGCGCCGCCGGGTGGAGAGTTCCACGACGAGGCCGAGCAGCCGTGGCGGGCGCCGGCCGACGCGCAGCACGACGACCAGATCGCGGACACGGCCCACCTGGTCGCCGTTCGGGTCGAAGGCGGCGACGCCGGCGAGGTGCGAGACGAAGATCCGGGGAGCGCCGGCTGCCATGGCTGCGGCTCCTTTGCGTGCGGGGTGTGCAGTGGTGCTGACGCGGCCGCGCCGACCGCGCCGCTTTTGTCGAATTGCCCGCTCGGATGGGCTTCAGGCTAGCCCGTCCGGATCCGGTACGCCCTGGTGAGAGGTCCGGACGGACTGGCTCCGCCTGGGAGGTGACGGGCCGGTACGCTGCGTACGCCGCTCGGGTCACCCGACCTCCACGACAGAAAGGCAGCCCACCTGTGACTGCGATTCCCCAGAGTCGTACTCGCCGGGCCGCGCTGATGACCGCCATCTGCGCCCTGGTCGTGTCGGGAACGGGACTGACGGGATGCAGCGAGGACCCCGACGAGGGCACCAACGGCGTCGGCAAGCTGCCGGCCGCCGAGATCCAGCGCAAGACCCGGACGGCCGCGCGGTCCGCCGAGGCGGTGCACCTGTCCGGGAACGTGGTGACCAGCGGGCGCACCTACAAGCTCGACATGCGGCTCAAGTCCGACGGCGCGACGGGGTCCGTCACCGCGCAGGGGGCCACCTTCCAGCTCCTGCGGATCGGCGAGCAGCTGTATCTGAAGGCCGACGCCGGTTTCTGGAGCGACGCCGGAAACGACGGCAAGGCGGACGCCGGGGCTGTGGACAAGCTGAACGGCAAGTATGTGAAGGTGCCGCAGGGCGACCCGGCGTACAAGAAGTTCAGCGGCTTCACGGACAAGGACGTCCTGCTCGACGGCCTGCTGACGCTGCACGGCTCGCTGGCGACGGACGGCCACCACGAGCAGGCGGGCACCCGCACCATCCGCATCACCGGCGACAAGGGCTCCGGCGGCACCCTGGACGTCTCCCTGGAGGGCGACCCGTACCCCCTGCGCCTGGCCAGGGCGGGCGGCGCGGGCACCCTGACCTTCTCGTCCTGGGGCAAGGACTTCGCCCTGGAGAAGCCGGCCAAGGGCGACACGGTGGACTACGGCAAGCAGCTGCCGACGTCCTGACCGGCTAGCGCCGCCGCTTCTTCGTCTTCTTCAGCAGCAGCCGCGGCAGCCCCGCGGGGATCGGCCGGCGCGTCGTCGCCGGGGACGGCAGCGGCGCCTCGGCCAGGGAGCCGTCCGGCAGCGTCGCGGTGCTGCCCGTCGGCTCCAGGCGCAGCACCCGGCACTCCCGGGCCCAGCGGGACGGCATGGCCTCGCCGTCGGGGGCGTTGAGGCGCTTGCCCTTCAGCTCGGCGACCGTCGCCTCCCACTGCTCCGAGCCCGGCGCGAGCTCGACGACCTTCGCCGACCAGGCGACCAGCCGGCCGCCCTTGTCCTTGCTGCGGACCGTCACCTCGGCCTCGGCCCCGTCGGCCAGCCCCGGCAGCGGCTGCTCGCCCGGACCGTCGCCGATGACACACGCGGCGCCCTCGTGCCACACGTGCCACAGCGCCCGGGCGGGCACCCCGGGCCCCTTGACCCAGATGAGGCCGGACTTCTTCGTGGCCTCCTCGACGAGGGCCTTCTCCAGCAGCTCGCTTGTCATGGACCCCAGCCTATCCAGCGGGATCGGCCCCGGTCAGAGCCAGCCGTTCCGCTTCAGCGTGCGGTGGATGCCCAGACAGATGGTCACCGTGATGCCGAGGACCAGCGGGTAGCCGTACTTCCACTGTGTCTCCGGCATGTAGTCGAAGTTCATGCCGTACACCCCGCACACCATCGTCGGTACGGCGATGATCGCGGCCCACGAGGTGATCTTCCGCATGTCCTCGTTCTGCGCCACGGACGCCTGCGCGAGGTTGGCCTGGAGGATCGAGTTGAGCAGCTCGTCGAAGCCGATGACCTGCTCGTGCACGCGCGCGACATGGTCGGCGACGTCCCGGAAGTACTTCTGGATGTCCGGGTCGACCAGCCGCATCGGCCGCTCGCTCAGCAACTGCATGGGACGCAGGAGAGGCGACACCGCCCGCTTGAACTCCAGGACCTCACGCTTGAGTTGGTAGATCCGGCCGGCGTCCGTACCGCGCGGCGCGCCCTTGCGCCCCGGCGAGAAGACCTCGGTCTCCACCTCGTCGATGTCGTCCTGCACCGCGTCGGCGACCGCGATGTACCCGTCGACGACATGGTCGGCGATGGCGTGCAGCACGGCCGACGGGCCCTTGGCGAGCAGTTCGGGGTCGTCCTGGAGGCGGTGCCTGAGGGCCCGCAGCGAGCCCTGCCCGCCGTGCCGGACGGTGATGAAGAAGTCCCGGCCGGTGAAGCACATCACCTCGCCGGTCTCGACGACCTCGCTGTTGGCGGTCAGTTCGTCGTGCTCGACGTAGTGGATGGTCTTGAACACGGTGAACAGGGAGTCGTCGTAGCGCTCCAGCTTGGGCCGCTGATGGGCCTGCACCGCGTCCTCGACGGCCAGCGGGTGCAGCCCGAACTCGCCGGCGATACCGGAGAATTCGGCCTCGGTCGGCTCGTGCAGCCCGATCCACACGAAGCCGCCGTCGCGCCGCACCTGGCGCATCGCCTCGTGCGGGGTCAGCGGCTTGTCGGTCTCCAGGCGGCGGCCGTCCCGGTAGACGGCACAGTCGACGACGGCCGACGGGGTCGCGGGGTCGCGCGTGGTGTCGTAGGCACCACTGTCCTTGCGCAGCGACGGACGGGCCGGGCGGACCACGGCACGCAGGTCACGAATCATCGACATGAGCAGGCTCCTTCGCAACGGGCAACGAAGCGTGGAGGACCACAGCACGGCTGGAACTGCCCGGAATGGGGACGTCCTGACTTCAGGATGTTTGGCACGTCCACAAAGCGGGGAGCACCGCACCGTTGCGGTGATGGGCTTCGTTGCTGATTCAGATCAGGCCGATCAGGCAAAGCGAAACGAAGTGCTCTTCCGTAGAGGGACGCGAGCGTGAAAGGACGGCGGTCAGCCGGAGCGGAACAGCCGAATCAGCTACATCAGCGGCGGGAAGAGCGAGTGGTACTGCACGGTCGACTTCGATCCATGACAGCCCCACCTCCTCCGGCCGGTCCCTCGTGAGGGACGTTCCATACCCCGTATGGGGTTCCCCGTAGGGGAGTTTCAATCAGCGTCGGGACTCGATCGCGACGCTTCTGCGTGCTGCCCCGAACACCGGGCAAGAGTATCAGCCGACTGAAGTGTCAAGGCGCTGCTTTGCCCGGTACTGACGAGTTCTATGCTCGCGGCATGGCTGATGTTCTTCCTCTGGTCGAGGCCCGGCTGCGCACCGCACTGGGCGAACCGGACGCCCGCGCGGCGGTCACCTTCCTCGGCACGGACCGTATCGAGGTGCTCCGTTTCCAGGAGGGCGACATCGTCCGCTACGCCACGCTCGGCATGTCCGCGCAGCCCATGAACGACCCCACGGCGATGGTCGCCGACCCGGTCAAGGGCCCCCGCGTCGAGCTGGTCCTCTCGGTCCGCTCCGGGCTCGCCGACACCGACAAGGTGCTCCGCCCGCTGGCCGTGCTCGCCGCGTCCCCGCAGGTGGAGGGCGTGATCGTGGCCTCGGGCGCCTCGCTGGACGTCGGTGAGCCGCTGTGGCCCGGCGCCCCCTTCACCTCGGTCCTGGTCGGCGAGCCGGGCGGCCTGGTCGAGGACCTGGAACTCGACGAGCCCCTCGCCCCCGTGCGCTTCCTGCCTCTGCTGCCGATGACGCCGAACGAGGCCGCCTGGAAGCGTGTGCACGGCGCCCAGGCCCTCCAGGAGCGCTGGCTGACGAGCGGGACGGACCTGAGGGATCCCGCCCGCAGGTCCGTCCCGCTGGAGTGAGCGCCGCGTGAGCAACCTCACCAACCGGTGGCTGAAAGTCGTCAGTTGGCGAAGACGGTGACACTGTCCTCGGTGGCGTGCGCCGTCTCCAGCTCCTGAGCCTCGTCGGTGAGCGCCCCGCGCCGTACGACGACCACGAGCGCTCCCGCCACGGCCGTGACCGCCGCCACCACGAACGGGATCCGGACGCTGCCGGTCCACTCCTCGATCCGCGGCGCGAAATAGGGGGCGGCCGCCGCCGCGAACCAGCGCACGAAGTTGTAGCCGGCGCTCGCCACGGGGCGCGGCGCGTCGGAGACGCCGAGCGCCAGCTCCGTGTAGACGGTGTTGTTCACGCCGATGAACGCGCCGGACAGGATCGTGCAGACGACGGCGGTGGTGTGGTCGCCGTAGCCGAGGACCAGCACGTCCACGGCCAGCAGCACCAGCGACCCGCCGAGCACCCTCAGCGAACCGAACCGCTTCTGCAGGCGCGGCGCCACGATCACCGAGGACACTGCGAGCAGCACACCCCAGGCGAAGAACACCGCACCGGACCGGTACGGGCTCATGTCCAGCACGAACGGTGTGAAGGCCAGCACGGTGAAGAACGTGTAGTTGTAGAAGAACGCCGAGACCGCCGCCGACGCCAGGCCGCCGTGGCCGAGCGCCTTGACGGGGTCCAGCAGTGCGGTCTTGCGGGCCGGCTTCGGCTGCTCCTTCAGGAACGCCGCGATGCACAGGAAGCCGACGGCCATCAGGAAGGCCGTGCCGAAGAACGGGTAGCGCCAGCTGGCGTCGCCGAGCAGCGCGCCCAGCAGCGGACCGCACGCCATGCCGAGGCCGAGGGCGGACTCGTAGAGCAGGATCGCCGTCGCGCTGCCGCCGGCCGCCGCGCCGACGATGACCGCGAGGGCGGTGGAGACGAAGAGGGCGTTGCCCAGCCCCCAGCCCGCCCGGAAGCCGACCAGTTCGCCGACCGATCCGGAGGTGCCGGCGAGAGCGGCGAAGACGATCACGAGGGCGAGGCCGAGCAGCAGGGTCCTGCGCCCGCCGATCCGGCTGGAGACGAAGCCGGTGACCAGCATCGCCACCGCCGTGATGAGGAAGTACGAGGTGAAGAGCAGGGAGACCTGCCCGGGAGTGGCGTGCAGGCCGCCGGCGATGGACGGCAGGATCGGGTCGACGAGTCCGATGCCCATGAAGGCGACGACGGACGCGCCTGCGGTCGCCCACACGGCCCGCGGCTGCCGGAGGAAAGTAGATGGCATATACACATATTAAGTTAGGCACGCTAACGATGCAAAGAGTGTGCGGCCTCTTCGCGGCCCCTTCGCGGCCCTTTCACGAACCCGTTCCGCCCGGACGGGTGATCGTCCTTGACGTGACGCAGAAGGGGTAGGACCGTGGGGGCCTATGAGGGGCGAACCCAGTTGCCCGAAGTGTGGTGGCCGGGTCAGGGCTCCCGGACTCTTCGCCGACACCTGGCAATGCGACGTGCACGGCACCGTCCATCCGGTGCAGCCCGTGATCCCACCCAGCGTCGAGGCCCTCGGTGTGGTCGTGCATCGCACGCAGGTGCCGGTGTGGATGCCGTGGCCGCTGCCGATCGGCTGGCTGTTCACCGGGGTCGCCAGCGCGGGCGACGACCGCAGCGGAGGCCGTGCCAGCGCCGTGGCCTGCTCCGGGCCCGGGCCGCTCGGCGGGATGGGCGAGCTGATCCTGGTGGCCGAGGAACTCGGCGTCGGGTTCGGTGCGCGCTACGCCGGCATCGACGGCCCGGATCCGGGGTCGTACATGAACGTCGAGAAGCCACCCCAGGCCAAGGTTCTCGCCGCCGGTCGCCCCACGCCGCTGTGGCATGTGTCGGGCACGCCGGACGACCGTGCCGTGTTCGCGGGGGAGGCGCTCGGGATGTGGCTGTGGGCCGTCATGTGGCCCGAGCAGTCGGGGCTGTTGATGTACGACGAGCTGGTGCTGACGGATCTGCGGGACGCGGGGGCCGAGGTGGAGCTGGTGCCCTGCGGAGCGTTGTCGCCGCGCTTGCTTGAGCCGTAGGGCGCCCAATAGCTCGGGTGCTTGGTGTGGGTGTGCGACTGCGGGTTGTTTGTGGCTGGTCGCGCCCACGCGGCGGAGCCGCATATCGATACAGCCCCGCGCCCCAGGGGGCGTGCGTGTAGGGGGCGCTCATGGCCTGCGGGTGTGACAGGGGCGTTGAAAATGCGGTTATCCTTGAGCGGTCCCTTCCGTGCCGTCCCCGACTGGAGTTCGCGTCGTGCGTATCGATCTGCACACCCACTCCACCGCTTCCGACGGTACGGACACTCCGGCCGAGCTGGTGCGCAACGCCGCCGCGGCCGGGCTGGACGTCGTCGCGCTCACCGATCACGACACCACCCGTGGGTACGCCGAGGCCGTCGCCGCGCTGCCCAAGGGGCTCACCCTCGTCACCGGCGCCGAGCTGTCCTGCCGTATCGACGGCGTCAGCATGCACATGCTGGCCTACCTCTTCGACCCCGAGGAGCCCGCGCTGCTCGCCGAGCGTGAGCTGGTGCGCGACGACCGGGTGCCCCGGGCCAAGGGCATGGTCGCCAAGCTCAACGCGCTGGGCGTGCCCGTCACCTGGGAACAGGTGCTGCGGATCGCCGGCGACGGCTCGGTCGGGCGGCCGCATGTCGCCACCGCACTGGTCGAGCTGGGGGTCGTACCGACCGTGGGCGACGCCTTCACCGAGGACTGGCTGGCCGACGGCGGGCGGGCGTTCGTGGAGAAGCACGAGACCGACCCGTTCGAGGCGCTCCGGCTGATCAAGGGCGCGGGCGGCGTGGCCGTCTTCGCGCATCCCGCCGCCAGCAAGCGGGGCCGTACGGTGCCGGAGGCCGCGATCGCCGAGCTGGCCGCGGCCGGGCTCGACGGCATCGAGGTCGACCACATGGACCACGACCCCGACACCCGCGCTCGGCTGCGCGGGCTGGCGAAGGAGCTCGGGCTGCTGCCGACCGGGTCCAGCGACTACCACGGCAGCCGCAAGACCTGCGTGCTCGGTGAGTACACGACGGACCCCGAGGTGTACGGCGAGATCACGCGGCGGGCCACCGGGGCGTTTCCGGTGCCCGGGGCCGGCGGGGTCTGAGGTCTCTCACCCACAGGTCCGTCTCGACTCACCCGGCGCCGCAGGCTGCCCCTTTCGCAAGGCTCACCCATGTTCGACCTCGCCGTCTTCGGCTCTCTCTTCCTGACCCTGTTCGTCATCATGGATCCCCCGGGGATCACCCCGATCTTCCTCGCGCTCACCGCCGGCCGGCCGGTCAAGGTGCAGCGGCGGATGGCCTTCCAGGCCGTCTGTGTGGCGGGCGGTGTGATCACCGTGTTCGGGCTCCTCGGCCACCAGATCCTCGACTATCTGCATGTCTCCGTCCCCGCGCTGATGATCGCGGGCGGGCTGCTGCTCCTGCTGATCGCGCTCGACCTGCTCACCGGCAAGACGGACGAGCCGAAGCAGACCAAGGACGTCAACGTCGCCCTCGTACCCCTGGGCATGCCGTTGCTGGCCGGGCCGGGCGCGATCGTGTCGGTCATCCTCGCCGTGCAGAAGGCGGACAGCGTCGCCACCCAGGTGTCGGTGTGGTCGGCGATCCTCGCCATCCATGTCGTGCTGTGGCTGGTGATGCGGTACTCGCTGCTGATCATCCGGGTCATCAAGGACGGCGGCGTGGTCCTGGTGACACGGCTCGCGGGCATGATGCTGTCGGCGATCGCCGTGCAGCAGATCATCAACGGGGTCACCCAGGTGATCCAGGGCGCCTGAGCCCCCGTGAGCGCGAAGCCCCCGTACGCCGTGTGTGGCGTACGGGGGCTTCGAAGCTTCTGCGGTGGTCCGCTGCTGTTACGAGGCCGTGGTCTCGGCGGGTCGGATCCACAGCCGCTGCCCCGTCGCGGCGGCCTGCTGAACGATCCGGTTGACGGAGGCGGCGTCCACGACGGTGCTGTCCACGGCCGTGCCGTCCAGCTCGTCGAGTCGCATGATTTCGAAGCGCATGGCTTCTCCCTTCGTCTGGTCATCCTCCTGATGGAGAACTACTTGGTCACACGGGTAGCCAACGTGCTTCGTGTTACAAACATTCCCTACGCTAAAGAAATTTTTCGAACGCCTAAGTACTGACCGGTAGGTATCCGTCGAGCGATCAAGGGGAGACTGACCGGGACCGGTTGTGTTCGCAGCGTGACCGCCGGGACAATGGAGACGATGAACGACGACCTCGGCGCACTCACCGCCCGCATCGACCGCACCAACGAGCTGCTGCAACGCATGCTCGCCGAGGTGGCGAAGACGCCCTCCACACACGCGATCTTCGTCGACGCGGGATACCTGTACGCGGCCGCCGGGCGGCTGGTCGCCGGGACGGAGGATCGCCGCGCCTTCGATCTGGACGCCGAGGGGCTGATCGAGGCGCTCATCGACAGGGCGCGCACGATCTTCGCGGACAGCAGGCTGCTGCGGGTCTACTGGTACGACGGCGCGCGGCGCCGCATCCACACCGCGGAGCAGCAGTCGATCGCCGAACTCCCCGATGTGAAGGTGCGACTGGGCAACCTCAACGCCAACAACCAGCAAAAGGGCGTCGACTCACTGATCCGCACCGATCTGGAGTCCCTCGCCAGACACCGCGCCATCAGCGACGCGGCCCTGCTCGGCGGGGACGAGGACCTGGTGTCGGCGGTCGAGGCGGCGCAGGGGTACGGGGCGCGGGTGCACCTGTGGGGCATCGAGGCGCCCGAGGGCCGTAACCAGGCCGAGCCCCTGCTCTGGGAGGTCGACAGCCAGCGCACCTTCGACCTCGACTTCTTCAAGCCGTACGTCTCCCGGCGCACGGCCGCCGCGTACGAGCCGGCGGGGGCCCGGCCGACGCGAGAGGACGTCCGGTTCGTCGGCGCGCAGATCGCGGCGAAGTGGCTCGCGGCGCGGGGGCGGGAGTCGCTCGTGGAACTGCTGCCCGGGCACCCGTATCTGCCCGGGTCGGTGGACCAGGATCTGCTGGTGGAGGCGGAGGGGCTGTTGCAGTACTCGCTGCGCGGGCAGGCGGATCTGCGGCGGGCGCTGCGGGACGGGTTCTGGGAGCATCTCCAGGCGCAGTACTAGCGGTACGGCCCCGCTCAGGCGTCCGTCTCCGTCGCGGGCGGGCTGTCGATGCTCTCCCAGAAGTCGGCGACGGCCTGCGCGGTGCGCAGGGGCTGGTCGGCGTTGGGGGAGTGCTCGGCGTCAGGGATGACCGTCCGGCGGGCCTTCAGCCGTGCCGCCATGTCGTCGAGCATCGGGACCGGCCAGGTGTCGTCGCTGGCGCCCGACAGCACATGGAACGGCAGCGGAAGGGCGGCGAGTTCGTCGACTCGGTCCGGCTCCGTGGTCAACTGACGTCCTGTGGCGAGGAGTTGGGCGGGCTTAGTGCCGAGCCAGCGACGGCGCAGCAGGTCCGGGCCGCCGATGCCGCGCGCCGGGCCACCGACCTCCTCGGGCGGTCCCATCGCGAGGATCGCCTCCCAGGTCTCGGCCATGGTCATCACCGCCAGCGCGTCCCTGAGGAGCTTCACGCGCTGCTGCTGGGAGTCGGAGATCTGGGCGGGCCCCGACGCCATGAGGGTGAGTGACCGGAACGGCGTGTGGTCGAGGAGTGCGGCAGCGCGGGCGATCTGGCCGCCGAGGGAGTGGCCGAGGAGGTGGACGGGGGTGTTGCGGGCACCGAGGGCCGCCGCCTGGGCGAGCACGTCCCTGGCCAACTCGCCCCGCTCATACGCGGACTCGTCGTCCTCCGGTCCGTCCGACTCGTGCTGGCCGCGGCCGTCGATGGCGACGGTGCGGTAGCCGCGCTCCGCCAGCGGCTCGTGCATGAGCGTGAAGTCCTCCTTGCTGCCCGTGAATCCGGGGAGCAGCAGAGCGGTGCCTCGGGGGTCGACGCCGGGGGCGGCCGGGTGAGCGACGACGGCGAAGGTGCCACGGGGCGTGTGGAGGGGGTAGACGTGGGCGTTCGGGGGTGGGGTGAAGTCGGGTTGGGTGGTCACGGGGGGAGGGTAGCCGGTACCGCCCTGCTGTTTCGCCCCTGCGCCGCCGGCTGGCCCTTCTGGGCCGGGAGGTGGGGGGGTGGGAGGTGGGGGCCGGGGGCGCGGGTTGGGAGATGCGGTCGGGAGGTGGGGAGCGGGGGCGCGGGTCGGGGGATGCGGTCGGGAGGTGAGGGCCGGGGCGGCACGGGTCGGGAGGTGGGGGCTGGGGGTGTGGTCGGGAGATGCGGGTCGGGGGGCGCGGGTTGGGAGATGCGGTCGGGAGGTGGGGGTCGGGGGCGCGGGTCGGGGCGGCACGGGTCGGGAGGTGGGGGCTGGGGGTGTGGTCGGGAGATGCGGGTCGGGGGGCGCGGGTTGGGAGATGCGGTCGGAGGTGTGGGCCGAGAGGTGAGGGCCGGGGGGCGCGGGCCGGGGGTGTGGGGCGGGAGGTGAGGGTTGGGAGATGCGGTCGGGAGATGCCGGCCGGGGGCACGGGCCGGGAGGCGCAGATCGGGAGATGCGGGCCGGGGGGTGGGCCAGGAGATGCGGGGCGGGCTGAATGGCGCGGCTGCACCGGCCCGGGAATGCCGACGGCCCGGTCCCGCCAGAAGCGGGACCGGGCCGTCGTACGGGAGATCAGCCCTCCGTGGGCTCCGCGGCAGCCGTGGCCTTGCGGGTACGGCGAGCCTTGGGCTTCGCCTCGGCCGTGGCGTCGGCGCCCTCCGCGGTGGCCGTGGCCTTGCGGGTGCGGCGGCGCGGGGCGGGGGCCTCCGCGGCCGTCGGCTCCTGCGTGGCCTGGGCCGGGATGTCCGCGACCTCGGTGACCTCGGCGGCCTTGGTGGATGCCGCGGTCTTGCGGGTGCGGCGTGCCTTGGGCTTGGCGTCGGCGGCCTCGGCCGTGTCGACGGCGGTCTCCGCTGCGGCCGCTGCCTTACGGGCCCGGCGCGGCTTGGCCTCGACGGCCTCCGGTTCCGCTGCGGCGGCTGCCTTGCGGGTCCGGCGCGGCTTGGTCTCGGTGGCCTCGGCCGTGTCGGCGGTGGCTTCGACGGCGGCCGCGGTCTTGCGGGTGCGGCGCGGCTTGGGCTTGGCCTCGGTGCCTTCGGCCGTGTCGACGGCGGCCTCGGCTGCGGCCGTCGTCTTGCGCGTACGGCGTGCCTTCGGCTTCGCCTCGGCGGTCTCCGGCTCCGGTGCCGGCTGCGCCGGGATGTCGGCGGCCTCCGGCTCGACCACCGTCGCGGCGGTCTTGCGGGTGCGGCGCGCCTTGGGCTTGGCCTCGGTGGCCTCGGCCGTGTCGACGGCGGCCTCGGCGGTGGCCGTGGCCTTGCGCGTACGGCGCGCCGTCGGCTTCGCCTCCGCGGCTTCGGCCGTGTCCACCGCGGTCTCCGCCGCGGCCGTGGCCTTGCGGGTGCGGCGGCGCGGCTCGGCGGCGGGGGCCTCCTCGGGCTCGGCGACCTGCGGGGCCGTGGCCGTCTCGGGCGCCTGCACCGCTTCCGCGACCTGGGCGGCCTCCTGCGAAGTCGCCTTCGGCTCCGCCGACTTGCGGGTGCGGCGGCGGCGCGGCTTGGCCGGGGTCTCCTCGGCCGTTTCCAGGGACGGGCCCTCCGCCGTCGTCACGGCGGCCTCCGCGGCCTCCGTGGAAACGACCGTCGGGGTCGGCTCCGTCGAGGCCCCGCCGCGGGTACGGCGCCGGCGGCGCGGAGTGCGCGGGGCCGTGACCGACTCCGCCGCGGTGACCTCCGCGGACTCCTCCGGCGTCACGGAACCGGCGGCGGGCGCCGGCGTCGCGTCCAACGGGGCACCGCTGCGCGTACGGCGCCGGCGACGCGGCGTACGCGCCGGGCGCTCGCGGTCCGACGAGGACGAGCGGGACTCGTCCCGGCCGCCCCGGCCACCGCGACCGCGCGCACCGCGTCCGCCGGTCTCGCCGAGGTCCTCCAGCTCCTCCGCCGCCAGCCCGGCGCGCTTGCGCTCCGAGCGGGGCAGGACGCCCTTGGTGCCCGCGGGGATCTTCAGTTCCTCGAAGAGGTGCGGGGACGTGGAGTACGTCTCCGGCGGGTCGTTGAAGTTCAGCTCCAGCGCCTTGTTGATCAGCTGCCAGCGCGGGATGTCGTCCCAGTCGACGAGCGTGATCGCGATGCCCTTGTTGCCCGCGCGGCCCGTACGGCCGATGCGGTGCAGGTACGTCTTCTCGTCTTCCGGCGACTGGTAGTTGATGACATGGGTCACACCCTCGACGTCGATGCCGCGCGCGGCGACGTCGGTGCAGACGAGGACGTCCACCTTGCCGTTGCGGAACGCGCGCAGCGCCTGCTCGCGGGCGCCCTGACCCAGGTCGCCGTGGACCGCGCCGGAGGCGAAGCCGCGCTGCTGGAGCTGGTCGGCGAGGTCGGCCGCCGTGCGCTTCGTCCGGCAGAAGACCATGGCCAGTCCCCGGCCGTCGGCCTGCAGTATGCGCGCGACCATCTCCGGCTTGTCCATGTTGTGCGCGCGGTAGATGTGCTGCGCGATGTTCGCGACGGTCGCGCCCTCGTCGTCCGGCGCGGTGGCGCGGATGTGGGTGGGCTGCGACATGTAGCGGCGCGCGAGGCCGATGACCGCGCCGGGCATGGTCGCCGAGAACAGCATCGTCTGGCGCCTGACCGGCAGCATGTCGATGATCTTCTCGACGTCGGGCAGGAAGCCCAGGTCGAGCATCTCGTCGGCCTCGTCGAGGACCAGGCACTTCACGTGCTTGAGGTTGAGCTTCTTCTGGCCCGCGAGGTCGAGGAGCCGGCCCGGGGTGCCGACGACGACGTCGACGCCCTTCTTGAGGGCCTCGACCTGGGGCTCGTAGGCGCGGCCGCCGTAGATCGCCGTGACCCGGACGTTGCGCACCTTGCCCGCGGTCAGCAGGTCGTTGGTGACCTGCTGGCACAGCTCGCGCGTGGGAACGACGACGAGCGCCTGCGGGGCGTCGGTGAGGGATTCGGGCTGGGCGCGGCCGGCCTCCACGTCGGCGGGGACGGTGACGCGCTCCAGAAGCGGGAGGCCGAAGCCCAGCGTCTTGCCGGTGCCGGTCTTGGCCTGGCCGATGACGTCCGTGCCGGAGAGGGCGACGGGGAGGGTCATCTCCTGGATGGGGAAGGGAGTGATGATGCCGACGGCTTCCAGGGCCTCGGCGGTCTCGGGGAGGATCCCGAGTGAGCGGAACGTCGTAGTCAGGGTGCTGCCTCTTCTGTGTGCGCGGTGCGAGGCGAGCGCGGGGGTCGTTGACGGACCGTGCCGGGGACGTCGGCTGCCTTACGGGCTGGCCGTAGGGCACGGGACCACTGCCGACGCTCTAGCGCTCGTACCGCTGAGGGTGTCCCTCCGGTCGTCGTACGCACAGTGCCGTACGGCCGGGGAGGGCTGTCGGGTCGGAGCCGATCGGGCCACCGACCGGGCATCCTCATAACGTGCGGCCCGTCGAGATACGTCTGAGTACTCAGCGGGCGCATTACCACCATACCCCGGAAACGCGCACATGCGATGGCCGAATTGGTCACGTAGTCGGCGTCACACTGATTGACCAGGGACTTCCGTGGCGCGGTGAGCGGACTATTGTGCGCTTCATGACGACGCCTGACAACACCTCTGACGCCTCCGACACCGCCGAGCCCGCCGTGGAACACACCGGGGTCGCCGCCCAGGACTGGGAGCGGGCATCCGCCGATCCGCAGTACCGGGCCGCCGTCGTGGATCTGCTCGGCGCGCTGGCCTATGGGGAGCTGGCGGCGTTCGAGCGGCTGGCGGAGGACGCGAAGCTGGCGCCGACGCTGGCGGACAAGGCGGAGCTGGCGAAGATGGCGTCGGCCGAGTTCCACCACTACGAGAAGCTTCGGGACCGGCTGACGGAGATCGGGGCCGAGCCGACGGAGGCGATGGAGCCGTTCGTCGCCGCGCTGGACGGGTTCCACAAGCAGACGGCGCCTTCGGACTGGCTGGAAGGGCTCGTGAAGGCGTACGTCGGTGACTCGATCGCCAGTGACTTCTATCGGGAGGTCGCGGCTCGGCTGGACTCGGACTCGCGGGGGCTGGTGCTGGCCGTGCTCGACGACACGGGACACGCTTCGTTCGCCGTGGAGAAGGTGCGGGCTGCCATCGACGCCGATCCGCGGGTCGGCGGGCGGCTGGCTCTGTGGGCTCGGCGGCTGATGGGGGAGGCGTTGTCGCAGTCGCAGCGGGTGGTCGCCGACCGGGATGCGTTGTCCACGATGCTGGTGGGCGGGGTCGCGGACGGATTCGATCTCGCGGAGGTCGGCAGGATGTTCTCGCGGATCACTGAGGCGCACACCAAGCGGATGGCCGCGCTGGGGCTGGCGGCGTAGCTTTCTCGCCCCCGCCGCCCCTTCCCGTCCCATCCCCAGGGGCGCCGCCCCTTCGACCCCGGGTGCCTCTGGGGGCTGCCACCCCCAGACTCCCGCGTCGGCCCTGAACGGGCCTTGTCCTCAAACGCCGGGTGGGCCGAGAGGCGCGGTCGGCGTTTGGGGGCGTTACCGCTTCGGCGGCCGGTTCTTGGGATCTACGCGGTCGCCGAGTGGCGGCGGAGTCTTCCCGAGGGGCGTACCAGCAGGGAGACGGAGGCGGCCGAGACGACCGCTGAGCCGATGAGGATCACGAAGAGGTTGCCGAAGTCGAGCGCCGTGTGCGTGATGAACGCGCCGAAGAGGGCGCCGGCGACACCCGTCGGCAGGACCAGGGAGCGGGCGGGCAGACGGTGCGGCAGGCGGTGTGCCGCAGCCCATGCGAGGGCCAGGCCGAGGATCGCGGAGCTGAGCGCTTCCAAGAGCATGTTGGGGTCCCTCCCACATGGCCGGCCTGCTCGAATCGGTCGTAGCCCGTCATACCCCTGACCTGCGGAATGCAATCCTCGTCTGTGAGCGGCCTGTGTGCCGTTCGTGGCCGGAGGCGCATGAGGTGCGGGGGGAAGAGGGAAACGCGAGGGGAGGGCCCGGCGATTCGAATCGCCGGGCCCTCCCCTCGCGTCCGGATTCGGCGGGATCCGCCGACGGCCTCCTACAGCGCGCCGAAGCCCACCTTGCGCGGAGCCGGCTCGCCGAGCTCCACGTACGCGAGGCGGTCGGCCGGGACCAGGATCTTGCGGCCGTGCTCGTCCACCAGGCTCAGCAGCTGCGTCTTCCCGGCGAGCGCCTCGGACACCGCCTGCTCGACCTCCTCGGCACTCTGACCGCTCTCCAGAACGATCTCGCGGGGCGCGTGCTGCACGCCGATCTTGACCTCCACGGCTATGTCCCTCCGACGGTCAGTGAAGTGCGCGAACTTTCCGCGCCGTACCCAGCACACATTAGCCCGGTGAGGGGACGTACACGCTCCGCCCAAGAACGCCAACAGCGAACAGAGGGCGGGAACAAACGTCCCCCGGCGCCCGGGTCAGTGGTGGTCGCTGCCGTGCAGCGGGAAGCCCGCGATGCCTCGCCAGGCCAGGGACGTCAGCAGCTGTACCGCCTGGTCGCGCGGCACGCTGCGGTCGCTGTGCAGCCAGGAGCGGGCCACCACCTGGGCGAGGCCGCCGAGCCCGGAGGCCAGCAGCATCGACTCCGCGCGCGAGAGGCCGGTGTCCTCGGCGATGACGTCGCAGATCGCCTCGGCGCACTCGTTCGTGACCTTGTCCACGCGCTCGCGCACGGCCGGCTCGTTCGTCAGGTCCGACTCGAAGACCAGGCGGAAGGCGCCGCCGTCGTCCTCGACGTACGCGAAATACGCGTCCATCGTCGCCCGTACGCGCTGCTTGTTGTCGGTCGTCGACGCAAGCGCGTTCCGTACCGCCTGGATCAGCGACTCGCAGTGCTGGTCGAGCAGCGCGAGGTAGAGGTCGAGCTTGCCGGGGAAGTGCTGGTAGAGCACCGGCTTGCTGACGCCGGCGCGCTCGGCGATGTCGTCCATCGCGGCAGCGTGGTAGCCCTGCGCGACGAATACCTCCTGGGCGGCGCCCAGGAGCTGGTTCCGTCGGGCACGGCGCGGCAGGCGAGTGCCCCGCGGGCGTGCCGCCTCTGTCTGCTCGATGGCTGTCACGCCGCCTCCCAAAGTCGTCCACATGCGGTGTGCGCCGCGCGGCCATCGTACTTTTCGGTAACCCTGGTGTGCGCGGTGCGAGCGCAGAATTTCACGGACCGGACGGTGACGAAAGTCGCGCTGATGGTTTCAAATCGGTGCGGAACGGGCAGTGGGCCGCCTCTTTCCTGCTCAGCGGCACTCTTTTGGTCGTCCGTCGGCGTCGTGCGTCAGCGATAGTCGTCCTCGTCAGTAGAGACGACGCGTGTCTGTTCGATCAGATCGGCCTCGTTCGCCCGGTCCTTGTCCGCGTCGGTGAGCTGGTCGTCGCGGTCGGGCCTGACGTCGGCGTGCTGCTCGGCCGCGTCGGCCCGCGGGGCCTCGACGTCGTACTCCTGGGACTCGTCGGTGTCGTCGTCCACGAACGTCTCGGGGTCGGTCGGATCGACGGTCATGGCGGGCTCCCTTCCTAGGGTGTCCCCAGGGGCATGACGTCCCCGGGTGAAGCAGGGGTCCACATCCGGGTGCCCTGCGTACGAGCCTAGGAGACACCGGTTTCGGACGCTATGCGATCCGCGGGCGGATGCAGGGGCAATTCGGGAGCAGGTCGCCGAGGCGGCGCGGGGGTGCGGCCCCGGCTCCGGGTTCCCGGGCCGGCGACTGCCATGTACGTGTCGACTTGTGACGGCGAACACATGAACCACTGCGTGATCGTCTCGTAACATTGCTGCATGTCTTCGACCGAGCTCCCGTCCGCGCCGGCCGCCAGTGCGCTCCCGAAAGTGGCGACCGTCAGGGTCGCGGAGGGCGAGCGGCTGCGATCGGTCGGACTGCCCGGGATCACGCTGTCGGTGCGGTCGAGACCGCCCGCGCGCGAGGGGCTGTCGCCCGCGCTCCATGTCCATGGACTCGGCGGTTCCTCGCAGAACTGGTCGGCGCTGATGGCGCAGCTCGAGGGCGACGTCGACAGCGAGGCCGTCGATCTACCGGGCTTCGGTGACTCGCCGCCACCGGACGACGGCGACTACTCGATCACCGCGCACGCACGCGCGGTGATCCGCTATCTCGACGCCTCCGACCGCGGCCCCGTCCACCTCCTGGGCAACTCGCTCGGCGGCGCGGTCACCACGCGCGTGGCCGCCGTACGCCCGGACCTCGTGCGTACGCTCACCCTTGTGTCGCCCGCCCTGCCCGAGATCCGCGTCCAGCGCACCGCCGTGCCCACGGCACTGCTCGCGGTGCCCGGAGTGACGGCGCTCTTCACCCGGTTCACCCAGGGGTGGACGGCCGAGCAGCGGGTCCGCGGCGTGATGAACCTCTGCTACGGCGACCCCGGGCGGGCCACGCCGGAAGGATTCCGCAACGCCGTCGAGGAGATGGAACGGCGGCTGCAGCTTCCGTACTTCTGGGACGCGATGACGCGTTCCGCGCGCGGGCTGGTCAATGCCTACACCCTCGGCGGCCAGCACGCGCTGTGGCGCCAGGCTGAGCGGGTGCTGGCGCCGACGCTGCTCATCTACGGCGGCCGCGACCAGCTCGTCGGCCACCGCATGAGCCAGAGGGCCGCCCGTACCTTCCGTGACTCCCGCCTGGTGAGCCTTCCGGAGGCCGGGCACGTGGCGATGATGGAGTACCCCGATCTGGTCGCCCGGGAGTTTCGCGACCTCCTCGCGCAGACGGGGGAGCCGGTGGCCGAGAGCGTCGCGGGCACGGGTGCGGACGCAGCCAGGGGTGCCGCCGCCGGTGACGGTGGGGCCGTGACAGAGAACGCCGGGAGCTGAGGCGCGACGTGGGACGCCACAGCCGTCGCGGGTCGGCCGCCAAGCGGGACACCGCGGACACGACAGCACGACAGGGCTCTCGGGCGGCGCAGCCTGAGCCGGGCACGGCCCAGCGGGGGCCGTCCGCGCCGGGGCCGGGCAGGGTGCCGGGTGCGCGACCCGGTGGGCCTGGCGCGCCTCCCGGCGCGGGGCCGAGCGGGTGGCCTCAGTCCGGTGGGCCCGGTGGGCTGCCCGGTGGGACCGGTGGTCGCCGGGTGCCGGGTCCGGGGCCCGCACGGCCCGGGATGCCGACGGGGGGCGCGCAGTCGTACGGCGGGCGCGGCTTCCCTGACGGCACGCCGGCGCAAGGGGTGCCGAGGTTGCCCGACGGCACGCCTGTGCATGGCTTCCCGAGGCTTCCTGACGGCACCCCGGCGCATGGCTTCCCGCGAATGGCCGACGGAACTCCGGCGCATGGCTTCCCGAGGCTTCCTGACGGCACTCCGGCGCATGGCTTCCTGAGGCTTCCCGACGGCACGCCCGCTCGCGGCTTCCCCGGACCGGCCGACGGCACCCCGCCGCACGGCTTCCCCAGGCTTCCCGACGGCACCCCGGCCCACGGCACCCCCCAGGCCCGCGGCAGCCACCCCGAGCAGCGTGAACAGGGCGGTGGCTGGGGTGACTTGAGGGGCGGGACCGGCGCCTACGCCGCTCCTGGAGCCCCCGGCGCTCCGCCCGCGCCCGGCGTCCCGCTGCCGCGCCCCCGGCAGGCGCCGCGTTCCGAAGGGCCCCGGCAGGAGTACCTCGACGCCTTCGAGCGGGAGGCCGAGGACGTCGACGTCTTCGCGCCCCGTAAGTCCGAGGCCGCGCACGCCTCCGACCCGTACGCCTCCGTCACCGATTGGGACTCCAGGCTGGACGTGGGTGTCGCGAACGACACCGACATCGACGACGATGCCCCGCCGACCGGCGAGCCGGCGCAGGCGCAGGGCGGCAAGGGGCGGACCTTCACCGGCATCGCCGCTGCGGCCGTCGTCACCGTGCTGGCCGTCGTCGTCGCCGGTCAGGTCGCCAAGGGGCGGGACGACGGCGACGTACAGTCGCAGTCCGCCACCGACGAGGCGCGGGACGCCCGGGACTCGGCCTCGCGCGCGGACGGGCGGCCGACGCCGTCCGGGGCGCCGGGCACCGTTCCGCTGACGTATGAGCAGAAGATGGCCGCGACGTACCGGCTCGACGCCGACCTCGAGGGCTCGGGGAAGTTCGACGCGATCCCGGGGATCGACAAGGGGCCCGGCACGGGGCAGAAGTTCACCTATCGCGTGGACGTGGAGCAGGGGCTCGGGCTCGACGGCGAGCTCTTCGCGCAGGCCGTGCACAAGACGCTCAACGACGACCGCAGTTGGGCGCACAACGGCGCCCGTACCTTCGAGCGCATCCACAGCGGCAAGCCCGACTTCGTGATCACGCTCGCCAGCCCCGGTACGACGGCAGACTGGTGTGCCAAATCGGGTCTGGACACCACCGTGGACAACGTCTCGTGCGACTCCGCCGCCACCGAGCGCGTGATGATCAACGCCTATCGGTGGGCACAGGGGGCGGAGACATTCGGTGACCAGATCCTCGAGTACCGGCAGATGCTGATCAATCACGAGATCGGTCACCGGCTCGGCTTCTCCCATGTGACCTGCGACAAGGACGGCGAGCTCGCCCCCGTCATGCAGCAGCAGACCAAGTTCCTCGAGCGCAACGGGATCCGGTGCCGACCCAACCCCTGGGCCTACCCCGGGAGTTGACCGGGTGACTCCCGCGGGCCGGGGTGTGATCGTCGTGGCCGTATCTCCGCCCGCCAGGCCCGGCGGCCCGTCGGCGGTTCAGCTGTGACGATCCGTGCGCGCTCGATCTCCTAGCGCGACGGAACGCGACCCGCACGGGAAAGTTACGACCGTTCACCCCTTTTGGTGGCGCGATGGACAACCGTCCGTCGCGCCACCGCCTTGTCCGCATACGTTCGTCCCGCTGTGAGCCGCCGGGGGAACGGCGGCTCCCCTTACGGGAGATCGGGGGTGCACTCGTGCGCATCGGACTGATTGCGGAGGGTGGCTATCCGTATGTGAGCGGTGACGCCAGGCTCTGGTGCGACCGGCTCGTGCGCGGGCTGGCACAGCACGAGTTCGACGTCTACGCGCTCAGCCGCAGCGAGCGCCAGGAGGACGAGGGCTGGGTCCCGCTGCCGCCGCAGGTCAGCCGCGTGCGCACGGCACCGTTGTGGACGGCCGAGGACGACGGCGTGATGTACGGCCGGCGTGCGCGTCGGCGGTTCGCCGAGTGCTACGGCGAGTTGGTGGCCGTGCTCTGCGAGGGGGGCGCCAGGGACGCGTCCGAAGCCTCCGAGGACGCGTCGGCCCTTGAGGCGGACCGTTTCGGCAACGCGCTGTACGGGCTCGCCGAACTCGCCCGCGACGAGGGCGGCCTGGTGGGAGCGCTCCGCTCCGAGACCGCCGTACGCACCCTGGAGCGCGCGTGCCGGGCGCGGGGCGCTCTGCAGACGGCGCGCGAGGCGCGCGTACCCGATCTGCTGACCGTCGCCACCCACCTGGAACGCGCCCTGCGCCCCCTCTCCCTCGACTGGTACACGGACGACGGACTGGGCGCCGCCGACCTGTGCCACGTCACCTCCGGCGGCCCGGCGGCCCTGCCCGGCCTGCTCGCCCACCACTTCTGCGATGTGCCCCTGCTGCTGACCGAATACGGCGTCCGGCTCCGCACGCACTACCTGGCCGCCCCCGACGCCTCACCCGCCGTACGCTCCCTGCTCGCCGCCTTCCACGGCCGGCTCGCCGCCGAGACCTACGCCCGGGCCGCCCTCATCACCCCGGGCAACGGCCACGCCCGCCGCTGGCAGGAACGCTGCGGCGCCGACCGGGCGAAGCTGCGCACGGTCTACCCCGGCATGGACGCCTCCCGCTTCGCCGAGGTCGGCGAGAGCCCCGAGTGCGCCGACCCGGACTCCCTGGTCTGGGTCGGCCGCGTGGAACCCACCAAGGACCTGGTGTCGCTGCTGCACGCCTTCGCCGAGGTCCGCAAGGAGGAGCCGAAGACCCGCCTGCGCATCGTCGGCACCCCTGCCGGCCCCGAGGGCGCCGCCTACCTCGGCCACTGCAGGGCACTGGCCGCGCAGCTCTTCCCCGACGAGGCGGAGGGGCCGCACACGGTCGGCGACAACCCGGTCTCCTTCGAGGAGATCGGCGGCCCGGAGCTCCCGGCCCTGGCCGACGCCTACGCCTCCGGTGCCGTGAGCGTGCTGTCCAGCGTCGTCGAAGGCTTCCCGATCGGCCTGGTCGAGGCCATGTTCTGCGGCCGCGCGACGGTGTCCACCGATGTCGGCGCGGTGGTCGAGGTCATCGGCGGCACCGGTCTCGTCGTACCGCCGCGCAACCCGAGGGCGCTCGCGGAGGCCTGCGTCGCGCTGCTGCGCGACCCCGAGCGCCGTGAGCGCCTCGGCGCGGCCGCCCGCGCGCGTGCGCTCGAACTGTTCACCGTCGAGCAGAACATCACAGCATTTCACGGCATTTACCTGGAGATCGTCTCGCGCACCCCGGTCCGCCGAGTCGTCCTGGACGAGGCCGGAGCCCCGCTGCCCTTCGCCGTCCCCGCCGAGGCCCACGTCCCCGGCCGCTGGACCGGGCGAACGGCCCGCCTGGTCGCCCGCGGCGGCCCGCCGACCCCCGTACGGGCCACCCCGATCCCCGCGACCGAGGGGGCACGATGAACGGCCTGGGAGGACTGGACCGCCCCGCGGCCCCGACCAGCCCCGGAGCATGGGACGAACGCTCGGAGGAGTGGCTGGCCGACCAGGAGCACACCACCCCTACCGAGGAGCCGACCACGGCCGCGCGCCCGGCCCGTCGAACGGGCGCCGACCCGGTGAAGGCCCTGCTGCACCGCCACCGCGACCTGTGCGAACGCGCGGTGGACCCCCTGGAGATCGCGGCCGGACTGGAAGCCCACGGCGTCACCGACCGCACGGCGGCCCGCTTCCTGCACCGGGACGTCTTCTCCCTGGCCGAGGAGATGTACGCCCGAACGCCCCGAGACGGCGATACGCCCCCGGGGACCAAGCCCCTCACCACCCCCCGCGCACGAGCCGACTGGATACTCCTCACCCTCCTGCCCGGAGCACTCTGCGGGGCGACCGTGGTCGGCCTGCACCTCACCCACGGCCAGACCCGCCTGATCACGGCAGCCGCGGGAGCCCTCGCGCTGCCCCTCGCCCTGCGAGCCGCCCTCGCCCGAGGCCCCCTCGCCGCCCGGCACGCCGGCCGCCCGACCGCCACCCGAATCGGCTGGCTCCTCGTCTACGCCCTCTTGGGCGACGGCCTCCTCCGGGCGGCCGCAGCGGGCGGACCCGACGTCCTGCCGACCGGCAGCGCCGAGGGTCCTTGGCCCCTCACCGTGGCCCCCGTTCTGGCCCTCGCCCTCTCCTGCGCCCCCGCCGCCTGGTGCGCCCACCTCCTGGCCGTCCGGGCCCGCCGCAAGCTCTCGGCCAGCCGCGCCCTGAAGGACTTCGCCACCTCCGCGAAACCCCTGCTCCTGGCCACCCTCGCCCTCTACCTGGGCGCCCTGACGGCCCTGCTCACCCTGACCACCGCCATCCTCGACGAGCCCGCCGCCCACCCCCAGACCCTCACCCTGGGCGCCCTGCTGTTCCTGTCCCGCCTCCTCACCAACCACGGCTTCACCCAGGCCCCCGCCCTGGTCCTCACCGCAGCGGCCTCAGCCGAGGCAACGGCCCTGACGACACTCTTCACCGCCCGCCTCCCCGGCTGCGACTGGCTGGCGATCCCGGTCCAGACCCTCGTCGACACATGGGGTCCGGCAGCCATCCCCACCATCGCCTGCGGCGCGGGCACGCTGACGCTCCTGCTGCACGCGATGCGCACGTTGACCAGGGCGTCGGCCCACGCACCACAGGACCAGCCGTCGTGACGCGCCCGCACTCCGCGCGGGTCGCCGCAGGCACACACCCCCCACGAACCATCTGAAACCTCCTACCTGAAGCCCTAGAAGGAGACCCCCAAATGATCACCTCCCGACCCGACCACCCCTCGGCAACGGGAGCCGCCCGATGAGAGTCCTCCTGATCGGAGCCAACGGCTACCTCGGCCGCTTCGTAGCCGACCGCCTCCTCGCCGACCCCGCGGTCCAGCTCACCGCACTCGGCCGCGGCGACGACGCCGACGTCCGCTTCGACCTGGCCTCCGGCAGCCCCGGCGCCCTCACCCGCTTCCTCGACGCGGTCCACCCCGGCGTGGTCGTCAACTGCGCGGGCGCCACCAGGGGCGGCGCCCGCGAACTCACCCGCCACAACACCGTCGCCGTCGCCACCGTCTGCGAGGCCCTGCGCCGCAGCGGCTGCGGCGCCCGGCTCGTCCAGATCGGCTGCGGCGCCGAGTACGGCCCGAGCCAGCCCGGCTCCTCCACGGCCGAAGACGCCGTCCCCCGCCCCGGCGGCCCCTACGGCGTCAGCAAACTCGCCGCCACCGAACTGGTCCTGGGCTCCGGCCTGGACGCCGTGGTCCTGCGCGTCTTCTCACCCGCCGGCCCCGGCACCCCCGCCGGCTCCCCCCTCGGCCGCCTCGCCGAGGCCATGCGCCGCGCCATGCAGTCCGGCGACGGCGAGCTCAAACTCACCGGCCTCGGCGCCCAGCGCGACTTCGTCGACGTCCGCGATGTGGCCCGCGCCGTCCACGCCGCCTCGCTCTCCGCCGCGCAGGGCGTCATCAACATCGGCTCCGGCCGTGCCGTCCGCCTGCGCGACGCCGCCGCCATCCTGGCCCGCGTGGCCGGCTACGGCGGTGCCCTGCACGAACTCGACGGCCCACCCGGCCCGTTGCGTCCGTCCATCGGCCACCCCCGCGCCGACTCCGACCACGTGACCCACGCGGCACACGCGAGCCACGCGGGAGCGCATGCGGCCCACACCGCGCCCGTCGCCTACCCGGACGGCTGCGGCAGCTGGCAGCAGGCCGACGTCCGCACCGCACGCGACCGGCTCGGCTGGCGCCCCCGGATCAACCTCGAGGAGTCCCTGGGCGACATCTGGATGGAGGCGGCATGCCGTATCTGACCGGCGCCCGGTCGACCGCGCCGAGCACCGACCTCCACACCGGCCTCGGCGTCCCCGGCTATGCGCACCCCCTCCTCGCCCCCACCGAGTGGGGCGAACTCACCCGCCCCGGCACTCCCGTGCACTGGGTCGTCCTCAACGTCGCCGACGGCCCCGGCGCCCGCCCCGACCCGCACTGCCTGGAGGCCGCCGGCAGGCTCCACAACGCCGGAGTCCGCGTCCTCGGCCACCTCGACACGTCCTCTCTCGACCGGATCCACCTCGGCACGGTCCACGGCGCCCGCGCCTTCGGCGAGGTGATCTCCAAGGCGCACCGCTATCTCGACTGGTACCGGGTGGACGGCTTCTTCCTGGACCGCTGCCCGACCGACGGCACCGCACTGCCCGACATCCTGCGCACCGTCACCACCCTCCGGGCGCTGCGTGACAAGGCCCACATCGTCCTGGGCCACGGCACCCACCCCTACCCCGGCTACGCCGAGTGCGGTGACCAACTCGTCACCTTCTCCGGATCGTGGAGCGACTACCGCTGGTCGCAGGTCGCGGAGTGGACGGCCGACTATCCGCCCGACCGCTTCTGCCACTTCGTCCACGGTGTGCCGCTCGGCCACCTCGACGAGGCACTGCGCATCGCCCGCTGGCAGGGCGCCTCGACGATCTGGTTCACCGACCGCACGGACCGCGGCGGCCGCACCGACCCCTGGGAGGCCATGCCCGGCTACTGGGACGAAATCGTCTCGCGGGTCGGAACAGGTGTCTCGGAATGAAAAAGGCCATGGCACTGTTACGAGGAGAACAACCGTAGTGATCGACCGACCAACGGAGTCCCCGTGTCGCTGCCACCCCTGGTCGAGCCGGCCCCCGAGCTCACCGTAGACGAGGTTCGCAGGTACTCCCGCCACCTGATCATCCCCGACGTGGGGATGGACGGGCAGAAGCGGCTGAAGAACGCCAAGGTGCTGTGCGTGGGCGCCGGCGGCCTGGGCTCGCCGGCGCTGATGTACCTGGCCGCCGCGGGCGTCGGGACGCTCGGCATCGTGGAGTTCGACGAGGTCGACGAGTCGAACCTGCAGCGCCAGATCATCCACAGCCAGTCCGACATCGGCCGCTCCAAGGCCGAGTCCGCCCGCGACAGCGTCAAGGGCATCAACCCGTACGTGAACGTGATCCTTCACGAGGAGCGGCTCGAGGCCGACAACGTGATGGACATCTTCAGCCAGTACGACCTGATCGTCGACGGCACGGACAACTTCGCGACCCGCTACCTGGTCAACGACGCCTGTGTGCTGCTGAACAAGCCGTACGTGTGGGGCTCCATCTACCGCTTCGACGGCCAGGCCTCGGTCTTCTGGTCCGAGCACGGCCCCTGCTACCGCTGCCTCTACCCGGAGCCCCCGCCCCCCGGCATGGTTCCCTCCTGCGCCGAGGGCGGCGTGCTCGGCGTGCTGTGCGCGTCGATCGGCTCCATCCAGGTCACCGAGGCCATCAAGGTCCTCACCGGCACCGGTGAGCCGCTGGTCGGCCGCCTGATGATCTACGACGCCCTGGAGATGCAGTACCGCCAGGTCAAGGTCCGCAAGGACCCGAACTGCGCGGTCTGCGGCGAGAACCCGACCGTCACCGAACTCATCGACTACGAGGCCTTCTGCGGCGTTGTGTCCGAGGAGGCCCAGGCGGCGGCCGCCGACTCCACGATCACTCCGAAGCAGCTCAAGGAGTGGATCGACGACGGCGAGAACATCGAGATCATCGACGTCCGCGAGATCAACGAGTACGAGATCGTCTCGATCCCCGGCGCCCGGCTGATCCCGAAGAACGAGTTCCTCATGGGCAGCGCCCTGGAGAACCTCCCGCAGGACAAGAAGATCGTCTTGCACTGCAAGACGGGTGTCCGCAGTGCGGAAGTCCTCGCGGTCCTGAAGTCCGCGGGCTTCTCCGACGCCGTGCATGTCGGCGGCGGCGTGATCGGCTGGGTCAACCAGATCGAGCCGGACAAGCCGGTGTACTGAGCCTCGGCTCGTCCTGCCTTCCGGTCGGCGGGGGCCTCGCGCACCACGGGTGCCCGAGGCCCCCGCCGCCGTCATGAGCAGACCTTGCCGTCCTTCGGCACCGTCCCCCGCAGCAGATACGCGTTGACCGCCGAGTCGACGCAGTCGCTCCCCTTCCCGTACGCGGAGTGCCCCTCGCCCTCCCAGGTGAGCGTCACCGCGACGCCCTTGCCCAGTTCGTCCGCCATCCTCTTGGTGCCCTCGTAGGGCGTCGCCGGGTCGCCGGTGTTGCCGACCAGCAGGATCGGCGCCGCACCCGGCGCACTGACCTCCGGGGTGTCGTACTGCCCGGCCACCGGCCAGTCGTGGCACCAGCCGGCCGTGTCCCAGCCCAGCATGGGTCCGAACACGGGCGAGACCTTCTCGAACCTCGGCAGCAGCTTCTTCGCCTCCTCGACGGTCGGCCGCTGCTTGTCGTCCAGGCACGATATGACCCGTTGCGCATGGGTCCCCGTGCCGTAGCGCCCCGACGCGTCACGTTCGTTGTAGTCGTCGGCGAGCGCCAGCAGCTCCGAGCCGTCGCCCCGCTCGGCCGCCTCCAGGGCGCTGGTCAGCGTCGGCCAGCTCGCCTCGCTGTACAGCGGCCTGATGATCCCGGTGAGCGCGAGCGTCTCGGTGAGCTTGCGCTCGGACGACCCGGGCAACGGGTTCGCGTCGATCCGCTTCAGCAGGTCCACGATCTTCCGCGTGCCCGCGTCCGCGCCCCGGCCTGTCGACTCCAGATAGTTGTCCAGCGCGCGCTGGAAGCCCCGGGCCTGGTTCTCGGCGTGCCCCGCCCCGTCGGCGCCGGGGTCGACGACCGCGTCCAGGATCAGCCGCCCCACGTTCCCGGGGAACAGGTGGGCGTAGACGCCACCGAGTTCGGTGCCGTAGGAGATGCCGAAGTAGTGCGTCTTCGTGTCGCCGAGGACCTGGCGCATCAGGTCCATGTCGCGGGCGGTGTCGGTGGTCGACACATGCGCCATCAGCGTCCCCTGGGACTTCTGGCAGCCCCTGCCGAAGGCGGCCGCGTCCCGGAAGTACGCCGTCTCCTCGGCCGGGGTGTCCGGCGTGATGTCCACGGACTCGGACGCCTGGATCTCCTTGTCGCTGCGGCAGCGCACCCCCTCACTGGAGCCCACCCCGCGCGGGTCCCAGCTCACCAGGTCGTACCGCTTGCCCAGCTCGGAGGCGCTGGTGGCGTACCACGGCATCGTGGACACCCCCGAGCTGCCGGGACCGCCGAAGTTGAACAGGAGTGAACCGATGCGGTCGTCGCCGGTGGCCTTGGCACGGATCAGCGCGAGGTCGATCGTCCTGCCGTCCGGTTTCGCCCAGTTCAACGGCGCCTTGAGCGTCGCGCACCGCCACTTGTCGCCAGGCGCGGGGGAGCCGGCGGCGGCCTTGCAACGCCCCCAGTCGAGCTTCTGCGAGGTCAGCGAGGACGGCAACGGGGTCGCCGAGCCGGCGGAGGCCGCCGATGAGCTCGGCCCGCTCGTCCTGTCACCGGCCTCCGCGTCGTCGGACGAGCCCCCGCTGCACCCCGTCGCCAACAGTGCGGCGGCGGCAGCCCCGGCCGCCCACCGTACGAAACGCGTCATGTCCCATCCCCCCTCGCAAGCCGTCCACGCTGTGCCGCGGATGGCGGTCAGGCCATGGTAGGCGGATCACGAATCGCTCGTTGCGGCCTGTGGATAACTCTCTGACCTGCCGCTATTCGAGGGTCGGCGGGATCTCAGGAGCAGACCGTGCCCGCGGTCGGCACCTTCCCGTCCAGCAGATATCCGTTCACCGCGTCCTGCACGCACTTGTTCTTGCTGTCGTACGCGCCGTGCCCCTGCCCCCGGTACGTCAGCTCGACGCCGACGCCCTTGCCCAGCGCCTGCACCATCCGCCGCGCGCCCTCGTACGGCGTGGCCGGGTCGCCCGTGTTGCCCACGACGAGGATCGGCGCCGAGCCGGCAGCGCCGACGTCGGGATGGTCGGCGGCACCCGCCACGGCCCAGTCGGTGCAGCTCAGCATCGACCAGGCGAGGAAGTCGCCGAACACGTTCGAGGCGGACCGGAACTCGGGCAGCTTCCGCTCCACGTACTCGGGGGTGTACCGCGGTTTGTCGTCGGCGCAGTTGATCGAGATGTTGGCGGCGGCGATGTTGCTGTACTCGCCGTTCTCGCTGCGCCCGTTCATCGAGTCGGACAGCAGCATCAGGGTCCGGCCGGTGCCGTCGTACGCCTCCTCCAGACCCTGCGTGAGATAGGGCCAGAACTCCTTCGAGTACAGCGCCTGCGCGATCCCGTTGGTCGCGGCGGACTGGGTCAGCTGACGCGGGAAGATCCCCTCGATCGGCTTGCTGTCGAGGTCCTTCAGCAGCTTCGCGATGCGGTCCTTGACGTCCTGGGCGGTGTCGCCGATCGGGCAGTCCTCGACCTTGGAGGTGCAGTCCGCGGCGAAGTTGTCGAGCGCGCGCTGGAAGCCCCTGGCCTGTCCGAGCGCTCCCTGCTCGGCGTTCTGCGTGGGGTCCACCACCGCGTCGAAGACGGCCCGGCCGACGTTCCCGGGGAACAGGTGGGCGTAGACGCCGCCGAGTTCGGTGCCGTAGGAGATGCCGAAGTAGTGCAGCTTGTCGTCGCCGAGGACCTGCCGCATCAGGTCCATGTCGCGGGCCGCGTCGGTGGTGCTCACATGGGGCAGCATCTCCTCGGAGTTCTTCTCGCAGGCCGCGTTGAACTCCTTGGTGCTGTCCACCAGCTCCGTCCGCTCGGCGCCGTCGTCCGGCGTCGAGTCCTGCTGGAAGTAGGCGTCGAGCCGCTGGTCGTTCGCGCACAGCACGGGTTCGCTGCGGCCGACTCCGCGCGGGTCGAAGCTCACCAGGTCGTAGCGGGTGCGCAACTTCTCGTACCCGTCGCCGAAGGCGGGCAGTGTCGTGACGCCCGAGCCGCCGGGGCCGCCGAAGTTGAAGATCAGCGAGCCGATGCGCCGGCTCTCGTCGCCGCTGGACTTCACCCGGATCAGCTCGATGCCGATGGTGTCGCCCTTGGGGTCGTCCCAGTCGCGGGGCGCCTTCATCGTGGCGCACTGCCAGGTGCCGTCGTCCGGCAGCGGTGACGGGCTGCCTCCGCCGCCCTGCGCCTGTGAGGGCGCCGGGCAGTCCTTCCAGCTCAGCTCCTGTGCCGTCAGGTCCTCGTCCCCGGAGCCGTCGTCGCCGCAACCCGCCAGCAGGGCCGACAGCAGCAGGGCGGTGGCGGTCAGGGCAGCGGCGCGCGTCCGGGGAGGCTTCGGCATGGTCCCATCCTGCGGTCGTACGTGGTGGGGCGCTCGGGGCACGGTCCGTACGAGCTACGGCGAGGCCTCACCTTCCGTGCCCTTACAACGTACGGCGCCCTGCTCGGCGTAGGACAAGCCCTCGTGGCCTTCTCGTAGCCTTCCCGTACGACGAACCCAGTGCCCGTACGACGAACCCGCGCGGTCTGCCGTACGCCTCCTCGCGCTACAGCGCGCCCTTGCGGGTCAGGTGGTTGAAGGCCAGCCAGCCCGGCAGCACCGGCAGCCACAGCGTCAGCAGCCGGAACAGCAGCACCGCGGGCGCGGCGACCTCGCTGGGCAGGCCCACCGCGATCAGACCGACGGTCAGGGTCGCCTCCACGGCGCCCACGCCACCGGGGGTCGGGGCCGCCGAGCCGAGCGCGTTGCCCGCGAGGAACACCACGGCCACGCTGGCGATGCTGATCGACGTCCCCTGGCTGCCGAACGCGCGGATCGACGCGTCCAGGCACATCACGAAGCAGGCGGTCAGCAGCAGCATGCCGCCGATGCCGGTGATCAGTTTCTGCGGCCGCTGGAGCACATCGAGCATGCGCGGCACGACACCGGCGAAGAGCGACCTCACGCGCGTGACGACGAACTTCCGCAGGAACGGCACCGACGTCACCACGAGCACCAGCACCGCGACCGTCAGCAGACCCGCGATGACGGTCCTGGACGGCGACAGCGACGGCGTCTTCTCGGTGCCGGTCAGATAGCCGAAGGACAGCAGCATCAGGATGTGGGCGCCGAGCCCGAACAGCTGCGACGCGCCGACGCTCGCCACCGCGAGCCCCGGCCGCACCCCCGAGCGCTGCAGGAAGCGCGTGTTCAGGGCGACACCACCGACCGCCGCCGGCGCGACGATCTTCACGAAGGAGCCGGCGACCTGCGCGGCCACGGTCCGCCGGAACGGCACCCGCTCCGGCACGAACCCCAGCAGCGCCATCGCCGCCGCGAAGTAGCTGGCCGCCGAGAACAGCACGGCCGCGGCCACCCAGCCCCACTGCGCGTTGGAGATGAGCGGACCGAACTCGATGTGGGTGAGCTGGGTCAGCAGGAAGTACGCGCCGATGGCACCGGCGATGAAACTGATCAGCGTGCGCGGCCGCACCCGCTCCAGGCGGGCCGGCTCGACCGGCGCCTGCGGCCTGATCCGCAGCATCTCGTGGCGGATCTGCGTGAGCAGGTCCTCCTCGCGCGCCTCGTCCAGGGCCTCGTCGATCGCCCGCTTCTCGGCCCGCGCCTGCGCCCGTACGGTCTTCTTGTCCGGCTTGTCGAGTACCACCCCGGAGTCGTCAGCGGTCTCCTCACTGCGCGCGTGCCTGGACTGCCGGGACGCCTCCAGCACCGCCTCACGCTCGCGCTGGGAGCGCTCGCGCGCGAGTCGGCGCAGCGTCGCGCGCGTGGAGCGGCTCAGCGCGATGGGCTGGAGCATCGGCAGGCAGTCGGCCACGGCGTCCGGGCCGAGCACGCTCACCGCCGAGGCCACCGCGCGCTCGGCGCCGACCCGCAGGCCGAGGGTCACCAGCAGCTGGGAGATGTCCATCCGCAGCAGCAGACTGTTGGCCGCGATCTCACCGATGCGCAGGTCGGTGATGATCACCTTGCCGGAACGATCCACCAGAATCGCGTCACCCACCAGCCTGCGGTGCGCGATACGCCGCGACTGCAGCGCCTTGACCTGGCGCCAGGTGCCGCGCAGCAACTCGTCGGTGATCTCCTCGTCCGACAGCGAGTCCAGGGTGTGTCCGCCGCTGTGCTCGTAGACCAGCATCACGGCGTCCGGGCCGAGCTCGGAGGTGGCGATCAGCTTGGGCGCGTTGGCACCGGCCGCGATGGCCGCGTAGGCGAGCAGCGCCTCCTGCTCGAGCGCCTGGCGCAGCGACTGCAGGCTGCTGCGGGTGGCGAAGCCGCGCAGCGTGAGGTTGCGCCACGCGCGATAGAAGAAGCCCTGGGCCTGCTGCTCCCGGTCGACCACGGTCACGTCCAGCGGCGGGCCGTCCTCGAGGGTGACGAAGTAGCGCCGGCCGCGGTCGCCGGTCTCCTGGGTGTCGGAGACCTCCTCGCGGGCCGCGCTCACCGGGCGGAAACCGACGTGCCTGAGGCCCGCCATCAGGGTCCGCCCGGTGGGACGGACGTTGGGCGAGCCGACCGCGTACAGCGTGCCGTAGGCGACGGTCCAGCCGATCAGCAGCGTCAGGACGATCGAGAACGGCGTGGTGTAGCCGGTGACCAGCATCGAGAAGGCGTACAGGACCAGGACCGCCCACAGGACCGCACGCCAGCGGGGTCTGCGGGACATGCCCACGGCCGTCATGTACGCGATGACCGGGGCGAGATAGCCGTGCACCGGGTCGGTGAGTGAGCCGACGTCGCCGGGCGAGGGCTGGGTGAGGGCGTCCCGGATGGACTCCGGGGCTGCCCGCGCGACCCACAGGTCGGTGGCGAGCGTCACACCGTGCGCGAGGACCGCCGCGAGGACGCCGTCGGCGATGCGCAGCCCGTCCCGCTTGATCAGCCGCTCGATGGCGAAGGCGACCGGCACGAGCAGGATCGCGATGCTGGACACCAGCCCGGCCATCTTGCTGAACACGTCGGGCGCCTGTCCGGTGCCCTTGTTGATGTCCTGCTCCAGGCCCGAGGTGGTGCCGTGCGCGAACGCGGCGATCGCGAGCAGCAGGGCGATGCCCAGCACGCCCACCAGGAGCCGCATCAAGTCGGACGGGCGGTGCACGCGCGCGGGGAGCAGCGGTTCGTCGCCCTCGACCTCGTCGGCGTGCGCCTCTTCGAACTCCAGGTCGTAGGCGGCCTTCCCCTCGACGGCCTTGCGGCCCGCCTCGCTCGCGTCGACCGGCTTCCTGGCCTCGCCCTTGCCGCCTCCTTCGCCGCGCTCGCCGGTGTCCTTCTTGTCGGCGTCCGCGGGGCCGGGGCGCGACGAAGCGTCAGAGGTGCTTTCCGCGTCCTCCGGGTGCGCACCCTGCTGCTTCATCGTCTCTTCTTGATCTCGTATCACCAGTCACCGCCCGCACGATGGTGGCATGCTCCACCGACACACGGGGGCATCAGGGTGCAAATGCGGGGGCGCACAGTCTGCCCGAAGCACCGCCCCAGGGCGAGGGATACGCACAGTGGCGGGCACGTCACATTGTCGGTGGATTGGGGCAGGATGGGGCGGATGAGTGAGGAGAGCCTTCCGGACGGCGCCCGTCAGGCCCACGACGACACCCGTGCGGAGCATGCGGACGCGCTGCCCGAGTACGCCGAGCGGGTGCTCGAGGTCACCGAGCTGATCCCGCCCGGGCGTGTCATGACGTACGGCGATGTCGCCGAGTGGCTTCAGGAGGGCGGCCCGCGGCAGGTGGGCCGTGTGATGTCCCTCTATGGGGGAGCCGTTCCGTGGTGGCGGGTGGTCCGCGCGGACGGCGTCCTGCTGCCCGGCCACGAGCTGAGAGCGCTGGAGCAGTACCGGGCGGAGGGCACGCCCCTGAAGGAGGCGAGCAGGGCCGCCGAGGGCCACCTGCCGCGCCTCGACTTGAAGCGCGCGCGGTGGGACGGCGGCGAACGCGCACAGGGTCACACCTGACAGCTTCCGCCATCCGACGGCCCGCTGTGTGACCTGTGATCCGTATGGGTGAAAGAGGGCACGTTCGTGGCATGACGTACGTTCGTGAGTCGAGGGACGCACGTGCCACGAGTGGCCCGAGGGATGAATCGGAAGCCCTGCTTCCGCACCATGCCTCGGCGTAGCGTCGGCTGCACGTGCCCCCCTCACCACGCGGCCACCACCCTCCACGCGCGAGGGGCGGCCCACCCGTCTTCCCCCGACCACCGCCCCGCAACGACGGCGTTCAGCGCCGGCGATGACCACCTGCACACCCACCAGGACCGGCGAACCACGTGAGCTCCTCTTTTTCCACCAGGCGCCTGTCGCACCCCCAGGTGCGACAGGGGACCCGTGGCGCTTACCGGCTGGTGCGTACCCCCGCGGTGCGAGCGGCTCCCCCTCGTCTGGACGCCGCACAACGCGCCGTGGTTGACCACGAGGCCGGTCCACTGCTCGTCCTCGCAGGTCCGGGCACCGGCAAGACCACCACACTGGTCGAGTCGGTCGCGGCGCGCATCGCCCGTGGCGGGGACCCCGAGCGCATCCTGGTGTTGACGTTCAGCCGCAAGGCCGCGGTGGAACTGCGCGACCGCATGGCGCTGCGCATAGGCGCGGCCCGTGCCCCGCAGGCGACCACCTTCCACTCGCTCTGCTACGCCCTGGTCCGCGCCCACCAGGACAGCGACCTGTTCGTCGAGCCACTGCGGCTGCTGTCCGGCCCCGAGCAGGACGTGACCGTGCGGGAGCTGCTCGCCGGCCAGCCGGGCCTGGAGCGGCTCGGACTCGCCCATGTGCGCTGGCCGGACGAACTGCGCGCCTGTCTGACCACCCGCGGTTTCGCCGACGAGGTCCGCGCGGTCCTCGCCCGCAGCCGCGAGCTGGGCCTCGGCCCCGACGCCCTGGACGCCTTCGCCCGCCGCATCGGCCGGCCCGACTGGCGCGCGGCCGCCTCCTTCCTCGCCGAGTACCTGGACGTGCTCGACATGCAGGGCGTGCTCGACTACGCCGAACTGGTCCACCGCGCGGTCCTCCTCGCCCGCCGCCCCGAGGTCGCCGCGCGTCTCGCCGCGCGGTACGACGCCGTGTACGTCGACGAGTACCAGGACACCGACCCGGCGCAGGTACGGCTGCTGCACGCCCTCGCCGGCGGCGGCCGCACCCTGGTCGCCCTCGGCGACCCGGACCAGTCGATCTACGCGTTCCGGGGCGCCGACGTGAACGGAATCCTGGAGTTCCCGCACGCCTTCCCGCGCGCGGACGGCCGACCCGCGCCCGTGGAGGTCCTGCGCACCTCCCGGCGCTCCGGCGCCGCCCTGCTGGCCGCGACCCGGCTGCTGACCCAGCGCATGCCGCTCACCCGGCTCCCGGCGGTGAAGGTCCGCGCCCACCGCGAGCTCGCCCCCGTCCACGAGGGCGGCCGTGTCGAAGTCTTCACCTACCCGACACCCGGTACCGAGCTCGACAACATCGCCGACATCCTGCGCCGGGCCCACCTGGAGGACGGCGTTCCGTGGCGCGACATGGCCGTCCTGGTCCGCGCGGGGTCGCGCACCATCCCGACGGTGCGCCGGGCGCTCACGGCCGCCGGGGTGCCCCTTGACATCGACGGCGACGACCTGCCGCTCAGGCATGAGCCGGCCGTGGCACCACTGCTGACGGCACTGCGCGCGGTGGCCGCGGCGGAGGCGGCCGACGGGGGCGCACGACATGAGAGCCCCGGCGACGACGCACGACATGAGAGCCCCGGCGACGACGCACGACATGAGAGTCCCGGCGACGACGCACGACATGACAGCCCCGGCGACCACGTACGACAGCAGGAGAGCGACCCTGCTGGAAGCGACTCCACCGACGAGCCCGCCGCCTCCTGGCTCGACACCGAGACCGCCCTCACCCTGCTCGCCTCCCCCCTCGCCGGCATGGACGCCGCCGACCTGCGCCGCCTGGGGCGCGCCCTGCGTGAGGAGGAGCGGGCCGCGGGCATCCCCTTGCCGCCGCCCTCGGACGAGCTGCTCGCGCGGGCACTGGCCGAGCCGGAGCGCCTCGCGGTCCACGACCCCACGTACGCGCGTGGCGCCCAGCGTCTCGGCGCGCTGCTGCGCAAGGCCCGTGAACGCCTCGCGGGCGGCGGTACGGCCGAGGAGGCGCTGTGGGACCTGTGGGAGGGCACGCCCTGGCCCACGCGCCTGGAGCGCATCGCCCGCCGCGGCGGCGCGGCCGGCCGCAATGCCGACCGTGACCTGGACGCCGTCTGCGCGCTGTTCGCGACAGCGGCCCGCGCGGAGGAACGCATCGGCGGACGGGGCGCCCTGAACTTCCTGGAGGAGATCGACGCCGAGGACATCGCCGCCGACACCCTCACACGGCGTGCCGTGCGCCCCGACGCCGTGCGTCTGATGACCGCGCACCGCTCCAAGGGCCTGCAGTGGCGCCTGGTCGTCGTCGCCGGCGTCCAGGAGGGCCTGTGGCCGGACCTGCGCCGCCGCGGCTCCCTCCTGGAGGCCGACCGCATCGGCCGCGACGGACTCGCCGAACCGCTCACCCCGGGCGCGCTGCTGGCGGAGGAGCGCCGCCTGTTCTACGTCGCCGCCACACGCGCGCGTGAACGCCTCGTCGTCACAGCGGTGAAGGCCCCGGCCGACGACGGCGACCAGCCTTCCCGCTTCCTGACCGAACTCGGCGTCGAACCGAGGGACGTGACGGGCCGCCCGCGCCGTCCGCTGTCCGTCGCCGCACTCGTCGCCGAGCTCAGGGCCACGACGGTCGACCCGCGCGTGTCGGAGACCCTCAGGGAGGCCGCCGCCCGCCGACTGGCCCGGCTGGCGGCGCTCGCCGACGAGGACGGCCGCCCGCTGGTGCCCGCCGCGCACCCCTACCGCTGGTGGGGCATGTTCGAGCCGACCGAGTCCAAGGTGCCGCTGCGCAACCGCGACCAGCCCGTCGTGCTCTCCGGAAGCGCCCTGGACCAGCTCGCCAACACCTGCGCCCTGCAGTGGTTCCTGGGCCGCGAGGTGAAGGCCGACGCGCCCGCCACCGCCGCCCAGGGCTTCGGAAACGTGGTGCACGTCCTCGCCGACGAGGTCGCCTCCGGACACACCCCGGCCGACCTCGCCGTCCTCATGGAGCGCCTCGACTCGGTGTGGAACGCGCTCGCCTTCGACGCGCCCTGGAAGTCGGCGCAGGAGAAGGACAACGCGCGCGTGGCGCTCGAACGCTTCCTGAAGTGGCATGTGATGGACCGCGCGGGGCGCACGCCGGTGGCCAGCGAGCACGACTTCGACGTGACCCTGGAGGCCGGCGACTTCGAGGTGCGCATCCGCGGCCAGATGGACCGCGTCGAGGCCGACGGCGACGGACGCGCCTACGTCGTCGACTTCAAGACCGGCAAGCAGGCACCCAGCGCGGCCGAGGTCGCCCACCATCCACAGCTCGCCGTCTATCAGCTCGCCGTCCGCGAAGGAGCCGTCGACGAGGCCTTCGACGGCGTACGTCCCGAGCCGGGCGGTGCCGAACTCGTCCAGCTGCGCCAGGGCGCCGCCAAGCGCGACGGCGGTGAGACGCTGCCCAAGGTGCAGGGGCAGCAGCCACTGGACGGCCCGGAGGGGGAGTGGGTCGGCGACCTGCTCGCCACGGCGGCCGGCAAGGTCCTCGACGAGCGATTCACGCCCAATGCGGGGCAACACTGTACACATTGCGCGTTCCGGGCGTCGTGCAGTGCGCGGCCCGAGGGACGGCACGTGGTCGAGTAACAGGCGCGCGAGCAGCGGAGTGACCGATCGCACCACCCGCGCTGACCTGCGGGTCTCCCCACCCGAAGGCGGATCCGGCAGCCACTGTCGGTGCCCGCCGCTAGCCTCTCTGAGGTGTCCGCCCGTATCACCGATCCCGAGCAGCTCAAGGAGCTCCTCGGCATCCCGTTCACCCCGGAGCAGACGGCCTGCATCACCGCGCCGCCCGCCCCGCAGGTGATCGTCGCCGGAGCCGGATCCGGCAAGACGACGGTGATGGCCGCCCGCGTGGTGTGGCTGGTCGGCACCGGCCAGGTCGCCCCCGAACAGGTCCTCGGCCTGACCTTCACCAACAAGGCCGCCGGTGAACTCGCCGAACGCGTCCGCAAAGCACTGATCAAGGCCGGCGTCACCGACCCCGACATCATCGATCCGGACAACCCGCCGGGCGAGCCGGTGATCTCCACCTACCACGCCTTCGCGGGCCGCCTGCTGACCGACCACGGCCTGCGCATCGGCCTCGAACCGACCTCCCGCCTGCTCGCCGACGCCACCCGCTACCAACTCGCCGCGCGCGTACTGCGCGAAGCCCCCGGCCCCTACCCGGCCCTCACCCGCTCCTTCGCCGACCTCGTCAGCGACCTCCTCGCCCTCGACGCCGAACTCGCCGAGCACCTGGTGCGACCCGAGACCCTGCGCGCGCACGACGCCGAGCTGCTGCTCACCCTTCAGGGCGTCAAACTCACCAACGCTGATCTGCGCAAGGTCCCCGAGGCGGCCGCGGCCCGCCGCGAACTCGCCGAACTCGTCGTCCGCTACCGCGCCGCCAAACGCGAGCGCGACCTGATCGACTTCGGCGACCAGATCGCCCTGTCCGCACAGCTCGCCCGGATCCCCGAAGTCGGCCGCATCCTGCGCGACGAGTTCCGCGTGGTCCTCCTGGACGAGTACCAGGACACGTCCGTCGCCCAACGCGTCCTTCTGGCGGGCCTGTTCGGTGACGGCACCGGCCACCCGGTGACCGCCGTCGGCGACCCCTGCCAGGCGATCTACGGCTGGCGCGGCGCCTCCGTCGCCAACCTCGACGACTTCCCCGAGCACTTCGCCCACACCGACGGCCGCCCCGCCACCCGCCAGGCACTCAGCGAGAACCGCCGCAGCGGCGGACGCCTTCTCGACCTCGCCAACGGCCTCGCGGAGCCCCTGCGCGCCATGCACGCGGGCGTGGAGGCCCTGCGCCCGGCCCCCGGAGCCGAGCTCGACGGCACGGTCCGCTGCGCGCTGCTGCCCACCCACGCCGAGGAGATCGACTGGATCGCCGAATCCGTCGCCCACCTCGTCAACACCGGCAAGGCACCCGGCGAGATCGCCGTCCTGTGCCGCACGGCGACCGACTTCGCCGAGATCCAGGGCGCGCTCGTCGCCCGCGACGTCCCCGTCGAGGTCGTCGGCCTGTCCGGGCTGCTCCACCTGCCCGAGATCGCCGACCTGGTCGCCGTCTGCGAGGTCCTCCAGGACCCCGGCGCCAACGCCTCCCTGGTCCGCCTGCTCACCGGCCCGCGCTGGCGCATCGGCCCGCGCGACCTCGCCCTCCTGGGGCGCCGCGCACGGCTGCTCGTCACCCACGCGCGCGTGGACGGCGACGACGACTTGGACCGACGGCTCGCCGAAGCCGTCGAGGGGGTCGACCCCGCCGAGGTGATCTCGCTCGCGGACGCCCTCGACACCTTCCTGGAGACACCGCTGGACGGTGAAGGGGACCATGACGGGCTGCCCTTCTCGCCGGACGCGCGCGTGCGCTTCGCTCGCCTGGCCACCGAACTGCGCGACCTGCGCCGCTCCCTGTCCGACCCGCTGATGGACGTCCTCCACCGCGTCCTCGCCGTCACCGGCCTGGAAGTCGAACTGTCCGCCTCCCCGCACGCCCTGGCCGCCCGCCGCCGCGAGACCCTGTCCAACTTCCTCGACATCGCCGCCTCCTTCGCGGCCGGCGACAACGACGCGACCCTGCTCGCCTTCCTCGGCTTCCTGCGCACCGCAGCCCAGTACGAGAAGGGCCTCGACAACGCCCTCCCCGGCGGCGAGAACACCGTCAAGGTCCTCACCGCGCACAAGTCCAAGGGCCTGGAGTGGGACGTGGTGGCCGTCCCCGGCCTCGTCACCGGAACCTTCCCCAGCACCCAGGGCCGCGAGAAGTGGACCGCCCAGGCCAAGGTGCTGCCGCACGGACTGCGCGGCGACGCCGACACCCTCCCCGACGTCGCCTCCTGGGACTCCCGAGGCCTGAAGGCCTTCCAGGAGGCCATGAAGGACCACCAGCACACCGAGGAACTCCGTCTCGGCTACGTCACCTTCACCCGCCCCCGCTCCCTCCTCCTCGGCTCCGGCCACTGGTGGGGGCCCACGCAGAAGAAGCGCCGAGGCCCCTCCGACTTCCTTCAGTCCCTGCACGACCACTGCGCGGCCGGACACGGCGAGATCGAGGCATGGGCGGACGAACCGGCCGAAGACGCGGAGAACCCCGCCCTGCACCGCGAGAACGCCGACCAGGTATGGCCGCTGCCCCTCGACGCCGCCGCCCTGACCCGCCGCCGCGCTGCCGCCGAGACGGTCCTGGCCCACCTGGAGAACCTCGCCTCCCACGAGGACGCTCACCCCGCCGCCACACACGACCCGGACATCTCCGACGATCCCGAGTGGCCCCCGCCACCGCAGGACGACGAGGCGTTGACGGACGATCCGCCCGACGACGACCCCGACGACTGGGACTCCTGGACCACCGACCGCCCGACCCCGGCCATCCCGCACCAGGCGCAGCCCCCGCGGCCCTCCGCCCGCCCGCACCCCGCGGAAGACTCCGTGGAAACGGCCCCCCTCACTCTGGAGGGCCCTCTCACTCCGGAGGACCCCCTCACTCCGGAGGAGGCCCGCACCATCGCCTCCTGGGACCGTGACCTCGACGCCCTCACCGGCGAACTGCTGCGCACCCGCGCAAGCGTCACGGACGTACCCCTGCCCGCGTCACTGACCGCGTCCCAGCTGCTGCGACTGGCAGCCGACCCGGACGGATTCGCGCAGGAACTCGCGCGCCCCATGCCACGCCCCCCACAACCCGCCGCACGTCGAGGCACCCGATTCCACGCCTGGGTGGAATCCCGCTTCGAAGAGCTGACACTGCCCATGCTGGAGCCCGACGACCTGCCCGGCAGCGAGGCCGAGATCGCCGACGAGCGCGACCTGGAAGCCCTCAAGGACGCCTTCGAGCGCACCGAGTACGCCCACCGCACGCCATACCGGGTCGAGGCCCCGTTCCAGCTCGAGATCGCCGGCCGCGTCGTACGGGGCCGTATCGACGCCGTCTACAAGACCGGCGACGGCGACGGGGCGACCTACGAGATCGTCGACTGGAAGACCAACCGCACCCGCACCGCCGACCCCCTCCAGCTCGCCCTGTACCGGCTCGCCTGGGCCGAGCAGCAGGGCGTGCCCCTGGAGTCGGTCGACGCCGCGTTCCTGTACGTCCGCAGCGGCGAGGTCGTACGCCCGGACGACCTTCCCGACCGGGCGGCACTGGAACGGCTGCTCACCGACGAGCCGGCCGCCGAGGCGGACTGTGAGGAACCGCCCACCGAGGATGTCGGCGCGGGCCGATAGGCTCGTGACCATGAGCCAGCCCGTTGACAGTGCCGTCAGCGCCGTCCGTACATACATCGAGCAGCACCGTGCCGCCTTCCTCGACGACCTCGCGGAATGGCTGCGCATCCCGTCCGTGTCGGCCCAGCCCGACCACGCGCCCGACGTACGCCGCAGCGCCGACTGGCTCGCCGCCAAACTCAAGGAGACCGGCTTCCCGATTGTCGAGGTCTGGCCGACGCCGGGCGCGCCCGCCGTCTTCGCCGAGTGGCCCTGCGACGACCCCGAGGCACCCACCGTCCTCGTCTACGGGCACCATGACGTGCAGCCCGCCGCCCGCGAGGACGGATGGGACAGTGACCCCTTCGAGCCCGTCATCCGCGAAGGGCGCCTGCACGCGCGCGGGGCGGCCGACGACAAGGGCCAGGTGTTCTTCCACACACTCGGCGTCCGCACCCACCTCGCCACCACCGGCCGCACCACCCCGGCCGTCAACCTGAAGCTGATCGTCGAGGGCGAGGAGGAGTCCGGCTCCCCGAACTTCCGCGCGCTCGTCGAGGCGCACGCACGCCGTCTCGCGACCGACGCCGTGATCGTGTCCGACACCGGCATGTGGGCCGAGGACACCCCCACCGTGTGCACCGGCATGCGCGGCCTCGCCGAGTGCGAGATCCGACTCCACGGCCCCGACCAGGACATCCACTCCGGCTCCTTCGGCGGCGCCGTCCCCAACCCGGCCACCGCCGCCGCCCGCCTCGTCGCCGCCCTGCACGACGAGCACGCGCGCGTGGCGATCCCCGGCTTCTACGACGGCGTGATCGAACTGACCGACCGCGAACGCGAACTCTTCGCCGAGCTCCCCTTCGACGAGGAGCGCTGGCTGCACACCGCCAAGTCGTACGCCACCCACGGCGAGGCCGGCCACACCACCCTGGAACGCATCTGGGCCCGCCCCACCGCCGAGGTCAACGGCATCGGAGGCGGCTACCAGGGACCCGGCAGCAAGACGATCATCCCGTCCTCCGCCATGGTCAAGCTCTCCTTCCGGCTGGTCGCGGGACAGGACCCCGACCACATCGAAAAGGCCGTCCGCGCCTGGGCCGACGACCAGGTGCCCGCCGGGATCCGCTGCGAGATCACGTTCAGCGGAGCCACACGCCCATGCCTGACGCCACTGGACCACCCCGCCCTCCAGTCCGTCGTACGCGCCATGGGCCGCGCCTTCGAGGGGCCCGTGCGCTTCACGCGCGAAGGCGGCTCCGGACCCGCCGCCGACCTCCAGGACGTCCTCGGCGCACCCGTGCTCTTCCTCGGCATCTCCGTCCCCTCCGACGGCTGGCACGCCCCGAACGAGAAGGTCGAGCTGGACCTGCTCCTCAAAGGCGTCGAGACCACCGCCCACCTGTGGGACGACCTGGCCGCGAACTGGCGCCATGCGCCCTGAGCCACCGAGGCCGTCCGGACGGGCATCGCACGCGGGGCACACTGAAACCGCCGCCCCGCACAGCCGAACCCCGCCGCCCCAGGTCCCCTCCCGTCCCACGTCCCGCCGATCCACCCGCCGAAGCACACCGTTCCACTGGGGGAGTTGGAAGCACCCGTGACCACCTGGACCGACCACACCGCCGACCGCCCCATCTCGCTCACCGCCCCGAGCGGCATCGACCGCGCAGCCCACCACCGGCTCGACGAAGCCTGGCTCGCGGCGGCATGGAGCCACCCCACGACCCGCTGCTTCGTGGTCTCCGGCGGCCAGGTCCTCATCGACGAGACGGCGGACGGACGCACCGAACTCGTCATGACCCCCTCCTTCGAGGCCCCCCTCACCGAAGCACACCGCTACTTCCTCGGTATCGACGAGGACGGCGTCAGCTACTTCGCCCTCCAGAAGGACGCCCTGCCCGGCCGCATCGACCAGTCCGCGCGCGCGGCCGGCCTGCGCGAGGCGGGCCTGCTGCTGTCACCGCGCGACGCGGGCCTGATGGTGCACGCCGTCGGCCTGGAGAACTGGCAGCGCACCCACCGCTTCTGCTCCCGCTGCGGCGAGCGCACCGTGATCGCCGCCGCCGGCCACATCCGCCGCTGCCCCGCCTGCGGCGCCGAGCACTACCCGCGCACCGACCCCGCCGTGATCATGGCCGTCACCGACGAGGACGACCGCATCCTCCTCGGCCGCCAGGTCCACTGGCCCGAAGGCCGCTTCTCCACGCTCGCGGGCTTCGTCGAGCCAGGCGAATCCATCGAGCAGGCCGTACGCCGCGAGGTCTCCGAGGAGGCCGGCATCACCGTCGGCGAGGTCGAGTACATCGCCAGCCAGCCCTGGCCCTTCCCGTCCAGCCTCATGCTGGGCTTCATGGCCCGCGCCACCTCCACCGAGGTCGAGGTCGACGGCGACGAGATCCACGAAGCCCGCTGGTTCTCCCGCGAGGAACTGGGCGCCGCCTTCGACTCCGGCGAGGTCCTGCCGCCCTACGGCATCTCGATCGCGGCCCGCCTGATCGAGCGCTGGTACGGCAAGCCGCTGCCGACCCGCGGCGTCTGAGCGCCAACGGAAAAGGTGGCCGCCCCCATGCGGGGACGGCCACCCTCTTCCTGCGGGTCGATCACACGCCGATCTTCTGCTTGACCTGAGCCAGCGACGGGTTCGTCAGCGTCGAACCGTCCCCGAAGAGCACGGTCGGGACCGTCTGGTTTCCGCCATTCGCCTTCTCGACGAACGCCGCGGACTCCGGGTCCTGCTCGATGTTGATCTCGGTGTACGCGATGCCCTCGCGCTCCAGCTGCTTCTTCAGCCGCTGGCAGTAGCCGCACCACGTCGTGCTGTACATCGTCACAGTGCCCTGCATGTCTCGCGCGCTCCTCAAAGGCTCGGGGGATCAGCTCGTCCAGAGAAGGAACGTACGCCACCCGGGCGCCATTCCCACCCGGGGTATCCCCGTCACGTGACGCCTGCCGCATTAGTACGACTATCAATGCCTGCCTGTGGACAACCGGCACAACCGTCCCCGCCGACCTGGCAGCATGGCCGTGTGACAGCAGCAACGCACTCCACCCTCTTCCCGCAGGTACCGGACTCAGCCGACGCGGTGCTCGAAGGGCTCGACCCCGAGCAGCGCGAAGTGGCGACCGCCCTGCACGGTCCGGTGTGCGTGCTCGCAGGCGCCGGCACAGGCAAGACCCGGGCAATCACCCACCGCATCGCCTACGGAGTGCGAGCCGGCATCCTCCAACCCTCCAGCGTGCTCGCCGTCACCTTCACCAACCGCGCCGCCGGAGAAATGCGCGGCCGACTGCGCCAGCTCGGCGCCGCCGGAGTCCAGGCCCGGACATTCCACTCGGCCGCCCTGCGCCAGCTCCAGTACTTCTGGCCGAAAGCGATCGGCGGCTCCCTGCCCCGCATCGTCGACCGCAAGATCCAGCTCGTCGCCGACGCGGCCGCCGCCTGCCGCATCCGCCTCGACCGAGGCGAGCTCCGGGACGTCACCGCCGAGATCGAATGGTCCAAGGTCACCCAGACCGTCCCCACCGACTACACCCTCGCCGCCGCCAAAGTGGGCCGCGAAGCGCCACGCGACCCGGCCGAGGTCGCCCAGATCTACAACGTCTACGAGGACCTCAAGCGAGACCGCTCCGTCATCGACTTCGAAGACGTCCTGCTGCTCACCGTCGGCATCCTCCAGGACCGCCACGACATCGCCGACCAGGTCCGCTCCCAGTACCAGCACTTCGTGGTCGACGAATACCAGGACGTCAGCCCACTCCAACAACGCCTGCTGGAACTCTGGCTCGGCAACCGGAACAACCTGTGCGTCGTCGGCGACGCCAGCCAGACGATCTACTCCTTCACAGGAGCAACTCCCGACCACCTGCTCGACTTTCGCACCCGCCACCCCGGCGCCACCGTCGTCAAGCTGGTCCGCGACTACCGCTCCACCCCCCAGGTCGTCCACCTCGCCAACGGCCTGCTCGCCCAGGCCCGCGGCCGCGCCGCCGACCACCGACTGGAACTGATCTCCCAGCGCGAAGCCGGCCCCGAACCCCTCTACACCGAGCACACCGACGAACCCGCCGAAGCCGAAGGCGCCGCCCGCCGCATCCGTGAACTCATGGACTCCGGCGTCCCGGCCAGCGAGATCGCCATCCTGTTCCGCACAAACTCCCAGTCCGAAACCTACGAGCAGGCCCTCGCCGACGCCGGCATCCCCTACCAGCTACGCGGCGCCGAGCGGTTCTTCGACCGCCCAGAAGTCCGCAAAGCAGGCATCGCCCTGCGCGGCGCGGCCCGCTTCGGCGGCAACGACTCCCTCCTCGACGACGCCGTCGACCTGCCCTCCCAAGTCCGCGCCGTGCTGTCGGGGGAGGGCTGGACGACCGAGCCCCCGGCCGGCTCCGGCGCCGTCAGAGAGCGCTGGGAATCCCTGGCGGCCCTGGTCAACCTCGCCCAGGACTTCGCCGCCGCCAAACCCGGCGCCACCCTCGCCGACCTCGTCGCCGAACTCGACGAACGGGCGAACGCCCAGCACGCCCCGACCGTCCAAGGCGTCACCCTCGCCTCCCTGCACTCCGCCAAGGGCCTCGAATGGGACGTCGTCTTCCTCGTCGGCGTCGCCGAAGGCATGATGCCCATCACCTACGCAAAGACCGACGAACAGATCGAGGAAGAACGCCGCCTCCTCTACGTCGGCGTCACCCGCGCCCGCCGACACCTCCACGTCTCCTGGGCACTCAGCCGCGCACCCGGCGGCCGCCCCAACCGCCGCCCCAGCCGCTTCCTCGACGGACTGCGCCCCGGCTCGACCGCCACAGCCGGGCGCACCGCCACGGGCGGCCCCGGAGGCGTCGAGCGCGGCGCCACGAGCAGACCCGACGCCGCCCCCCGACGCACCCAGCGCACCCCGGCCCGCTGCCGCGTCTGCGGACGCACCCTCACCGACGCCGGCGAGATGAAGCTGATGCGCTGCGAGGACTGCCCGTCCGACATGGACGAGGGCCTCTACGAACGACTCCGCGAATGGCGCGGGGTCCAGGCGAAGCTCAGCGGGCAACCGGACTTCTGCGTCTTCACGGACAGAACCCTCATGGCCATCGCCGAGGCGGAGCCGACCAGTCCGGTTGAGCTGTCCCGAATCCCCGGCGTCCGCAAGCGCAAGCTCGACCGCTACGGAGCCGATGTGCTCGCCATCTGCGCAGGCCAGGAGCTTGGGGAGAGCGTCGGCGGCGAATGAAACGAACTCGTCGAAAAAATAGTTTGCGCATGCCCCAGCAATCCCCATAGGTTCTTAGCCACGGGAACGGAGGCCTTCTCGGAGGCCCCAATTCCGTGTTCTACTTGCATACCCGTCGGACTGGCTCACCCCAGTCCCCCGAGACGCCGAGAGGAGGCGAGTCCAGTGATCAGCATTACGAGCAGCACCATCAGCACCGTCAAAATGACCGATCGCTCGGTCGTCGCCTCCCTGTGCATGCTCGGCGCCTCCAACCAGGGCACCGGTCTGTCCGGCATCCGTGCCGCCCGTCCGGCGTCCTCCATTGCTCCCGCGGGCCTTCCCGTCCGTGAGCGCAATGAGCGACCGACCAAGGCACTGGAAGCGGCAGTAGAGGCACAGGCGCAGGCCTATGCCTTTGCGGCGACCGGTGCCGGATTCCGGAAGCAGACGACGCAGCACCACCTGATGTGGGCCTTCCGTGGGCCAGAACCCTGGAGTGATCCAGCCTGACAGCCGATCAGGCCGGCGCCTTCAGGGCCGCGGAACCCCATCCGGGATCCGCGGCCCTTCTGTTTGTCCCCCAACAGGGACGACGGAGCGAAGGGGCCTCGGGACAAGAAAAGAACCCGGTACCAGCCGCCACCCGGCCCAACAGGGCCGGAACGAACAGACGAGGAAGACGAACCGTGCAACTCGAAGCGCACGCCCCGTCCGTACCGCCCTCAGACGCGATCCCCAAGCCCGGCCCCACGGAGGACTCCACCTTGACCCCGCTGACTGCGCTCACCGCGCTCGACGACGCCATCGAGAACCTCGGCGTACCCGTCCCCTGCCGCTCCTACGACCCGGAGGTCTTCTTCGCCGAGTCGCCGGCCGACGTCGAGTACGCCAAGTCCCTCTGCCGCACCTGCCCGCTGATCGAGGCCTGCCTCGCCGGCGCCAAGGAACGGCGTGAGCCCTGGGGCGTCTGGGGTGGCGAACTGTTCGTCCAGGGTGTCGTCGTCGCCCGGAAGCGGCCGCGTGGCCGCCCGCGCAAGAACCCGGTCACGGCATGAACACCGCAGGAACGATCGACCGTCCCCTCACGCACGACCCCAAGAAGCAGGCCCCGATGAAGCCGTCCACCCACGAACTCACAGGCTCCACGCCCGAAGACTTCACCACCCGCGGCGCGAACGCCTCGCGTCAGAACAGGAACCGAGAGATGCAACTCATCCAAGAAGCCCTCGCTCGTGCGCATATGCACGAGCGACAGGACGAGGCCGAGCGGGAACGCCGGGCCGTGCGCCTGGCGACCGCTCGCCGGATGCAACGCCAGGCCGAGCGCGCCTCGCTGCGCGCCCGCCGCGCGATCGCCATGGCGGTCATGCAGTAACCGACCCGCCCACAGGCCGGATGCCTCCCGAACCGGGAGGCGGTAGGTCCCAGCGGGGGCCGGTCCGTACGAACGGACCGGCCCCCGCGGTGCGTTGTGCCCACCGAACGCCCAGTCACGGAGGTATCGTCACCGAGTGACGAGTCTTCCCGGAGGCAGTGACAACGGCGGCTCCGCCCCAGCCCCGGAGCCCCAGCCCCTCGTGTGCGCCCGCTGCGGCACCCAGGCCCAGTCCCCCCAGCCCACCTGGACCTGCTCCGTGGAGAACGGCACCCGCCACTACTTCTGCGACACCTGCTCCCGGGATAACCTCAGGGCGATTGAGGGGCGGTTGGACTCGGCCTGGTGGTAGGGCCGCTGCTCTTCGTTGGGGGCTTCCCCCCTCCCCTCCCCCCGCCCCACCCCTCCCCGCCCCCCCACGCAGGCAGCGTCGGCCTACGCCTCCGCTGCCGACTCCTCGTCGTCCATCGGCTCCTCCAGCGCGAACCCCGGGAGCCACTCCTCCAGTTCCTCGCGCAGGCGTACCGTCGCGCCCAGTTGGCACAGCACCCCGATCGTGCTCAGCGTCACCCGGTGGATGAGGAGATACGCCGGGGGCAGGTTGAGCTGTTTGCCCAGTTGGTAGGCGGGGGAGCGGGGGTCGGCCACGCGCGCGGCCTGGCTGCGCATCCAGCCGCGGGTGAAGGTGAACTCGTCGACCTGGGCCGGTTCGATGATCGGCAGCAGGTAGTCGAGGACCGCGTCGGGGTCCAGGTCTATTGATTCCTTGACGAAGCCCTCGGTGCAGAGGAGTTCATAGACGGCGTCCGCCTCGCCGTCCAGGGTCATCCGCAGGGAGTCGCCGATCGGGGTCGGCAGTCCGCCCGGCAGGCGGTCGACCGTGCCGAAGTCCAGGACGCCCAGGCGCCAGTTGCCCTCGCCCTCAGGGTCACCCGGCAGAAGGCGGAAGTTGCCCGGGTGCGGGTCGGCGTGCAGCAGGCCGGTGCGGGCCGGACCGGAGAAGAGGAAGCGGGCCAGGAGCTGACCGGCGCGGTCGCGCTGCTCCTGGGTGCCGTCGGAGATCACCTCGGAGAGCGGGACGCCGTCGATCCATTCCGTGACCAGGACCTGCTCGCACTGATGGACCACCGCCGGCACGACGACGTCCGGATCGTCGGCGAACTCCTCCGCATGGGCCTGCTGGGCCTGCGCCTCCAGGTCGTAGTCCAGTTCCTCGGAGACCCGGTCCTTGAGCTCGGCGATCAGCGGCTTGATGTCCATGCCGGGAACCAGCGGACCCAGAAGACGGGCAAAGCGACTCAGTTGGTTCAGGTCGGACAGCAGGGCCTCGCCGGCTCCCGGGTACTGGACCTTGACCGCCACCTCGCGGCCGTCGTGCCACACGCCGCGATGCACCTGGCCGATCGAGGCCGCCGCGGCCGGTTTGTCCTCGAATTCCAGGAACAGGTCGTGCCAGTCGTCGCCGAGCCGCTGCGCCAGCACCGAGTGCACGGTGCGGGTCGGCATCGGGGGCGCCGCCTCCTGGAGCTTTGTGAGCGCCGCGCGGTAGGGGCCGGCGATCTCCTCGGGCAGGGCCGACTCGAAGACGGACAGGGCCTGCCCGAACTTCATCGCCCCGCCCTTGAGCTCGCCGAGCACCTTGAACATCTGCTCCGCGGTGCGCTGCTGCAGCTCACGGCCGACGAGTTCCGCGGACTCGCCGACGATCCGCTTGCCGAGTCCCCAGGTGGCCCGCCCGGCGAAGCCGAGCGGCAGCGCGGCGAGCTTGGCGGTACGGGTGACCGCCTTACGGGGAAGATCAGACATGCGCCCTCCAGGTCCCAGCCAGCCGCTTCGCGTCTGCCGTACGGCGCAACTCCTGCGATGGCCGTTGCTCTGCCATTGTCTCGTGCGACTCCTCCCCGTCGGAGGGGTGTTCTCCCTCACCTTTGTCCGTGGCGCCGCACGGGCATGCCGGATGCGCCCATACGGGCCGGGCGTGCCAGGTCAGACTGGGTAGGGACACCTCCCAGCGGGCACCGGCGCTCGACGGAAGCCGGCCGTCGAGGAAGGCGAGGGCGTGCGCGGCGGCCAGTCCGGCGACCGTGGTGGCCAGAGTGAGGTCGCAGGGCCGTACGTCTCGCGCCCTCCCCGAGCCCGATCCCGAGCCCGAGTGCCACTGTGCCACCAGTCGGGGCCAGGCCGGGTCCCGGTCGGTGCGCCCCTCGTTCAGACAGCCGGCGCAGGCCGTCTCGCCGGGCAGCACGAGCGGGCCGACCACGCCGGTCGCCTCCACGACCCCGGCATACAGGTGGGGCGTGCCGGAAGTGATGAGAGGGTCGGCGGCGGACGGTGACGGGGCGTGCACGGCGACGTCGTCCCGGGGCGCGATGATCACCAGGGAGTGGCCCGCACCCTCTTCTGAGGGTGGAGCGTGGCGACCGCGGCGCGGGCGGACGGCGGCGCAGCGGCGTGCTGTCCGCCGCGCGGCCTCGTCCCTGCGGGCGCCGATCGCCTCCGCCGGCAGGCCGCCCGGCGCCACGTCCCACGGCTCGACCCGGCCGACGTCGCGCACGTCGATGTCGCCGACCCCTGCTGCCGACAGCAGCGAGGCCACCATCGCGCCCACCCGGCCGGCGCCTCGCACCTGCACACGCAGTGAGCGGCGGGCGGTCAGGCGGCTCATCGCCTCACCCGGCTCGGACGTGGTCAATGTCAGCGAAGCGAGATCCGGGCGCAGCCGGTCCAGGACCTCCTTCCTGCGCCGCAGGGCATCGCCCGCCGGGCCGCCTCCTCTCGCGTCGTCGAGGAGGCCCGCGCCTGCCAGCCGGCGCACCAGCCCGTCGACATGACCGTCCGGCAGATCCATCCGGCGACCCTCCTCGCGCAACAGCTCCATTCCACGGGTGCCGTTGAGCAGATCGAGGAAACTGCCCGTGGCTGTGTCCATCGGACCCAGCGTCAGCGCGTGTGTCGGAGTCATCCCGAACTGCACCGTATTGAGGTCGCGCCAGCCGCGCTTGAGTGCGGGCTTCATCAGCGGAGCCAGTGGGGCCGGTGGGGCCGGTGCCTTTGGTGGTGCCTTTGGTGGTGTCGGCGAGTCCTCCGAGCCTGCCGGGCCCGCCGAACCCGCCAAACCTGGCGAAGTGTCCGTAACGTTTGAAAATGTCGCATGCATGAGTAGCAGGCCCCCGTAGCCGTCGTAGAACATCCCCGTGTGCCGGTGAAGCTCGGTCGCGGCTTCGTTCGGCGACTGCCAGCATGCCCCGACACGGCGGCGGGTGCCGAAAGTTGTCCACAGGTGGTGGATATTCGTCGTACAAATCAAACGCACGGTGGGGGATCGGGATCGAACCGTCCCGGAGTCGGGACTTCCCCCATGCGCAGCGGGTAACGTCGGGGCGTGTCCGCCGACCCACTGCACCGCGCCGGAACGCCACAGCGCAGTACGACGAGCCCGCCGCCGAGCGGCTCGGGGGCGAGCGCGATCGAGGTCCGCAGAAGCGCCCGGCGCCGCCGGACGGTCTCGGCGTACCGCGAGGGCGATCGCACTGTCGTGCTCATCCCTGCCCGGATGTCCGAGGCCGAGGAGCAGCGTTGGGTGAACGTCATGCTGGACAAGCTGGCCGCCCAGGAGAGCAAGCGGGTCCTCGGTGACGACGAGCTGGCCGAGCGGGCCGAGCGGCTGTCGGACCAGTACCTGGACGGCCGCGCCCGGCCCAACTCGGTGCGCTGGGTGACCAACCAGAACACGCGTTGGGGGTCGTGCACCCCGGCCGAGGGCAGTATTCGCCTTTCGCATCGGCTGCAGGGTATGCCTGAGTATGTCGTCGACTATGTGCTTCTGCACGAGTTGGCGCATCTTCTGGTGCCCGGACACGGGCCCCGTTTCTGGCGGCTGTTGGAGGCGTATCCCCGCACCGAGCGGGCGAAGGGCTATCTCGAAGGGGTGGTGGCCGCCGAGCGCCTGCCCCATCTTCCCGGGGCGCGCGGAGAGTGAGCCCGAAGGGCCTCCGGCGGCACTCGTCCGCTCCCTGAGGCGTCCCGGAAGCAGCACTTCCGGTTCGGTCGGAGGCGGGTTGTGTACCGGGTCTGTACCGGCTTCGTCCGATGTCCGAGTTTGCGGTTAGCCTGACGCGACGCACTTACATTCGGGATGGGGGACGGTCGTTACGCATGGCCAGGGAATTCCAACGCGGCCACAAGGCCAGGATCAGTGACCTCACCGCGGGCACGGATCTGTACGTAGGAGTACAGATCTCCGCCCCAGGGCTGACCTTCGACATCAGCTGCTTCGGTCTCGACGCCGACGAACGGCTCTCGGACGACCGCTATTTCGTCTTCTTCAACCAGCCGAAGTCCCCTGAGGAGTCCATCCAGCTCCTCGGCGCCCAGGCCGGTGACACGGAGTCCTTCCGGGTCACGCTCGACAAGATCCCCCCGCAGATCCAGAAGCTGTCCTTCACGGCGACGATCGACGGCGCCGGGCAGATGTCGCAGATCAGCCCCGGATACATCCGCATCGTCGCCGGCGGCGAGGAGGTGGCCCGGTACGCCTTCAACGGCTCGGAGTTCTCCACCGAACGCGCCGTGATGCTGGGCGACTTCTATCTGAAGGACGTCTGGCGGTTCGCCGCCGTCGGCCAGGGCTTCGACGGCGGCCTCGATGCGCTGCTGAAGAACTTCGGCGGCGAAGTCGCCGAGGAAGAGGCCCCCGCCGCCGCCCCGCAGCAGCCACAGACCGGGGCCGCTCCGGGCTTCGCCCCGCCCGCCCAGGCCGCCGCCCCGCCCGCCGCGCCGCCCGCGTTCGGCGCCCCGGCACCCGCGGCACCGGCGCCCGCACCCGCCCCTGCTCCGGCCCCCGCGCCCGCACCGGCCCCGCAGCCCGCCGCGCAGGGCTTCGCGCCCCCGCAGGGCGCCACCCCGCCGCCTCCCGCCCCGGCGCCCGCGCCGTCGGTGCACGCCCAGCCGACCATCGTCGCGCCCGTGACGCCGCCCGGCGGCACCCCGCCGCCCCCGGCCCCGGCACCCGCGCCCTATGGTCAGCCGGGTCAGCCGGGTCAGCCGGGTCAGCCGCAGCCGTACGGCCAGGCTCCCGCCCCGGCTGCTCCGGCTGCTCCGACCGCCCCGCCGCCCCCCGGCTACGCCCAGCCCCAGGCCCCGCAGGCCCCGGCCCCGCCGCCGGGCTACGGCCAGCCGACGCCGCCCCCGGGCTACGGCCAGCAGCCCCCCTACGGTCAGGTCCCGGGCCAGCAGGCCCCCTACGGAGCCCCGCAGGGTGCTCCGCAAGGCGCTCCGCAAGGCGCTCCCCAGGGCACGCCACAGGGCCCCGGGGTCGCCGCCGCGCTCCAGCAGTTCAAGGAGACGCCCACCGGCCAGCGCTGGACACAGCAGAACAAGAAGCTGGTCCGCGTCGACCTCGGCATCGGCGGGCAGCCCGTGCTGGCCCGGCAGGGCAGCATGGTGCTCTACCAGGGCAAGGTCGACTTCAGCTACAAGGGCGCCGGGTTCGCCGGCCGGATCGCGGGCAACGCGACCGGACAGGAGATGCAGCTGATGCGCTGCACCGGTCAGGGCCAGGTGTTCCTCGCCGAGAACTCCACGATGCTGCACCCCATCGAGCTCCAGGGCGACGGCATCTGCGTCTCCGCCGAGAACGTCCTCGCCTTCGACGAGAGCCTCCAGTACGAGATCCGCCGCATCGAGGGCCACGGCATCCCCGGCGGCGCGCTGTTCACGATGCAGTTCACCGGCACCGGCACGATCGTCGTCAAGACGCACGGCACGCCCGTGGTGCTGCCGGTCACGCCCACGACGTTCGCCGACTGCAACGCCGTCGTCGCCTGGTCGTCCGCCGCCCAGGTGGTCGTCTCCAGCCAGGTGCGCATGCGCCGCAACGCCTACCCGGGCGACACCGGCGAGAGCGTCAACCTCCAGTTCCGGGCCGCGCCCGGGAACTTCGTCGTCGTCCAGCCGTACGAGATCTGAGGGAGAGCCCGTCATGAACCAGCCGCTCGCGGGCTACGCCCCCGCACCCGTCACCGCCCGCATGGAGAACCACGGCAACCACATGGTGAAGGTCGCCATGCAGACCGGGCACGACCTCTTCGCGCGCGTGGGCTCGATGGTCGCCTACGAGGGCTTCGTCCAGTACGAGCCCAACCCGTCGGCCGTGCGCCAGATCGCCAAGGACTGGATGACCGGCGAGGGCGCGCCCCTGATGAAGTGCTCCGGCGACGGACTGCTCTACCTCGCCGACTACGGAGCCAACGTCGTCGTGATCAACCTCAACGGCGACGGCATCTCCGTCAACGCCACCAACCTGCTCGCCTTCGACGCGCATCTGACGTGGGGCGTCGAGCGGGTCAAGGGCCTGGCCAAGTTCGCCGGTCAGGGCCTGTGGAACACCAAGATCTCCGGGCAGGGCTGGGTCGCGCTGACCTCCCGGGGCAAGCCGATCGTCGTCGACTGCGGTGGCGGCGAGGACGAGACGTACGTCGACCCGGACGCCCTCGTCGCCTGGTCCCCGAACCTCAAGGTGAAGGGCAAGCGCAGCTTCAAGGCGCAGTCGCTCATCGGCCGGGGCAGCGGCGAGGCCTACCAGATGGCCTTCTCCGGACAGGGCATCGTCGTCGTCCAGCCGAGCGAGGACAGTACCGACCGCCTCCGGGTCCGGGGCTGAGGGGGAGCCAGGAAACGCCATGCAGAGCCCGATTTTCGCCTACAACGACCAGCAGACCCAGGACCGCTGGAGCCTGCAGAACAAGCAGATGCTCCGCGTCGCCCTGGAGGGACACGACGACATCCTCGCCCGCAAGGGCACGATGGTCGCCTACCAGGGGCTCGTCGAGTTCGACGCCGAGTACCAGAGCAACCAGCAGTCACGCTCGCGGGCGCGCACCGGTGAGGGCCTGGACCTCATGCGCTGCCACGGGCAGGGCACGGTCTACCTCGCCAACCTCAAGCAGCACGTGCACGTCATGGACGTCGACCAGGACGGGCTGACCGTCGACAGCAGCTATGTGCTGGCGATGGACTCCTCGCTGCACCACGAGGTCATCGCCGTGGACAGCCTCTACGGCATCTCCGGCTCCGGGAAGTACCAGCTCAACATCACCGGCCGCGGCAAGGTCGCCCTGATGACCTCCGGGATGCCGCTGATGATGCAGGTGACGCCCGACAAGTACGTCAACTGCGACGCCGACGCGATCGTCGCCTGGTCCACCGCGCTGCGTGTGCAGATGCAGGCCCAGACGCACTCCTCCGGGGTGTGGCGGCGGCGCGGCAACACCGGCGAGGGCTGGGAGCTCAGCTTCATGGGTGCCGGCTTCGCGCTCGTCCAGCCCAGCGAGCTGCTGCCGCCGCAGAACGCCCAGATCGGCTCCGGCCTCGCCGCCCAGTACGGCATGGGGCAGCAGGGCGCGCGCGGCCAGAACCAGGGCAACGTCTGGAGCTGACCACGGTCCGAAAGACAGGGGTAAGGGGCGACCGCCATTGCGGTCGCCCCTTACCCCTGTCCGAAGGTCACAGCCTCGCGCGCGTCGCCTCCAGCAGCCGTACGACCGACTCGTCCGCCACGTCCGCCACCTCGCCGTAGGCGAACCAGCGCAGATCCAGGGACTCGTCACTGATCGCCTCCACCGCGCCGGCCGGGGCCAGCGCCGCGTACTGCACGTCCAGGTGCCAGGCGCAGGGCGTGGGATGGCGGTCCAGGCGGACCGGGCCGCCCGGCAGCAGGGTCAGGCCCGCGACGCCCGACTCCTCCGTCCCCTCGCGCAGCGCGGCCGCCGCCAGCGTCTCGTCGGACGGCTCGCAGTGGCCGCCCATCTGCAGCCACATGCGCAGCTTCCTGTGCAGGGTCAGCAGCACCCGCTCGCGCGCGGGGTCGATCACCAGCGCGCTCGCCGTGATGTGCCCGTCGCCGCAGGCCTTCCACATGCCGTCCGGGTGGGTCTCCAGGTGCTCCAGATACGTCCGGCGCAGCTCTTCCTGGCCCTCGTACCCCTTGAGCACGAGGACCGCGTCGTCGTACAGGCTCACTCGGTGTCGTCGCCCTTGGTGTCGTCGTCCTTCTTCAAGTTCGGCTTCTCGGAGCCGCCCGCCGCCTCGCCGAGCATCTTGTCCAGCTCGGAGAAGTCGATCTGCTCGCGGTGCACGAAGCCGTCCGGGTCGTCCAGGTCGGTGGCCGTCGGCAGCATGTCCGGGTGGGCCCACAGGGCGTCCCGGCCGTCGACGCCGCGCGCGTCCGTGAGCGAGGCCCACAGGCGCGACGCGTCACGCAGCCGGCGCGGGCGCAGCTCCAGGCCGATCAGCGTGGCGAACGTCTGCTCCGCGGGGCCGCCCGAGGCACGGCGGCGGCGCAGCGTCTCGCGCAGCGCGTCGGCGGACGACAGACGCGGCTTGGCGGCCGCGTGGACCACCGCGTCCACCCAGCCCTCGACGAGCGCCAGAGCGGTCTCCAGACGGGCCAGGGCCGCCTTCTGCTCCGGGGTGTCCTCCGGCTGGAACATGCCCTGCTGCAGGGCGTCCTGGAGCTGCTCGGGGTTCTGCGGGTCGAACTGGCCGACCACGTCCTCCAGCTTGGCGGTGTCGACCTTGATCCCGCGCGCGTAGCCGTCGACCGCGCCGAACAGGTGCGAGCGCAGCCACGGCACATGCGCGAAGAGGCGCTGGTGCGCGGCCTCGCGCAGGGCGAGATACAGCTGCACCTCCTCCTTCGGCACCCCCAGGTCCTTGCCGAACGTCCCGATGTTCACCGGCAGCAGCGCGGCCTTGCCGGCCGGGCCGAGCGGCAGGCCGATGTCGGTCGAGCCGACGACCTCGCCCGCGAGCACGCCGACGGCCTGCCCGATCTGCGTGCCGAACATGGCGCCGCCCATCGAGCGCATCATGCCGATCAGCGGGCCGGCCATGGCCTGCATCTCCTCCGGCAGGACATCGCCCATGGCGGTGCCGACGCGCTCGGCGACCGGGTCGACGAGTTCCTTCCACGCGGGCAGGGTCGCCTCGACCCACTCCGCGCGGCTCCACGCCACGGCACTGCCCGCGCCGGACGGCAGGGACGTCACGTCGTCCAGCCACAGGTCGGCCAGGCGCACGGCCTCCTGGACGGCGGTGCGCTCGGCGGGGCCGACACTGGCGTCCTTGGTGCCGTCGGCGGTGCCCTGGGAGACCGTCTGGCGGGCGATCTGCTTGGCCATGTCCCAGTTCACCGGGCCGCCCTCGTAGGAGAGCATCTGGCCCAGCTGCTGAAACGCGGCGCCCAGGTCGGTGGGGTTCAGCGAACCGAACATGGCCGCGAACGGATTGTCCGCGCCGGGGCCACCACCAAAGCCTCCGGCTCCGGGCAGACCGCCGAAACCGAACGGGTTGGCCGGTCCCTGACCACCACCGCTCTCCTGGTCCTTCTTCTTGCCCTCGTCGCCGTCTTCCGGCTCCTCCGGCGGAAGGCCGAATCCGAATGGGGTGTCACTCACGGGATTCCTCGGCTGGTAAGGCCACCGGCTGGCGCCGACGGCACGACTGCCCGATAACACCACCCAGCGTAGACACCGCGAGCCGATCGGGCCTCGGTGCTTCGCCGACTCTTGGCCTGCGGCAGGATGGATGCCACCTGGTACGGACGCGTCACTCGCGTTCGTACTGAAGACAACCGCTGGAGACGCCCGGTGAGTTCCCCTGATCCGCAGGTTCGCGCAGCGCGAAACCAGTCAACCCCTGCCTCCGCGCGCGGCGCGCGCGGGCCCGTCGTCGCCGTGACCGGCGCCGCGTCCGGAATCGGCGCGCTGCTCACCGAGCGGCTGGCCGCGTCCGACGAGGTCAAGCAGGTCATCGCCATCGACGAGCGGCGCGGTGACTGCGCGGCGGCGCAGTGGCACATCCTCGACGTGCGGGATCCGGCCATCGCGGACAAGCTCCGGGGCGCCGACGTGGTCGTGCACCTCGCGCTCGACCTGGACCTGGAGACGGATGCGGCCGCCCGGACGGCATACAACGTTCGGGGGACGCAGACCGTGCTGACGGCCGCGGCGGCGGCCGGGATCCACCGGGTGGTGCTGTGCACCTCGGCGATGGTCTACGGGGCGCTCCCCGACAACGAGCTGCCGCTGTCCGAGGACGCGGAACTGCGGGCGACGGCCGAGGCCACCGGCGTCGGGGACCTGCTGGAGATCGAGCGCCTCGCGCGCAGGGCGCCCAGGGCCCACCCCGGACTCAACGTCACCGTCGTGCGGCCCGCGATCCTGGTCGGCGGCACCGACACCGCGCTGACCAGGTACTTCGAGTCACCTCGGCTGCTGGTCGTGGCCGACTCGCGGCCCGCCTGGCAGTTCTGCCATGTCGAGGACCTGTGCGGCGCCCTGGAGTACGCCGTCCTGGAGAAGGTCGACGGGGAACTCGCCGTCGGCTGCGACGGCTGGCTCGAACAGGAGGAGGTCGAGGAGCTCAGCGGGATCCGGCGCATGGAGCTGCCCTCGGCGGTCGCCCTGGGCGCGGCGGCCCGGCTGCACCGCATCGGGCTCACGCCCTCCCCGGCCGGGGACCTGGCCTACACGATGTACCCGTGGGTGGTGAGCGGGAGCCGGCTCCATGACGCGGGATGGCGGCCGCAGTGGACCAACGAGGAAGTGCTCGCGGAACTGCTGGAGGAGGTCTCCGGCCGTCACACGGTCGCCGGGCGCCGGCTCGGACGCAAGGACGCGACGGCGGCCGGCGCCGCGGGCGCGACGGTGGCCCTGCTGGGCGCGGCGGCCGTGGTACGACGGGCGCGGAAGGCACGGCGGCGGATCTGACCCGGCGAGGTGCAACGCCCGACCGGCGAGAGCTCGCCCCACCTCCCTCGAGGAGACCCCCTCCAGAAGGGGCCACAGAAGGGGCCACAGGAGGGGCCTCTGCAGGAGCTCTGCAGGAGCTCTGTAGGAGGCTCCAACCCGCACGCGCGGGTGCCGGGCGATAACGCTATTCCGCCTCCCCGCGCGCGTACGGCACGATGGGGGCATGGCACCTACCAACGATCACCCCGGTGAGTCGGGCGCTCAGGACCCCGTCAAGCTCATCGCCATCCGCGAGACGGCCCTCTCCCTGGACGAGGTCTTCCGGGCCGTCGGGGACGACGCCGCCGGCGGGACCGCGCTGTTCGTGGGGACCGTGCGCAACCACGACGGGGGTGCCGACGTCGACGAGCTCGGGTACTCGTGCCATCCCAGCGCCGAGGCCGAGATGCGACGGATCGCCGAGAAGGTCGTCGCCGAGTACCCGGTGCGAGCGCTCGCGGCCGTGCACCGGGTCGGGGACCTCGCGGTCGGGGACCTCGCGGTCGTCGTCGCCGTCTCCTGCCCCCATCGCGGCGAGGCCTTCGAGGCCTGCCGGAAGCTGATCGACGACCTCAAGCACGAGGTGCCGATCTGGAAGCACCAGAAGTTCTCGGACGGCACCGAGGAGTGGGTCGGGGCCTGCTGATCCCGCCTGCCGATCGGGCGGCCCGACCCCCATCCACCCCACTCCGCTTGCGTAACCGCACCCCTGGCGTGAGCGTTGTCAGTGCCAGTGGTTAATCTGCTGATCAGTCAGCTTCGGTTAACTTCAGTCAGTTGCGGTCGCTCGTGGGGATGGGAGGACGGCATGGCGGCTCTCGCCTGGTTGCTTATTCCGCTCGTGGCTGCGATCTGCGCCGGCCTGTGGGGCAGTTGGGCCAACCGCACCCGCAAGGCACGAGGGGACGGCCCGGAGCTCGACGGCTACGCCCGCTTCCGCGCGGCCATGGAGAAGCCCCCCTCCCGCACCTGATCGCTCGGCCCGTGATCACAGCCGGGTTCCCGGCCCTGACGGGGCACTGACAGGACCGTCACGTACTGTCGAGGCATGCCACGCCGCACCGCGACGATGCTCGCCTCCACCCTGATGCTGATCGCGCTCCTGTGCGCGGGAGTCTTCATCCCCGTGCCGTACTCGGAGATGTCCCCGGGGCCCACGGTGAACACTCTCGGCGACCACGACGGCGAGCCGGTGCTGCAGATCTCCGGGCACAAGACCTACGCGACGTCCGGGAACCTCAACATGACCACGGTCCGGGTCACCAGCGCCGACTACAAGATGAACCTGGTGGAGGCCGTCTACGGGTGGCTGGCGCATGACAACAAGGTCGTGCCGCACGACACCCTGTACCCGGACGGCAAGACCGAGGAGGAGTCCACCCAGGAGAACGCCGAGGAGTTCAGCCAGTCCCAGGAGAGCGCCAAGGTCGCCGCCCTGAAGGCGCTGGACATCCCGGTGCGGAGCTGGGTGATCGTCTCGACCGTCGTCAAGGGCACCCCGGCCGAGGGCAAGCTGCACGCCGGTGACGTGATCAAGGCCGTCGACGGTACGGCGGTGAAGGAACCCGGCGACGTGGCCAAGCTGGTGACCAAGCACGAGCCCGGCCAGGACGTCGTCTTCACGATCGTGCCGGCCAAGGAGCAGGCGGCCGCCGAGAAGGAGCGCAGGACGCCGACGAAGACCGAGAAGGTCACGATAAGGACCGCCGAGTCCGACGACAGCGGCAAGAAGCGCGCCATCGTCGGGATCTCCGCCGGGACCGACCACACCTTCCCGTTCAGCATCGACATCAAGCTCGCCGACGTCGGCGGGCCCAGCGCGGGCCTGATGTTCGCGCTCGGCCTCTACGACAAGCTCACCCCGGGCAGTCTCACCGGCGGCAAGTTCGTCGCCGGCACCGGCACCATCGACGAGGCCGGCAAGGTCGGGCCCATCGGCGGCATCGAGATGAAGACCGTCGGGGCGCGCGAGAAGGGCGCCCAGTACTTCCTGACGCCCGCCGACAACTGCGCGACCGCCGCCCGGGACGTCCCGGGCGGGCTCACCCTGGTCAAGGTCGACACCATCGACGACGCGCTCGGCGCCCTGAAGGACATCCGCTCCGGCGACACCGCCGACCTGCCCAAGTGCACGGCCAAGAGCTGAGCAAGAGGCCGCGCGGTACGGCGACGTGGGGCGCCCCCTCACGTCAAGGGCGCCCTTCGCCGCCGTACCGGAGGTCAGTCCGCGAACGTCGCCGCCAGGGCCTCCGCCAGACCCGGGACCAGGTCCGGGCCGGTCAGGACCTCCGTCGGGGTGTCCTTCTCACGCAGGCGCAGGGCCGATTCGCGGGTGCCGTCGCGCAGGACCGCCACCGTCATGCGGACCTCCTGGCGGTCGGGGTGCTCCGCCACCCACTTCGTAAGCCCGTTCTCGCTCAGGCCCTGCGGGACCTGGGCCTCGGCGGACGGAGGCAGCATCATCCGCTCGACGGTCAGCGCGCAGCCGGCCACCGCGTCGGGCCAGGCGATGGTGGCCAGGAACTCATCGAGCGGCTTGCCCGTTTCCATCTCGTCCTGCTCGATCGGGGTCAGGCCGGAGGACTCCTGCTCGTCCCCCAGGCCGAGCTGGGCGGCGAGGCCGGGTTCCTGGGCTCGCAGCCGTGCGGTGTCGACGAGGGCGAAGAGGCGGGCGGGCTGGTCCCAGCCGAGGCCGGAGGCGTACTCGTCGATCTCGAGGACGGCCCGGGTCAGCGGATTCGCAGCCATGGGAGTGTTGGACATGGTCACAATCCTGCCTCGTTCCTGGCCCGAATCGGGAACCGAGTAAACGATGAGTAAGTTGCATAGATGTGGGCCCACGATCACGGGGGGCCACTGAGGGCCCACGAAGACGCGGGCCTGACGAAGACCAACAGCGAACTTCGGGGTGCGAACCTTGGCTTTCCAGATGCCGGACCGCGGCGGAGGCCCGACCGGGCCACGGATCAGAGTGGGCCGACCGTCCCGGCGGGTCCGGACCCTGCTCATGACACTGGGCGTGCTCGCCGTCCTCGGCATGGCCTTCACCATGTTCGCGGGGTTCTGGACGGACTGGCTCTGGTACCGGTCGGTGAACTACTCCTCGGTGTTCACGACCACACTGTGGACGAAGATCGGACTGTTCTTCGTCTTCGGTCTGCTGATGGCTCTCGCGGTCGGCTTCAACATCTGGCTGGCGCACCGGCTGCGCCCGCCGCTGAGCGCCATGTCGATGGAGCAGCAGAGCCTCGACCGCTACCGCATGGGCATCGCGCCGTACAAGAAGTGGCTGCTGCTCGCGATCACCGCGCTCGTCGGCCTGATCGCCGGCGCCTCCGCCTCCAGCCAGTGGCGGACCTGGCTGATGTGGGTCAACGGCGTGCCCTTCGGCGAGAAGGACCCGCAGTTCAACCTGGACGTCGGCTTCTACGCCTTCGACCTGCCCTGGTACCGGTTCCTGCTCGGCTTCGGCTTCGCCGCCGTGATCCTCTCCGTGATCGCCGCCGCGCTCACCCACTACCTGTACGGCGGGCTGCGCATCACCAGCCCGGGCGCGCGCGCCACGGCCGCGGCCACCGGCCATCTGTCGGTCCTCATCGGCATCTTCGTCGCCCTGAAGGCGGTCGCGTACTGGCTCGACCGGTACGGGCTCGCGGTGAAGTCCAGCGACTTCAAGGCCACCGACAACTGGACGGGCCTCAGGTACGTCGACGCCAACGCCTATCTGCCGGCCAAGACGATCCTGTTCTGCATCGCCGTCATCTGCGCCCTGTTGTTCTTCGCCACCCTGTGGCGGCGCACCTGGCAGCTGCCCGTCATCGGCTTCGGCCTGATGGTGCTCTCGGCGATCCTCATCGGCGGCCTGTACCCGGCGATCGTCCAGCAGTTCCAGGTCAAGCCGAACGAGCAGGCCAAGGAAGCCCCGTACGTCGACAAGAACCTCAAGGCGACGCGCGAGGCGTACGGCATCGACGACACCCAGGTCAGCGAGTACCCGGGCACGAGCCAGACCGAGGACAAGACCCAGCTGCGCGACGACGTGGACTCCACGGCGAGCATCCGGATCCTGGACCCGAACATCGTCTCGCCGACGTTCCAGCAGCTCCAGCAGATCAGGAACTACTACGCGTTCCCGACCAACCTGGACGTCGACCGCTACAGCAAGAGCGGCAAGGACCAGGACACCGTCATCGGTCTGCGTGAGATCAATCTCAACGGCATCCCGAAGCGGAACTGGATCAACGACCACTTCCGCTACACCCACGGCTACGGCGTGGTCGCCGCCGAGGGAACCAGCGCCGACTCCCAGGGTCGGCCGGAGTTCACCGAGTCCGACCTGCCGTCCAAGGGCGACCTCGGGACGTACGAACAGCGGGTCTACTACGGCGAGAAGACCACCATGTACTCGATCGTCGGCGGTCCCCAGAAGGAGATCGACTACTCCGACGACAGCGGCGAGAAGACCTACAGCTACCGGGGTGACAGCGGCGTCAGCCTCTCCAACCCGGTCAACCGGGCCGCGTACGCGGTGGCGTTCGGCGAGCCGCAGATCCTGTACTCCGGTGCGATCGGCGACGGTTCGCGCATCCTGTACAACCGCACGCCCAAGGAGCGCGTCGAGGCCGTCGCCCCGTGGCTGACCATCGACGGCGACGCCTACCCGGCGGTGGTGGACGGCCGTATCCAGTGGATCGTCGACGCCTACACGACGACCAACGGCTACCCGTACTCCTCGCGCACGACCCTCGGTGACACGACGGCGGACTCGTTGACCGCGAGCAACAACCAGCGCGCGGTGGTGGCCCAGCAGAACCAGGTCAACTACATCCGCAACTCGGTGAAGGCGACCGTCGACGCCTACACCGGCCAGGTCAAGCTCTACCAGTGGGACACCGAGGACCCGGTCCTGAAGACCTGGATGAAGGCGTTCCCGGACACGGTCGAGCCGAAGAGCGAGATCTCCAAGTCGCTGATGGCCCATCTGCGCTACCCGCAGGACCTGTTCAAGGTCCAGCGCGAGCTGCTCACCCGCTACCACGTGAAGGACGCGACGACGTTCCTCAGCGGCAGCGAGGTCTGGCAGGTGCCGGACGACCCGACCAACAAGTCGGGCAGCGCGGTGCCGCCGTACTACCTGAGCATGAGGATGCCCGACCAGAAGGCGCAGGCGTTCTCGCTGACGACGACGTTCACGCCGAACGGCCGGGACAACCTCAGTGCGTTCATGGCCGTGGACGCCGAGGCGGGCACCAGTGACTACGGCAAGATCAGAGTCCTGAAACTGCCGACCAACACCACGGTCAACGGACCCAGTCAGGTCCAGAGCCAGTTCAACTCCGAACAGAACATCGCCGAGACCATCAGGCTGCTCAGAGGCGGCGACTCCGAGGTCGAGTACGGCAACCTGCTGGCGGTGCCACTCGACGGCGGACTGCTCTACGTGGAGCCGGTCTATGTGCGCGGTGGCGGACTGAAGTACCCGCTGCTGCGGAAGGTGTTGGTGTCCTACGGCGGCAGCACCGCCTTCGAGGACACGCTCGGCGAGGCCCTCAACAAGGTCTTCGGAGCGGAGGGCCCGACCACCGAGCCACCGGACGAGGGCGATGAGGAAGGCGGTACGACGCCGCCGCCGACGTCGGACAATCCGACGGTCCAAGACGCGCTCAACGACGCCCAGAAGGCCTTCGAGTCCGGCCAGGAAGCCCTGAAGAAGGGTGACTGGGAGGCGTACGGCAAGGCGCAGAAGGACCTGGAGGACGCGCTGCGGCGGGCCGAGGAGGCGCAGGCGCAGGCCGACAAGACCGGCGGCAGCGGCGGCAACAGCGGCAGCGGCGCGAGCCCGAGTCCGAGTTCGAGTCCGAGCCCGAGCGGCAGTCCCACCGGCACTTAGCGACCGGCGGCTGATCGAATGGCCCACCCCGCGCCGTGATACGGTTGCAGAACAACGGCGCGGGGTGGAGCAGCTCGGTAGCTCGCTGGGCTCATAACCCAGAGGTCGCAGGTTCAAATCCTGTCCCCGCTACTGAAGTCGACGAGTATCTCGTACGACAGCGAAGGCCCGGATCCTCCAAGGATCCGGGCCTTCGTGGTGTGCGAACGCATGTGCCGCGCGGCGGGACGGTCGCGCCGCCGTGGGGAGTTGGGAGAACTGTGTTTGACTTGTCTCTCTGTGGGCATGTCGACAAAACGCTGAAGTGACCTCACTGGCTGCGGTATACCAGGTGTACCCAGGTTGCAGGTGGTGCGACGATGGACGTTATGGGGGACAAGGCAACTCTGTTGGAGACAGGGCGGTTTGTGCAGCCTGCCGACTTTGTACAGCCGACGGGCGATTTCGTGCAGCCGACGGACGGCACCTCGTGGCCGGTGGGGGAGCTCTCGCAGCCGGAGGGCGACTTCGTCGTCGACCGGCCGGCCGACCAGGACGAGACGGGAGCGGCCGTCGAGGAGGCACGGCAGCGGCTCGCCGCCGAGACCGGTGACGCCGAGGCGATGAGCGTCCTCGGCGCGATGCTGCTGCGCCGCGGCGATCTCGACGGGGCCGAGCCCCATCTGCGGGCCGCCACCGCGGCCGGTGACCGGGCCGCCGCCAACAACCTGGGAGTCCTCCTCCACCAGCGCGGGTACGCCGACGAGGCCGCCGGATGGTGGCGGATCGCCGCCGTCGCCGGTTCGGCCGCCGCCGCGCACGCGCTGGGACGCCATCACCGCGAGCGGGGCGACGAGCCCGCCGCCGAGTACTGGCTGCGCCAGTCCGCCGAGCAGGGGCACGCGCTGGGCGCGTACGCGCTCGCCGACCTGCTGGAGCACCGCAGCGACGACCGGGCCGAGCAGTGGATGCGGGCCGCGGCCGAGCGCGGCCACCGGGAGGCGGCGTACCGGCTGGCACGTGCGCTCGACCGGCAGGCGACCCGGACGGGCGAGGACGGGGTCGGCGACGGCGTCGAGCCCGGCGACGCGCTGCTGGACGAGGCCGAGCAGTGGTACCGGCAGGCCGCCGCGCGCGGGCACCGCAGGGCCGCACTGCACCTCGGGGCGATCCTGGAGAAGCGCGGGCAGCTGAAGGAGGCCGGGCGCTGGTATCTGACGTCCGCGAAGGACGGCGAGGCGCGGGCCGCCTGCGCGCTCGGGTTCCTGCTGCGGGACGCCGGGGACACCGAGAGCGCCGCCGTGTGGTGGCTGCGGGCCGCGCAGGACGGCGACGGCAACGCCGCGAACGCGTTGGGCGCACTGCACGCCGAGCGCGGCGAGACCCAGACCGCCGAGCGGTGGTACCGGGCCGCCATGGACGCCGGCGACGTGAACGGCGCGTACAACCTCGGGCTGCTCTGCGCCGAGCAGGGGCGCACCGCACAGGCCGAGCAGTGGTACCGCCGGGCGGCGTACGCGGGCCACCGCGAGGCGGCCAACGCGCTGGCGATCCTGCTGCTCCAGGGCGGGGACGCGAGCGGCGCCGAGCCGTGGTTCTCCAAGGCCGCGGAGGCGGGCAGCGTGGACGCCGCGTTCAACCTGGGCATCCTGTACGCCGGGCGGGGCGAGGAGCGGGCCGCGCTGCGCTGGTACGAGCGTGCCGCGGCCGCCGGACACACCGAGGCGGCGCTGCAGGTCGGCATCGCCCGGCTGCGGGACGGCGACGAGCTCGCGGCGGAGCGGCATCTGCGGTGCGCGGCCGGGGCCGGCAGCGCGGAGGCCGCGTACCGGCTGGCGACCGTGCTGGACGCCCGGCGGCCACCGGAGCCGGCGCATGAGCTCGGCGAGACCGTGCACGAGAAGACCGAGTGCGAGGAGTGGTACGAGCGGGCGGCTTCCCTGGGGCACCGGCGGGCGCAGGTCCGCGTCGGCATGCTGGCCGCCGCCCGCGGTGACGTGGTCGAGGCCGCCCGGTGGTACCGGGAGGCCGCCGAGGCCGGTTCGCGCAACGGCGCCTTCAACCTGGCGCTGCTGCTGGCCCGGGAGGGCAGCGAGCCGGAGGCGGCCGTGTGGTGGACGCGCGCGGCCGACGCCGGGCACGGGCGGTCGGCCCTGCGGCTCGCCCTGCTCTACGCGCGTCGCGGGGAGCTGGCGGAGGGCCAGCGGTGGGCCGACCGGGCGGTGAGTCTGGGGCCGGGGGAGGTTGCGGAGCGGGCCGCTCGGCTGCGGGACGCGCTGCGCGAGGAACTGTCGGCCTGAACGGCCTCGTCCGCGAACGCCGGACGGGCTGAGTGAAGCGGACCGGCGCCGGAGAGTGCCCCGCGACCAGCGATTTGCTTCTGTCCGCGTCCTTGACGTAATGTTCAGTTCACCGACGCGGGGTGGAGCAGCTCGGTAGCTCGCTGGGCTCATAACCCAGAGGTCGCAGGTTCAAATCCTGTCCCCGCTACTGAAGGCCGAGGGCCGGAATCCGAAAGGGTTCCGGCCCTCGGTTTGTTTCAGGGCGCGTGGCCCACCGCCTCGCCGTACAGCGACCGGCTCACCGTCCGTGACTCCGGCAGTGGACTTCCCTCCGCCACGCCCTGGGCCTCATAGGCCGTCTGGAGGCGAGAGGTCGTGCCGGAGCGGATCTCCCAGTCCATGACCAGGGGCGGGGTGGACTTCAGGATCGACTCATCGGACTTGAGCAGTTTGGCGAGGTAGGTGACGAAGCTCGCATCCTGCTTGTAGTCCGAGGCGAAGTACGTGTTCACCGTGCGGATGTACGCCCTCAGCAGCGCCACGCCCGCGTCCACGTCGTCCTGGAGCAGCGCACGGCCGTAGAGCATGCCGCCCAGGGGCTCGCCCCGCGGCTGGCCGCCCAGGAAGGCGTAGCCCCGCTCGCCGTCCACCTTGCGCCAGACCGGGTCCAGGAGCCAGGCGGAGTCGACGCCGCCGTTCTGCAGGGCCGTGAGGACGTCGGCCGAGCCGAGCTGCTGGTACCGGATGTCGGCGAGGCCGCCGCCGTGCCGCTCCAGCGCCTTCTCCATGGGGTACGCGATGACCGAGCCCTTGCCGATCATCGTGCCCAGCTTGCGGCCGGCCATCGGGACCCGGTCCGCCGTGTCGCCGTCCTTCAGCCGCACCCACAGCCCGCTCCTGGACTTCGCGGCGGGTGAGAAGTTCCCCGCGACCCACTTGATGTCGAAGCCGCCCTTGACGCCGTTCATGACGGCCGCCTCCGGGGCCGCCCACAGGGCGTCGATGTCCCCCTTGGCCAGCAGGGGCAGCGCGTCCGGGGTCGGCAGGACCTTCAGCGTGACATCCAGGCCCTCCTTGTCGAACTCGCCCTTGTCGAGCGCCACCCGCAGCGGCGCCACGTACTCCGCGCTCAGCGTCCCCGTCGCGATCGTCAGCTCGCGCCGCTCCGGCAGGGGGCGCGGGGGAGGGGCGCCGGGCAGACAGCGGGCCGGGGTGCGGTCCGGGGACAGGTCCTTCGGGTCCGTCCAGGCCTTCGCGCCGCAGCCCTCGACCGGGCGGACGGTGCGATCGCCGGCGGCCTTCGACGAGGAGTCCGACTCGTACGGCGACGAGCACGCCGCCGACGCCAGCAGGGCCGCCGCGGCGAGGACGGCGCCGTACGCGTGGTGCCGCCTGCTCATGAGGCTTCTCATGACTGGCCCCTTCCGCGGTCCCTCGGTGCCCAGGGCGTCAGCAGGCGTCCGGCGAAGCGGATCAGTTCGGAGAAGAGCACTCCGAGTACCGCGACGCAGACGATGCCGACGAACATGACGTCGTTCTGGAACAGCGCGCGCGAGTCGAAGATCAGATGGCCCAGGCCGTTCGTCGCGGCGATCTGCTCCGACGCGACGATGACCAGGACCGCCACGCCCGCCGCGATGCGCGCGCCCACGAGGACGGAGGGGAGGGACGCCGGAAGCAGGACATGGCGGAACATCTGCCATCGCGAGGCGCCGAAGACCTGGCCCGCGTCGCGGTGGCCGGCGGGGACGGACATGACCGCGGACATGGTGGAGATCCACACGAAGAAGAACACCGTCGCCGCCACCAGGGCCACCTGCGGCCCTTCGCCCAGGCCGAACATGTTCAGGAAGATCGGCAGCAGGGCCAGTTTGGGTACCACGTACAGCGCGTCCAGCAGCGGCTCCAGCGCCGCTCGCACCAGCGACAGGGAGCCCATCAGCAGCCCCAGGGCGTAGCCCGCCGCCGTGCCGACGGCGTAGCCCGCCAGGACGCGCTTGAGCGTCGCCCACACATCAGGCCACAGTTCGCCGGCCGCGGCCCGGTCCCAGCCGTCGGCGAGGATCGTGGACGGGGCCGGGTAGACGCGGTCGTCGATCCAGGCCTGGGTGGCCGCCAATTGCCACAGCAGGACGAGGCAGAGGGGGACGGCGAGCGCCAGCGAGAGCTCCAGTGCGCGCCTGCGGCGATGGGTGCGCACGGGGTGGAGTTCACGCGGGCCGGGGCGGCGGATCAGGACCGACTCGGTGGGAGGCTTGGTGATCGTGGTCATGCCGGTACGGCCTCCTTCCGCAGCAGATTCCACAGTTCGCTCTTCAGGGCGGTGAACTCGGGTGTCGCGCGGATGTCGCCGGAGCGCGGGCGCGGGAAGGGCGGTCGGTGCTCGGCGATGATCCGGCCCGGGCGCGCGGACATGACCAGGACACGGTCGCCGAGGACGATGGCCTCCTCCAGGCTGTGCGTGATGAAGAGCGTGGTCGTCCGCAGCGACTGGGTGAGGTCCAGGAGTTCGTCCTGGAGGATGGTGCGCAGCTGGGCGTCGAGGGCGGCGAAGGGCTCGTCCATCAGCAGGAGTTCGGGTTCCACGGCCAGGGCGCGGGCGATGGCCACGCGCTGCCGCATACCGCCGGAGAGGGCGGCCGGGTAGGCGTCCGCGAAGTCCGACAGGCCCATGCGGGCCAGCCAGTCGTCGGCGCGGGCAGTGCCCTCGCGGCGCGGGACGCGCTGGATGTCCAGGCCGAAGCGGACGTTGGCGCGGACGGTCTTCCAGTCGTAGATGCCGTAGTCCTGGAAGATCATGGCCGCCGGCCGCGGGCTGCTCGTACGGATCTGAAGGGTGCCGGTGCTGGGGCGCAGCAGGCCCGCGGCGATGCGCAGAAGGGTCGACTTGCCGCAGCCGGAGGGGCCGACGACACAGACGAACTCGCCGGGGGCGACGGTCAGATCGAGAGGGCCGAGGGCGTGGACCATGTGGGGGGTTCGGCCGAAAGTACGCGTCAACTCATCAGCCCTGAGTTTGGGATACGGCTCTCCGGTCGGTGTCGGGGTCGGTGCTGGCTCTCCCACTTCGGTCTCCTCGCGGAGTGCGGAACGGACGTGTGGGTGACGTACGGGTGGGTGCCGTCGACCATATGACGGCCCGTCAGATTCGGGAACCCCGTCCGCGTGTAGGCAGCACAGAGCCCCGGCACTCGACCGTGCCGGGGCTCAGGGGGTGGCGGTTCGGCTCAGGCCTTCGCGCAGTTCGGGCAGATGCCGCGGTAGGTCACCTCGACGTCCGAGACCGTGAAGCCGAAGCGCTCGGTGTCCGGGAGGTCGGCCATCGGGTTGCCCGTCGGATGGACGTCCCGGATCGCGCCGCACTGGGCGCAGACCAGGTGGTGATGGGGCCGGTGGGCGTTGGGGTCGTACCTCTTGGCGCGCTTGTCGGTCGAGACCTCGAGCACCTCGCCGAGGGACACCAGCTCGCCCAGCGTGTTGTAGACGGTCGCCCGGGAGATCTCGGGCAGCTTGGCGACGGCTCGCGCGTGCACCTCGTCGGCCGTCAGATGGACGTGATCGCCGGCGAGCACCTCGGCCACGACACGCCGCTGCGCGGTCATCCGCCATCCGCGTCCGCGCAGCCGCTCCAGAAGGTCACTCATGGAAAACACTTTAACAGCAGGAGGACCAGGTTCCGAATGGGTGTGATTTTGGAGATCGGCTTAATTTGGACGAAGTCCAGCATGGGTCCGGGGCCGACTGGCCGGGTCCCTTCGAGGGCCCGGCCAGTCGAGCGGATGAAGCCGGTCGCGCGAGGTCAGGCCGGTACGTGCTGCCGAACCGGTGCCCAGCAGCGGATGATGTCGCGGACCGAGACGATGCCGACGGGCTCCTCGTGGTCCAGGACGATCAGATGCCGGAAGCCGCCGTGCGCCATGGCGCGGGCCGCCTCCTCCAGGGTCCATGACGGCGCGGCGAACACGACGTCGGTCGTTGTGTGGTCATGGGCGCGTTCGGTGTCCGGGCTCTGGCCGAGGCCGACGGAGACGAGGATGTCGCGTTCGGTGAGGATGCCGATACCGCCCGCGTCGGGGTCGTGGACCACGGCCGCGCCGACCCGACGGGTCGACATCAGTGCGGCGGCCTGGCGAAGGGTGTGGGTAGGGCCGATGGTGAGGACCACGGTGCTCATGGCGTCACGTACGAGCATGGATGGAGCCACCTCCTGAAGTGCCCCCGCACCGTTTGTTCATGGTTTCACAAATTCACAAGTGGGGGGACCTTCAGAGTGACAGGTAAAGAGGGGGTCAACAAGGGGGCGCTCAGGAGCGCTCGTTGAGGTACCCGAGGAGCTCGTCGTGCAGCAGGCCGTTCGAGGCGGCGGCGTTGCCGCTGTGCGGGCCGGGGCGGCCGTCGAGACCGGTGAAGGCGCCGCCCGCCTCCGTCACGATGATCGCGTTGGCGGCCATGTCCCACAGGGACAGCTCGGGCTCGGCGCAGATGTCCACCGATCCCTCGGCGACCATCATGTACGGCCAGAAATCGCCGTACGCGCGCGTGCGCCACACTTCACGCGTCAGGTCGAGGAACCCGCCCAGCCGCCCCCGCTCCTCCCAGCCGGTCAGCGAGGAGTACGCGAACGAGGCGTCCGTCAGCTTCGAGACCTGGGACACCCGCAGCCGGCTCGCGGAGGAGAGGCTGCGGCCGGTGAAGGCGCCGTGCCCCTGCGCGGCCCACCAGCGCCGCCCGAGCGCGGGGGCGGACACCAGGCCGACGACGGGCTGGTACCCGCCCTCCCCGGCCTCCATCAGGGAGATGAGCGTGGCCCAGACCGGAACACCGCGCACGTAGTTCTTCGTACCGTCGATCGGATCGATCACCCAGCGGCGGGGCCCGGTGCCCTCGACGCCGTACTCCTCCCCGAGGATCGCGTCTCTCGGCCGGGCCCGCTGCAACTGCCCCCGAATGAGCTCCTCGGCGGCCTTGTCCGCCTCGCTCACCGGGGTCATGTCCGGCTTCGTCTCGACCTTGAGGTCGAGCGCCTTGAATCGGTCCATGGTGGCGGCGTCGGCGGCGTCCGCGAGGACGTGGGTGAGTCGCAGATCGTCGAGGTAGTCCGGCATGGAACGAACCGTATCCGCCGTGGTCGGGCTGGGGCTACAGGCCCAGGGATCACGGGCGGGTCGCAATTACGCCGTGCGGGCCCGGGCGGACCCGCCACCGATCCCGCGCGGACGCCGCGGGCATCCCCGCCCGAACGCCGGCGGTACATGCCCTCGCGAACCCTTGACAGTGCCCCCGTGCGCGTCAAATCTGGGCGCAGAGCCGCTCGTCCTCGGGAGGCGATGATGCCTGCAGCGCGGGAATCCCTGCTGGACGCCGCTTACACGGCGCTGGCGCGCCGGCCGTGGTCCGCCGTGCGGATGGTGGACGTGGCCGCGGCGGCCGGAGTGTCCCGGCAGACGCTGTACAACGAGTTCGGGAGCAAGGAAGGGCTTGCCCGCGCGCTCGTCAGGAGGGAGGCCGACGGCTACCTCGCCGGCGTCGACCGTGCCCTCGCCACCCCCAGCGACGCCCGCGACCGGCTCACCGCCACCGCCGAGTGGACCGCCGCCCACGCCCGTGACAACGCCCTCGTCCGGGCCATGCTCACCGGCTGCTGGAGCGAACGCCTGCCCTCCCCGACCCTGTCGGCCGTCCCGTCCTCATCCGCGGTCCCGGCGCAGCGCCGCGCCGACGGCCCGCTGCCGTCGCCCGGTGACTTCGTGGCCATCGTGCGCGACCGGGCCGTGTCCGTGCTGACCGGCCCCGCCGGCCACAAGTCCGACATCGCCGACCTCGCCCGCTCCTGCGAACTCGTCGCCCGGCTCGCCCTGTCCTGCGTCGCCGCCCCGCCCGGCGAAGGCGGCGTCGCCGACCTCGTACGCAGCGCGCTGCACCGGCAGTTGGCGGTCTGACCCCGAGCCCTAGTGCGCCGAGCCCGACAGCTGCAACCCGATGATCCCCACGATCACCAGACTGATCGACACGATCTTCAGCGTCGAGACGATGTCCCCGAGGAAGATCATCCCGTAGATGGCGGTGCCCGCCGCCCCGATCCCGGTCCACACCGCGTACGCCGGACCCACGTCCAGCTTCCGCAGCGACAGCGTCAGCAGTCCGAAGCTGCCGAGGGCGAAGACGCAGAAGGCGACGGTCGGCCAGAGCCGGGTGAAGCCGTGCGACAACTTCAGACTGACGGCGAAGCCGGTTTCGAGCAGCCCCGCCACGATGACCAGCAGCCACGCCATGTGCTGTCCTCCCGTATCCCCACGTTCTGTGACCGCTTCGTCAGGCTCGGATCCGGCTCGGTGCGATTATGCCCTTACCGGACGCACACCCGGGCAAACAACGCGGAGGTCAGTCGCCTTCCCTGCGCTCCCGCGTGGCCAGCAACCGCCGCAGCGAGTACAGCCGCGCGGGATCCGCGTGACCCTGCGCCACCCAGTCGTCCAGCGCGCAGTCCGGTTCGTCATGACTGCACGCACGCGGGCAGCCCTCGGTTCCCGGTTCGAGGTCGGGGAACGCGTGGATCACGCGCGACGGGTCGATGTGCGCCAGCCCGAAGGAGCGGATTCCCGGGGTGTCGATCACCCATCCGTCCACCTCCGTCAACGGCAGCGCCAGCGCCGACGTCGTGGTGTGCCGGCCCCGTCCGGTCACCGCGTTCACCACCCCTGTCGTACGCCGGCGTTCCTTCGCCACCAGCGCGTTCACCAGCGTCGTCTTGCCCACGCCCGAGTGCCCGACGAACGCCGTGACCCGGCCGTCCAGATGCTCCCGCACCCGGTCGGCGGCGCCCCCGTCCGCCAGTTCCTCGCGGCTGGTGACGACATACGGGATGTCCAACGCCCCGTACAGCTCCAGGAGTTCGTCCGGCGGCGCCAGGTCCGACTTCGTCAGCACCAGCAGCGGCTCAAGACCCCCGTCGAACGCCGCCACCAGACAGCGGTCGATCAGCCGCGGCCGCGGCTCGGGGTCGGCGAGGGCGGTGACGATGGCGAGTTGGTCGGCGTTGGCCACCACGACCCGCTCGAACGGATCGTCGTCGTCGGCGGTACGGCGCAGCAGCGACGACCGTTCCTCGATCCGCACGATCCGCGCCAGGGTGTCCTTCTTGCCGGACAGGTCGCCCACCAGCGCCACCCGGTCACCCACCACCGCCGCCTTGCGGCCGAGTTCGCGGGCCTTCATCGCCAGCACGACCCGGTCCTCGACGAGGCAGGTCAGCCGCCCCCGGTCGACGGTGAGGACCATGCCCTCGGCGGCGTCCTCGTGCTTGGGCCGGATGTTCGTACGGGGCCGGGTGCCCCGGCGGCCGGGGCGGGTACGGATGTCGTCCTCGTCGGTGTGCTTGCCGTAGCGGCGCATGACTGTATCCCCGCGTCCTACGCCCCGAGCATCCCGGTCCACAGTTCGGGGAAGTCCGGCAGGGTCTTCGCCGTCGTCGCCACGTTCTCGATCCGTACGCCCTCGACCGCGAGGCCGATGATCGCGCCGGCGGTGGCCATGCGGTGGTCCTCGTAGGTGTGGAAGACCCCACCGTGCAGCCGGCGCGGGCGGATGTGCAGACCGTCGGCGGTCTCGGTGACGTCGCCGCCGAGTTCGTTGATCTCCTTGGTCAGCGCGGCCAGGCGGTCGGTCTCGTGCAGCCGCAGGTGCGCGACGCCGCGCAGCGTCGAGGGGGAGTCGGCGAGGGCCGCGACCGCCGCGATGCCCGGGGTGAGTTCGCCGACCTCGCTCAGGTCCACGTCGATGCCGTGGACCGAGCCCGAACCCGTGAACACGAGCCCGTACTCGGTCAGTTCGCAGGAACCGCCCATCTCGGTGAAGATCTCCCGCAGCCGGTCACCGGGCTGGGTGGTACGGGCCGGCCAGTCCGGGATGAGCACCTTGCCGCCGGTCACCAGCGCCGCCGCCAGGAACGGCTGGGCGTTGGACAGGTCCGGCTCGATGGTCAGGTCACGGCCGAGCAGGGCGCCCGGCGTGACCCGCCAGACGTTCGGCTCGCCGCCCGACTCCGGGGTGTCCACCTGGGCGCCGACGACGCGCAGCATGTCGACGGTCATCCGGATGTGCGGCATGGAGGGGAGCGACGAGCCGATGTGGCGGACCTCGACGCCCTGGTTGAAACGCGGGCCGGAGAGCAGCAGCGCCGACACGAACTGGGACGACGACGAGGCGTCGACCTCCACCGGGCCGCCCTCCAGCGCACCCCCGCCGTGCACCGTCAGCGGCAGCGCGCCGCGACCGTCGTCGTCGATCCGGGCACCCAGGGCGCGCAGGGCGTCGATCACGCCGTGCAGGGGGCGCTCGTACGACCTCGGGTCGCCGTCGAAGCGGACGGGACCGTCGGCGAGGGCGGCGACCGGTGGCAGGAAGCGCATCACCGTGCCGGCGTTGCCGACGTCGACCGTGGCCGGGCCGCGCAGGCCCGCCGGCAGGACGCGCCAGGCCTCGCCGGTGCCGTCGGGGCCGACGCCCTCCTCGATCTCGATGCCCATCGCGCGCAGGGCACCGGCCATCAGCAGGGTGTCGCGGGAGCGCAGCGGGCGGCGCAGCCAGCCGGGCTCGCTCGCCAGGGCGGCGAGGACGAGGGCGCGGTTGGTGACCGACTTGGACCCGGGCACGTGGACCGTCGCGTCGACGGCTCCGCTCGCGTGCGGGGCGGGCCAGAGGGCGGTGTGTGCGTCGTTCGGGGCCATGGGCCCCACTCTATAAGGAGGGGGTTCTGCGGGCCGTCGTACAGGTGCGGCGCCATTGTGGCTGGTCGCGCCCGCGCGGCGGAGCCGCAAATCCATACAGCCCCGCGCCCCTGTGTGACTCGCCCCTTCGGGGCTTGTCACACATCCAGTATCCAGCGCCCCCCGCCTATCAGCGAGCACAACGACACCGCGTGGAACAGGAACAGCCACAAACCCGCCGGTACGTGGGTCAGTCGCGACAGCTGGTCCGCGTCCGAGTCCCCGGCGCTCCCGCGCGCCCGCTTGGCCTGGAGTTCGAACGCGGGGCGTACGCCCCCCAGCAGCAGGAACCACACCACCGCGTACGCGAACGCCGCCTGTACCTGGGGACCCGTCAGCCAGGACACCAGCACGAACGTGCCGCCCGTGACGAACACCGTCAGCGCCCCGTACGCGTTGCGGATCATCACCAGCATCGCGATCAGCAGTGCCGTCGACACCCACAGCAGCAGGGTGATGCGGCCGGACGCCAGCAGTGCCGCGCCGCCCAGCCCCAGCAGCGGCGGCGCCGTGTAGCCCGCGGCCGCGGTGAGGATCATGCCGAGGCCGTGCGGCTTGCCCCGGCTGACGGTGAGGCCGCTGGTGTCGGAGTGCAGGCGTATGCCGGTCAGGGTCCGGCCGGTCAGCAGCGCGATCAGGCCGTGGCCACCCTCGTGGGCGATGGTGATGGCGTTGCGCGACACGCGCCACAGGCCGTGCGGGACGACCACGACGAGCGCGGCGACCAGGGTGGCGGTCACGACCCACAGATCGGGGTCGGGCTGGGTGCCGGTGACCTCGTCCCAGAGGGAGGCGAGCGAGGCGGATGCGGTGCTGTCCATGTCAGGCGATGGCTCCCTGTGGTCGGCTGGAGTCCGGCAGTGTTGCACGGATGTCCGGACGCTATCTGAGACGCCGACGCGGCAGCCATCGTTCCTGGCGGTGAACGTGCAGGTCACAGGGGCTGGGGCCGCGAGGTGACCCGGGGGTCCCACCAGGAGCGGTTGGCGCGGTACCAGGCCACGGTCTCGGACAGGGAGGTGCGGAAGTCCCGGCGCGGCCGGTAGCCGAGCAGTGCGGCGATCTTCTGGTGGTCCACGGCGTACCGGCGGTCGTGCCCCTTGCGGTCCGCCACGAACTCCACGGAGTCCCAGCCGACGCCCACCGCGTCGAGCAGCAGGGCGGTCAGCTCCTTGTTGGACAGGTCCGTGCCGCCGCCGATGTTGTAGATCTCGCCGGGGGAGCCGCCGTTCCTGACCAGTTCCACCGCGTCGACGTGGTCCTCGACGTGCAGCCAGTTGCGCGTGTTGCCGCCGTCGCCGTAGAGCGGTACCCGGCCGCCGTCCAGCAGCGTGGTCACGAAGCGCGGAATGACCTTCTCCGGGTACTGGTGGGTGCCGTAGTTGTTCGAGCAACGGGTGACCCGTACGTCCAGACCGTGTGTCCGGTGGTACGACAGCGCCAGCAGGTCGCTCGACGCCTTGGTGGCCGAGTACGGGGAGCTGGGCCGCAGCGGATCGGTCTCGGTGCTGGTGCCGACCTCGACGGAGCCGTACACCTCGTCCGTGGAGATGTGGACGAAGGTCCTGGGGGCGTGCCGCAGCGCCGCCTCCAGCAGCGTGTGGGTGCCCACCACGTTCGTCCGCACGAACGCCGCCGAGCCGAGCACCGAGCGGTCGACGTGCGACTCGGCCGCGAAGTGGACGATCTGGTCGTGGTCGGCGACCAGGGCGTCGACGAGCGGGGCGTCGCAGATGTCACCGCGGACGAACGCGAACCGCGCGTCGCCGCGGACGGGATCGAGATTGGCCGGATTTCCCGCGTACGTCAGGCTGTCCAGCACCGTGACCCGGACGGAGCCGTCGCCGCGCGGACCGAGCAGTGTGCGGACGTAGTGCGATCCGATGAAGCCGGCGCCTCCGGTCACCAGGATCTTCGTGGTCATGAGGAGATCTCCACCCTGCTGTCGTCGACGGATCAGGCGTGGCAGGCGGGGAGCCCGCCGTGGAAGGCGACCATCTCCCTGAAGGAGGCGGCGACGTCGATCCTGGCCCCGGGCGGCAGCCCGTCCAGTTCCGCGTACGCCCGACGCAGGTTGCCGACCAGGCGCTCGGGGTCGGTCAGTCCGGCGAAGGCGCCGAGGTCGGCGCGGTCCGCCGCCTGCAGCGGGGTGAGCCCGTCCCGCCTGCCGTCCTCGGCCAGCCGCTGGATCAGGCGCAGATACGCCTCCGTGGAGTCGATCAGCTCGACTCCGCCGACCGGACCGTGTCCGGGCACCACGACGTCGGGCCGCAGGGACCGCAGCCGTTCGAGTGCCCGGAACGATCCCGAGATCGACCCCATGAGGACGTACGGGGTGACGCCCGACCACACCACGTCGCCGGCGAACAGGACCGAGCGCTCCGGCACCCAGGCCACCACGTCGTCCGCCGTGTGCGCGGGGCCCACCTGCAGCAGTTCCACCCGCAGGTCCTCGGCGTGCAGCGTCAGCGTGTCGCGGAACGTCAGGGTCGGCAGCGTCAGCGGGGTCTCGCCCCAGTCGACGTCCGGCCAGAGCTGCCGCAGGCCGAGGCCCGCCTCCGCGGTGTCGGACCGGGTGCCCTCGTGGGCGACGATCACCGAGCGCGGGGCGAACTGGCCGTTGCCGAAGGTGTGGTCGCCGTGGAAGTGGGTGTTGACGACGAAGTCCGGGCCACCCGGCACGATCCGCTCCACCTCCGCGCGCAGCCGCCGGGTGCGGGACTCGGTGGCCGCCGTGTCGACGAGGACGCTGCGGCCCCGGCCCGCGACCAGACCGGCGTTGTTCAGGCACCAGCCGCCGTCGGGCTGGACGAAGGCGTACACCCCGTCCGCGACCCGGCTCAGCGACGGGGGATCGGCGGCCGCGGAGGCGCCCGGCGCGATCGGGGTCGTGTCGGTGTCCGTGTCCGTGTCCGTGTTCATGCGGCCCTTCCTTCTTTCACGCTCTCACGGTCGGTTTTCGTGCCGGCCGGGGTCTTCGGCCGGGCGGCGGGCAGCCGGTCGAAGCGGCCCTGGTGGAAGACGAGCGGGGCGGACGCCCGCGGTCCGCAGGTCAGTGCCACGACCCGGCCGAGGAACAGCACGTGGTCGCCCGCCTCGTGCGCGGTGTGCACCACGCACTCCAGCGATGCCTCGGCCGCCCGGAGCACCGCGTGGCCGCTCACGCCCCGGACCGCGCCCAGCCGCCGCATCGCGGCCCGGCCCTCGGGGCGCCCGGGCCGGCTGAACTCCCGTGCCAGATCGAGCTGTGCCTCGCCCAGCACGTTCACGGCGAAACCGCCGGCGTCGGAGATCACCGGGAGCAGCCGTCCCGCGGAGCGGATCGAGACCAGCACCAGCAGCGGGTCGAGGGAGACGGAGGTCAGGCTGTTGAGGGTCATGGCCGCCGTGTCGTCGCCGCTGCCGCAGGTGAGCAGGGCGACCCCGGTGGGGAAGCGGCCCATGGCCGCACGGTAGGCGGCGGGGTCGGGCCGGCCGCGCGCACCGGCTCCGTCGCCGCTCGTCCGGGCGGCGCCCATCAGTAGTTGCCGAGGCCGCCGCAGACGTTCATCGCCTGCGCGGTGATCGAGGCGGCCGTGTCGGACACCAGGTAGCCGACCAGGCCGGCGACCTCCTGAGGGGTGGAGTAGCGGCCGAGCGGGATCTTCGCGTTGAACTTCTCCTGGATCTCCTGCTCGCTGACGCCGAAGTGGCCGGCATAGCCCTGGCGCACCCGCTGGGCCATCGGGGTCTCGACATAGCCCGGGCAGACGGCGTTGACCGTGATGCCGGTCTGCGCCAGCTCCTTGCCGACCGCCTTGGTGAAGCCGATGACGCCGTGCTTCGACGCCGAGTACGGGGCGGCCAGCTCCACGCCCTGCTTGCCGCCCGTCGAGGCGATGTTGACGATCCGGCCCCAGTCGCCGTCCCGCATCAACCCGGTGGACAGGACCTCCCGGGTGACCCGGAAGGTGGCGTTCAGGTTGGTCTCGATCACGTCGTCCCACAGCCCGTCGGCGATCTCGGCGGTGACCCCGCCGCCGCCCCGGCCCGCGTTGTTGACCAGGATGTCGATCCGGCCGTACGTGGCCACGGCCGCCCGGACGGCCGCGCCGATCTGCTCGACGGAGGTCACGTCGCACACCGTGCCGGCGATCCGAAGCCCCTCGCCGCGCAGCCGCTTGACGAGGGCGCGCACGCTCTCCTCGCCGCGGGCGACCCCGAAGACGGCCACGCCGCGGCGGGCCAGCAGCTCGGTCACGGCGAGGCCGATCCCGCTGGTCGCGCCGGTGACGAACGCGACGTGACCGGTCGCGCGTTCCTGGTCCGTACCCTGCTCGGTCAGCTGGTCCGTGGTCATCTCTCTCCCCTGCTCATGGCTCGGCGCCGTAGTGGGGACGACCGTGAACCCGCCCCCTTGCGCGCCGCTCGGACCCGGCCGGAGGACCGGTGGGGCCACGGCCCCTCGACCGGCGTTCCACGCGCGGTCCAGCGCGATGGGTGAGCGTCGGTACGTCCAGCACCGGACCGACCGAGGAGGGCATGTGCCCGAGCAGCAGACGATCCCCGATGTGAGGAAGTCGGTGACCGTGGCGGCCACGCCCGAGCACTGCTTCGCGGTGTTCACCGAACGCCCCATGGACTGGTGGCCGCCGAGCCACGTACTGCTGAAGAAGGAGCGGGCCGGCCTGGCCTTCGAGCCGGGCGTGGGCGGCCACTACTACGAGTGGGACGTCGAGGGGAACCGCATCGACTGGGGCAGGGTCCTGGCGTGGGAGCCGGGCCGGCGGCTCGTCATGACCTGGCGGATCGACGCCAACTGGCAGTCCGTCCCGGACGATGAGCGGGCCAGCCGGATCGAGGTCGAGTTCATCCGCGTCGACGACACCCACACCCGCGTCGAGCTCGCGCACGTGGCCCTGGAACGCCACGGCGAGGGAGCCGACCGCATCTTCCGCGCCCTGGACGGGCCGAGCCCCGGCGAGACGCTGGAGCTGTTCGCCAAGGCGATCTGACCGAGGCGATCCGATCAGGGCGCTCTGATCAGGGCCCCGGGGGCCGTTGCTGCTCCTGGCTTCGGCCCCGGCCCCGGCCCGGCAGAGCGTCCCCGGAATCCGTCGCGTGGTCCCGCACCCGAGGCCGGTGCCCTGCCCCGACGCCCACCCACCGTCACGACAGCCGCACGCTCTGCCCCGACGCCCGCCCCCCCCACGAAAGCCGCACGCCCCGCCCGCAGCTCCCTCAGCCAGGAGGTCACGAGGATGCCCGCCGACCAGCAGCCGGACACCGGGACGGCGGACGCCGCCGAGGCCGTACGCGCCCTCGCCGCCCGGTGCGCCGCCGACGCCGACACCACCCGCAAGCTCTCCCGCGAGGTCGCGGACGCCGTCCGCGGCGCCGGGTTCGCCCGCCACTTCGTCGGCCGTGAACACGGCGGCGCCGAGGGCTCGTTCGCCGAGCTGACCCGGGCCGTGGTCACCGTGGCCCGGGGCTGCGCGTCGACCGCCTGGTACGCCTCGCTCGCCGCCTACTCCGGCCGCATCGCCTCTCACCTCCCGCGGGAGGGCCGTGAGGCCGTGTGGGCCGACAGCCCGGACACCGTGATCGCCACCGGCCTGATGCCCGCCGGGCGGGCCGTGAAGGTCGACGGCGGCTGGCGGCTCAGCGGCCGCTGGGGATACGTCAGCGGCATCGACCTCGCCGACTGGGTCCTCGTCTGCGCCGTCGTCCCGGGTGCCGAAGGGCCGCCCGCCATGCGGTTCTTCGCCCTCCCGTGGGGCACCTGGACCGTGGAGAACACCTGGGACAGCGTCGGCATGCGGGCGACCGGCAGCCACACCGTGACCGTCGAGGACGCCCTCGTGGCCGAGCACTTCTCGTTCGACCGGCAGGAACTCCTCACCGGCCGCAACAGCTCCTCCGACCGGCCCGTGCACAACATGCCGCTCCAGGCCGTCGCCGGGCTGCCGTTCGTGGCCCCGGTCGTCGGTGCCGCGCTCGGCGCCCTGGACGCGGCCGCCGCGACCGTCACCGGGCGCCGCCGGACCCCGGCGGGCGAGGTGAAGCTCGTGCGCGCGGCGGGCCGGATCGACGCGGCCCGCCTCCTGGTGGAGCAGAACGCCGACACCGCAGACTCGCACCGGCTCGACCGCGGCCTGCTGGCCCGCGCCGAACGCAACGCCACCACGGCCGCCGAACTCCTGCGCGACTCCGCCGGGCAGCTCGTCGCCCTCGCGGGCACCGGGGGCCTCGGCGAGACCCACGCGCTCCAGCGCCACTGGCGCGACATCACGTCGGCCACCAGCCATGTCGCGCTGCAGTACGAGACCTCCGCGGCCAAGAGCCACGCGAACGCCCTCCTCGGCCCCGCGGAGGAGTGACGGGTACGGCCGCGGCGGCCGCGCGCCCCCGCCGCCGACCCGCTCGCTCAGGGACCGGCCCCGACCGCCGGGCACTGCCGGGGCCGGGCGCACCTCAGCCGCCCGACCACCCATAGGAGCTCGCCATGTCCACCGCCGTCCACCCGGGGCCCGCCGTCCCGGGCGTCCCGGGAGTGTCCGGGACTTCCGGGGTTTCCGGGGGAAGTCTGCCGGGCCCGCCGTTCCCCGACACCGGGCCGGCCCTGGCCCAGCGCCTCGCCCGGTCCGCCGCCGCCACCGGATCGGGCGCCTTCCTGCGGACCGACGAGATCTCCGACTGGTTCGAAGAGCGCAGAAACGCCCACCACTTCGCCGTCCGGCGCATCCCCTTCGCCGACCTGCGCGGCTGGTCCTTCCGGCCCGGCACCGGCAACCTCGGCCACGACAGTGGCCGGTTCTTCACCGTCGAGGGGCTGCGCGTCGGGGTCGACGGCGGGCCCTACCGCAGCTGGCGGCAGCCGATCATCCACCAGCCCGAGGTCGGCGTCCTCGGCATCCTGGCCAAGGAGTTCGACGGCGTCCTGCACTTCCTGATGCAGGCCAAGATGGAGCCCGGCAACCCGAACCTGCTGCAGCTGTCGCCGACCGTCCAGGCCACCCGCAGCAACTACCTCAAGGTCCACGGCGGCGCCGACGTGCCGTACCTCGACCGCTTCCTGGAGCCCGAGCGGACCGGCGGACGCGTGCTCTGCGACGCCCTCCAGTCCGAGCACGGGGCCTGGTTCTTCCGCAAGAGCAACCGGAACATGATCGTCGAGGTGTTCGACGACATCGCCCCGCACGACGACTTCCGCTGGCTCACCCTCGGGCAGATCGGCGAACTCCTGCGGCGCGAGAACCTCGTGAACATGGACGCCCGTTCCGTGCTGGCCGGCGCCCCCGTCACCCACCCCGAGGACCTGGCCGACCGCGGCGCCGTCCGGTCGGACACGCACCTGCTGTCCTGGTTCGCCGCCGAGCGCTCCGCGTATGTGCTGGCCGAGCGCGTCCCGCTCGACGGCCTGGACGGCTGGCGCCGCGGCCCCTGGCACCTGGAGCGCCATGACGGGCGGTTCTTCCGGGTGATGGCCGTGGCCGTCGAGGCCGGCAGCCGTGAGGTCACCGGCTGGACGCAGCCGCTCATCGAGCCGGTCGGCCGGGGTGTCGCCGCCTTCGTCGTCCGCCGCTTCCACGGCGTCCCGCACGTCCTCGTGCAGGCGCGCGCCGAGGCCGGGCTGTGCCACGGGGTGGAACTCGCCCCGACGGTGCAGTGCGTGCCGGAGAACCACGCGCAGCTCTCCGTCGCCGACCGGCCGCCCTTCCTCGACGTGGTGCTGGGCGCGACACCGGACCGGATCGCCTACGAGGCCGTGCTCTCCGAGGAGGGCGGCCGCTTCCTCGACGCGGAGAGCCGGTACCTGATCGTCGAGGCGCCCGCCGACGACGACCGCCGGCCGGTCCCGGACGTACCGCCGCCCGGCTACCAGTGGGCCACCCCCGCCCAGCTCGGCTCGCTCGCCCGGCACGGCTACTACCTCAACGTCCAGGCCCGCACGCTGCTCTCGGTCATCGGCAGCGGTGCGGCGGGCCCGGCCCTGAACCCCCGAAGTCCGTACGGAGGAACCTCATGACCGAACCCGCCCGGCCCACCGCCCCCGTCCCCAGGGCGGGCAGGCGGGAGTGGACCGGACTCGCCGTCCTGGCGCTGCCCACCCTGCTGATCTCGATGGACGTCACGGTCCTCTACCTGGCGGTCCCGCAGCTCAGCGCCGACCTGGCCCCCAGCAGCTCCCAACTGCTGTGGATCCTCGACGTCTACGGCTTCCTCGTCGCGGGCTTCCTGATCGCCATGGGCGTGCTGGGCGACCGGATCGGACGCCGGCGCCTGCTGCTGGCCGGCGCCGCCGCGTTCGGCGCCGCGTCCCTGGTCGCCGCCTGGTCGACGAGCGCGGAGATGCTCATCGCCAACCGGGCCCTGCTGGGCATCGCCGGAGCGACGCTGATGCCCTCCACGCTGGCCCTGATCCGCAACATGTTCCAGGACCCGCGCCAGCGCACCGGCGCCATCGCCGTGTGGATGTCCAGCTTCACGGTCGGCATGACGCTGGGGCCGCTCGTCGGAGGCGCCCTGCTGCAGCACTTCTGGTGGGGCTCGGTGTTCCTGCTCGGAGTGCCGCCCATGGTGCTCCTGCTGGCGGTGGGCCCGCTGCTGCTGCCCGAGTACCGCGACCCGGAGCCGGGCCGGCTGGACCTGAGCAGCGTGGCGCTGTCGGTGGCCGCGATGATCGCGCTGGTGTACGGCGTCAAGGAGCTGGCCAAGGACGGCGTCGCCCCCGTGCCCGCGCTCGTCCTGACGGCGGGGCTGGTGCTCGGGTACGTCTTCGTGCGGCGGCAGCGGCGGTTGACCGACCCGCTGCTGGACCTGCGGCTCTTCGCCGACCGGGCGTTCAGCGCCTCACTGCTGACGCTGACGCTCTCGCTGTTCGCGATGTCCGGCCTGTTCTTCTTCCTCTCCCAGTACATGCAACTCGTCCTGGGCCTCTCGCCGTTCGAGGCGGGGCTGTGGACGCTGCCGCAGACGGCGGCGATGCTCGCCGCGGCGGCCATGACCCCGCCCCTGGTCAAGCGGTCCCGCCCGGCCTACGTCATGGGCGGCGGCCTGGTGGTCGCGGCGGTGGGCTTCTTGATGTTCACCCTGCTGGACGGTTCCGACGACCTGGGTCTCATGGCCGCCGGGACCGTCGTCTTCGCCCTGGGCATCAGCCCCATGTCGATCCTGGGTGTGGACATGATCGTGGGTGCGGCGCCGCCCGAGCGGGCCGGTGCCGCATCCGCGCTCTCCGAGACCAACCAGGAGTTCGGGATGGCCATCGGCGTCGCCGTGCTCGGCAGCGTCGGTACGGCCGTCTACCGGACGCAGCTCGCGGACGCCATGCCGGCCGGGGTGCCCGAGGCGGTCTCGGAGACCGCGCGGGACACCCTGGGAGCGGCGCTCGGCGCGGCGGGTGCCCTGCCGGCGGAGACGGGCTCCGCCCTGGTCGCCGCCGCGCGGGCGGCCTTCGTGGACGGGCTGCACGTCAACGCGGTCATCGGCGCGGTGCTGGTGGTCCTGGCGGCCGTACTGGTCGTGCTGATGCTCCGGGACATCGAGCCCATCGACCCGGAGACCGCGGAGGCGGCAGCGGGTGGCGAGGGCTCCCCGGGTAGGCCTGCGGATGCCGCCGACGCGACGCCGTCGACGCCGACCGTCCCGACGGCACGACCATCGGACGTCCCCGCCTGACGTCGTCCCCCGACGCAGACACACGGCCCGCCCCGCTCACGCCGGGCGGGCCGTCCTCATCGCCCTTCGCGCCGTGACGGTGACCCGCTTGGTGCGCAGCACGCGTCCGCTGCCGCTCTCGCGGACCACGGAGACACCCTCGCTGCGGAACGAGTCGCCGTCGAGCACCGCGAGTTGGTCGATGTCCACCCAGCCGACGCAGTCGCCCGCCGCCGGCCCGCGCTCGTCGAAGAGGGGCTCGGCCACGCGGAACGTGAAGCCGTCGGGCCCGGTGGGCTCCCAGTGCCCGGCGCCGCCGTCGCCGAGGAAGACCCGTCCGTCGCCGGTGAAGTGGAGCACCGCCGCCGACGTCTCCGTCTCGCGGTGCACCTGCGCCGACCACGCCCCGACGGGGAGTGCGGCGGTGGGGTCCGTGCGCGCAGTGGCAGTCATGCGGTCAGGGTCGCGCAGGTGCCTCGAACGGCCGTCGAGTCCGCGTCGTCTCCCGCCCGCCGGAACGCGTACCGGAAGCCGGACCGCTCACGGGGGCGGCCCGGCTTCCGGCAGTGCGATGTGCGGCGACGCGCTACTGCGGCTGGCGCGCCCGCCGGTGCTTCCTGAGGTCGAAGTCCGGGTGGGACACCTCCGCCGCGGACGGCAGCGCGGCGCCGCCCTCGGCCAGCAGGCGGCGGGTGATCATGTGGTCCGCCGGGCGGTTCACCGACTCGACGCCCACCAGCCGTTCCCCGGCGAAGCAGAACACCGAGAAGCGCCCGCCCGCCACGTCCCCGGACACCACCGTGCGGTCGTGGCCCGCGGTGCTGCCCGCGATCTGCACCCGCAGCCCGCACTGCTCGGTCCAGAACCACGGGACCGCCGTGTACGGCTCCGGGGCGCCGCAGATGTCCGCGGCCACGCAGCGGGCCTGGTCCGAGGCGTTCTGCACCGACTCCAGCCGCAGCGGTCGCCCCGCGTGCGGGCTCGGGAAGCGGGCGCAGTCGCCGATCGCGTGGACAGCCGGATCGCCGGCCCTGAGCGTCCGGTCGACGAGGACGCCGTCGCCGACCGGCAGTCCGGCGTCCGCGGCGAGTCCGGTCCGCGGCAGGACCCCGACGCCCATCACGACGACGTCCGCCGGGACCCGCTCCCCGCCGTCCAGCTCGGCCACCCGCACCCGGCCCGTGTCGTCGCCGCGCAGGGCCACCACCTCACGCCGGGTCAGGACGCGGGCGCCGTGGGCGCGGTGCCCGGCGGTCAGGTGCTCGGCCAGGGCCGCGCTGGCGGAGCGCCCCATGACCCTGGCCGCGGCCTCGACGACCGTGACCTCCAGGCCCAGCAGCCGTGCCGTGGAGGCGAGTTCGAGCCCGACGAAGCCGCCGCCGACGACCAGCAGATGCGCCCCGGGCCGCAGTTCCGCGCGCAGCGCGAGGGCGTCGCGCTGATCGCCGAGGGTGTGGACGCCGGCCAGCGAGGCGCCGGGCACCGGCAGCACCCGGGGCCGCGCGCCGGTGGCGAGGACGAGGTGGTCGTAGCGCAGACTCACGCGGCGACCGCCGCCCTGTGCGAGGGAGATCCGCATGCCGTCCGGGTCGATGGCGGTGACCGGGGTGCCGGTGACCAGCTCGATGTCCTGCGCCGCGAAGAACGACCGCGGCCGCAGGGGGAGTTCGTCGGCCGGAGTGCCGCCGGTGAGGTACCCCTTGGACAGGGGCGGACGCTGGTAGGGGAGGGCGTCCTCCGCGCCGACCAGGGTGATCCGGCCGGAGAAGCCCCGACCGCGCAGGGCGGCGGCGGTCTCGGTGCCGCCCTGCCCGGCGCCGACGACGACGACCGAGGGCGCGGCCATCAGGACTGCGCCTCCGGCAGATGCACCACCAGCCCGTCCATGGCGTCGGTGACGGGGAGCTGGCAGCTCAGCCGGCTGGTCTCGCGGCGCGGACTGGCCGTGCCGTAAAGGACGTCGTCCTCCACTTCGTGCATGGGCGGCAGCGGCAGGGTGTTGGCCTCGTCGACGTAGACGTGGCAGGTGCCGCACTGGGCCGAGCCGCCGCACTGCGCCTCGATGCCGACGACGTTGTTGAGCTTCGCGCCGCGCATCACGGTGCCGGGGGAGGCGACGTCGACGACGGTGTCGGTGCCGTCGGGGCTCCGGTAGGTGATCTTGGGCATGGGTGGGTCCTCCTCGAACCGTGCTGCCTGTGTCCGTTGCCTGTGCGCGGGCGTCACCAGGTGATCGGGAGCTCCCAGAGGCCGTAGATCACGGCGCCCTCCTTGCGGGGGATCTCCGCGAACGGCTTGGCCAGCCGCAGCGTCGGGATGCGCTGGAAGAGCTTGCTCCAGACGATCTCCAGCTCCAGGCGGGCCAGATCGGCGCCGATGCAGTGGTGCACGCCGTGGCCGAAGCCGAGGTGTTTGCGGCTGCCGCGGCTGAGGATGACCTTCTCCGGCTCGGGGAAGACCTCCGGGTCGCGGTTGGCGGCGAGGCCCAGGCACAGGATGCCGTCGCCCTTGCGGATGACCTGCCCGCCGATCTCGATGTCCGCCAGCGCGACCCGCGGCACCGCCGTGTCGCCGATGGTCGCGATCCGGACGAGTTCCTCGACCGCGGGCCTGACCAGCTCCGGGTCCGCCTTCAACTGCTCCAGCTGATCCGGGTTTTCCAGCAGGCAGGCCGTGCCCAGCGAGATCTGGCTGGCGGTGGTCTCATGGCCGCCGTTCATCAGCAGCCGGACCATGTTGAACAGGTCGCGGTCGGTGTACTCCTCGCCGGATGCCTCGTAGTCGGCCATCGCACGGCTGAGCAGGTCCTCGCCGGGCTCCCGCTTCTTCAGCTGGATCAGGTCGTCGACGTACGCGTTGACCTCGACGATCGCGGCCTGGCGCTCCTCCGCGCTGCTGTGCCCGCCGAGCAGGGCGGTGCCGTGCTTGATGAAGAAGTCGTGCTTGTCGTGGGGTATGCCGAGGAGTTCGCAGATCACCGTCATCGGGACGGGCAGCGAGAAGGCGTGGTGCATGTCCACCGGCGGCGGGGTCGCCAGCATCCGGTCGATGTGCTCGTCGACGATCTCCTCGATGCGCGGGCGCAGCTTCTTGACCTGGCGGCTGGTGAAGGTGAGCGCCGCCTTGCGGCGGGTCCTGGTGTGCGCCTCGCCGTCGTAGCCGATGAAGGAGGTCTCCGTGCGGAACTCCGGCGGCGCGATGAAGTAGAAGGGGAAGTTGTCGTGCTTGCGCGAGGCGCTGACCCGGGGGTCGGTGAGCAGCTGACGGATCGTGTGATAGCCGGTGACCGTCCAGATCCGCAGCCCCGAACCGGTCAGGGTGACCTGGGAGACGTCCCTGTCGATCATCTCCGGGTACTCGGCGGGCATGCTGAACGGGCAGCCGCGCTGGTACGGGAAGGTCCGGGGCGCGGTCTCGGAATCGGCGCCGGACGGACTGGTGCTGGTCGTCATCGTCGTGAGTCCCTTCGATCGGCATGGGCCGCGAGGGCGGCAGTCTCGCCCCGCGCCCTCAGCCCTCGATGGAGTCACGCTCAAGGGCATGTGCAGGCCGCGTTCCTAGCCTCCGGTCATGGAGACGACACCCGAGACCGGCGGTCCGCTGAGCGGGCTGCGCGTACTGGAACTCGCGGCGATCGGCCCCGCGCCGTTCGCCTGCATGCTCCTCGCCGACCTGGGGGCCGACGTCGTCCGCGTCGACCGTCCGGACACCGCCCGGGCCTTCGGCGCCTGGCACCGGGTGCTGGACCGCGGGCGCCGCTCGGTGGCCCTCGACCTGAAGAACCCGGCGGCCGTGGACGCCGTGCTGCGCCTGGTCGAAGGGGCGGACGTGCTCGTCGAGGGCCACCGGCCCGGGGTCGCGGAGCGGCTCGGTGTCGGACCGGCCGCCTGCCTCGCCCGCAACCCGCGCCTGGTGTACGGGCGGATGACCGGCTGGGGGCAGGACGGGCCGCTCGCGAAGGAGCCCGGACACGACATCAACTACCTGGCGCTGACCGGTGCGCTGGACGCGATCGGCCGGCCCGGTGGTCCGCCGGCCGTGCCGCTCAACCTCCTCGGCGACTTCGCGGGCGGCGGGCTGCCGCTCGCCTTCGGCATCCTGGCCGCCCTCCAGGAGCGCGGGCGGTCGGGCCGCGGGCAGGTCGTGGACACCGCGATCGTCGACGGGACGGCCGCGCTGCTCGCCATGCTCGCCGGGATGACCGCGGCCGGCGCGTGGGAGCCGGAGCGCGGCACCAACGTCCTCGACGGCGGGGCCCCGTTCTACGACGTCTACGCCTGCGCCGACGGCCGGTACGTGGCGGTCGGAGCGCTGGAGGACCGCTTCTACGCCGCGCTGCTCGACGGACTCGACCTGCACCCGGACGAGGTCCCCGACCGGGCGGTACGGGCCTCCTGGCCGCGGTTGCGCGAGCGGTTCGCCGCGCGCTTCGCCACCCGCACGCGGGACGCCTGGGAGGCCGTGTTCGCGGGTACGGAGGCCTGCGTGACACCCGTGCTGACCCTGCGGGAGGCGGAGCGCCACCCCCACCACCGGGCGCGCGGCGTGCACGTCGGGGCGGACGGCGTCGTCCAGCCCGCGCCGGTCCCGCGCTTTCGCCGCACCCCCGCCCCGCCGGTCCGGGAGCCCGCCCCGGCCGTCGGCGCCCACACCCGCGAGGTCCTGGCGGAGGTGGGCCTCACCGAGGACGACCTGAAGCCTGTGCCGAGTCCCCCCTCCGACTCCCCGACACCCGGCACACACTCTCGGCGGACCCCGGCAGTCCCACGCACCGCACCCGCGCCGGCCCGGACCTGACGACCGGCGGGGCATGCCGAGGGGCCCGGGGCGCCCGGCCGGCGCGCGTGCACCCCGTCATCCGCAGGCGGACCCGTCCGGCGGGCCGGTCCCCGTCATCCGCAGGCGGAGCCGTCCGGCGGACCGGTGCGTACGCCCGTGACCTCGACCGGCACCGTGTCCACCACCGTGCCGTCGGCGCCGTGGACGGTCGAGGTGCCCGAGCCCGCGAAGGAGGCGGCACCGGTCCGTTTCGCCGACTGGGCGATGTCCACCCAGCCCTCGAGCGCGCCGCCCGCGTCGTGCCACAGCTCCCGTATGCGGTAGTCGAACGCGTCCCGGCCGGTGTGGTGCCAGCGGCCCTTGCTCGCCCCGGCGGGCGAGACCAGGCAGACCGAGCGGTCCGTGGCGAAGGACAGGGTCACGTCGTACGTGGCGCCCTCGCGGACCACCGTGGCCTTCCAACTGCCCACCGGGACCGGGCCCCGGGGCGCGGCCTGCGCGGTGCCCGCCGCCGGCGCCGACAGCAGGGCGCACGCGAGCGCCGTACCGACGAGCGCGCGTGCTCCTCCCGCCCGGCGCGCGGTCCGGCCCGTGGGGTACGACTTCGGCCACTTCTGTTGTGTCTGCTTCATGCGATTCATGGCGCGGAGTGTTGCCCGGCGGCCTCTCACCGCGCTCGACCGCTGCTGTAGGGCCCCGCCCTAGCGTCTGCGCCACCGCGAACGCGTACGCCTCGCGGACGGAACAAGCCACGGAGGAGGCCATGGGATGAGCTCAGTCATCGAGCCCTACCGGGCGGACATCCCGCAAGCAGCCCTCGACGATCTCCGCGACCGGCTGCACGGCACGCGCTGGCCGGACCGGGAGACGGTGGACGACTGGTCCCAGGGCGCCCCCCTGGACCAGGTGCGCAGCCTGTGCCGGCGCTGGGCCGACGACTACGACTGGCGTGCGACCGAACGCAGGCTGAACGCCTTCCCGCAGTACACCACCGAGCTCGACGGACTGCCGGTCCACTTCCTGCACGTGCGCTCGCCGCACCCGGACGCCGTGCCGCTGCTGCTGACGCACGGCTGGCCCAGCTCCGTCGTCGAGTTCCTCGACCTGATCCCGCGGCTGACCGAGCCCGAGGACCCGGCCGACGCCTTCCACGTCGTGTGCCCCTCCCTGCCGGGGCACGGCCTCGGCCCCGCCCCCACGGGGACCGGCTGGACGGTCGGCCGGATCGCCGCGGCCTGGGCGGAGTTGATGGCCCGCCTGGGCCACGACCGGTACATCGCCCACGGCGGCGACTGGGGCTCCTGGGTGTCGGCGGCGCTGGGGAGCACGGACGCCGCGCACCTGCGGGGCATCCATCTGACGATGCCGCTGGCCCGGCCCCCGGAGCGGCAGATCCCGTTCGAGGAGCTGGACGAGCGCGACCGGGCGGCCATGGGCCGGATGCAGAGCTTCGGGAAGAACCGTTCCGGCTACGCGGCGATCCAGTCCACCCGACCCCAGGCGCTCGGCTACGGCCTCGCCGACTCGCCGGCCGCCCAGCTCGCCTGGATCACCGACCGGTTCTGGGAGTGGGCCGACCACGACGGCGACCTGGAGAAGGCGGTGCCGGCCGACCGGCTCCTGGACATCGTGTCGATGTACTGGTTCGGCAACACCGGCGCCGCGTCCGCCCGGCTGTTCTGGGAGAGCTTCGAGTCGGAGCCGATGGCCCCGACCGCCGTCCCCACCGGCTGCTCGGTCTTCCCCAAGGACGCCTGGCTGCCCCGCGCCTGGGCCCGGGAGCGCTTCACCGACCTGCGCTACTGGCGGGACCTTCCCGACGGCGGCCACTTCCCGGCCCTGGAGCGGCCGGAGGTGCTGGCCGCCGAACTGCGCGCGTTCCGCCGCGAACTGGGCCGACCGGCCCCCTGATCCACATGTCTCGCAAGCCGATGACCACAGAGAGGACTGAGCGCACATGACTCGGCGCACACGCACACACGGGATCCGGATCCTCGCCCCGGCGGTGGGCCTCGCGGCGGTGGCCGTCCTGGTCGCCCCGGCGGGTTCCGGGGCCGCCGCCACGAGCGGCCGGCACCACTTCCACGCGACGCCGGTGGGGACCTGGCAGGGCACGGTGGAGCACGCGGAGGGCAAGGGCAACGTGACCCTGTCGTTCCACGCCAACGGTGTGATGTGCCTGTCCTCCGGCGGTGGCCCCGAGGGCGGCGGCCAGGGCAAGGGCGCCTGGAAGCGCACCGGCGCGAACACCTTCGACTACCGGGTCCGGGAGCGGCTGTTCGAGGGCGACGGCACCACCGTCGGCTACGTCGACGTCAACCAGAAGGCCCGCCAGAGCGGGCGGACCTTCAACAGCTCCGGCATATCGAGGATCTACGACGCGAACAACACCTTCCTGACGGAGGCGGAGGCCAAGGTCAAGGTGACGTTGGTGAGCGCGCGGCCCGCCGCCTGCTGACCCCGGCGGGTGAGTGGACCGGTGCGGGCGGACCCGGGTGCCCGTCCGCCCGCTTCCGCTTCCGCTTGCGCGTGCGCGGAATTCGAGCGCCGGTCGAGCCGGCTCACGCACCCTTGGTCCGGATATACCGGCATTCGGACCGGAATCCGTCTCTCCGAGGAGCGTACGCGGTGAATCCATTCGACAACCGGGACGGGCAGTTTCTCCTGCTGGCCGACGACGAGGGCCGGCACGCGCTCTGGCCCGCCCCGCTGACCGTGCCGTCGGGATGGCACACCGTCCACCGCGGCGGGCACGCCGAGTGCCTGGAGCGGGCGACGGAGCTGTGGACCGACATGCGGCCGCTGAGCGTGGTCGCCGCGCACACGCAGGCGGCGGCCCGCCCGGACCGGCCCGCCTCGGCCGCCGAGATGTTCGAGCGGCAGGCGGCCCGGCACCCCGGACGGACCGCCCTCGTCTTCGAGGACACCGAACTGACCTACCGCGCGCTCAACGCCCGTGCCAACCGCGTGGCGCACCGTCTCACAGCCCGCGGCGTCGGCCCCGAGGACGTCGTCGCCCTGCTGCTGCCCCGCTCCGCCGAACTCGTCGTCGGCCTGCTGGCGATCCTCAAGTCCGGGGCCGCGTACATGCCGGTGGACACCGAGTACCCCGAGCAGCGGCGCCAGTTGATGTTCGACCTGGCCCGGCCCGCCTGCGTGGTCGACGCGGAACTCCTCGCCGCCCTGGAAGCCGAGGCGGAGGCCGAGGGGGGCCTGGACCGCGACCCCGTCGACGCCGACCGCGTACGGCCGCTGACCCCCGAGGGCGCCGCGTACCTGATCTTCACGTCCGGTTCCACCGGCGTCCCCAAGGGGATCGTCATGCACGACGCCGGGCTGACCAACCTGCTGCGCTGGCAGCGCGCGGCCCTCCCCGGCGGACCGGGGGTGCGCACCGCCCAGTTCGCCGCCATCGGCTTCGACGTCTCCGTTCAGGAGATCCTCTCCACGCTGGTCTCCGGCCGCACCCTGGTGGTCCCGCCGGACGGCATCCGCCGCGACCCCGAGGCGGTCGTCGCCTGGCTGGAGCGGCACCGGGTCAACGAACTCTTCGCCCCCACGGCCGTGCTGGACGCCCTCGTCGCCGCGGCCGCCGAGAACGGCAGCGAACTGCCGCACCTCACCGACGTGATCCAGGCCGGCGAGGCGCTCCACGTCGACGGCGGGCTGCGGGACTTCGGCCGCCGCAGCCCCTTCCGCCTGCACAACGAGTACGGCCCCGCCGAGACCCACGTCGTCCTCGCCCACACCCTGTCCGCGGACGCCGCCGACTGGCCCTCCTCCGTACCGATCGGCACCGAGGTCACCGCCACCCGCTCCTACGTCCTCGACGAGAGGCTGCGCCCGGTGCCCGACGGCACCTCCGGCGAGCTGTACCTCGCGGGCGCGCAGGTCGCGCGCGGCTACTGGCGGCGTCCCGACCTGACCGCCCAGCGCTTCGTGCCGGACCCGTACGGCGGGCCGGGGGCGGTCATGTACCGGTCGGGGGACCTGGTGCGCCGGCGCGCCGACGGCGTGTTCGAGTTCCTCGGCCGCGCCGACGACCAGGTGAAGATCCGCGGCTTCCGCGTCGAACCGGGCGAGGTCGAGGCGGTCCTGCTCGGCCACCCGGAGGTCACGCAGTGCGCCGTCGTCGCGCGCGTGGACGAGCACACCGGGCCGCGGCTCGTCGCGTACACGGTGGGCGGCGCCGACGAGACCGCCCTGCGCGCCCACCTGGCCCACCTGCCCGACTACCTCGTGCCGTCCGCGTACGTACGCCTGGAGAGCTTCCCGCTCTCCCCGAACGGCAAGGTCGACCGGAAGAACCTGCCCGCGCCCGTCCGCGAGCCCGCGGCCCGGACCGAGCCGCGCACCGAGACCGAGGCGCTGTACTGCGCGATCTTCGCCGAGGTCCTGAAGCTGCCCGAGGTCGGCCCCGACGACGACTTCTTCCGGCTCGGCGGCCACTCGCTGCTCGCCACCCGGCTGACCGCCCTGATCCGTCGGCGGACCGGCACCTCGGTGCCCGCCCGCCGGGTGTACGACGCGCCCACGCCGGCCGCCCTGGCGGCGCTCACGGCCGCGCCGGCCGCCGCGTCGTCCGTCCCCACGCAGCCCGTGAGCGCCTGATCCACGCGAGCGCCCACGGCCGAGGCCCCCTGCGATCGCAGGGGGCCTCGGCCGTGCCGGGTCCGCGGAGTGCGGGGATCGATCAGCCCCGGACCGGTGAGCCGGTGTCCAGGAAGGCCAGCACGTCCTTCGGGAACCGCGGGTTGTTGAACGTGCCGATGTGGCCGGCCTTGTCGTACACCACCAGCTCGGCGTCCGGCATGCCCTCCACCGTGCGGCGGCACACCTCGGGCGGGCAGGCCCGGTCCGCGCCGCCCGCGATCACCAGGGTGGGCACCCGGATCTCCGCGAGCCGGTCCCGGACGTCGAACGCCGCCTCGGCCCGCACGAAGGCCACCATGTCCGAGGGGTCCTTGGGCCGTACGAACGGGTCCACCAGCCACATCAGCGGCGCGACCACCTTGGCCAGGGCCGCGCTCTTGAAGGAGATCCGCGCGGTGTGGTGCAGGGCGCGCCGCCCCGCCTCCGAGGCCTCCGCGTACTTGAGCTGCGCCTGACGCGCCTCGTCGCCCATGGTGTGACCGGCCATCGCCAGGACCATGCGCTTGAAGACCTGCGGGTGGTCGGCGGCGAGCTGCATCGCGACCGAGCCGCCGGAGGAGGTGCCGAGGATGTGGACCGGGCCGCCGAACTTCTCGGTCAGCGCCTGCGCGTGCTGCTCGGCGACCTGCTCCATCGTGGTGCCCCGCGCCATGCCGGGCGCGCGGTTGACCGCGTAGACGCGGTAGCGCTCGGCCAGCGGGGCGAGCTGCTTCAGCTCGACGCCCCGCTCCCACCCCTCGGGGTTGGTGTGGTTGTCGGTGAACCAGCGCAGCACCACCAGCGGTTCGTCACCGGTGCCGAGCGCACGGTAGGGGAGGCCGTGCCGGAGCGTTCCCTCCTCCACGTTCAGATGCTCGAACTTGTCTTTCTTGTTCTTCTTCTCCTTCTTCGCTGCGGCTTGCTTCGCGGCCGTGTCAGCCATCGGTCGTGTCCTCTCCAGGTGGATCTCGGGGGTCAGGCGGTCCGTGCGGGCAGGTCGACGAGGAACTCCAGCACCGCGACGGTCCAGACGAACCCGGCCGTCGCGCCCATCGCGATCAGCAGGTCGCCCTTGCGCGGGCCGCGTTCGGCGACGACGTGGTCCAGACTGATCAGGTGGTCGCCCGCGCCCATGTGCCCGAGGTCCCGGGCCCACTCGTAGGTGGTGGTGTCCGGGTTCACCCCGAGCGCGTCGTGGTACGCGAACTCCACGGTCGCCCGGTTGATGTTGGGGTGGACGAAGAACCGCGCGCTCCGCAGGTCCGTGCCGGCCTCCTTGAGGGCGTCCTCCAGCACCCGGACGCTCATCGATCCGATCCGTTCGCCCATGATGTCGAGGTTGGCCTCGCCCTGGGCCATGAAGTCACGGATGCGGCCGCGCAGATCGATCGGCCTGCCCTCGGCGAACGGCGCGGGCGTCCACCCCCGCGTGCCGCGCAGGAACGGCTCCAGCGACGGGTCCCCGTAGGAGACCGTGGCCAGCAGCCGGGCGAAGCCTTCCTGGTTGCTGAGGACCAGCGCCCCCGCGCCGTCGCCGTGCGCCAGCGCGTCGTCGGAGTTCCAGCGGTCGAAGTAGGGCAGCCGGTGCTGGTCCCCGGTGGTGATCAGCACCGCGCCCGGCTGCGGACGTGCCGCGAGGTGGGAGGCCGCCATCTCCAGGGAGAACAGTCCGCCGCTGGAGTTCTGGAGCACCTCCACCGCCGGCGCGGTGCCGCCGATGGTCTCGTGCTGGACGTAGCTCGCCGGGGTCCACATCTCCTGGCCCTGGTGCAGCACGTAGGAGTGGATCAGCAGACCGAAGTCCTCGGTCGACAGGCCCGACCGCTCGACCGCACGGCGCCCCGCGTGCGCGGCCATCACCGGGCCGGTCTCGTCCGGTGTCGCGACCCGCACGGCGCGTATGCCGTGGGCCGCGACCTCGTCCGCGTCCGCCAGGCCCTCGGCGACGGCCTGCTCCGCCGTCTGCACCTGCTCGGGCAGGTAGGAACCGGTGCCCGCGAGATAGATGTTGTCCCAGCGCATGTCTTCCCCTGTGGTTCGTCGGTGGTCGGGGCCCCGCCGCCACGGGCGGGACCCGGTGTCCGTCCGGTTCAGCCCGTCGGCACGGCAGGCCGCGGCACGCCCGGCACGCGAGTCTCGGCGCCGGACGGCAGCTCGCCGTCCAGCAGATAGCGGTTGACGAGCGCGTCCACCGCCGCGTTGCCGCCGAGCGCGTACACCTCGTGCGCGCCCGAGTCGGTGATCCGCACCAGCCGGTGGCCCAGCCGCCGCGCCATCGCCCGGCCGCCCTCGTGGTGGTCCAGCGGATCGCCGTCCGCCTGGACCACCAGCCCGGGCGGGAAGCCTCCGCCGCGGACACGGGTCGGCGGCTCGGGCGGGGTGAACGTACGGAACGTCCCGACCCACGGCTGCGCCCGCATCACGCCCAGGCCGTACGGGCAGCGCTCCCGGAAGTCCCGCATGCCCGCGTGGTAGAGCGCGGGGTCCGACGGCCAGTCGGTCTCGCTGGTGACCGCCTCCAGCACGGCCTCCCGCCGGGTGCCCGCGGGCCTGCCCGGACGCCACTCCGCCTGTCCGGCCAGCAGTTCCCCGGCGCGCGGCGCGTCGTCCGAGCCCGCGGCGGCCAGCAGCGCGGCGACGAGTTCCGCGAGCTTGTCCCATCGGGACCGGTCCGCCGCCAGGGTGCCGACGACCATGTCGAAGGAGGTGCGCAGCGCCCGGCCGCCGGTCAGCGCGCCGAGGGCCGCGGCGGTCCGCTCGACCGAGGCGATCACACCGGCCGCGTCCGCGCCCAGGGCGAAGGCGGACGGCCGCTCACCGGTCCACTCGGCCCAGGCGTCGACGTTCTCCCGGGTCGCCTCCGCCTGGGAGCGGAACTGGGCCCGCCAGTCCCAGTCGGGGTGCACGGACGAGTCCAGCACGCTGCGGTCCAGGCGCTCGGGGAACATCGTCCCGTACACCGCGCCCAGCAGAGTGCCGTACGCCCAGCCGACGAAGCTCAGTCGCCGCTCACCCAGCACGGCCCGGATCAGGTCCATGTCGCGGGCGTTGTTGCGGGTGGACACGTGCGGTCGCAGTGCGCCGCCCGCCCGGCGGCAGCCCTCCTCGCGCTCGCGCATGTCGGCGGCGAGGGCGTCGAACACCTCGTCCGGGGGACGGGAGTCGAAGGGGACCGTGACCGGGCTGTCCTCGCCCTCCAGACGGGTCGACCCGCCGGTGCCGCGCGGGTCGAAGCCGATGAGGTCGTACGCCTCGCCCAGCGGGGTGGCCGCGGCCAGCCGGGCGGGCAGAGCGCGGCCGATGCCGTTGTCGCCGCCCGGGCCGCCGTTGAGCGACAGCAGGATGCCGCGCCGCCGGCCCGGGCCGCCCGTGGCGCGGATCCGGCTCAGGGCCAGGGTGATCCGCGGCCCGTCGGGATGCGCGTAGTCGAGGGGCGCCTCGATCTCGGCGTGTTCCAGCCGCCCGGGCGGCAGGCCCGGCGCGTCCACGGGCGTCCACCGGGGACGCTGCGTGAGAAACGCGGGTGCCGGGCCGCCGAGGATGCTCGCCCCGGCGGCGGGTGAGTGCGATGGCTGCGCGGTGTCCGTGCCACTGGTCATGGTCCCCACCATGCCGACGCGGCCTTGAGACGGGGTGGAGCCGTGCGCGCGCGTACCGCTCGGCGGGCCCGCTGTCCAGGTGGGCTGGACCCGTGCTCGAGGCCGTCCGGTCACGTTGGCCCTCCTGAATCCGGCCGAACGCCACGGAAGGCGACCGAAGTCGACGGGAGAAGCGATGAAAGCCCTGGTTCTGTGCGGCGGTTCGGGCACCCGCCTGCGTCCGCTGAGCCACACCATGCCCAAGCAACTCATCCCGGTGGCGGGCCGACCCGTCCTGGTCCACGTTCTGGAGAACCTGCGCGAGCTGGGCATCGAGGAGATCGGCGTGATCGTCGGGGACTGGCGGGAGGCGATCGAGGCGGTGCTCGGCGACGGCTCGGCCTTCGGCGCCCGTGTCACCTACATCCCGCAGGAGGCCCCGCTCGGTCTGGCCCACTGCGTGCTGATCGCCCGTGAGTTCCTCGGCGAGGACGACTTCGTGCTCTACCTCGGCGACACCGTGCTCACCGAGGGAGTGGCGGGCGTCGCCCGGGAGTTCGCCGCCGCGCCCACCGCGGCCCGGATCGTGGTGCAGAAGGTCGCCGACCCACGGGCCTTCGGCGTCGTCGAGACGGACCTGGACGGCCGGGTGACCCGGCTCGTGGAGAAGCCGCGTCATCCGGCCACCGACCTCGCCGCGGTCGGCGTGTACTTCTTCACCCCGGCGATCCACGAGGCCGTCGCCGCCGTCCCGCCCAGTGCCCGCGGCGAGCGCGAGATCACCGACGCCGTGCAGTGGCTCGTCGACGCCGGGCACGAGGTCCGGGCCAGCGTCCACTCCGGGTTCTGGAGGGACACCGGCCGCGTCGGCGACCTCCTGGACTGCAACCGGGAGCTGCTGAACGGACTGCGGCGGCGCCTCGCCGGGCGGGCCGACGACGCCAGCGAGATCATCGGCGAGGTAGTGATCGAGGAAGGGGCCGTCGTGGAGCGCTCCCGGGTCACCGGTCCGGTCGTCATCGGCGCGGGCGCGGTCGTCCGCGACAGCCACATCGGCCCCCATACGGCCATCGGGGCCGGGTGCGTCGTCGAGGCCGCCGGCATCGCCGACGCGATCCTGCTGCCGGGCACCGGGATCCGGCACGTCGGCGGCGTCCACGGCTCGGTCCTCGCCCGCGAGTCCGCCGCCGGACCGGCCGTCCCCCGGCTCCGGCTCGCGGCCGGCCGGCCCGAGTGGGTGGGGGCCGCGGCATGAGCGGCCCGGCCACCGGCGGGGTTCTGGTGCTAGGGGGCAGCGGGTTCGTCGGCCGGGAGGTGTGCGCCGCCCTGACCGCGCGCGGGCAGCGGGCGCTGTCCGCCGCGCGGGGCCCGCAGGACGGGGCCGCGCCCGGGGTACGGGCGATCCGCCTCGACCTGGGGTCGGACGACGCGGGCCAGGCGCTCGCCCATCTGCTGGACTCCGAGCGGCCGCACACCGTGGTCAACTGCGTGGGCAGCATCTGGGGCCGCACCGACGCCGAGATGGCCCCCGCGATCGTCGCCCCGACCCTGCGCCTGCTCGCCGCCCTCGGCCGGGCCGCGGTCCGGCCGAGGCTCGTTCACCTCGGCTCCGTCCTGGAGTACGGCCCCGTGCCCGCCGGCACGACGGCCCGCGGCCCGGCCCGGCCGGACACCGAGTACGGGCGGGCCAAGCTCGCCGCCACCGAGGCGGTCCTCGCCGCGCACAGGGCGGGCGACGTGGACGCGCTCGTGCTGCGCGTCGCCAACGTCGCCGGGCCGGGCACGCCCGCCGTGAGCCTGCTCGGCCGGGTCGCCGCACGGCTCGCGGCCGCGGCGCCGGGCACCGGGCCGGTGAGCGTCGAGCTGTCCCCGCTGCGCGCCCACCGCGACTACGTGGACGTGCGGGACGTCGCCGACGCCGTCGTCCGCGCCACGGACCGCCACGTCCCGGCGGCCGGCGCGGTCGTGGACATCGGCCGGGGCGAGGCCGTCCCGGTGCGGGAGCTGGTCGACCTGCTGATCGCCGTCAGCGGGGTCCGGGCACGGGTCACCGAGCGCGGCGCGCCCGGGGCGGCCGACTGGATGCGCGTGGACCCGGGGCCGGCGCTGGACCTGCTGGGGTGGCGCCCGCGGCACTCGCTCACGGACGCGGTCCGCGCGTACTGGGAGGCCCATCGGAAGCAGACCGGAGATTCCGCCGTCGCCGCCTGAACGCACGCCGAAGGGGGGCACCGTCCCGGTGCCCCCCTTCCCACGTGGCCGTCACACCGAGGCCAGGACCTCGCGCAGCGCCTCGATCGTGCGGTCCTGCACGTCACGGGGGAGCGAGGGGTACATGGGCAGCGAGAAGATCTCCCCGGCCAGCCTCTCCGTCACCGGCAGGGAGCCCGCCGGCACGCCGAGGTGGCGGAAGCCGGTCATCGTGTGGACCGGCCACGGGTAGCTGATGTTCAGATGGATGCCGTGCGGCTTCAGCGCCTCCAGGACGGCGTCCCGGCGGGGGTGGCGCACCACGTACACGTAGTAGACGTGCTCGTTGCCCGCGCCGGTCCGCGGCAGGACGAGCTCCGCGAGGTCGCCCAGGCCCTCCTCGTAACGGGCGGCGACGGCACGGCGGCCGGCGACGTAGGCGTCGAGGCGGGTCAGCTTGCGGCGCAGGATCTCCGCCTGGACCTCGTCGAGCCGGCTGTTGTGCCCCGGGGTCCCGACGACGTAGTAACGCTCCTCCATGCCGTAGTAGCGCAGCCGCCGCAGCCTGCGCTCGGTCTCCTCGTCGGCCGTGAGGACCGCGCCGCCGTCGCCGTAGGCGCCGAGGACCTTCGTCGGGTAGAAGGAGAACGCGGCCGCGTCCGACAGCGCGCCGGCCGGGCGGCCGTGGTGGCGGGCGCCGTGCGCCTGGGCGCAGTCCTCCAGGACCCGCAGCCCGTGGCGGGCCGCGACCGCCTCGACGGCCGCCATGTCCACGCACTGGCCGTACAGATGGACGGGCAGGATCGCCTTGGTGCGCGGGGTGACCGCCGCCTCCAACCGCGCGGTGTCCATGAGGAAGTCCTCCTCGCGGACGTCGACGAACACGGGCGTCGCGCCCGTCCCGTCGATCGCCAGGACGGTGGGCGCCGCGGTGTTGGACACCGTGATCACCTCGTCGCCCGGGCCGACACCGAGGGCCTGCAGGCCCAGCTTCACGGCGTTGGTGCCGTTGTCGACGCCGACGCAGTGGGCCACGCCGTGATAGGCGGCGAACTCCTCCTCGAAGCCGCGCACACTCTTGCCCAGGACGAGCCGCCCGGAGCTGAAGACGGTGTCGACCGCGTCCAGGAGGTCGGCGCGCTCGCTCTCGTACTCGGGCAGGTAGTCCCATACGTAGGTGGTCATGGGGCCACTGTCCAACGGGGCGTTGGAACGCGGCTCGACCACCGCTGGACTCACAGGTGCTTGCCGGTGTCCACCGGACCCAGCGTCAGCGCGGGGACCGCCTCCAGGATCTCCCCGACCCGCGCCGCCTGCTCCTCCACCTGGGCGAGCTGGGCCGGGGTGAGGGTGCCGAACGCCTCCACGGTGAGCGCGACCTTGCGCCCGGAGCGCTTCTGGTGCCAGACCCCGGCCACCACCCCGTCCACGGTGAGCACCTGCACCGTGCCCGCCTGGCCGTTGGACAGCGCCCGCTCGGCGGCGACGCCCGGATAGACCAGCTCCCGGGGGTGGCTGCCCACCGTGTACGCGTCGAAGTACGGCAGCAGCCGCAGTCCGCCGGGGGCGGACGCCGGCTCGTGCGGGCCCTCGTCGGCCAGCTCGTACACCGTGCTGCCGTCGCCCGACGGGCCCGCCACCGGCCGCAGTCCGTCGCCGAGCGAGCCGAACAGGTCGGCGGCCCAGCGGCGCGGCGCGCTCAGCCACTGCGCGAAGTGCTGGGCGTTCGCCGGTCCGTAGGAGCGCAGATAGCGCCGGGCGACTTCGGCGAGGGCCTTGTCCGGGTCCATGGGCGTGAATCCGGGCAGCCAGCGGTCCGGGCTGGTGTAGGTGACCTTCCGGCCGCGGCCCGGGCCGAAGCACAGCGCCCCGCGGTGACCGGCGGTGTGCAGGGCCTGCCGCCAGCGCGGCCACATGCCGGTGAAGCCGGGCACGACCGGGTCGGCGGCCCAGTCGCCCAGCCGCTCGATCACCGCCTCGCTCAGCTCGTCGACGGTCGGCGGTTCCGCCACCCGCAGCGCGTCCGCGACCGCCTCGACCACGGCCTCGGTCTGCGCCGCGTCCAGCCGGGCCGCCCGCGGAAGCCCGCCGCCCGCCGCCGGGACCGCGGCCAGCGCCCCCGTCCACAGCGGGAGTTCGGCCGCGGGCAGCAGGTGCACGGTGCCGCGCGGCCCGAACGTCTTGACCAGGGTGCGGTCCTCCCACAGCGCGCGCCGCACGTCCGCGCGGGTCGTGCCCGCCGTGCGCAGCCCGACCGACAGCTCGGCCGCCGACATCACCTGCGCGTGCGCCCCGCCCATGGCGGCGACGACCTCCGCCATCCGCGCGGCGGGCGCCGGCGTGTCCAGGCTGTGCCGGGCCAGCCGCCGGGCGCACACGCCGGGCCAGGACGCCGTCGGGGCTGCGGGCTGCTTGCTGGCGGCCATCTGCGCGATTCCTCCTCGTGAGCGAACGGAAGCGGGTCCGGCCGTGCGGACGGCGGGGCCCGTCGGTCAGCCTGCCACGCCCGGGCCGAGTGCCGATCGAGTCCCGGTCGACCGGGCCGCCGGACGCTGGCGGACGCGGCAAGTCGCCGTGCCCGACGGCCATTCGAGGTGATCCCATGTACGGCGCCGATGCGGCGGAGATCTACGACCTGACCCACAGCGCGCGCGGGAAGGACTTCCCGACCGAGGCGCGGACCGTCCTCGACCTCATCCGGACCCGGACGAAGGACACCGGCTCCCTGCTCGACGTCGCCTGCGGCACCGGTGCGCACCTGGAGGTGTTCGGCCGCCACTTCGACCGGGTGGAGGGCGTCGACCTCTCCGCCGCCATGCTGGAGGCCGCCCGCCGCCGGCTGCCCGGGGTGCCGTTGTCCGTCGCCGACATGCGCGACTTCGACCTGGGCCGTACCTACTCCGTCGTCACCTGCCTGTTCGCGTCCGTCGGCTACCTGTCGACGGCGGCCGAACTGACCTCCGCCCTGCGCTGCTTCGCCCGCCACCTGGCCCCGGGCGGCGCGGTCGCCGTCGAGCCGTGGTGGTTCCCGGAGACCTTCCTGCCGGGCCATGTCGCCGCCGACGTGGTGGAGTCGGGCGCCCGCCGCATCGCCCGCGTCTCGCACACCGTGCGCGACGGGGACGCCTCCCGGATGGAGGTCCACTACGTGGTCGCGGAGCGCGAGCGGGGGATCCGGCACTTCACCGAGACGCACCGCGCGACGCTCTTCACCCGCGCCCAGTACGAGTCGGCCTTCCACGCGGCCGGCTTCGACGTGACCTACGTCCCCGGCGTCCAGAACGGCCGCGGGATGTTCGTGGCCGGGCTCGTCTGAGACCCTCGCGCGGGCCCGCGACCGGGCGAAGGGCCGGGCCCCCGGCGGGAGCCCGGCCCTTCGCGGTGGCCGTGCGGGCGGTCGTCAGGCCGCCGCCGCACCGCCGCGTTCGTGCCGGTGCTCATGCCGGTCCAGATGGGCGAGCATCGCGTCCGCCGCGCGCATCGCGCCGCCCGCGTCCCGGACGTGCTTGCCCATGCGGGTGACGCTCTCGCGGACCGCCTGGTCGCCGTCCACCGCGGCCACCGCGTCCCGCAGCAGCGCGGCCGTGACCTCGTCACGGGGCAGCACCCGGCCCAGGTTCAGCTCGACGAGCTGGTGGGCCAGTTGGTCGGTCTCGCCGACCTGCGGCACCACCACCATCGGCGTGTCCGCGTACAGCGACTGCATCACCGTGCCCCAGCCGCCGTGGCAGACGAAGACAGCGGTGTGCGCGAGGACCGCCTGCAACGGCAGCCACGGGTGCACCTCGACGTGCTCCGGGAGCGGGCCGAGCGCCGCCCGGTCCACCCCGGGACCGGTGATCAGGACCGTGTGCCACGGCAGGCCCTCGAACGCCGCCACGCACATCCGGAAGAACTCCGGCTGGGCGTTGAAACTCGTGCCCAGCGAGATCAGCACCACGGGACGGCCGCTGGCCGGCGGCTCCCAGCCGCCCGCCAGATCGCCCTCGCGCAGACACGGCCCGACGAAGGCGAACCGGTCCGCCTCGAAGGTCTCCTGCCGGTACTGGAAGGCGCGCGGCACGGACACCAGGTTCAACGCCCGCGGGTCGTCGACCAGTTCGTCGAAGGACACGTCCGGCACACCGTGCGCCGACGCGAACTCGCGCAGCTCGGCCTCGATCCGGTCGTACGCCGGCCCGACGGCCTCCCGGGGGATGCTCCGGTTCGTCGGCGACACGGAGTAGAACTTCACCCCGGGGCGGTCCCACTTGCGGGTCAGCACCCCGCCGAGGAACTGCACCGAGATGTCGTACGCCAGCAGGTCCGGCAGGTCGCCGCGGAAGTGCTCCTCGAACACCGGGGCCGTCGCGGCCCCCTCGCGCACATTGCCGAGCAGCACCCGGGCGAGCCAGTCCTCGGCGCCCGCGGGCACGATCGTCTGCGGGTCGATGGAGGAGGTGTACGGCAGCACGGTCGCCCCCGTGGAGGCGACCAGGTCCGCGTACGCCTCGGTCGCCGCGTACGTCACCCGGTGGCCCCGGCGGACCAGCTCCTCCACCACGCCGAGCGTGGGGACGAGGTGACCGGTCGCCGGGATGTTGAAGAACGCGAAGTGCCTGCCGGACCCGCTCACGACAGCTTCACCACGACGTTTCCGGTGTACTTGCCCTTGAGCAGGTCGATCAGGGCCTGCGGCGCCGCCTCCAGGCCGCCTTCCACCAGGGTCTGCGGCAGCACGAACCGGCCCTCGCCGAGCCACTGCGCGAAGTGCGAGTTCCACGCCCAGATCTGCTCGGGCGTGTGGTATGTCGCGAACGGGCGGATGACGAGCTGCTTGACGATGGCGGTCATCACGTCGAGACGCGGGAACGCCCCCTCGGCGTCGCCGACCTGACCCGACAGCGCGCCGCAGAGCGCGAAGCGGGCGCCCGGCGCCGCGGCCTGGACGGCCGCCTCGAACTGCTCGCCGCCGACCGTGTCGAAGAAGACGTCGATGCCGTCGGGGGCCAGCTCCCGCAGCCGGTCCAGGACCGGGCCGTCGTGGTAGTCGAACGCGGCGTCGTAGCCGAG